>CAZYVD010000001.1:0-173952 GCA_964651045.1 uncultured bacterium
TAATTTAATAAGGAGACTGCCTATTTCTAAGTACTTTTTAACATAATATCTTTGATGTCGATTCATCCAATAGCTCTCCTATATTTATTTAAAAAAATAACAAATATGATACCCTTTGTCAATGAAAAACACTTGTTAAATCGCTTAAAATTTTTATCTTGTATCTGCTGAAGGGGAAAATGAAATGAAAAGGGATGAAGAAAAGATCGAAATCACACTTAAGAGTGGAGGAAAATTCACCTTCTCTAAGGGCGTATTACTATCAGAGATTCTCGAAAATCTGGATAAGGAGAATAAACAAAAGATTGTACTTGCCCGGATTGATAGCCATATTCTTAACCTTAACCACAGATTAGAAAAAGGGGGTAAAATCTACTGGATACCACTAAACACACCTGAAGGCACAAGATCGTATCGGTATACACTCTGTCTTATCCTCATCACTGCCATGAAACAAATTCTGCCGGAAGAGAGAGTCATAATAAATCACTCAATAGGTAAGGGTCTCTACTGCGAGTTTAAGACTAAAAGAAAAGCCACAAGTTCAATCATTAAAGAGACCGAAAAACGAATGCAGAAAATAATCTCAATGAATGAGAGGATAGTCCCTGTCACACTGAAGACAGATGAGGCAATAAAACAATTTGAAAAAGATGAGAAAAGGCCGAATTTAATCTTACCGGAAAATAAACCCGACTATATAACATTCTACAAACTCAGAGAAAATCTGGAATACTTTTGTTATCCACTTCTTCCATCAACAGGATTCATAGAATCCTTTGCGCTGAGGCTCTACAAACCAGGATTTATTCTGAGATTTCCATATGAAGAAAGACCTGAGTTGCTTGCTCCATTTATTAAACAGAAAAAACTCTCAAGGGTCTTCCATGAATATCACAGATGGGAAAGTATTCTTGGTCTTGAAAAACTTTCTGACATTAATCATTCAATCATAGAAGGCAAACTTGCTGAACTTATTAAAATCGGTGAAGCTCTTCACGAGAAAAAAATAGTCTTTATTGCTGACAGAATCACAAAAATTAAAAAGAGATGTAGAATAATACTCATTTCCGGACCATCCTCCTCAGGGAAAACAACCTTCACAAAGCGCCTTCTTATTCAGTTAAAGGTAAACCATATCAGGCCCCTCTCAATTTCTATGGATGACTATTTCTTTGACAGAGACATGATACCATTGGACAGAGACGGCAAACAGGACTTTGAGTCACTCTCGGCCGTCGACACAGAAAGATTAAAACATGATCTCTATAAACTATTAAGAGGTGAGAGTGTAAATATTCCACACTTCGATTTTAAGACGGGTAAAAGAGTGGATGGCCAGCCATGCCTGTTAGAGCCGGATCAACCAATCCTTATTGAAGGAATCCACGCGCTGAACGATACAATAGTCGATCTTATTCCTGTTCACAGGGTTCTCAAAATATATGTAAGTGCACTAACACAACTGAATATTACAGATCATATCAGGGTTCACACAAGCGATGTGCGATTGTTCAGAAGGCTAATCCGTGATAATCGTTTCAGGGGATATCTACCAGAACATATACTAAAATTATGGCCAGAAGTGCGAAGGGGAGAGGAAAAATATATCTTCCCATATCAGGAAAAATCGGACATCATATTTAATTCATCCCTGTCATACGAATTGTGCATATTAAAATCCTTGGCCCTTCCGCTTTTAGAAACAATAGAGGAGAACCATGAATCATATCCAGAAGCCCTGCGACTAAAGGAGCTTCTTCAGCACATTCTTCCTGGGCCGCCCGCAATAGTGCCGCCAAACTCAATTTTACGAGAATTTATTGGGGAAAGCAGTTTTGAATATTAATAGTTATTGGTTAAAACACTCATAGTAACATTATTCACGATTTTCTAGAAGCTGCCTCTTTAATTATGTGACGTGCGATCACCTCCCTTTGAATCTCATTTGTACCTTCATAAATCTGAGTAATCTTTGCATCCCTGAAGAATTTTCCTGTAGGGCTTCCCTCGACAACACCACTTCCGCCACATAGAGAGACTGCCCGCGAAGTAACATCCACTGCCACATCTGACCCAAACAGCTTTGTCATGGCAGAACTCTTTGCAAAATCTTTTGCACCTCTGTCGATCATTCGGGCTGCCGAATATATCAGGGCTCTTGCTGCTTCGATCTTGGTTGCCATTTCTGCAAGTTCATATTGAACATTCTGAAAACTTGTGAGTGGCTGTCCACAACGCATGCTTTTTCGGCAATGTTCAACAGCATAGTCGAGTGCTGCCTGAGCTATTCCAACAGCCTGTGCTGCCACACCAGGACGAGCACGATCAAAAGTCCTCATTGCAATAAGAAATCCCATTCCTTCCCTGCCGAGCAGATTCTCCTTTGGAACCCTGCAATCTTCAAACACGAGCTCACACGTTGCAGACCCCCTGATCCCAAGTTTCTCGTACCTTTTACCATATGAAAAACCATCCATCCCATCTTCAACTATAAATGCCGAAGAACCCCTGCTTCCCCTGGTTGGATCTGTTGAAGCTATTACTGTATAAAATTTTGCCTTTCCGCCATTTGTAATAAAAATTTTGCATCCATTTAATATATAACAATCTCCATCCCTTTTTGCTGTAGTCTTAATATTCCCTGCATCAGATCCTGCCTCGGGTTCTGTTATTCCAAATGCTGCAAGGGATTTGCCGGACATCAGATCTGGAAGATATTTCCTCTTTTGTTCATCGCTTCCTGCTATAAGCAGCGGTATCACACCAAGAGCAGTACCGGCAAGACTCAATGCTATCCCTCCACAGCCTCTTGATAGCTCCTCTGTTATTACAGACAGACCGAGTATGCCCAATCCCATACCGCCATACTCTTTATCTATATAACTCCTAAAAAGCCCTGCATTGCCCATACTCTCAACAATCTCCCATGGAAACTCTTCTGTCTGATCATATTGCACTGCAACTGGCTTTATCTCCTCATCTGCAATCCTGCGTGCCAGATCTCGAACTTTAACTATATCATCTTCAAAGAAATAATCCATATCTTCACTCCCTGAGTTTGTTACTCTCCAATCTTGTTGTCTTTATCCAATCCAAGTCTATCAATTGCCCGACTGGCTGCTTCTTGTTCTGCCATCTTCTTACTCTTTCCCCGACCTACTCCCATTACAACACCATCCACGACTACCTCGACCTCAAACTCTTTCCTGTGATCTGGACCTGATTCATTTCTAACCCTGTATCTCGGTACCTCTTTCCCTCTTGCCTGGAGATATTCCAGGAGCCAGCTCTTGTAATTTTTATAATATCCCCTGTCGATCATATTCTCAATATCATCTAAAAACTTATTATGAACAAAATTCCTTACTCTTTTAAAGCCGCCATCTAAAAACATCGCGCCGAGTAGAGCCTCAAAAGTATTGGCAAGAATCGACTCGCGGTTCCTTCCACCACTCTTTTCCTCACCTACACTTAGATAAAGGTAATCTCCCAGACAAATCTCTCTTGCCTTCTTGGCAAGCATTGATCTGCATACAAGATTCGATTTAATTTTTGTAAGCTCCCCTTCACTGCACTCCGAAAATTTCTGGAACAATTCGTCTGTTATTATCATACCCAGTACTGCATCACCAAGAAACTCCAGCCGCTCATTTGATTCCAAATTCCCACCATCCTCGTTTAAATATGAACGATGAGTCAGTGCCTGCCGCAGTAAGGACCTGTTACGAAACCGGTATGATAATTTACGACAAAGGGAATCTATTCTCATAGATCCCCTTTTCCCTTTATCTCTCTTAATCCTAAATAAACAGAATTTTTGAAACAAAGATTTAAATATCATGTTTTAACTTTTACTGCCCCTCATATTTTTTGAGGCAGAGACAAACATTATGACCACCAAATCCAAAGGAATTTGAAATTGCAACTCTTATTTCCCTCTCTCTTGAAACATTAGGAACATAATCCAGATCACAATCGGGATCAGGCACTTCATAATTAATCGTAGGCGGAACAATTCCATTTTTCAATGTGAGCACAGTACCTACAAACTCCACTGCACCAGAAGCTCCAAGAAGGTGTCCGATCATAGACTTGTTGGAGCTTATCCACAGCTTTTTTGCATGATCTTTAAATAACTTCTTTATTGCCAATGTCTCGATCTTATCATTCCATGGAGTGGATGTCCCATGCGCATTGACATAGTCGACCTCATCGATATTTATTCCGCTCAATTCTACAGCCCTTCTCATCACCAACTCCGCACCCTTTCCCTCTGGATGAGGAGCGGTTATGTGATAGGCATCACCACTGAATGCATATCCTGCCAGTTCTGCATATATTTTTGCTCCCCTCTTTAAAGCACGTGAAAGCTCCTCAAGTACTATTACTGCACCACCCTCACCTATAACAAATCCATCCCTTTCTTTGTCGAACGGTCGACTCGCCTTTTCCGGTTCATCGTTCCTTGTTGAAATCGCCTTCATATTTCCAAAACCTGCAAAGGCCATATCTGTCATCACACCTTCCCCGCCACCAACGAGCATTACATCTGCATCTCCCATTTGAATATGCATGTATCCAATGCCTATGCTGTGTGAACTAGATGCACACGCCGAGACAGTACTGTAATTGGGACCCATGAAACCATATTTGATCGAAATATGACCTGGAGCAATGTCCGGAATCATCTGAGGAATGAAAAAGGGACTTACTCTTCGCGGCCCATGCTTCAGACATTTTTGATGTTCGATGTCATATATTATCATTCCACCAATACCAGAACTGATCAGCACTCCAATTCGTGTTGGATCTTCCTTCTCTACCTCTAATCCCGAATCACGAACGGCCTCATCTCCAGCAACAATAGCATATTGAGTAAAAGGATCCATTCGTCTTGCTTCCTTGGGATTAATATACTTGGTAACATCAAAATCCTTTACCTCTGCGGCAATCTTTGTCTCAAAGGCTTCGGCATTAAATTTGGTAATACGTGAAACTCCGCTCTTCCCATTAATAAGACTCTCCCAAAAAGCAGAAACATCATTTCCAATCGGTGTTACGGCTCCCATTCCAGTGACTACAACACGACGCTTACCCATAAAAATACCTCCCAATGTTGATTAGGGGTCCTGTCCCGCAAGACAGGACCCAGCTTCTTCTATTTCTTCTCTGCCAGTTTTTTATCCAGATATTCCTTTGCTTTTGCTACGGTAGTCAATTTTTCAGCATCTTCATCCGGGATCTCGATTCCAAATTCCTCCTCAAAAGCCATGATTAATTCAACCGTATCCAATGAGTCTGCACCCAAATCATCAATAAAAGATGCTTCAGGAGTCACCTCATTTGGATCCACTCCCAACCGATCCACAATCAGATCCTTGAATTTTTTTTCATCAACCATCCTACTTTCACCTCCTTTTTTAAATAAAATAATATATCCATTCTATCATGCAATCAATAATCCTCCATCTACCTGTATAACCTGACCGGTTATGTAATCAGAATCGGGTGATGCCAGAAACGATACTACTTTTGCAACATCCTCTGGCCTTCCACTCCTGCCCATCGGTATGTTTTTTATGTATGTTTCCCTTACCTCTTCTGGAAGTGAGGATGTCATCTCAGTTTCAATATATCCAGGAGCAACTGCATTTACCTGTATGTTTCGTGAGGCAACCTCTCTTGCAATGCTTTTTGTAAATCCAATTAGACCTGCCTTTGATGCAGCATAATTAGCCTGTCCCGCATTTCCCATAATCCCAATTATTGAAGCAATGTTGATAATCTTACCAGCACGCTGCTTCATCATGTGTCTGATGACCTTTTGAGTACAGAGAAATGCTCCCTTCAGATTTACCTTCAGAACCATATCCCACTCCTCTTCACTCATTCTCATCAACAGATTGTCCCTTGCTATGCCAGCATTATTTACAAGAATATCCAATGCGCCAAATCTATCCAGAACCCTCTTTATCATCTCCTCCACATCGCCACTTTCAGAGACATCTGCCTTGATAAATATATAATCAATTCCATGGTTCACTAATTTGTCCTCAAAATCCTTTGACGAATCGAGATTGATATCTGAGATAGCAACATTACAGCCCATGGCAGCAAGCTCCAGAGAGATTGCCCTGCCGATTCCTCTTACACCCCCTGTGATAAGGGCTGTTTTATCTTTTAGTTGCTTCATAACATCTCCTTATTAAAACTTAATTTTTTCTACATCTTCGACAGTACTGCATTGAAAAGTAGTAACATCTCTGTCAATCCTCTTTACCAATCCTGAAAGCACTTTTCCTGCACCAACCTCAATAAAGATTGAGACACCATCTCTTATCATATTCTGGACACTCTCAAGCCATCTCACTGGATTAAGAAGTTGTTTGTGCAGCAGACTGCGAATCTCATCGCACTCTCTTACAGGGGATGCCGTAACATTCGCATAAACAGGAATCCTGGCCTTACTAAAATTTGTCTTCTCAAGCACACTCCCAAAACTCTCTGAAGCATAAGACATCAATGGGGAATGAAAAGCCCCACTAACAGGAAGTTCGATTACTCTTTTTGCACCCCTCTTCTCTGCAATTTTGATTGCTTCCTCAATACCCTCCCTTGATCCTGAAATTACTATCTGCTGGGGAGAGTTAATATTTGCAGGCTGAACTATACCTCTTTTGCTTGCCTCTCTGCATATATCCTCAACATCTTCACAACTCATTCCAATTATTGCTGCCATGCTACCAGGACTCAACTCACCTGCTTTTTGCATCAGGTCTGCCCTCTCTTTAACCAGCCTGAGTCCTTCTTCAAGAGTGAAGGCCCCGGCACAGGCAAGAGCAGAAAATTCTCCCAGACTATGACCCGCAACAACATCTGGGACTATATTCTTCTCCTTCAACGCTGTTGCCACAACCATACTGTGCACATATAGTGCAGGCTGAGTAAATCTTGTCTGCCTGAGCTTCTCCTCAGGGCCATTGAATGAAACATCGGCAAGATCAAAACCAAGAAGGATGCCTGCATCATTGTATATTTTCTCTGCCCAGGAATATTGATCATAAAAATCTTTTCCCATACCAACAAGCTGCGATCCCTGTCCAGGGAACATGAATCCAATCTTTTTCAAAACTCAATCTCCATTAGTATCGATTTTTCAATAATAGATGGAAATCTTAAAATTGTATGAGGATCGACCCCCAGGTAAACCCTCCACCAAAAGCGACCAGAAGACATTTATCCCCCTCATTTAATCTTCCCTCCTCTACCGCCTGATTCAGTGCAATAGGTATCGAAGCAGAAGATGTGTTACCATAATCCTGTATATTTACAAATACCTTCTCTTTTGGAAGCTTCAATCTCTTTGCAATTGCATCGATTATTCTTATATTGGCTTGATGAGTGATCAACAGATCTAAATCTTCTGGTCTGCAATCTCCTGCCTCAAGTCCGTGTACTGCAGCATCCCTCATTGTTCGTACTGCATGTTTAAATACCTCTCTCCCCTCCATCTTTATATAGTGCATTCTTTTATCCACAGTCTCATGACTTGTGGGATTGGATACACCGTTGCCCGGCATATGAAGAAGATGTGCCAGTCTTCCATCACTCTTGATATATGTCGAAATAATCCCCTTATTAGAATCAGATTTGCCCAACACAACAGCACCTGCTCCATCTCCGAACAGGACACATGTCGATCGGTCTTCCCAGTCTGTTATCCTGGAAAGCACCTCTACACCTATAACTAAAATTTTCCGATCCTGATCTGATCGAATAAGATTATCTGCCAGAGTCAATCCATACAAAAATCCAGAACAGGCAGCCGAAAGATCAAAAGCAGCGGCATTAAAAGCTCCTATCTTGGCCTGAACATGACAGGCAGTTGCAGGAAAGCCTGAATCTGGAGTTACCGTTCCAACAATAATAAAATCAATGTCCTTCGGCAGCAGCTCTGCCCTCTCGAGAGCCTCTTTTGCAGCAGCAGTGGCAAGATCAGAATTTGTTTTTCCATCCTCGAGAATGTGACGCCTTTCTATTCCAGAACGCTCTCTTATCCATTCATCTGAAGTATCAACCATTTTTTCCAGATCAAAATTCGTAAGCACTTTTTCAGGTACTTCTGAACCTGTGCCAAGTATCATTGAAACCGGTCTACTCTTCACTTAACTCTCCCTTCATCTGTTTTATCTTATTTTCAATCCGCTTTGTTATATTGCTTTTAACCATCTTCCATGCCTCTTCAATAGCATTCTTTATGGCTCTTGAGCCAGAACTACCATGAGAAATAATACAATTCCCCCTCACGCCTAAAAGCGGTGCCCCTCCATATTCCTGATAATCAAACATTTTAAACAGCTTTCTCAGACTCGGACGAATCAGATAAAGACCAACGGCTCCTGGAAGATTTCCTCTTATTGTTCTCTTCATAGTCTTGGCAATCATTCTCGAAAGACTCTCTGCAAACTTCAATAATACATTTCCATTGAATCCGTCACAGACGATTACATCGGCCTCACCCTTAAGGATTCCTCTACCCTCAATATTTCCAGCAAAATTGAGAGAACTATTCTCTAAAAGCTTATACGCCTCCTTTATTGGTGCGCTTCCCTTTGTTTCTTCCTCACCAATGTTTAAGAGACAAACCTTTGGGTATTGAATATTCATTACATTGCTCATGAAAATAGAACCCATTAAACCAAATTGGAAAAGGTGATATGATTTGCAATTTATATTCGATCCAACATCAAGGAGAAGGCAAACGCCCGACTCATGAGGCATGAATGCTCCTATTGCAGGACGCTGCACACCTTCAATTGGTTTTAGTAAAAATAGTGCAGCCGTCATTATGGCACCAGTATTCCCAGCGCTGACCACAGCATTTACCTTGCCTTCCTTATGCAAACGAATCGATACTGCGATCGATGAGTCGGGTTTTTTCCTGAGCGACTGAGCAGGCGACTCATCCATCTCAACAACCTGAGATGCATGAACAATAGTCAGAGGAAGATCTTTTATAAATCTATGACGGTTCAATTCTTTCTCTACCACTGCTCTGTTGCCAACCAAAACAACCTCATATCTATCATCCGACTTTCTCGCTGCTTCAATCGCACCCTCCACAATTGCCTCTGGTGCATTGTCGCCGCCCATTGCATCTATGGCAATACGCACCATTAAAAAAGATCTCCTCAACGTTCCTTTGGCACTGTTACCAGTCTTCCATTATAATAACCACAGTTAGGACATGCCCTGTGAGGAAGCCTCGGCTGATGGCAGTGCGAACACTCTACCACATTGGGTATACTCAATTTCTTATGAGTTCTTCGTTTGTCTCTTCTCGACCTCGAAACTTTTCTCTTTGGTACAGCCATAAAACACCTTTCAAATACTTTAATCTACAAATTTTATATTCTTAAGAACGTTCCACCTTGGATCTTGAACATCTCTCTTACACGAGCATTTCTTTATATTCAAATTTGTACCGCATACATCACACAGACCCTTGCATTCTTCCCTGCATAAAATCTTGATCGGAATAGCAAGGACGAGCGCATCTATAAAATCCTGAGTAAGATCGATTTCTTGAGATGATGGAGGGATAAATTTTACATCATCATCTCTCTTCCCTCTAATTTTCGCTCTATCAAATGTATAAAGAACAGAAATCTTACCCTGAATATTCTTGTCAA
Source organism: uncultured bacterium (assembly GCA_964651045.1). Taxonomy (GTDB): domain Bacteria; phylum Zhuqueibacterota; class QNDG01; order QNDG01; family DSAB01; genus CAZYVD01. The sequence goes on from CAZYVD010000001.1 coordinate 9,696, forward strand.
ACTCACCACCACAACGATCACATATCAATCTTGCAAATGTATCCGCCGTCAACTGGATATAATAATCTTGTCCCATCTTGTTGACGAGTACAGTAACATTCACCTCTCTGCAGAAACGAACATCCTCGTTTCCGCTTATTTGTTGGTAAAAAGAGGTGAATTGGAATGTTGAAAACCCCTCTTTCAGCAGAAGAGGGATTTTTAAAATTCTATTCAAAATTGAAGTCCAATTTACTTATTTATTTTAAAATAATCAAGATAAAAATCCAAATATTACCATTTGCCATCAATGAGGTACTGATGAATGGCTCTTGCTGCTCTCCTCCCAGCACCCATGGCAGATATAACAGTTGCCGCACCAGTAGCAACATCTCCTCCAGCAAAAACCCCTCTTTTTGAAGTCTTTCCAGTCTCCTCATCTATTACAATAGTGCCCCACTTGCTCACTTCAAGATCAGGAGTTGTGTTTGGGATGAGTGGATTCGGACTGTTTCCAATTGAAATTATAACAACATCGACTGGTATTCTGTAATTAGAACCTTCTATCGGAACAGGCCTCCGCCTTCCGGACGAATCGGGTTCTCCCAGCTTCATTCTTATGCATTCCACTTCTTTTACATTTCCATTCTCGTCTCCATGATAGGCAACAGGATTGGATAAAAGGTTAAAAATTACACCCTCCTGTTCTGCATGGTGTATCTCCTCTTCACGAGCAGGCATTTCGGTTCTCGATCTTCTGTAGATAATAAAAGACTTCTCAGCCCCGAGCCGAAGTGCAGTTCGAGCAGAATCCATTGCCACATTGCCACCACCAATCGTGGCCACCCGCTTGCCGCGAGCAATGGGAGTATCATATTCTGGAAATTTATATGCCTTCATGAGATTGGCACGTGTTAAATATTCATTTGCAGAATAGATATTGTTCAGGTTTTCTCCTGGTATATTCATGAACCATGGAAGGCCTGCACCAGTACCGAGAAATACTGCATCATATTCTTCTAGTAGTTCATCGACTGTCATTGCCATTCCCACAACAAAATTTTTAACAAGCTTTACTCCCATCCTGCACAAGAATTCTACTTCACGTGCAACAATCTTTTTGGGCAACCTGAATTCAGGAATCCCATAGATCAATACTCCACCCGCCTCATGCAGAGCCTCATACATAGTCACATCATGGCCGAGTTGTATCAGATCGCCAGCAACCGTGATTCCTGCCGGTCCTGATCCAACAATTGCTACTCGTTTGCCTGTAGGGTTTGCTTTTGGCAACAGCTCTGAATCTCCCTGCCTTGCCTCCCAGTCTGCTGCAAACCTCTCGAGCCTGCCGATACCTACAGGTTCCATCTTTTTCCCCAGTACACACATCTTCTCACACTGCTCTTCCTGGGGACAAACCCGTCCACACACAGCCGGGAGTACATTTTTCTCCTTAATAATCCAGATTGCACCTCTGAACTCTCCCTTGGCTATGTTGCTTATAAAGCCAGGAATATTAATCTCAACAGGACATCCCTTTACACACATCGGCTTCTTACACTGAAGACATCTTTTAGCCTCGTTTATAGCCTCCTCTTCTGAATAACCATAAGGCACTTCCAGATTGTTGTGAATCCTTTGCTCAGGAGGCTGTTCTCGCATCTTTGTTTTTACGGGTTGAATCTTAGGCATGACTACATCCCAATTTTAAGTTTGATTTGACAAAAATATCTACTTATAAATTTATCTCTTCTGAAACAGTCTCTTCCCTCATATAGGCTCTCCTACGCTTGAGGAGCAGATTCCAGTTCACCTCATGTCCATCAAAATCCGGTCCATCGACACATGCAAATTTGGTCTCCCCTCCAACCTCAACTCTGCATGCTCCGCACATTCCAGTGCCATCCACCATTACTGGATTAAGGCTTACAATGGTCTTAACTGAGCTTGATCTGGTCGCCTCTGAAACATCATACATCATAAATGTGCATCCAATCGCAACTACTCTATCGATCCTTTCTCCTGCATCGAGCATCTCCTTCAGCCTATCAGAGTTGTGGCCGCGCTTACCTGCCGACCCATCAACGGTTGATACTATGACCCGGTCACTGACTGTTCTCATCCTATCTTCCCAGTAAAGAAGAAAACTGCTGCGTGCTTCTATAAAACTGTAGACCCTGTTCCCTGCCTCCTTCATGGCCCTTGCCACAGGATAGATGCTCCCTATACCATAACATCCGCCAACACAGGCAACTGTTCCAAATTTATCAATCTCTATCATCTTTCCTAAAGGACCAGTAAATGTTGGGATCTCGCTCCCCTCTTTCAGTTCGGCCAGTTTACGTGTAGACCTTCCAACCTGCATGAAACTACACGTTATAGTTGCCCCCTCCCTGTCCCAGTCAGCAACAGTCAGTGGTATGCGTTCACCATATTCATCTACCTTTACTATCACAAAATGGCCCGGCTGTATTTTTCGGGCAATAAAACTATTCTCGATCGTTAAAAGATGAATGTTTGGAACAATCATCTTCCTTTGGATAACTCTATTCATGGTCAACCTTCTCTATTTTTACTGAAAATTCCATTCTTTTCAAATATTCATGCCTCAATCCTTCTGTCCAGACTCTAATGGTTTTTCTCATGACAGAGTCTGATATCTGGGCAAAACCTACAATAGACTTACCATCTCTGAATTTCACTCTGACCTCATCACCATCTTTTACTCCTATTTTCTCTGCATCCTGCGGATTCAGCTCAACGCCTTTCTCTTTAAAAATCTTCTCCATTCCGCCTACATTTTTCACCAGACTGCCGTTTCTATAGCCATAAACCCTCCATCCAGTAACCATTTGAACACCACCTGCCCCTCCAACATCGACATTGAATTGTAAAAACTCGGCCTCATTCTCTCTAAACTCCTCGCCCACGTAATATCCCTTCTTCCCAACCTTTCCTGAACCGAGCCCTCTAAACTCTGGAACCAGACTGCCAACTTCCCTCAAAATATCGGACGAATTCTTGTAATCAAAACCTCCGGCTCCCATCTCCCTTGCAATTGCTGAACAAATCGACCAGTCGGGTCTGGTTTGATGGAGCGGCTTTAAAATCTTCCGAAACCGCTGCACTCTTCCCTCAAGATTCATCATTGTTCCATCTCTCTCCACCATGTGGGATGCTGGAAGCACTACATCGGCAATACTTGTCCAGTCGGTTTGAAATATTGTCTGGACGACTAAAAATTCAGGCTTGCCTGCATTGCCCATTGGAACCTCACCTGCCAAATAAAGACATTTGATCTTTCTCTCATCCATTCCTTTTAAAATCTCATCAATACTCTGTCCGGCTTTGGGATCGATCCTGCAGCCCCATGCCTTCCCGTATCTTTCCCTCGACTCTCTATCTTTTATAGAAACAATGCCAGGCAGGATGTCAGGGCAGCATCCCATCTCAATACACCCCATCATATTGCTCTCCCCAACAACCAGCAGTATCTTTCCCTCAAAAAGAATTGCAAGGTCAAACAGGGCAGACATTGCACTGCCCGCTCCTCTCTGGAGTACAAAATCAGGACCGCAGATAAAAACAACTCTCTTTCCTCTGAGGATAGAGAGCAAAGACTCAACTTCTTGAAATGATACTCCAGTCATCTTCTTGAAAGAAGCAGGATCAATATCTATGAGGCTCTTCTCAACCTTTTTCCATCCCTTCTTTCTATTAAGATTTGATCCATCTTCTTTATTCAGATGACTTAGGATAGCCGAAACAACAGCACCATAACTACCCTGGCTGGGTCTAGCGAACATATCAGCATGTACTGCAAGTTTTGAAACATGTGAATCGATTACCACAAGAGTTGCACCAGATCTGAGTGCACTCTTTATTCTTACTGCTACAACAGGATGTGAACTCGGGATATCTCCACCCAGTACAACCACAACACCTGCCTTGTCAATCTCATCCATCGGCCTCATCAGAATATCTGTGTGGATCGCCTTTTTTAAGAAATCGACAAATTCCTCATGAGCAAAATCTGAAGAACAGGATATGTTGTTGCTCTTCATCACTGCCCTTGCAAATTTCTGGAATATATAACCATCCTCGATTGAAACATGTGGAGAGACTATCAATCCAAACTCATCCCCTCTGTATTTGGAAAATTCTTCTGCAACCCTCTTCAGTGCCTCCTCCCATGTCGTCTCTACAAGCCTCCCATCTCTCCTGACCATTGGCTTCTGTACCCTGTCATTGCTGTAAACCATATCAACTATTCCGAATCTACCCCTAACACACATGCTTCTACCAAAAGAGTTGCGCCCTTGAGAATATGTTGTTCCGATGAGCCTCCCTTCTGCAATTTTATAATTAATCGAACATCCTACAGAACAGTATGGGCATAGCGACTCGACAAACCTTTCTGGCCTTCCTTCCCATTTGCTTCTTTTATCATAGAGTGCACCTGTAGGACATACATCGACACATGCACCACAAAACCCGCATCCCGTCTCTATATGCGACTTACCAAAAGCAGTACCCACTCCTGTTCTGTCTCCCCTATATGTAAATGTCAAGGTGCCATTGACTCTGAGGTCATTACACACTCTTACACATCTGCCGCATAATATACAGAGATTGTAATCTCTGTCAAAAAATGGATCCTCCTTCTCGACAGTAAGGTTTCTGTATGATATGGGGAATCTTATCTCTTTGAGACCAAAGTACTCTATCAGATCCTGAAGTTCACACTCTCCATTGTTTGGACAGTACTGGCATCCTGTTATTACTCCCGCCTTACGAATCGTTCCCTGATAATCATCACAGCTATCTCTCTTGTCGCAGATCAAACATGTATATGGGTGTTCAGAGAGAATCAGCTCAAAAATGTTTCTTCTTAGTAACTGAAGGGCAGGAGTGTTTGTCTGCACCTCCATACCATCCACGGCTGGTGTAGTGCAGGCGGTTGGGAATCCTCTCATTCCCTTGATCTCTACTATGCAGAGCCTGCAGCTACCAGCAGGTTGAAGTAGTGGATGATCACAAAGTGTTGGTATATATATATTATTTTTTCTTGCTACTTCTAGTACCGTCATGCCCTTTTTGGCTTTGACTAATTTTCCGTCTATGTTGAGAGAAATGCTCATACCATCCTCTTTATTCTATGACAACAGCATCAAACTTACATACCTCTTTACACGATCCACACTTTATACAGAGTGCACTATCTATAATGTGCGGACTCTTCTTTTCGCCAGATATAGCACCCACTGAACATGCTCGCATACACACTCCACAGCCGGTACATTTATCCTGATCTATTGAATAGGTGATCAGTTGTTTACACACACCAGCCTCACACCTCTTATCTCTGATATGGGCCTCATATTCATCACGAAAATATCTCAGAGTTGTAAGTACAGGGTTTGGTGCAGTCTGGCCCAATCCGCACAAAGAACCATTTTTAATACTATTTGCAATCTCCTCAAGACGCTCCAGATCTCCTTCTCTTCCTCTTCCCTCTGTAATCGCAGTAAGCATCTCCTTCATCCTCTGCAGCCCGACCCTGCATGGAGTACATTTTCCGCACGATTCATCTGTCAAGAACGATACGAAATAGAGAGCCACATCTACCATGCAGGTGTCTTCATCCATAACAATTAACCCGCCTGAACCCATTATTGCACCAGCCTTTGTCAACTCCTCATAATCTACTGGAAGATCTAATAGATCTGCAGGGATACAACCTCCTGATGGCCCTCCTGACTGAACCGCCTTGAACTTCTTTCCACCAGGGATTCCTCCACCTATGTTATAGATGATCTCCCTTAGAGTAATTCCCATTGGAACTTCAACCAGGCCGGAATTGTTAATCTTACCCACTAATGAGAAAACCTTTGTTCCTTTGCTCTTCTCCGTTCCAAGGCGGGAATACCACTCACTTCCCCTCTGGATTATTATCGGTACATTTGCCCAGGTCTCTACATTGTTTATATTTGTTGGTTTACCCCACAGACCCTTCTCTGCTGGAAATGGTGGACGCGGCCTTGGCCTGCCAACCTTTCCTTCTATCGAAGCCATCAAGGCAGTCTCTTCTCCACAGACAAATGCTCCTCCACCTCTTACTACTTCGATCTCAAAACTAAAATCTGTATCTAGGATATTCCTGCCGAGAAGGCCATAATCGGTTGCCTGCTCTATTGCCTTTCTGATCCTCTTTACTGCAAGCGGATATTCATCACGCACATATACAAATCCCTTTTCGGCTCCAATGGCCTTTGCTCCTATTGTCATTCCCTCAATAACAGCATGAGGATCTGCCTCAAGAATAGATCTATCCATATAGGCTCCGGGATCTCCTTCGTCAGCATTGCAGATCAGGTATTTCACATCACCCTTTGCCTTTCTGCACAACTCCCATTTAATTCCTGTGGGAAAACCAGCACCTCCTCTTCCTCTCAAACCAGAAGCCTTTATCTCACCTATTATCTCCTCTGGAGACATCGATGTCAGTGCCTTGACTAATGCACCATATCCATCAAATGCTATATATTCATCGATCTGCTCGGGATCGATCCTTCCCCGATTCCTCAGTACAACAAGCCTCTGATGCTTGAAAAACTCGATATCGCTCATTCTGGGAATTGGCTTCTCTTTGTCCTCGGGTACATACATCAACCTCTCGACCGGCCTGCCTTTTAAGAAGTGCTCCTCCACCAGAAATGGAATGTCTTCCTCTGTGAGGCGCTGATAGAATACATCATCCGGCTTGACCACTGCGATTGGGCCTCGCTCGCAAAACCCGTTGCAGCCTGTATCGATTACCTGCACTTCATCTTCAAGCCCGAGCCTCTTTATCTCTCTCTCAAAGGCAGCCCTGATTTCCAGAGATTTGTTAGAAACACATGCCGTACCGGCACAAACCAACACATGGGTTCTGTAAGTCTTCAATTCCACCCCCTTTTTACTCATACATTTTTAAAACCTTATCAAGACTCTTCTGATTGAGTTTGCCGTGAAAATTCTCATCAATGACTACAACCGGTGCAAGACCACAGCATCCAACACATCTGACTGCCTCAAGTGTAAATCTATTATCTGCCGTTGTCTCACCAGTCTTAATATTCAAATCTCTTTCTAGTTTGTCGAGCAATCTTGCTCCTCCCCTGACATGGCATGCAGTGCCGAGGCAGACATTAATTGTATGACGGCCCCGTGGAATTAGGCTGAATGCCTTATAGAAAGTAGCAAGTGAAAAGAGCCGTGACAGCGGAACCTTTACCTTGGATGCAACAAACAGAAGATCCTTCTCTGGAAGGTAACCCTTCTCTTTCTGTATATCCTGCAGTATGGCAATCAGTCCTGATTCATTACTGCCGTACCTTTCGACTATTTTTTGTATCGATTTCAACAATACCTCCCTCTAATTTTCAATCGATCTATTAAGTTCTTCTCTAACGAACTCTATCACCTCAGGAGAACTACGAGATAAACCTCCAAATTTCTTTTTGATTCTTTTGGTAGACCAAAAAAAGTCATTCTCTTCTTTATGATATCGATAATAGAACTCAACATCAGGGCAGCCTATTATTAGAGTCACCAGGGTTTCAACAATGTTGCCAAGAGGTTGACGATCAATGTGTGTAAGACCAAATTCGGCTCTTACATCTGTTCCTCTGCCTGGATGTGACTCTATTTTAATCCCCCCGCCACTCCTTTTTGCAGCTTCTGCCATCATAGACAGCCCCAATCCAACCCTCCCGCTTTCTTTTGTAGTTACAAAAGGATCCAGAGATCTCTCCACGAGCTCTTCATCCATTCCCCTGCCGTTGTCTCGAATCTCTATCACGAGTAGATTCTTTCTTCTATCCTCCTCTATCGATATATGAACCTCGCTTGCCTCAGCCCTAATAGAGTTCTCCACTATATCCATTATATGCATGGAAAGTTCTAACAAACCACATGCCCCTATACAATAAGATTTCTCCCATTTTCATTTCTAAGTGCCATTCTGATTTCATCTATTGTAGAATCTTCTATATAGAATCTTGTCACGCCGCTTCCTATTATGTCAAGAGTATGAGCATCCGATGATCTTAATAGTGGAAATTTTTCTGCTCCATTAATACCTTTTACAACCTCTTCGATATCACTGGAGGAAGAAATTTCGAGAGCATCTATATTCAAATCATCTGGAATCAACCCAAGTTGAGAAGTAAGGCTGAACCTATTTCTGTCAATGTGCGAAGCAATGGCAAGACCGCCAGATCTGTGAATTCTATCAATCGTTTCATCAAGTGTTAAATCTACCGAACCAATGAGTAGTCGATCAACGATTCCTTCTACCTCATCCACTTCATTTGCAACAACCTGAATTCCAAAGAGCTCTTCATCATTTTTGCCGGGCGTGAGAAGAGAGTAAACATCTCTCTGGAGAAGCTCTGCATCATCTGCACTGTCAAACAGGGCCAGAATATGTATTTCCTCTGATGTTGTTATCTCCATTCCAGCCAGAACCGTAAGTTCTGTCATCTCTGCTGCCCTTTGAACAGCAGCAACATTCTCTGCCGAGTTGTGGTCACATATTGCTATCATATCGATTCTTCTTTCAATACAGGTTCTTACAATATTTATTGGTGTCATCTCAAGCTCTGCACATGGGGAAAGGCAGGTGTGAATGTGCAAATCTCCGACAAAAGCTTTCAACATCACCCTTTTCTTCCAACACCCATGCCAAATAGTCTTCCTGCAAGTTCAAAGGCAGTGAGATTGCTCCTCAGAAGCACAACACCCTCCTCTTCCGATTTTGCCACAGTATCTTCAGAAGGTTCTTTACCGCCAATTATTACGATTCCTGCCAGCTCCTTTAATGTAGCAACTGCTACTATATTTTTATGAACCTGAAGTGTAAGCCACAGATCGCCCTTATTGCTGTTTGCTATAACATCGCTTAGAAGATCACTAACATACCCCCCACTCACTTCCACATTTAACCTATCCCCACCGGCTCTAACCTCAAGACCCAGCTCATCTACTATTTTTTTTAACTCCATTATGACTTCCCCCGCTTAATATCTCTGTGTATAAAGACACAATCATCTATAGAAGCCTCTCCGGTGACTATGTCTCTTGCAAGTGTACGGCAGTCCGGAGAACCACAGGCTCCACACTCTCTTCCACCCAGCTTCTTTATTATCTCATCCATCATCTTTTTCTTCTTTATCGCTTCTTCGGGATTTTTATCCAGCGAAGGTAATGGATTTGGCTTTATCTCTGTTTCTGTGAAAAAGAATCCATTTCCATACAGCCTGCTGACCATTTTCTGGCTAACACGGCTCTTCTCTCCATACATCTTAACAAGATTCTCTGCCCGCTTCTTTGCAAAATGACGATTCTCTACATTAAGAGGCCCCCCCACACATCCGTCCGGACAGATCAAACACTCAAGATATTCAATATTTTTAAGCTTCCCTGCCTCTATATCATCTAAAATCTGTATCACATCACTGACACCAGAAACAGATAAACAGTGCTCTCTGTTTATCCCATTTATCTCTCCACCGGCAACAGCCCATCCTATCCCGACACCGCTGGACTGCTGAAGAATCGCATTCTCATTTATATCTTTTAATGCCTCTAATAATTGTCTATAAATATCAACAACTGATATTGCACCATCAAGATAGGACTTTGAAATACCTATCGGCCTGTTTATAGATATCATCTTTGCCGGACACGATGTTATGTGTATGATTCCTATATCTTCAGGGGAGAGATTCTTTTCTTCTGAAATCTTCTTTCTGAGAAGTTTTGCTGCCAGCTCTCTTGGGCTCTCGATGCGAATAATATTCTCCACAAGATTTGGGTAGAGAAAGGTTATTAAACGTACAACAGATGGGCATACTGTGGAAATCTTAGGCATCGGTTCAGGATTTTCTCTGAGATACTCTTCGATTGCCCCATTTACTATTTCACACATCCACGCCTCATCATATACATAATCAAATCCTATTTTCTTCAATGCCAGAAGAATTTGATTTGGCATTACTTCCCAGCCAAATTGTGTATAGAGAGATGGCGAAGGCAGTGCTACTCTGTATTTGAATCTTTCAAGATCCGAGAAAGAAGTTGTAAGAGATACCACTGCATCATGCGGACACACTCTGAAACACTCACCACAATCGATGCACCTTTCCTCTTTAATAACTGCCTTTCCGTCACGAATACGTATGGCATTTGTAGGACATGCCTTCATGCAGATTACACATCCAACGCATCTTTCATCATCTATACATACTGAATGAAGTTTTTCACTCATCTGTCTTTAATACTTTACTTTTTATAAACATCTCAACACGCGTTCCAGTATCGACTCTTGATGATATCTTAAGTTCATCAGTGTTTTTTTTTATATTGGGCAGTCCCATACCTGCTCCGAATCCCATCTCCCTCATCTCATCTGTTGCCGTTGAATAGCCTTCCTTCATTGCCATATCAATGTCTGGAATCCCCGGCCCTCTATCATCAACTACAATACGCACACCATCTCTCATCACCTTGAAATCCATCTCTCCATAATCTGCATACATCACAACATTCATCTCTGCCTCATAAGAAGCAATGGCAACCCGTCTTATTACATCACCATCAAAACCGATCTCTTTAAGAATGTTTTTTGCTTCAATAGATGCCTCGCCTGCGCCTGCGAAATCTCCACCCCTGATGGAAAACTTTTTTTCAAACAGTACATCCTCCTCCATCTATTCATCCTGTATATCTTTGAACCCACTGTTGTGGAGTGTTCCGCATATACTGAATACTGTCTTATCGGACCTGAGGAGAGGGACATTTTTACTCTGAGCCACCCTTATTGCTTCATCTGAAGGCCTCTTCCCTCTCGCATAAACAATACCGCTCAGCTCTATGACTTCTGCTGCCCTGACAGTCTGCACGTTGGTTAATGAGGTGACGAGCAGTGTACCACTGATTCCATAGCTCAACACATCACTCATAAGATCAGAAGCCATGATTCGCTCAACTTCTCTCTCCAGATTACATTCTGTGATGACCTCGGCATCTATCAAATGTTTAACATCTCTGAGTTTCAATTTCCCAATTCAAATTTAATTACCACTTTCCATCTCTCAGATATTGATCGATCGCTGCTGCCGCCTTTTTCCCCGCACCCATGGCAAGTATCACTGTTGCCGCTCCTGTCACAATATCTCCACCAGCAAACACACCTTTCTTTGATGTCTTACCAGTCTCCTCATCAGCAACGATATTGCCCCATTTGTTTACCTTCAGATCTGGTGTACTGTTTATGAGGAGTGGATTTGGTCCCTGCCCTATTGCCATTATTACCATGTCCACATCCAGAACATGTTCAGAACCCTTAATAGGAACCGGGCGCCTTCTACCAGAATCATCTGGCTCTCCCAGCTCCATTTTTATACACTCTATTCCCTTAACCCAGCCCCTTTCATCTCCAATTATCCTTACAGGATTATTAAGAAGATAAGGCTTGAGGCCCTCTTCAAATGCATTCTCTATCTCCTCTTCACGTGCTGGCATCTGCTCTCTCGATCTCCTATATATGAGATAAACATTGTCCGCTCCAAGCCGCAACGAAATTCGAGCTGCATCCATTGCCACATTTCCTCCACCCACAACGGCAATATTCCTTCCCATGTGTATTGGTGTGTCAAATTCCGGAAACAGATATGCCTTCATGAGATTTACACGGGTTAAAAATTCGTTGGCAGAATACACTCCATTAAGGTTCTCACCCGGTATATTCATGAAATAGGGCAGACCTGCTCCTGTTCCGATAAAAATCGCATCATAACCACTGTTTAACAAATCATCAACCGTCTTCGACTTTCCAACTATATAACTCAACTTTATTTCCACACCGAGCCGCTCTATATAGTCACTCTCTCTCTGAACGATGCTCTTTGGCAGCCTAAACTCGGGAATACCATATACCAGCACTCCACCCGGCTTATGAAGAGCTTCGAATACAGTGACATCGTGCCCCATCTTGGCGAGTTCACCAGCCACTGTCAGACCCGCAGGCCCTGCACCAACCACGCCGACTCTCTTTCCTGTCTTCTTTGGAAGGGGTGGAATCCTCACTTCACCATGTTTGAATTCATAATCTGCCGCAAAACGCTCCAGCCGGCCGATGGCTATGGGCTCGCCCTTCTTATTTAATACACACATCTTCTCACACTGCTCTTCTTGAGGACACACCCTTCCGCAAACTGCAGGAAGGCTGTTCTTTTCTTTGATCTTATGTATGGCTCCCATAAAGTCGCCATCTCGTATGAGAGAAATAAATGCAGGTATATCTATATCAACAGGACAGCCCTCGACACACGGTTTCTTCTTGCAGCCAAGACATCTCGAGGCCTCAAGCATTGCCTGTTCTTTTGTGTATCCAAGGGCTACCTCACTGAAATTCTTAATTCTGAGTTTTGGATCCTGCTTAGGCATGGCCACTCGCTTCTTTGGCCTCTGCAAACGGCTTTCTTCTTCGGCAAGTCTGCACTCATAATCCCACATCGCCCTGTGTTCCTCCCGTGCATACATCTCAGACCTCTGCAGAAGCTCATCAAAATCAACCTTATGAGCGTCAAAGTCAGGCCCGTCCACACATACAAATTTGGTCTCACCACCAATTGTTATTCGACATCCGCCGCACATTCCTGTCCCATCAACCATTAGGGAGTTTAGACTCACAATAGTCCTGATCTTTTTTTCTCGTGTTGTATCCGCAACAGCCTTCATCATTATGGCAGGACCCACTGCAACAACAAGGTCTATTTTCTCCTGCTTATCTATCAGCTTTTTAAGTACATCTGTTACATATCCATGATGACCATAACTTCCATCATCTGTAGTAACATAGAGCTCATCGCTTATGGCACGCATTTCATTTTCAAGTATCAGCATCTCCTTTGTACGAGCTCCTATAATGGATATCACATTGTTCCCCGCCTCTTTAAAGGCCCTCGTAACAGGATACACTGGTGCCACACCAACACCTCCACCCATGCAGACGACTGTCCCAACCATCTCTATCTTGCTCGGTTCACCAAGCGGGCCAACAACATCCATAAAGGCATCACCAGTGCTCATTGCCTCCATCTTTCGAGTCGAGGCTCCAACTACCTGCACGATCAGAGTAATTGTCTCCTCATCCTTGTTTCTGTCTGCCACAGTCAATGGAATTCGTTCTGAATAATCATCGGCCCGTACTACTACAAATTGACCTGGTTTTACAGTATCTGCAATAACTGGTGTAAAAACTTCGAAAAGTACAATCGAAGGAGCAAGCTGATCCTTTCGAACAATCTCGTTCAACTGATGGGTCGACTTTTTATCAACCATTACTACTATCCTTTCTTTTTCCTCTTGTTCTACTCTCACAGGGAAGATATACACTGAAAAGGCTTCCCCTTCCAGGTTCACTCTCAACTTCAATACGTCCATTATGGGAATCAACAATCTTCTTTGCAATTGTCAATCCCAGACCTGTTCCAGGAATGTTCTTCATCCTCTCATCATCGGCTCTGAAAAAATCGTCAAAGATGTGAGGCAAATCCTCTTTTGATATACCTATGCCTGTATCCTCGATCCGAATGCAGACATAGGATTCATCTTCATTCATTGATATATTAATTTTTCCTCCTTTAATATTATATTTTATTGAATTACTTATGAGATTCGTAAAGAGTTTTTCCATGTCCTCCAAATCGGCCTGAACATGGCTCAAACCATCTTGGGATTTAATCTTTATAGTTATCTCCCTACGCGAGGCCTCAGGTTTTAAAAATTCCACAGTCTTATTTACAATATCGGCAATATCTACTGGCCCTTTCTTATGTTCTACCTTTCTGGCCTCCATTTTATTAATTATCAAAAGATCATTTACAAGCGAAAGGAGAGAATGTGCCCTCTCCTTTGCACGCTCGAGCCATCTCTTCTGACTCTGTTGATCCCCACCAGCCTCGCCGGATAATACAACCTCCAGCCATCCCTCGATTGCGGCAAGCGGGGCTCTAATCTCGTGTGCTACCATAGAGACAAACTGGGACTTTATCCTGTCTATCTTTTTAAGTTCTGTTATATCGCTCAGCACCGTCACAATTCCAAGCACACGGCCATTCTCATCCTTGACCTGACCTACATTTGCCATCACCACTTTTTCATCATCAAGATCGATCTCTCTACTAATAACAGAAAACTTCTCATAATCTGAGTCGAGTATATCCTGTAGAGAATCGATGACCTTCTTGTTCTTGATGTAATGATCAAGAGGCTTGCCTGGAATATCTGTTCCTGTCATATGTAACATCTTCACTGCAACAGTATTCCATAAAACTAGCCTCTTATCAATGTTTGTCACAAGAACTCCATCTGTCATGCATGAGATTATTGTGCGCAGTTTGCTCTTCTCACTGGCCAGCTCTAAGAGTTTTTGTTCTCTTTCCTGATATAATTTAAGAGCCTCTAATCTTAATGCCCTCTTCTCAAGACCCCGTTTAACTACTGCATTTAATGCAGCGGGTGAGAAGGGCTTGGGAAGATAATCATAGGCTCCGCGTTTTGTCGCCTCCACGGCTGATTCTATGCTAGCATATCCTGTAATAACTATGGTAACTATCTCTGGATCGATCTTGTGGATCTGTCCTATCAAATCCAGACCACCCATTCCAGGCATCTTAAGATCAACAAGAACAAGATCGTATTCATTTTCCTGAACCTTCTTCAGACCTGCCCTCCCATCCTCGGCACAATCCACACTATACCCCTCATCTACCAGTACACGTTTACATCCCTCACGAATTCCCAGCTCATTATCAACAACAAGTATTTTTTCATCTCTTTCCACTAATCGTTTCCTCTATCTTTGAGCAGGGCTTCTACCCTGCTTATTAAAACATCGGGCTTTACAGGCTTATCTAAAAAGTCGTCTGTCTTCATCCAGTATCCATCTTCTTTAAGAGAAAATTTATACCCTGTTGCCTCGGCAACCGAGGTAACCATCAATATTGGAATCTTCTTGAATAGTGGATCTTTCTTTATCTCCTGAGAAAATGAGAATCCAGTATCATGTTTTTCCATCATCAAATCGAGAATAATCAGATCCGGCAGTTCTGCCCTGACCTTCTCCATACCCGCTTTACCACTTGTGGCCGTTATAACATCATAACCATGATTTTTTAAGACAGCCTTATGCATCTCCAGAAAGTCGGTATCATCGTCAACCAATAAGATCTTGGCTTTGAAGTTCACCTTCTCCTCCTTGTGTTTCATTTGTTTGCAGGCTCTCATGCTCAATCTTGCTCCACTGATCCTTGCTCAGTACAGGGAGTGTAATAGTAAATGTCGTACCCTTTCCTAATTCACTCTTCACATGAATATTTCCTTTATGTTTTGAGACTATTCCATAAGCTATTGCCAGGCCCAGACCCGTACCCTTTTCCTTTGTAGTAAAAAATGGATCGAACAATTTACTTAGATGCTGCTTTGAGATGCCCTTACCTGTATCTGAAATCTGAATTTCGACACCCTCTCCCTTCTCTTTTGACTTGCTCGTTAGCGTCAGGACTCCATCACCATCCATTGCCTGTGCCCCATTTAATATAATGTTGAAAACTACCTGCTTCAAAAGATCGGCATCGGCAAATATTGTGGGAACGGATGGATCCAGCTTTTTATCTATCTTGATATTATCAAAAAGAGATTGATGAACCAGCAGCGATAAGGCCTCCTCGATTACATTGTTGATATTTACTAGACCGGGTTTAACCTTTGTCTCTCTTGAAAAACTCAACAGATCCTTAACTATCTTTGCTGCCCTCTCGGCCTCTTTTACTATCAGGTCTATATCTCCACTCAGCTTTTCGTTATCTGTTAATTGTTTTCTTATTATGTGAGCAAACATTGTTATTGTGCCAAGGGGATTGTTCAATTCATGAGCAATTCCGGCAGCCAGCTGTCCAAGCGAAGCCATCTTCTCTGTTTGAATAAGCTGTTTCTGCGCCTGTTCCAGCTTTTCATGGGAAAGCTTTAATTTTTGATGAGATTTTTCGAGTCTCGAATAATATGCACGACACTGCTCAAGAAGATATGGTGGACACATCTCAATCTCTGCAAGTCCCTTAACAACAGCAATGGCCTTTTCGCGACATGTGTCATAACCGCATGCCCCACAGTCGAGATTCTTATCAGGATAGTTTTTGTTTAACTTTGTTAAGACCTCCTCTATCTCATCCTCAGAAGGCATTGGAAGTGATACATTTTGGGCTTTAAATTCTATCTTGATATCAAGGTCATCCAGATCGACTCTCTCATCACACTTTGTTGACGATCCCTTTTTCAACTGCTCCTTAACGTAATTGACAACTATCTCCTTTCTGCTTGGCCCTGAGATATTTTTGTCTATCAATGGACCATCTATACACCCCTTGCAGAACAAGAAATCTAAAAACTTTGTATGAATTATTCCATCCTGATACTGCCTGATTGCTCGCATGACTCTTTCTGAACCTGCGGCAATCAAAAAATCGAGATTCAACAAATCCATATTATATCCGATGCTCTGAGACAGTCCACCGGCAATACTTAAAATGCCGCCTATCGAGAATCTGGGCCCATCAAAATCTGAAGGCTGTTGTTTTTCCCTCTCTATACCCCTTCCTTCAAGAATCTTTGGAATGTCATGGTAGTTTAAAACATAATCTATTCCATTCTTATCTTTTAACCTGCTCAGCTCCAGCATTTGCGATATACATGAACCAATGAACACGACCTTAACATCCTGACCCCGCAATCTTTTGACTGCCATTCCAGCAGCCATCATCGGGGAAACAACAGGAACCAGTTGATCGATCAATTCAGGAGCAAATTTTTCAATGTATAGTACAACGGATGGACAGAATGATGAAATATAAGAGCGACCATTCTGGCTCAGCAGTTCCTTATATGCCTGGACTATAAGCTCCCCTGCAAACGCTGATTCCCAGACTTCATAAAATCCGAGCTTTTTCAAGGCAGTAACAAGCTGGCCGGGAGTTCCCCTGTCGAGAACGGCAGGAAATGATGGGTCAAGACATGCGATGACCTTCTCCCCTTTCTCTATCGCACCCAAGACCTCCTCCACCCCTGTATGGACGCATACGGCATTGTGTGGACAGTTCTTCAGGCAGGCTCCGCATAAAACACATAGCTTCTCTATTCGCCTGATTCTGCCGTGATCTATCATAAGTGCATTTGTGGGACACTCCCGAACACATCTGTAGCATCTTCTGCACTTCTCATCCAAGATTGTAAGAAACTCTAGAGCCACTAATAAATTCTCATCTCTGCTTTGTCAACTTCTCAATCTCATCCACGAGCACCTTTGGACTGACCGGTTTGTCCAGAAGCAGGTCTGCGCCTGTGATATTGAGTACATCTTTGCTTGAAGAAAAATCCAGTCCTGTCTGTGCTCCAATAGAGGTGAGCAGTATCACAGGAAGATCACCGTACTTTTCCTTAATTCGGCCGCTTGCCTTGAAGCCGGCATCAAACTGCTCCATCATAACATCCATTATTACTATGTCGGGTCGAACCTCCTCAAGCCTCTCCATGCACTCCTTA
Source organism: uncultured bacterium (assembly GCA_964651045.1). GTDB lineage: Bacteria > Zhuqueibacterota > QNDG01 > QNDG01 > DSAB01 > CAZYVD01. Next base: position 27,321 of record CAZYVD010000001.1, read on the forward strand.
GAATTTTTTGCAGTAATAACATCGTATCCCTTGTTTCTTAATACAACAGAATGCATTTCAAGAAAGTCGGGATCATCATCTACAAGGAGAATCTTCTTTGTCTTACCTTTCCTGACTTTCTCCCTGCTCTTGGTGACAAGGGATATTATTTTCCTAAGTGTATCCTCATCTTCTATCACCTTCTTGCTGCGGGTAATCAGTTTATCCCCATCATAATAACGATAGTGTATCTCGCATCCACACTGCACATGGCACCTAAATATTTGCTTCAAAGCCTCATCTCTGTTGGAAAAATCGAGTTCTTTTCCGTCAAAGTAGGGACACATCGTCCATTCTCCCGGACTTATAAATTCCTTGCATTCCGGACAGTAGACCTGAATGAATGGTTCTGAATCTTTTTTCATGATTTGGGGCTCCTCAAAAAATATATCCCTTTCTATACATCCTCTCCAAATTCATTTCCAATGATCTGGTCAACAATATTTGGAATACTGGATTCGACCTCTTCTGTGCACGACTCTCCAAATGTCATTGAATCTTTGACATTTATTCCATATATAACAATCTCATCAGGAAGATCTAAATTCAACTCCCTCCCCAATTGCAAGGCCTCGTAAAAAGAAATCTGATGTCGGCTCATGGCAGATCCACCTTTCAGATCCTCTGGTCTTAGCCTTATCAAGCTGCCCACTCTTTCTCTTTTTATATTAACAGCATCAATCAATATGGCACGTTCGAATCCAGCCATTGATTCTATCAATTCAAGGCCGCCTATGCTTGCCTCTTTAACCACAACATCAGAATTGCCAATGCGCCTTGCTATCTCTCTTGAAACATAGATCCCAACACCATCATCCGTCAAAATCGTATTCCCCAGACCGATGATCAGAGTTGGTTTCTTATTGTGATCGCGATTTTTACTTTTTATGAACAAATCATTCGACTCTATATTTCAACATTCCTTCTTTGTACAGGTCGCCTCCCAGGCAGTCATTCACAACAACAGCCGGAAAGTTTTCGACTAAAAGACGTCTTATGGCCTCAGGGCCAAGATCTTCATATGCAACCACCTCAGCCTTCTTGACCGCCTTTGCCATCAGTGCAGCAGCCCCTCCGATTGCACCAAAATAGACTGCCTTATACTTCTTTATTGCCTCTACCACCTCATCAGACCGATTGCCCTTACCAATCATACCCTTTAATCCCTTTGAAATAAGCAGCGGGGCGTAGGGATCCATTCTATAGCTTGTTGTAGGGCCAATAGATCCGATCGGCTTTCCTGGTTTTGCGGGTGCAGGCCCTGCATAATAAATTATCTGACCCTTTATATCGATCGGCAGCTCCTCTCCCTGCTCAAGAGCCTCTACCATACGTTTGTGTGCCGAATCTCTTCCTGTATATATGACACCATTTATTAAAACAGACTCTCCAATACGAAGATTCTCTATAACATCATCTGTTAAAGGGGTCTCAATTCTTTTAGGTTCAGCCATTTAACTCTCCCTTTTTTATAGATCTTTCAACTCACTCGATCGAAAAAATTTTATATTATTATTTCCTTGTGCCTCGACACATGACACTGCATATTGACAGCAACCGGAAAACTAGCAATGTGACAGGGATGGACTTCAATATGAACAGCCAGTGCCGTTACCCTTCCACCAAAACCCTGCGGCCCGATTCCAAGATTATTTATTTTCTCCAACAGTTCATCCTCTAAATCGCTGTAAAATTTGACGGGATTTTTCGAGCCAACGGGCCTCAACAGTGCCCTCTTGGCAAGCTGGGCACACTTGTCAAAAGTGCCTCCAATACCAACACCAACGATCACAGGAGGACATGGATTTGCACCTGACCTGTAGACACGATCTACTACAAACTCCTTTATACCTTCAACACCGGCAGCAGGTGCCATCATCTTAACCTCACTCATGTTTTCACTGCCGCCCCCCTTTGGTGCAACGACTATTTTTATCTTATCACCGGGTACAATATCTGTATACACAACTGCAGGAGTGTTGTCTTTAGTGTTCTTTCTCTCGATCGGATCATTCACGATAGATTTTCTGAGATATCCTTCTTTATAACCCTGTCTGACCCCCTCATTTATTGCTTCAATATAATCTCCTCCTACCAGATGGACCTCCTGGCCAAGTTCGATAAAGACTACTGCAAAGCCTGTGTCCTGACACAGCGGAACCTTCTCGTTTTTTGCTATCTCTATGTTTTCGAGTATCTTTTTAAGGACCTCCCTAGCTGTTGGAGACTCCTCTTTTTCAATAAATTCCTCTATCCTTGTTCTAACATCCTCGCCAATATAATAATTAGCATCGATACATAACTTCTTGACTGCTTCTGTTATCTTTGAGACATCTACCTCTCTCATTATTACTGCTCCTCTTTTTGTCTAAAGTCGATCTTCTCCTGGTTGGCAATATCAATTACGCCTACAAATAAAAGTTGTGAAAGGTCTTCTAAAATTTCGGGTGTTATTGTATCTATGTTGTCCTTTGTGACATGATAATATGATGGTGCTCCATAGGCACTGAAAGAGATCGTAGGAATATCCCTCCACATGAAACGTGCAGCATCTAATCTGGGACGAGCAATATTGGAAAAATATGTAGGGCTTATCTTCCTATGTATGAATCTATTATTTGCCTGCTCTAGAAAGTTCCAGAATGAAGGGAAATTTTTGGCTGCAATAGCAGTCAATTTGTCACCACATCCAACACCATCCATGTTGATAAAACAGAGGCTCTTTTCGATTGGAATCACAGGATGATCCAGATAGTATTTAGATCCGACTACACCCTGTTCTTCGGCACCAAAACAGATGAAAAGAACAGATCGTTTCAGCCTTATTGATGATTTTGCAAGAGCCTCTGCAACACCCAGCAGAACCGAAACTGCCGAAGCATTGTCATTTGCCCCTGGTATTATCTCATAACACCTTCCAAGATGGTCAAGATGACCACCAATAATGATTACCTCATCTTTTAATACCGGATCAGAACCCTGAAGTAATCCTATTACATTACAACCCTTGCCCTCTGGATGGTGCTCTGTCACATTTTTTATTGTTACAATCTTTCCCGTATTGAATGACCTTGGCTTTAGATTCTTCCTGATGCTCCTCACAACCTCCTCATGATCCATACCTGTACCTGAAAAGATATCTTTGACTACAGCCTTCCCAACATGTGAATATATAAAACCAGAGTCATAGGCATTGTTAGGGTTTCCGATCGGGCCATAGTTGTAGAGCATCCCTCTTGCACCATGTTTTACCGCATTTTTGAGCTTATACTGATGAAATGAATATGGCCTCCATTTCATGAACAGTTCAGGATCAGAGTCTGGCGATACAGGCGCTTCTCTCTCCATCAGTACTATTTTACCCTTTACATCGACCCCCTCATAATCATCATATCCGAGCTCAGGTGCTGTTATTCCATATCCTATGTACACGACCTCTGCGGTTATCTCTCCCGAACCAGATGTCGAGCCTGGTATGAATTCATCTTCATACTTGTAGTACTTCCTTATCACAGAACCATTATAAGGAATATTTAAAGCGACGTAACACCCCCTAAACACGAGTGTATATGGAATGGGAAAATTTTGAAAATAGGTTCCATCATCACCCGCAGGCTGAATTCCCCACTCCTCAAATAATGATGCAACATAATCGGCAGCATCCCTATATCCACGGGTTCCTGTTAACCTGCCTTCATACTTCTCTGAAGAGAGCTCTTCTACATAATCAAAAAGTCTGTGGCTTGAAATCGAATGGAAATATTTAAGAAACTCATCGCTTCTATAAACATCTGAAGACTGTCCATGAATGAACTGGCCAGAGAATAGAAGAAAACTGAAGCAAAATAAAAAGATAAATCGTCTAACTGGTTTCATAAATTATATTCCTTTCTATTAATTTTCGCCCTTTTCTAACACTAATCATGATGCCCATGCAACTATTTGTTTTACAAGCTTTTCAATGCCTTTTGCAATATCGGATATTCCAGGCCCCAACATATATGCCGGAGTTGTAACGATCCTGTTCTTCTCGTCCACGCAGACCTCATCAACTCCTCTCTTTTGATGTTCTGCGCCAAAGAATTCAACATCAGATGCAGTGGACTCATCTGTACCGATTGTTAGTATCGGTTTTAATGATCTGTCTCTGAGTGCAACGGCTAAAACCACAGGAGCTATACACATGGCGCCCACAGGCTTTCTATCATCAACCATTTCACAAATAATTCTTTTTACATCAGTATCTATTGTACAGTCTCGCCCCTTTACTGCATAGTCTATCAGATTCTTTGCAGCACCAAATCCGCCTGGAAGAATAAGACCACTGAGCTCATCTGCCGAGACAGATGAGAGGGCGGCTATCTTACCGCGCGATATCCTTGCAGATTCCACGAGAATGTTTCTCTTTGTATCCATCTCCTCAGAGCTTACATGATTTATTACATGGAGCTGTTCTTTGTCTGGTGCAATACAAACAACTTCCGCACCCTCCCTGTCGAGAAAATATAGAGTCAATGTTGCTTCATGAATCTCAGAGCCGTCAAAAACACCACATCCTGACAGCAAAACTCCAATTTTTTTTGACATGGCAAACCTCATATTTAAATTAATTGATTTTTAAATTACAAAAATCGATGAAACCATGCAAGCAAAAAATCACATAAAATATTGTGGATTAAATTTTTATTTATTTGATATTTAGATGTTAATACAGCGGGCTCTTTTTTATCAAATGCCAGCACTGTAGGTATCCAATATCTACTGTCAATCTATACATTTCAGATTCGGGCAGCTGTTCAGAAAGCTCCTTTCCACACTCAACAACCTCTTCTGCATTGATGATGTTGACAGTTGTATCGGTGGCTGCATTGTATATGTGGTATGGGCCATCCACATCTCCAATGATCCTGTATCCTGGTCCACTCTTTTCCATTCTCTTCTTTACTACCCAGTCAGGCGGATGATTCTTGTATTGATTTAACAGATCTTTCTTTTCTTCCTCTGATACAAGATTGTAGTGCAAGGGAAGAATTGGAGGCGGGGCTGGTGCATCCAAGAAAAGTATTAGCTGATAGTCATTCGAATCTATGAAAATCCTCTCTCCCTTTTGATAATATGGCCTCATTCTTTCTGCAAGAACCTCATATGGAGAAGGTAAAGACCTGAATCCGCGCAACTCTAAGGCCTTTAATTTTTGCCTGAATGTTTTATATTGAACATTCATCATTAAAAATAGTGGTATAAACCATGGTAGAATAAGGCTCAATCTTTTATTTTTAACGATTCCCAAAAAAGAAGTGCTGATCATTAGAACAGAAATCATTACTGCAAAAAGGTAAGCCCATCTTGTTGACTCCATTGTTATGCGGAAAAATTCCAATATCAAAAAAACCATACAGAGCAATGATAATCTTCTCTGCCCCTTCAAATATCCAAAAACGGCTCCTGCAACAGCCGCAAAAAAGAGAAAAACCATCCTTGTACCGCTAAAGGTCTTCCAAACATCGACAATTGTTGCTATCTTAAAGCCTCCTCCTTTATACTGAAATGGCCACTCGATTGTCTGCCTGTACCATCCTGCAGGATCATCAAATATTACTATCCAGAGAATCAAAACAGAAGCCACAGCAAAAAATCCGATAAAGACTAATGCCAGATTCTTTAAAAGTGATCTGGAAAATTTCTTAAGTTCCCGCCCCTCTGATGATTTTAATGAACTGATCACTGCCGATACAACCGTTATGCCCAGTGGTGTAATCATAAGTGAAAATTTTATGAATGCACAAAGCGATGCCGCACCGCCCCCAATAACCCTCCAGGCAGTTCTGTCCTGCAAGGAGCCGTATAGTGCAACAATACACATAACCGCTGCAAAATCCTCTGGACGTGAATTCCCTCCCCAGACAAATGGAGAAAACATCGATGTTAACCATATCAATCCGAGAATCAGCGATGGGAATAGTTCTAAATATCTTCTTGTCAATCTATAAAAAAAGAATAGTGCAAGAATGTAGGCAAAGAGTTGAGCCGAGGCGGCAGCAGCCATTGTTGGACCAAACATTCTCACCATTGGTGCGAGTATAAATGTCAATATGATTCCCTTTGAGTCGTGTGAAAGAGTAAATCTGTTCAGATTCCTTACAAATGTCCGTGCATGAAGAAGATAGACCGAAGCATCTGGAGTCATGTGCTGAAGAAAACTGTCCACTACATATAAAAGACCGAGTCCAATCATGGTGCCGAGAATAAAAGAGAGAAAAACATTTAATATACTTCTTTCAGTAAAATCGGATATTATCATGTCCAAAATCTTTCTATGAGACCTAATCCCTGCTGAGGAGTATTCTTCTTAATCTCATTCTCTCAACCCTGTCGAGAAAATCTTTGAGCAAAGGATAGAGATTGGGCTTAACATCGCATCTGTGAGTTGTTAACTCCAGTTCTATTATAACATCGCCTTTTTGATTATTGACTCTTGTATGCATTGAACCAAACATGGAGACCACAGAGTCCTGAGTGGAAGAGGTTCTTAACTTCCACCCTTCTGGCACTCTTATTGAAATAACACAGCTCCTTTTTGATCCATAAAGAAGCCTTACAGGGTGCTTTCTTTCTTTAGCAGAGAAAAACTTCGGGATGTCAAAAATCAATACCGAGCCCGGCTGCAGCGATAACACTCCATCCTCTCTGGATGCAAACGATTCTGAATGAAAACTATATTTGAAACATAAAGGGTCTTCTACAGGGTTGAGACCCTCCAGATAAAAAGTATCCAGCACTGCACCACTGCACCTTGTTACCAGAAACAGCTCCATCCATCGGCGTATGCCATCAAAAGATGAAAACAAAAGTTCCTCTCTCAAGCCATCACTATTTGCTCCCCACAATCTTGTTTCCCCATCTATCAAAGCTGCCCCTGAACTATCTACAGAGACCCTCCAACGATGAACTGTAAGATTACTATCTGCAGGTTCTGATGGAGTCATCAAAATCTCACCACTGCCTTTATTCTTGACAACCAGCACTGGCAAACCCTGATCATACCATGGTAGTCTCCCAAATGGAGTGCCCTTTGCAGTAGGATCCATCCATACGGTTCGATCAGAGTCGATCTCTGAGAATGCGATCACATGATTAAATTGAAGCTGAGATGGAAGAGTCGTATCGCAAATCCCATTCTCCCATGTACTGATCATTGCCTCATATACATCTATCCCCCCCTCCCGAGCCATAGAGCAGAGAAGTGTAACCATGTCCTTGCAGTCGCCATAACGATTTTTCAATACTTCTTCCGCTGGATGAGGTTGATAGCCTCCCTTTCCAATCTCGATGGCAACATAACGAACATTGTCTCTTATCCATTGATATATTCTCCTCAGCCTCTCTTTTTTGTCCTCTATACCTTCTATAAGCCGACTCGTCAATTCTCTTATACCATCGCCTGGTTCTAATGGCAACTTTATCAGATTATAATACCAATTTGCCACATCATCCCATGAGTAGATGTTTATTGGTGACATTATGAGATTAAGCCCCACCTCCCTGAATGGCGGCTGTCCAAACTCTTCCTTAAACGGTTCTACATTTCTCGCCTCCCACACCATTGTAGTAGTAGTTCCATCAGCACTAACACCAATCTGGGGTTCTAAATCACCTCCTTTAATTTTATAATTCACCTTCCAGTTGCTCGGCAACATCAAAGTAAAACGTGATATTAAAACAGGATCAGACTCCTGAAAGCTCCAGTAGTGATAAAAGGTATGCATGTGGATGTTGATCCTGTACCTGAACTCCAGTAGAGCACCCTTCTCTACACAAGGAAATGTAAATATCTTGGCCCTCTGGTCAGAGTAAAAGACAAACTTTGGATAGGCGGTTACATCATAGATATTTTTCTCATCTAAAACTGTTATCCTGCCATCTGGTGAGATTGTGCGCGCCTGAAGTAGTTCAAAATCACTGTCGGGACTGTACGGAATAACCACATCGATATTATTCTGACCAAAGCAATCGAGTACTTTAACGATCCTGTGATACTCAAACACGCTCAATTCTGAACTGCCGCTGCTACTTATTTCCATCTTACCTTCATTTAGAACTACAATAGATTTTGCAAGCGGATATTCCTTTTCTCCGGGAAGAGTCGAAGGGGCAAACTCCTTCCACGATATCCTCTCACTCCAATCTCCTCTGTGTGCACATGATACAAAAACAGCAGAATAAAGAATGATTGACAACAGGAATGTTCGATGATTTTTAATCAAATTCATACAGCTTCTCCATCCAGCCCCTCAAATAAGGTATGAAAAAAGTTGATTCCGAAATATAAAAGAATCTGCTTACATCTCTGAGAATTCATTGAGCCCCCTAAACGACCATGTGGATGCAAATTCAATCTAAGATTGCAAGCAGCCCAACATCAGACTTTACTACCTAAAATAACCACTAAAAAATCAGATTTTCCAGCATTATCTGTGGCCAGATCATCTTCTTTGTGGCAAAAAAGATCTACATCTCGGGCGGAAATTTCTCTAGTATCTTTTTTACAGACTCGACAAGATTCTTTGCAGGCTCTGACCTGTCGAGAACACCCCTGCCGATCCCCTCCCATATCAACTCCTTCTTCTCTCTATCGACAATATCAATTACAAGTGTACCTTCCTTGTATCTGACTACATGGCCGGGGCTGGTTCTCCATACTCTTCCCCATCTACCCACTCTATATGTAGGGGGCACAAAAGTGTTGCGATTCTTTACAGCCGCATAAAATACTACTATAAGATCTGCCCTTTCACCCTCATTCGCTTCTCTGAACCCCTTCTCCTCCATTATGGGTTTTATCTCCCGCATGACATCTTTATTAAAAAGAGGATTTGACATGCGATTAGCGGCTCCAGCCCTTTTACCCGGCCCCGGCTTCTTGAATCGAAACGTCTTGTACTTACTAAAATCGATCTGATCATCATAGTGAACAGCAACACTTATGGAACTACAACTCAAAAGTGAAAATATAAGAGCCGCCAGAATAGAAACATAAACTTTCTTCATTGTTTCCTCCTGTACTTATAAACACACTATTTTATTTTTCTGACAATCTTGGGCTCAAAAAAACTGCTTCCCCCGACCATTCTATCTATTGCTTTTACTAAAATCTCTGCCACAATAAAGCTTACAAAGAAGACAATAAAAGCAATTCCTGTACGCCCTGTCAAGATGTATAGAGTAAGAGAGGATGCTATCGAGATCAGCAGAGGCAGAATGAAAACGAGAAACGCAGCAGTAAGCAGACTGCGGGGGGATGTTTCAATCTCAATAAAATCACCAGGTTTATAATCATATTTATCTCTTCTTATTTTGAGCTCTCTTTTTCCTGTTCCCATGCTTCTGCATGTATGGCGCAGTTCGCATGTGCGGCATCCATCTCCTTCGTCTACCTCTATTATAAACTGACCCTCTCTTATGTCAACAATTTTTCCTGTTTCTTTCAATTGTTATATCCATATTTTTATGATAGATTAAGATAGCAAATCGCAACAACTTATTCAATAAAAATCTTATCATTTGGCCCGATCGAATTTTTCTTGATCAATTATACAAATTGTAGTATATTGATCTCTGCAAACACTGATGAGGGAAAAAATGTGCAGTATTGAAAAATTTGACCGTTTTATAAAATCACAGGCAATGAACAGAATATTCTCAATGTTGTATGGTAGGGAAAGTCAAATAAAAGAGAATCAGACTAAACGCTACTTAAAATTGATAGATAGTTTTAAAACACATTTCGATGATACAAACACAATTCATCTCTTCACCACCCCGGGCCGTACGGAAATTGGGGGAAACCATACAGATCACAACAACGGCCTTGTTATTGCGGCCAGTGTTAATCTTGATTCGATTGCTGCTGCTGCAAAAACAGAGGATGAGAGGATCACACTATACTCAGAGGGATATGATGAACCATTCGTTCTGTCTCTGAACAATCTCACACCCATAAAGGAAGAAGAGGGAACTACTACTTCTTTAATCAGAGGAATAGCGGCACGATTAAAACATCTTGGTTATGCGATTGGTGGTTTTAATGCAGAGGTAAAGAGCGATGTTCTTGTTGGGTCCGGCCTGAGCTCATCGGCCAGCATCGAAGTGTTGATAGCAACCATATTCAACGAGCTGTACAACAATGGGAAAATATCAAGATTGACCATGGCAAAAGTTGGTCAGTATGCAGAAAACATCTACTTTGGAAAACCGTGTGGATTGATGGATCAGATAACATGTTCAGTAGGGGGAATGGTAACAATAGACTTTAAGGACACTACAAATCCAGTTGTAAAAAAAATCGAGTTTGACTTTGCAAAACAAAAGTATAGACTCGTTGTTGTAAACACCGGAGGCGGCCATGCAGATCTAACCGAAGAGTATGGATCTATTCCAGAGGAAATGAAAAGAGTAGCCAAGAGATTGGGAGCAGAAACACTTCGAAACACATCCCTTGAATCAATTCTGGACCATGTTGCAGCCCTTCGCTCCGAAATCGGAGACCGTGCAATACTCAGGGCAATCCACTATTTTGAAGATAACAGAAGAGTGACCAAGCAGGTAGAGGCCCTTGAAAATAACAATTTTGACAGATTCTTATGTCTCGTGAACGAGTCAGGCAATTCCTCTTTCAAATGGCTTCAAAACTGCTATCGTCCACAGGACAGCATCAATCAACCAATTGCACTTGCCCTTGCAATCACCGAACATTTTATTAAAAATAGGCAAGGAGGAGCATGCCGTGTTCATGGTGGAGGCTTTGCAGGAACAATTCAGGCCTTCATACATGAGAACGATATCGAAGAGTATAGAAAGATCATCGAAAGGTGTTTTGGTAAAGATTCGGTAAAGATTCTTAGAATCAGACCCAAGGGAACACTCTATATTAACAAAATGATTGATCATCCATAATCCCCATGATGGAAAGAACTAAATGAGGCAACATCATGCATGCATGCACCAGACTCCTGACAATCTCTCTTCTGATTACCTCTCTCTCATGTTCAGGATGGGAACAAAGAAAAATCAATATAGGATATATCTATTCATCAGATGAGCCATCCTTAGAAGATAATAATGTATGTGATTGGCTCGAGGCCAACAACCATTTCAATCTCAAACGAATAAAGACTAGGGCAGAATACTCGACAATCGAAGACTGCGATGTAATCTGGCTTCATCTTCCACAATCATCAGATTACTACAAATGGTCGCAAAATCCAATGAATAGAGAAAGATTAAGAAAAATCATAGAAAAGGGAAAAAGTCTTCTGCTCACAGATTACGCCTTTCTTACTCTCCACGATCTGGGAATCGAAAAAATAAGACCGCAGATAAAGAAAATCAAAATCCAAGACGACTGGTTGTTTGATGAAAAGGGATTTCAGGGCTGGCTTGGACATCCAATATTTAAAGGACTCTTTGGAGGAGCATTCATATTTGATGCAGTAGAGGATCAGGATGTGGTATTGATAGGATATTTTGGGAAAAATTTTCCTGCAGCGGGAAAAATTGTAGGTGTGGAAAAGTCATACATTACAATTCACAGACAAAACCGTCTGATAGTTGAATACAGGAAAAATAAAAGCACAATCATTGCAATAGGTGGACTAATCCATTTCTCATATAAAAACCGTCTGAAGTACAATCTTAAAAAACTCATCGAAAACTCAATCCTCTACCTCTCTGGAACTCTAAAAACCCCTGCCCCAACATACTGGGAGAAGCATGACTATTCCCCCAAAAAAATAGAGTTAAAAACAAAAAGCTTTCGTTTGCCGGATAAAAGGAGATTGAACTATCGAGTCTCAACGGGACTCCTCTATTCCATAGATAATCCAGACAACAGTTTCTATGATCTTGCAGGAGAGAGAGTCCTTATAATGGGTAAGGAGAATGAAGGTATAGATGAGATTTGGGTACATCCTTTCCGCCTGCTTCGCAGTTATGAAGCAGGCATAGTTATAAACGGCTCGATAAAATGGTTCAGAGAATTTCCTGTTAAAATCGATATCAGGCCTGAATCCATCACGCGTTTATATGAGACAGATCTTGGAAAGATCAGAGAAACTATCTATCCCTCAATGAAAAGGCCGGCCGGATTGATACATTATGAGTCGTCCTCGAATCAAAGTATGCAAATTGCAGTCAGGCTCTTAAGCGACATCAGACTGATGTGGCCTTATGACGAATATGCACTTGGGGATATCTATTACGGATATGATAACACACTGGGAGCCCTGCATGTAAGGGACAGGAGTGGTAAATTTGCATCTATTTTTGGAGGCGATTTAACTCCTATAGATCACATAGAGGGGCCCTTCATTAATATTAAATTGATCTCTGGAAAACTTAACGGCCATACCTCAGATCTCAATCGGATATGCTTCGCAGCTATCTATGAATTAAACAGGGAAAACGATTTCTGTTTAAACTTTACCGTGTGCGGTACAAACATGGGTACAAGAAAAGCATTCTCTCACTACACCCATATGGTCGAAAATCCACAGATAGAATATGAAAACACAGTAGACCACTACAGAAAAATGCTCGAAAGATTGCTGATAATCGACACTCCAGATGAAGAATTCAACAGGTTGTGGAAATGGGCGCTCGTGGGTGCCGACCGCTTCTATGTTTCCACACCAGAGATCGGACAGGGGCTTTTGGCAGGCTATTCGACCACAGACAGGGGATGGAATGGGGGTCACAAAATCAGTGGAAGACCTGGCTATGGTTGGTACTTTGGCAGAGATGGTGCATGGTCTTGTTTTGCTCTCGATGACTGCGGCAGTCTTGAAACCGTTAAGAGCCAGCTCAAACTGTTTCAGAAATTTCAGGACCGATCCGGTAAAATCTTCCACGAACTTTCGACAAGCGGAGTTGTACACTACGATGCAGCAGATGCAACACCGCTCTATATTATTCTTGCTGCTCACTATCTTAAAGCATCAGGAGACTTGAAGTTTATCAGGGAAAGCTGGGCAAACATCAGGAAGGCCATCGATTTTCTCTATTCAACAGATACCGATGGAGACGGCCTAATAGAAAACACAAATGTGGGCCACGGATGGGTGGAAGGAGGAAAACTATGGGGAGCTCATACTACGTTTTATCTTGCAGGCCTCTGGGCTCAGGCTCTAAAAGATGCCGCCTTTATATGCAGAAATCTAAATAAGATCGAACTATCAGAACAATTTCTAAAAGATTCTGAAAAAGTCAGAGAGGCATTGAACACAGAATTCTGGAATGAGAAAGATAAATTCTTCTACTATGGAAAGATGAGAGATGGCTCCTTCAATCCTGAAAAGAGTGTTCTTCCTGCAGTTCCAGCCCTTTTTGGCCTGCTCGAGGATGAGAAGATAAATTACCTGCTTAAAGAATATTCAAGCAATCGATTCTCATCTGACTGGGGTGTGAGAATAATAAGTTCAAGATCACCGCTATTCAATCCACGCGGCTATCACTACGGAAGTGTCTGGCCACTCTTTACAGGCTGGACTGCCCTGGCAGAATATGAGTATGGCAACACGGTTCAGGGATTCACACATATTTTGAATAACCTTTACATTAAAAACTCATGGGCAAAGGGACTAGTAGAAGAGGTGCTTGATGGAAGTATATATAGACCATCTGGTGTATGTCCACACCAGTGCTGGTCCGAGACAAATATAATTCAGCCGTCAATAGAAGGAATGATTGGCTGGGAACCCAATGCTACTAAAAGAAGAGGAACATTAAAACCAAGATTCCCCCTCAACTGGGATAGTGTTGGTGTGAAAAATCTGCGTATTGGTAAATCCCTCATCGATTTTAAATTTACAAGATCGATGAACCAGACCACATATGAACTGGAGCTGAAAAAAGGAATCCCTGTTGTGATAATGATCCATCCAGAGGTGCTGGATGGAATGAGAATAGATGAGATACTTTTAGACTCAAAGCCAATTAAATTTACAGGAAAAACAAGACACCACCTGTTGATAAATCCCGTGAGGATAAATCTCAACAAAAAGTCAAAACTCGTTCTTAAACATCACGGGGGCATCGGGATGATTCCCAAGATTCTGCGACCAGCACCAGGCGAGCGCTCATCAGGATGCAAAATCATAAGAAGCGGACTTAAAAATAATGTATATTATATCGATCTTGAAGCAAAACAGGGCTCAAGGGAACCCTTCTCTTTAAGAATCTTTGATGTAAAACCAATTCGTATTGAGGGAGCCGAACTTGTGAGTATGAATAAGAATGGAACGGTCGAATTTGTGGTCTCATTTCCGAAATCAAAAAAGGAGTTTGTTGGGAAAACGGTCAGGATAATTTTTTAAGGAAAAAGTCTCATGTTAAAAATCAATAACCTACTATCTGTAGTATTATTTCTGTTTATTCCACAGACTAATCTCTTTAGTGGCCTGCCCTACCTCTCCAATCTTAATGCAACAAAGGATTCGCCAATCTTCACAACGTATGCTGCTGCCATGAAGAGGTCAGAGTTTACACTCGATGAGGGATTTCACTTCCTCTTCTATGATCCAGAAAGAGGAGCAGATTTTATTACAGACACTGCCGGCGACTGGTGTATTGGATTTGAGAAGAATGGTAAATTTGTCTATAAGCTCAAAGATATGGCGGGCGAGATAGTAATTACAAAATCATATCCCGATCTTGTAGAATACCACTATTATCCCTTCAAAGAGTTAAGGGCAGATGTGACCTTCCTTGTATACGGATCAAAAACAGCGATTCAGGACATTACACTGACAAACACTGGAAAAGAGAAAATCGATGTAAAAATCTACCCATTTCTCAACAATAGATATCGCACATATGACCAGATACGACTGTATCCTGAGAAGAACCTAATAACATTCAGTCATCAAGAGCTTCCTGACACCTGGACACTGGATCACAAAATTCCTCATTTTGATGTAGTGTATGATATATTTGCATTCTCAGAGCCCGCGGATAGAATGCTGAACTTCACTATTTTTGATGATGAAAAACCGCATCCGCCGCACAGGGTTTGTTTAGATAAGAAGCAGACCTATCTGGTACAGGGAAGAATGTTTCATGAGAACAAAGAACAGTGCCATCATCACAATCCAAAGCCAAGGTATATGGTAATACTTAACAACGATCCCACAAGAATTATTACTGAAAATTGTCCAAGATGGGGATCGAGTGAAGAAAATATAAACAGATACGGATTCTATTCCACAGAACTTGGTAATTTCGGGAATATTAAATCGCAAGATAAATATAAAATCATACTCATGTGCGAGGAGTCACAAAAATATGGTGTGACTATAGGAACCGTTCAAGACATTTCGAAAATTGATAGAGAACGAAAAGATGTTACATTCAGAAAAACAGATATCCTTCCTCCACCAGGAAATATCTATAAAAAGATATTGAATGGAAACAGAGAAATCGTGCTTTCATGGGAAAGAGTGGATAAAAATAAAAAATACAACTTATACAGAATGGACTATCTCAACAGCGGATTCTATAAGCTGATTGCCGCAGGAATAGATACTAATTATCACGACACTATAGATTGTAAAATCTACAGCTATGTTGTTGCAGCGGTCGATTCTCTTGGAAATCCAGGTATGATTTCTGAGCCTGTGACAAGCACACCAGAAACAAGCTTCATGAGATATATTTGTTCCCATGAACAGTCGGAAAAAACAGACAGTTTTGCCCGAGTAGTTGCAGCAGAAAAAAATGTACGGCTCTCACCAGGCGAAAAGAGACATTTCAGGATAATCCGCTCCTTCTACTCAAATAAAAATGAATCTAAGATGAGTGAAAATCAAATAGCACGGCTGATGAAAGAGGATCTCAGAAAATATATAACAATCAATGAGAAACTCTTCTCAAAAATCCCTGAACTATGTTTTGATAATCCAGATAAGGAGATGCTCTACTGGATGAGTTTTAATCTCATGCGGCAGCTGATGCTGCCCCCAGAGGGAAGATGCGGCTATAATTATTATCTTTTTTCCCGTGAGCCTACATGGGGATGGGGACACGGAGGTCAGGTCTTTCATGAAAGCCTTACAATGCTTGCATATGCATATATGGATCCTGTGAGCGCCATGAATTCACAGAGAGTATTCATGGAAAGGCAGCATGAGAATGGATATATCAATTACAGAACAGGTCCCTATCTGGATGAAACAATATTTACAAGAGGTCAGTTCACTTCTTCAGCGCCGTGGTATGCGTGGGAGAACTGGGAAATCTATAAGATAACAAAAGACAAACGATTTCTTGAAGAGATGTACACCTCAAGCACTCTTTTCTATAAATACTACACATCCAGCCGCGACAGAGACGAGGATGGGCTCTGTGAATGGGGAGCCCATGCTGTTCTTGAATCTGTACGTGATGCATATGTTGCCGTATGGGACGAGGTAGGCTGGCCTTCGCTGTTCGAAGGCCTGGACTTAAACTCTATGCTTGTAAACGAGGCACAATCACTGGCCAGAATGGCAAGAGAACTCGGAAGAGATAAAGATGCAAAAAGATGGGAAAGTGAGGCTGAAAGCCGTAAAGAGAAGATCAATAAAACCATGTGGGATGAAAAAAATGGATTTTACTACCATGTCGACATGAAAGACAACGATTTTACATATAAAAATAACAATGACTTAAAAAGAGATGAGATAATAGGTTTTCTGCCTCTCTGGGCAGCCATAGCCACACCCGAGATGGCAGAGCGTCTGATTGATAAACTTACAGACCCTGAAAAATTCTGGCGCAGATATGGAATTCCATCCCTTGCAGCAGACGACCCCTATTATAATCCAAAGGGATACTGGAACGGCCCTGTATGGGTAGAATGGAACGCACTGATCGTGCACGGCCTGATCAATTATGGATACAATGACCTTGCTGCTGAAATCACAGACAGGGTCGCAAAAAACATGATCGCCCAGCTTAAAAAAGACCACAACTTCTGGGAATTCTACAGCCCAGATCATCAATGGGCTGGATATCATAAGAGTTATATATGGGCAGGTATCATTGCCAGAATGATGATCGATTGTAATGAAGGCAGGAGGATCAATTTCAAGGAATGAAAAATTCGGGTATTAATATCGTCATATCAGACCTTGATGGAACTCTCTTAAACTCAGACGGAAAGGTAACAGATAAAAACTTACGACTTCTTGTTAAGCTTGGAAAGTTAAACATTTGCCGGGTTGTTGCAACAGGACGATCTTACTATTCCATAAAAAGAATCCTTCCGCCAGATTTCCCCATCGATTATCTTATCTTCTCCTCAGGTGCAGGAATGATGGAATGGAAGACAAAGAAAATAATACTGGCAAAAAGCCTCATGGCAAATCAGGTAAATCACATTGCATGTAAACTGATCGATCTAAACTTCGATTTTATGATACAGCATCCAATACCTGATAATCATTTCTTTGTCTATCACTTAACCGGCAAATACAATCCCGACTTTTTCAATAGAATCGAGCTGTACAACGAGTTTGCCAGGCCGCTGGATGGCGGCCCTTTACGCTACTACCCTGCATGTCAGATCATCTCCATTTTCCCACCAGAGGATACCGAATTTAAAAATATCTGCAGAGAAATAAAAAATTTCAACATAGTTCGCACAACATCCCCACTGGACCACAAATCCATATGGATCGAAATCTTTCCAGAAGACGTATCAAAAAGTCAAACCGCTGCAATCCTCTGTAGCAGATTGGGAAAGGGTCCTGAAAATGTTCTTAGTATCGGAAACGACTTCAATGATATCGATCTGCTCGAATGGTCATGCCATGCCGCAGTAGTTGCAAATGCACCAGAAGAATTAAAGAAAAGATTCACAGTGGTTAAGAACAACAATGAGAGCGGTTTTTCTGATGCTATTGAAAAGAAAATCTTTTGTAGAGAAGCCTTTGAAAAAAAGGACTCTGCTCTAAAGGAATTTTAATTGTTTAAAAAAGATTTTGAAGAGCGATCTATCTGGCTGAATGAAAACCCTTCGATCAAGAAACAAACAAGACCCACTGCAGTAATGGGAATAAACTGACTCGCATGAAATACAATCGAGAAGCTGAGTGCTATAGTTTTTGGAACACCAAACAGTGCAAGTCCTGCAACACATGCAAAATGAACAGTTCCAATATATCCCGGTGCAGATGGAATCATCATACCCAGACATATTATAATCATCAAAACAACAGAAGCATAAAATGGTAAAATAATATCAAAAGACATTAAAAGAAAATAAATAGATAATATTACAGGTATCCACAAAGCCACTGATAATAGAATCGATATTAAAATATTCCTTCTGTCATGTAGAATCTTAAGGCCTGTAACAAAGGATGTCATCAAATTTGTGATTCTATTCCCGATCTTATCAGGAAATGGCCTGAGCAGAAGCGATACGAAACTCGTAACCATAGAGGTCTTTATCTTTAAAAGAATAAGAAAGATGAGGGTAAATATATAAATCACAAGTCCAATATAAGATGCACTCTTCAGCCATTCGGGGAAGGAAAATGGAAAGAGCAGCACTATTAGTGCAAGAAATAGTAGAATTACAAGACCATCGAACACCCTGTCCAGAACAACAGTTGCAAACGAAGCACTCTTGCTAATGTTCTCTTTTTCTCCTATGAGATATGCTCTTGCAAATTCTCCGAGTCTTACAGGAAAGAGATTATTAGTCATAAAACCAATCATTGTCACTGAAAACAGATTGACTATTTTAATGCTCTTTATTGGTCGTATTAAATAGTGCCACCTGATAGATCTGATAAAGAGACTTAAGAGTGTCATGAAAACGGCAACACCCAGATAATGGTACTTTATGTTTTTGAGTGCACCGACCAGTTCATCCAATTTTACATTACGAACAGCAAGGAAAAACAGGACAACACTTATAGCAACTCCAACAAAAAACTTCCACTTCAAATAGAACCTCGCAGACTTCACTTGATCTTTACTGTGACTCCAGAAGGCGGGGATGGCGGAGATGTGTCTCCACCTTCACCAATCGTAAATCTAAAATAGACAACATCATCGCTCTCGTTATCAGACGACCATATCCACTGAACGTTCGAATCTGTTGAAATGCCGTCAACGTTTCTATACTGAGCCCATGGCATTGCGACCCCATGCAACCCGTATGAAGTTGCCTTCTTCCATGCAACATCGTTAAATGAAATAGTCTCCCATCCCGGTTGTTCACTTGTCGAAATTTTCCAGTTCTCATTCGACACATAATGTTTATCCATATAATCAATTTCCGCCACTAATCCTCCGGCACCACCCATATCATAAGCCTTTACCGCAATGACATTTTTACCTCCAACAGAAGGAATAGCATATTTCTCTGCATTCCAGAGGTTATCAGATACACCAACCAATTTCCCATTGACATAAAGTTCATAACTATTATCTACTGTAATTGAAATAAACAATGTATCACCTGAACCTCCAATATAATCCAGATGAGAATTGGGAACAATGGTATTGGGAATCTTTGCTAGATCTTTTATGTTGCTTACAAAAACAGTATAGGAATTACCTATAGTATGATCTCCAGTAGTAAGTTGAACAGTAGAAATATCATCCATCAAAACAGCCGAATAGATATCTATATTCGGTTCGATAGAATAATTCAATACATTCTCCGCTGAAGTCTTTTCAATTTTCTCGCTAAAAACCAATTTAATTGATGATTTACTTATGATCCCTACGGATACTAAAGCAGGTGGAACAGTATCCGGAATGGTAGAAAAAGTTCCAGTTACAAAAGTGCTGCTCCTATTGCCTACATTATCTATAGCATAAACAGAATAAACATAAGTAGAATTCTCACTTAGATCTAAATCCTTATAGGTATTTGTAACAGGAGTAGCTATGAGTGTTCCATCACGAAATACCTGATATGCAGAAGCAATATCACCATCACTAGCCACTAAAGGCTGGGACCAGCTTAATGTAATAGAGTTTTCTGTTCTGTTAATACTACTTAATGAACTTGGAGCATTAGGTGGTATATCATCTACCTCATCACTCTTATAAACAAACTTGAATGCGTCGGCAACTACCACTCCATTAGCCTTATTATTAATAACAATCTTATTATCATCTCCTTTCTTAAAATAATAAGTACCCAAACTATTCCATTGACCATAATTTATGGATTGATCTATTGTTCCTGATGCTTTTGCCCCATTCGAAAAATAAATAGTAAATGGAACATTTTTTGCTTCTCTAATATATTCAGGGGTTTCACCGATCCAGCCATGCCATTCAAAAACTTCATAATTTCCACTTACTCCTATCGTTGGTTCATAAACAGCCTTATTCTGACCATCTCCAGACTGTGAATAGGCATACTTATATAAATTCATCCATCCACGTACATTTACATAATAAAAATCACCACCATTCATACCTTCCCTTACCCAATCCCCAATAAATGTAGGCTCTGTACTTCCTGGCGAAGTTCCTGCATCATTGTCATCAATGATAATCTCAGAAACTACGGTTAACGGTTCTTTTAATAGAATTATCCCATCACCCAAACTCCCATATGAGGTAGGAGAACCCCATAGAGAAATTTCTGAGAACTGGCTCCCATCATTGAAAACAGGATCCTGCCCCCCCTTAAATCTATAATAAGGCCCATCGTATTCAGTAAAACCTCTTAAATCACTATCAGTAACAATTTGAGTTGATCCACTAGTATTTACAATTACTACACCCTTATCAAAAAAACGAACATAGCAATTATTACTCAATCTCTTTGCAGAGGATCTTGGGAATCCTAAATCAGTATCAAATTCATCATAATATCGCTTGTACCAATGTCCTCCATCTGTATATGCAAAATATCCATCGCCCATAAGAGTAGCAGTTAATAAAAATCGCATATTCCTAAAATCATTCTTTGATGCTGCCTCATTGGCATCAAACCAGAGGAAATGGGGTTCTGGAGCAATATCCTTCCATCTTTTTTCTTTATCCAGAATAAATGGGAATAATACTTCAGGACCTGCATTTTCAAGCATTAGGCCATTTGAATTTCTCCATTCAAAATCGTGAAATCTTCCAGAATTAAGAATCAAATATTTACCTCTTGATTTTAACTCTTGATAAAGATTTGATGCTGCTTTATGAATTCCCTCCAGCCACACACTTCGGATCCAATCTTTACCATGTTCAGACCAATCATTTAAACCATTCCTGTCTAAATCTATATTATTGTTTCCACGAGGGTATTCCCAAACCCCCTGGCAAAAGAAACCATCATAATATGGATTGTCACATTGCTCTATTGCACTTTCCACTATATATTCATTGTATTTTTTACCACCATATTCAGCACTTGGCGGGCAATACTCAGAAATATCCATTAAATAGCCATAACCAATATTAACCTTATTCCCTTCAGAATCACGAACAAACCACTCACTCGGCGCACTTTCCCTTACTTCCCAAACATTCCAATCTCTTGAGACAAATGTAATTATATCAGGATTTAGAGCCTTAACTTTCTCATATACATTTGGATCGCCTCTTAATATATCAAACTTTGCATACCATTCAGCAGGTGCTCCTCCAAAATGAAAGTGCGATATTCTGGGATAACTGTGATTAACCTGAGCAGTGCTGATTCCATATAATAGTATCGATAAGATGGATAAAATATACTTATTATTGATTATCTTGAACTTCATGGTGCACCTCCACGTACTATTTTTTATCAATGATAGATTTGAATAATCTCTCAAAACTATCTATTTGATTATCAAGAGAAAAATATCTTTCTACTCTCCTTCTTCCCTCCAATCCCATCATTCTGGCTCTCTCCATATCCTTAATTAATTCTATCAGCTTCTCACTCAATTTTCCTGTGTCCCTTTTAGGTACTAAGTACCCTGTAACCCCATCTAATACAGCTTCTTTGCTCCCATCAACATCTGTTGCCACTACAGGCTTGCCAGTAGCCATGGCTTCAAGAATTACATTGGGCAAACCCTCATACAATGACGGCAATACAAAAATATCAAAGGCCTTCAAAACATCGGGTATATCTTCACGGTACCCTAAGAAGATAAAGTATTTATCCATACCATTTGCCTTTATCATTCTCTCCAATTCCTCTCGTAAATCGCCATCACCTGCAAATACAAATCTAATATTCTTACATTCACTTAATATATTTTGGGCTGATCTAATCAAATAAACATGACCCTTCTGAGGATGAAGACGACCTACAACGCCTATAACTATTTCATCATCTCTAATCCCAAGCTCACATCGAAACCTTTCATTTTTTCCTGTATTGTACTTTTTCATATCCACACCATAAGGAATAACTGTAACCTTGTCTGACGGAACCCCCCTCTTTTCAATTAAAAATCTTGCTGTTGAATTAGATACAGCTATAACTCTGTCGATGTAGTGAACCGCAAACCTATATGGCAACAACCTCCTCTTTATGAGCCACTCTGGTGCGGAGATAGTCTCCCAAGAAAAAATTGCTTTAACACCTGCTATTTTCCCTGCAAAAGCTCCAATTATATCTGCATAAAAAAGAGTAGTCATTACAATATCAATTTTCTCCTCTTTCATTAATCTCGCTACTTTCCGGATAACTCCCAAATCAAACCGACTTCTTCTTCCAATAGTTACAATCTTGATATTACTATTTTGAAATTCTTTGCTAATATGATCACTCAACCCAAGACTACATACAACAGTATTAAACAGCTTGTGATTCATACACTTAATCAGTTCAAGAAGCTTTTTCTCTGCTCCTCCCCATCCGAATCCTTCTACTATTTGTAATATATTTATTCTTCTTTCAGTCATAATTACAACTACTTTTTATTAATTGCAACCATATGTAACCCTGAACAAAAGTACCAAGGCGATGCTATCTTTAACATACAAAGTAGTAATTTACCCAGTAGATTTAATTCCCATATCTCTCCTTGTTTTGATCTTAAAAAAAAGAAATCTGCACACAAACCAATATGATGCCTATTATCATTATTCTGGTAATCATCTATATCGATATCGATTATTTTAAACCCAGTTGATTTTAAAAAGTTCTCCAATTCCTCTTTTGAATACCTGTATTCCCAAAAATAATACTTCTTATTCTGAATTTTTCTCAACAAAAAATAAAGATCGCGCATAGGATGAGCTACCAACTTTCTTAATAAACTTAAATAAGGTACTGTAATAAAAACAAGCCCATCAGGTTTTAAAACACGCCTGGCTTCCTTAAGAGCTTGATGTGGACCCTCTTTAAAATGTTCCAATACTCCTAAAGATACATATACATCAAATGTATTGTCTGGAAAATCTAAATTTTCTACATCCCCCTGTTGAACAGGGAAATCAGGATCATAGTCTTTTAATTTTCTTATTGTTGATTCCATGTAATCGATTCCAATAACACTGTGACCCATCTTTTCCAAATTAAACACCCATGTCCCCATACCACACCCAGCTTCCAATATTTTTAAGTTTGTTTTTTTTAAATGTCTCTTAAAAATCTGGAACAATGTACGATTTTGGCTGCTTCTTACAAGCCCCTCAAAATTTTCACCGGCCCACATTCCTTCATCTTGTCTTTTTCTCGTCTTTATAGAATAAAACGTATAACTCATAGTCAATTTACTATGTTTTCCATTATTTCTGAAATTTTCTTTGCTGTGTGCCGCCATGTAAAATTTTCTTCAACACTTTTTCTGCTCATTTCACCTAATGCCTTT
This sequence comes from uncultured bacterium, assembly GCA_964651045.1. GTDB lineage: Bacteria > Zhuqueibacterota > QNDG01 > QNDG01 > DSAB01 > CAZYVD01. The sequence continues at coordinate 51,173 of CAZYVD010000001.1, forward strand.
CTCAATTTCGAATTTTTCACAATCAATAAAATCTTATCGATCATTTCATCCATGTTGCCAGGCTCAAAGAGCATGCCATTCATACCATCTACTATAATATTTTCAATCTGCCCTATCCTCGTTGCTACAATAGGTTTACCTGAAGCCATATATTCAAATAATTTTAATGGAGAAAAATAAAAAAACTTTATTCGGGGATATATTGCTACTACTATATCCATAGCTGCTAAATATTCTGGAATATCATCATGAGATATATATCCTGTAAAAACCACCCTATCTCTGAAAACTTCCTCTTTAAGACGTGACTCCAAGTTCTCTCTTAAAGGTCCATCACCAACAAGTAAGAATGCATATTTATCATCTAATACTGCAATCGATCTTATAAACCTTTCTAAATCATCAATACCATGCCAATAGTGAAAAGAACCCACAAATCCAAATATTATTTTATCGGTTAATTTATATCTCGCCTTAACTATTTCATCAGAGGCATTTGGCCTGAATTTATTGATATCTACCCCATTCGGTACTATAAATATTTTATCTTCATTGATTCCTCTATTAATAAAAAAATCCTTAAGTTCCTGTGAAACAACAATTATTCGATCCGAAAGTAGGAGTGCAAGTTTTTCAAAAAAATCTGTTATACAGGGAAGCTGTAAAACATTCCTCGCTAAATATTTACTCTCAAATGCCATTGGTGCATTTACTTCCAGTATAGAGGGGACTCCTTTTATTTTACTAACAACAACAGATGATATGTTTAATAAATTATAACGTATGAGTAAAATATCAGGCCTTTCTTTATTAATAATTCTCAACTCCTTAATAAAATATCTAAAATTTGCCAGTACACCATGAATCTGATTTAAATAATAGGACAATCTTTTCTTTAAGAAATTTCGAATAGATTTTTGAACAGGTTTACTGTTATTATTATTAACATTTAAAAAATATGTCTTTACAACATGCCCATACGACTCAAGAGCAACCTTTAATTCATTAACATGAACTCCTCCCCCTACAGAACTTTTTGTTATGTCGTATAAATAATTTAGATAAACAACTTTCATATTAAAAGTCTAACACCTTATTAAATCCGCTCATTCAGTATTATTTTAGCAACTTTTGTACCAAACACTTCCATGGAATAATTTTTCTCAACACTTCTTCTTGCTCTGTATCCCATATCTTTTGCCTTTGCAGGATTCGAAAGAATATAATTTATCGCTTCCACTACTGCTTCCGGATTCTTTAATGGTACATACAAACCATTAACTCCATGATCAATATACTGTATACTTGTAATTGTACGAGTTACAATCAATGGTTTGCCGTACCACATGGCCTCTAAAATACAATTTTCACCAGCAGGACAATTTTCAAATTTAAAAGTTAAAACTATTATACTAGCATTGAGCATTATTTCCTGAGTCTTTCTGCCAAATGTATTTGTATATACTAAAACATTATCTGGAATTTTAAGTCCCTTCAAAGCGAACTGTTGGGTTACGATAACAAATTGACGATCAATCTTTTCTGCTGCCTTAATAATTGTTTCATAATCACGATAGCTAATACCAACAGAACAAATATAACTATCAAGATTGAATATCCAATCAGATGGAAATTTCTTTAAATTTATCCCAAATGGAAGATGTACTGCTTTATAAGCTGGAAGATCGTAGTCAGAAACAACACGCTCCATATCGGGGACAGAAAAAAAGCCTATTTTATCAACAGCCTTCCATGATGCAGTGGTAATCTTCTTTCTTATAAATGAAATTATTCGATTTTTTCTCTGCATTATATTTGTAATTGGCAGAAAAAGTTTGGGCGATTTCGAACAGGAAAGACGCTTAAATAAACCAAAATATATCCCCATTATCTGTTGCCAGGCAATGACCCAATCATAATTTCCCCTTCTCCAAAATGCTCTAAGTGATACCCAAAAACAGCGAGGCCAGTGTATTAGATATTTTTTAAACGGAGTCCAACGTTTTAACTTAAAATTGGTCCCCATCAGATCACAGTCAATCGAGTTTTTACGGAGTTCGTCTACTAATGAAAACCCATTTCGAGAATCCCAATCTACCAATACTAAAGCTTTTAATCTATCCATTTTATTCTTCCTCTATTTCTCTTACCTTTTCCCATATCGTTAATAAGACAATTGGCTCAACACCCAATATTTGTTTTATGAATCTCTTTCTTAAAATATTTTCTTTTATTGTTTGTTGCGAGATTATTTTGAACCCTCGCTCTTTAAAAAGTTTATTTACTTTTGTTTTAGTCATTCTTTTTATCGGTCCTATATTCCAGTTTGGACTTCTATGAATATTTGGATTCAACTTAAATAATACTTTTATATAATCTATAAATCCCATCAGTTCAGAGGCAAACAAAATACGACCACCTATATTTAGACTCTTGTTCATTTCATAAATCAATGATTCTGGTTGCGGCACTCTTTCCAGACGGAAAAAACAGGTTACAATATCTACATTTTTAATCGAAATCAAAATATGATCTTCATTATTTAATATAAAATTTGGTTCAGGCAGTTTAAATATTTTTAAATTTTCTTTAATAAACCTGATACTACCTTCGTGTAATTCGAAGGCATAAATGTTTTTTGGATTTTTACTAAGCCTCAAAATTCCGGCAAGAAATCCTCCTGCGTAAGGCATTATATCAAGTACTCTAAAATCACTCCTATAAAGAGTTTTATATCTGTCCATCAATTTATTATAAATTTTACTATCCATACTGCATTTTTCCAATATTGAATCCGGTCCGATTACTCCTCCAAACCAGCATATCTTACTTCTAAAAACAGCAAGCTCACTTAATTTCCAATCCTGTGGAAAAGATGAATCTGGATATGTCTCTTTAAGTTTGCGAAACTTCTCAAAATGTATAAAAGATTCCAGTGGTCTTCTTGCAGGAGGTGAAGGCTTTTGTTTAGGATAACCAAATGCAACTATTGCTATAGGTCTCAAGAATCGGGGCGCACTCAGAATATCGTTTAATTTCAACATTTTCTTTATACCACAAACCCATAAAGACCCTATCCCCATAGAATATGCAGAAAGAAGCATATTCTGAATAGCCGCCGCTGCACTTTGAATTGAGTCATGTTTTCTTGGCCCTACTTCCTCCCGCCTCTCTTTCCTATCATCATAAAATACTACTATAATACATGGTGCTTCTATAAGAAATTTCTGGCCAAAACAGGCTTCGTTTGCGATTCTTTTTTTTGTTTTATGCTCCTTAACAATTACAAATTCCCATAATTGTCTGTTACATGCACTCGGAGCCCATCTCCCTGCATCCAAAATCTTATATAAAATATCTTCAGGAACGGGATCGGGCTTAAATTTTCGAATACTGCGTCTATTAAAAATAGCCTCAAAAATTTCCATTGGATTTTTTCCCCAAAACTGTAAAAATATTAAACCTATTTACGCTTTAAAATATCCTCAGCAGCAGATTCATCAGGCATAAGACTGTAATTATAAATCTTTTCGAGTCCAAATTTAGATAAAATATTAATACCTCTCTTTATCTGTGAATCTGATAAAACCCTCCGCCATCCATCTATTAGATTACTATTTTTTAATATAGCACTCTCATTATGACATGTCTGTGAAGGTTTTTTAAATTTTTTATATAATCTGTTATCAGTACTCTCTCCTTCTCCAATAAAAGAAAACAGTCTTTTGATTTCTTCCTGGGGATTTGTACACAATTTTTCGTAAAACATTAAATATACATCACCCAAATCTAGCTGATGTAAGGGTATATGATGAACAATAGCCCAGATTACCATCTGCTTCTCAAAAAAATCGTCTGCACATTGAATGACATCCTCAAAATGTTTTAAATAGTCTTTATAAAGTTTCTCCTGACTTAAAAACATTTTGGGATCTTCCATCCATATCCAATTCTTCAATTTTATCTTTGAAGCCACAACTGCAAATGGATGACGCATTATAAATATCTTTTTAACAGAAGGGAATTTGGTATGTGCCCATTTAATATAAAGATTTGAAAAAATATCTTTGACAATTCTTTTTCTATAAATAAACTTATAATTATATTGATCAACTCTGGGATAGCGAAAATTACCTCTAAATATAGCTCTGTATATTTTATAGAAATATGCATTATCCTCATCTGGACGCAAATAATAATACAGCGGATAATCTTTCATAATTTCTACCAATCTGGGATGAAATGGTTCAAACATATATCTATATTTCTTATTATAGTTCAATATATTTGCAAGCCAGGTAGTACCACTTCTACCATCACCTACAACCCAGACAGCATCCGTAAACCGATTGCCTATATCGATCGTCAGGTAGCAATTAATATAACCTCTTGTCAGGTTTAATAAATCGTGTATTAGGGTGTTCATGTTAAAACAATTCCCATGTTTATATGGTATTACTAACTTGCCTCAAATAAACAGGAGGTATTCTTCCGATTCTGAATTTGGCTATAGTATTTATTTCTCACGCTTTATAGAAAAACATATCTTCTTAAATTTATTATCTTTTTTAAATTCACGATCCCTCATGGCTACAATTCTTATATCACCCTTTGCACTCTGCAAAAGCTCAAGCACCTCGACCTTGCTTGATATAAAATCTGAATAATGTATACTAACTACTATATTCCCAGATTTACTCAATAATAAGAATCGGCCTTTATCAACAACAATCTTAAATTTATCAATTGCTACAGGAAAGTTAAAAAATCTAAATTCACTAAAGTTACTATTTCCCTTAAAAACAAATTTATCTTCAAATTGTATCTTCTCTTCATATAATTGTACGACACGCTCCAGAAAAAAATATTTATAATCTGATGTCATCATCAAACAATTTTCCTTTGAGTTAAAGCGATGGTTTCTATTTATTAACGGGACATCCCATGTGCCATCGTATAATTTAACTACTGGAGCAAGAATATTTTTTTCAATATTTTCTATTCTATTTTTTTTCCCATACCTGAGTGTTGAAGGTCCATTTGGGCAAGAAAAAACCCATCCAATATCTTTAAACCATATATGATAAGGGGTTATACCTGGTTCCGAAAGATAATCTGAAGCACCTCCACTGAATACTATATAATATTCAGGCCTATAGATTATGGTCGTCCTGGTAGGTTTAAAGTTAATATTAAAAAATTTTCGATTATATTTAACATTCTTCTTGATTGAAGATCGATTCTGTAACTCATCGGCTAATCCTATCCAGACTGCCAGAAAAGCATTATAAACAGTTAAGTGATGGTAATCATACCATCCATACATTTCCTTATCTTCATGATTATTTAAAACTAAATGATAGTAACCCTCATCATTTACTTGATATTGATTCAAATGATTCCACATTTTACATAAATATCCATCATAGTAATTGGCATTTATTGGATCTAATATTTTAGCAGCCTCAAGCACATATATAGCCGATGCATATCCAAAGATCTGTTCCTGTCCACGGCCTGTATAATTAAAACATCCATCAGGATCAATAAACTTTACAAAATAGTTCAAGCCTGTTAAAAAATATTTTTTTATAATATTACTACTATTTAACAGATAAATACGATGAAGCAAAGCCAGAACAAAAACATGATACTGAATCGGCCTGCTTCTATTTCTACGATCATCATAGCAGCCGTCCTTATGACGAGACAGTGTGGTATATAAAAGATTTATCCAACACTTCCATCTATTGATTTCATCATTAAAAATAGTATATCTTAGCATGTCTGAATAAGCACGCATTAAAACCCAATTTGTTAGAAGATTTTTTCTGTTCTCTTTACTATTCCGCAATTCCCTGATCCACACCTTCTTCTCCACATCACTCAACTTATCTTTTATTAATCGGTATGTTTCAAGTAGTGCATGATTATGAAAATCCCAGTGATAAAGCTGCCATTCACTGAAAAAGTATTCCTCTTTTGAGGTTGAAAAATGAAACTCCGCAGCCATGCGTATTGAATTCATTATATCTGCTTCATTTGTATTTTTATATAGCAGAGCACCCAGCCAAGCAAAATAAGTTGATCCATAGTGGTCGCCAGGAACATATCCATCTACAGGATCAAAAATACCTCCTTTATCATAAACATTTAAAATAACATTTTCATTATCTGAATCCACAATCTTCAGCCCTATACCATGGCATCGAAAATATTCTTTATTATTTAATGGGTGAGTAACCTTTATTAGACCTTTCAGAGGATGATGCAATTTGAAAGATATCCAGCCCTCATTCTTTTCTGCAACAATTCTATCCTGCTTTACCTGTAGCCTGGAAAGCCAATTGTAAATTTCCTGAGACTTTTCAAGATAATTTATCATATTTGAGACCACAAATAAAAATCATAATATAAAAAAATAAGAACCTCTATTTTTTAATAGCTGTTTTCAATCGCTTAAAAAATTTCTCATCATTATCGAAATGCATTCTTAACCACATCTCAAGAACCACCAGTCCCCAGACCTTTCTGTAATTACAGTCGACTCCTTTAAAAAATCTCTCCTTCAAATAATTTACACCATCCATATTAAAAAAACCACGCTCATTAATATGATCAGGCTGCAATACAAAATCGATTAAAGGTCTCAACCTCCCCTGCATCCAGATAGGAAAAGGAAAAGCAAAACCCAATTTGGGCCTCCTGATAACTTCCTCTGGCAGTAAATGTTTTACAGCTTCAATAAAAATATATTTAGTACGAGTCCCTCTCAATTTATACTCAGGTGGTATAGTAGCTGTAAATTCAACGAGTTTATGATCGATTAGTGGTAAACGAGTCTCTAATGAAAAATTCATACTCATTCTATCAATATCTGACATAAATAAATCACCCATATAAGTCTTTAAATCCAAATAGCATATTTTATTAACAGGATCGACTTCTGTGTTGCAATTGTTATAATATTGATCATATATTTTATGGGTATCCTTTTCAATTATCCAATTAAGAAATCTATCCGAATAAACCCTCCTCTTCTCTATCTCAGAAAGTTCCATTCTAATTGTTCCATACTTTTTTATAAAAGATCCATACCAGTAAAGAAAACGGTCAATCCTTCTTGCTATTTTATTATCCCGAAAGCTTTCTGGTAGATGCTCATATGACAATAATAAAATCTTTTTCAATTTATCAGGCAGATGATCCCATAAACGTTCCCGTTTCATGAATTTCAGTATTAATGAGGTTGTTTGATAACCTGCAAAAAGTTCATCGCCACCTGTGCCACTCAGGGCAACCTTTACTTCCTGCGAAGCAAGTTTTGATACAAAATAACTATTAACTGCATCCATAGATGGTTGGTCCATAGATCTAACAAAACCTTCTAACTCACTCAGAACATCATCTGCAGTTACTACCAAAACCCTATGATTCGTATTGAACTTCTCTGCCACTAAATTTGCAAAATAAACGTCATCATAATTTTTTCCGCCCACATCATAACCAATAGAGAATGTTTTAACAGGTGCTTTTTGTAAATCTTTCATAACAGCAACAATTACACTTGAATCAATTCCACCACTCAAGAAAGCACCTATTGGTACATCGGAAATCATCCTCATTTCAATAGATTCATATATGAGCTCTTTTAATCTGTTTTTATAATAATTTTCATTATATTGACCTTCTTCAAATTCAATATCCCAATATTTTTTCAGATCAATATTTCCATTGTTGACTTCTAAATAATGCCCCCCGGGTAACGAAAAAATACCTTCATATATGGTAAGAGGAACCGGAACTGTTTGCATTGAAAGAAAATGATGTATTGCTTCATAACTTAGATTTGCCTGATATAGGCCTGACTTCAGGATTGACTTCAGCTCAGAAGCAAAAATAAAGGAGTTATTAATTATACAATAATAAAATGGTTTTATTTTTAGTCTATCAACGGCTGCAAATAATTTGTTCCTTTTGCTATCCCAAATTGCAAAACTAAACATCCCTCTGAGATAATCAACACAGCCGGATCCAAATTCTTCATACATGTGTATGATTGTCTCAGTATCACATTGACTTTTAATATTGTGGCCCCTGTCAATCAGCATCTTATTAAGGGATCTGTAGTTGTAGATCTCTCCATTATATACTATCCAGATAGTCCTATCTTCATTTGACATAGGTTGATGTCCACGAATGGAAAGATCCAATATACTTAAGCGTCTATGACCTAACCCTACATTCCCTGAAATAAACTTTCCACTATCGTCAGGCCCTCTGTGCCTCAATACTTCTGCCATTAGCTCCACAGTGGCAGGACTGACTGATCTATTATCAAAATTAACTATTCCCACGATTCCACACATTGCTCTCTCACTTAAATTTACTGCTTTCTGAATCTTAACAAATTCATTATAAGCAAAATTTCCTCTTTTGAATATAATCTAACCATAACAGCCATTAAAATATTTATAATAACAGCTATAAAGCATGTTAAAACAACATGAACAGATCCCATTAAATAAGCCGAAAATAACATGATAGTATTAACTGTGACAATCTTTAAGGCAAATTTTGCTATTGGAGGCTTTACTAATTTTACATACAGATAAATTAGATGAAACAGGAAAACAAAACCTTCTGTTGCCAATGTTGCATAAGCAGCTCCAATATAACTAAATCTTGGAATTAATAAAAAATTTAAACCAAGATTTAAAAATGCTGCAAAAGCTATTACTCTCGCTGTAACCCTTTGGCGATCAGCAGAACAGACAGTATGAGTCATAACATTTGTTATATAAATAAGAGGTACAGTCCAGACCAATATTCTGATAACATCGGCAGCAGCAATATATTTCAATCCATAAAAAAATATAATAATTTTTCTTGAAAGAAATGAAATAAGAGCAGCCAATGAGAAACCAAGATAAAACATGATTTTAATGGATTTTTCAAAAAGATCTTTAAACTTCTCGATAGATTCTTTATAATATTTGGAAAGAGCAGGATAGATAGCTCTTATTATTCCTTCCCCAATAAACAGTGATGCAAATATCAATCGATATGCAGAATTATATATTCCTACTGCATGATCACTAATAATTAAAGAAAGCATTACGCTGTCTACATATGTATACATTGTTGAAAAGAAATAATTAATCCCAAATGGAAGGCTTTCACGGATCAAGAAGCGAATTAGTTTAATGTCGATATTAAATGAAATAGCAGTAAAATTTTTTAAAGTAATAAAAACCGACCAACATAAAGTTAAAAGACTGGATATTAAAAACATGCATGCCAATGATTGAAAATTACCTCCCAAAAGAAGAACCGAAATTCCGAGTCCTGTTTCTAAAAGAGTTTGTAGAAGAGAAGTAATGCCATCATACCGCATTTCCTGAAAAGCATGAAAAACCGCCTTAAAAAACTGATTATAAGATGTTAATATCTGGTAGAGTGCTATAATATAGACTGCTATCTTTATTTCCAGTGGTTTATTAGTAAGATTAATAATAAAGAATATTAAACTCAGGTTGATGATTGACAAAAACATTTTAATAATTAAAGAATTACCAACATATTTTTTTATATTCTTCTTATCTCTGGCAACTTCTCTAATGAACAGTTGATGAAGCCCCATGTCGGCAATTATTAAAAAAAGAATTGTAAACGCAAGTGCAAAAGCAAATTTACCATAATTGTCAACACCCAAGATACGAGCTGAAAATATAACAAGAACAATCCTAATTGTTCGTTGAAACATTCTAGTAAAAATCAGGATAATTGAATTCGAGACGACCTTATCCATACTTTTATTCATGATAACTTTTTACTAAACTCTTATAAATGTTAATAATCTTATAATAGTGTACTTCTGGGCTGAATTCCCTTTCAGCCTTTTTTCTTGCATTTCTTCCATAAGCGATGGTTAAATCTGGATTATCTAAAAAATATTTAATCTTACTGGCCAACTCCTCTGAATCACCAGGTTTAAATAACAGACCTGTTACCTTATTATCGATTAACTCTGGAATTCCTCCTATATTCGATCCAATAACCGGTTTTCCCAATGCATATGCTTCATATATTACAAGTGGTGAATTATCATAACATTCAGAAGGAACAACAACAAATTTTGCCTTTGAGATTACTCTTTTTAATTCATCACCATACATAGCTCCTAAAATATTCACATTTTTTAAAGCAAATTTTGATATCAACTTCTCTAAATATTCTTGATAATATCCTTTACCTACTATGTATAAATTGCATGACGATATTTTTCTCATAGCCATTAAAAGAGTTTCTAAGCCTTTTGCCTCTTCAAGTCGACCAAAATAAACAAAGTAGTCCCTATTATTATAATTAGGCCTGTATTGATCGATCTGGATCGTATAGTATAATTGAATAATCTGTGGACCAATTACATTTGCCTCTCTAAATTTATTCCTAAAAAACATACTTGGTACATGAATGATATCAACATTTTTTTCATATATTTTCATCATCTTATGAAAATAGGTCTCAATTGCCAATAACATACCAGCAAAAGTGGAGTTCTTATGGCATCTCTCAAAAATCGGGTGGTAATAGTGATGATCCAGACACTTCTCACAAATCTGCTTTTTGTACCAATTGAATAGACGATAATTAGGACATATTATCTTTGATTGATGTGCTGTAAGAATTACAGGAATTCTGTATGCTCTTAATGTATGCAAAATAGAAGGTGAAATCTGATGATCAATCATATGTAGATGTGCAATATCAGGTCTTACTTTTCTTATTAGATTTCCCAATCTTTTTCGGGCCTGAATAGAGTAAATAATTCTTGGGGCCGTCCTCCATAATCTTTTAAATTTAGCCCATTTGGAGTTATAATTAAATTCAACATGATCCACAAAATATTGCGCATACTTAGTTGGAAAATTTAAAGGATGCTTCATTGAGAAGGGAATAACCTGATGACCATGCTCTTTTAGGATTTTTGTCAATTCAAAATAGTATCGCTCGGAACCGCCTTTGACAAAATAAAATTTATTTATCATCAATATCTTCATATTCTATAAAGCCTTACTACTATTATTTAAAAATTTTGCTCGACGATTCATTATTATTTCTCTCCTGTATATTCTCTTGAGTGATATAGCCAATCCTGCAAGCAACCAGAATAAAACCTTATGACGATAATGCTGATATTGAGGGCCAAAAAATGTTATCACACAGAAAGCAGTAAAACCACCTATTAGTCCCAATGCCACAAAACTCAATAATTTATCATTAAATTTAAATGCTGTTAACAAATCTTTAAAAAGAAGAAGAAGAAACCATAGATAGAAAAATAGCCCGGGAAGTCCTGTTTCGCATGCTAATCTTAAATATGTATTATGAACAGGCTGCCAAAAACTAAATATAGAAAATGAATGGAATTGATAATTAAAGAGTCCAACACCCAATATTGGATGAGATTGCAAGATTTGAAGTGCAATGTTAATCATAAGCAATCTATATTCACCCTGTCCTCCAGTATTTAATCTAAGCATTATCTTATCCCAGAATATAGCCCCAAAACAAATTATTAATAAAATCACAATTAAAACTGGAGTAATTTTACTTAAATCTAATTTAGTTCTCCTTATTAATAAAAATACCATTACCAATATACTAAATGAAAATCCTAACCATGACTGTCTGGATAGGGATAAGTAGAGAGCAGCAATTCCAATTGTCGCAAATATCAAATATAAAGCTCTCTTTAATTTATTTCTTGTATAAATTATCATTGATATTACCATTGGAAAAAGAAATGCTAAAAACGTTCCATACATATTCGGAAATCCTAAGGTTCCTCTGATCCTATCAAGATCTTCATCAAATGACATCTTTCTTTCACCAAAGAAATACAAACCTATACTGTGTTTATTGATCTTTTGAAGTACACCAATAGTGGCTTGAACTGCAAATATTATTATTAAAACATTAACAATTACAATTAGCTTCTTTTTTGTTGTAACATTATTAATAATATAAAAATATAATAAGATTGCCTTTGCGAGAAGAAAAACTCCATATATGCTGCTTAATTTTGAAACAGAAGGAACAATTGCAAACATTGACCAGACTAGTAAAAAAAATACTGGATTAGATGACTTTCCGATGTACAATCTGACTCCTCTACCTTTCATCATTTTATAAAACCAATATATATACATTAAAACAATAATAGAATCAATCGCAAAAATAAGATCCATAGACAACAAAGAACTATATAAAAAACCGACCCTATATGGGATCATAAATACCAGCATTCTTAACAAAAATATTTCCTTCTCCTTGACAATTGCAAAGATTATTAAAATTACGATAAATATGTTTATAAAGACAATCCAGCTTATATTTAAGTTCATGTATAACAATAAAATACCAGCTATACAACCTATAAATAGCAATACAATATTACCAATAAATGAACGACTATTTTTCATCTTCCAGTTACATCCTCGTTTAATATTCTATAGATTACTGTCCTTAATCCCAATGGATCAGTCCTATCATAAATAAGCTCCAACTCCTCTGGAATATTCTTCCCTTCTAATAAAAAAGATATTTCAGGGAAAAATTCTTTATAACGTTCGTTCAGCAGCAGGAAATCCACACTTCTATACTCCGCATATTTGATTAAACGGTCAAATTTACATTGGGGAATTGTAACAGAATCTTTTATGTTGTAATTACCAGCATAGATATCCGCAGTATGGAATTTACTCATTATCACCGGAATTCCATTGAAATGATCTCTAAGCCACAGTCCCGCCTCTTTCTGTTCAACAGGATCTGCCCACTCACCTTCTGACCAGTACTGCCTTTTTAAAATCTTTCCAAGTTCAGGTACTATTACAAATATGCCAATAAAAGTGGCTACTAATATAAAAGCCAATCTTTGTGAAAGTCTATCTGTAAAAACTTTAAACGAATCATTAACAGTCTTAAAAAACCAGACCGATATAAATTGAACCCCTGTTGCTATCCATATAAAACAGATGGGAATCAGTGGTCTAAAATAGCGCTCATTGATATGAAAAAATGGTATGACGACGAGCCAGAAGAATAGAATAAAGCTTAAAAGATATGAATTAAAAAGCAACCTCTTCTTATCCCATGCTTCACTAAATAATCCAATAACCATCAATGCAAACAATATAGAACTCAATACCTGTGGAATTGTATATTTTAACACCCTATAAAAATTTGTCAGATATTTTTTTAAAACAACTTTGAATGAAACATTTACAACCTGACCCTCCTGTTTCTGATTATATCCAACGAAATTTCCTAAATGATATATCTTGTCAATCAATACACTCGTATTGTCATCAGAAAGTCTACTATATATAGAAGAACCGGTCTGATCCAATTTTTGAAACAAAATAGCCTCTCCAAGTTGATTCGCCTTTCCTTTTATACTAATTGTCCACTCTCCTGTACTCTTTTTAAGATAGATAAGATATGGAGATGATACGATCAGAAATCCAAATATAAGAGCAAAGATAAGAAATAAATGTTTGTACTTGCTGTATTTAACAATATTAACAATTGTAACAACCAAGGCAATGATTGTAAAAACTATGAAAAAACCAATCCCCTCAGGCTTTGCAAGATAGCACAATCCAAATAACAAACCTGTTAATGAACTGTAAATCCATGAACACCTCATAAGAGCTTCCCAACCTGCAAACATACCTAAAACGATAAGTAAGGTATAAAGTGGTTCAGGACGAATAGCGGTGTCAGAAAAAGCTAAAACAGGATAAACTGCCAACAGTGATGCAGCAATATAACCAATCTTTTTGCCAAATAGCTTGCCAGAGAAAAAGAATAAAACAACGGCTAAAAAACTTCCACTAAATATTGAGACCAATCTTCCTGCAATCTCATAATTCGGAATAAACTTACTAGATATCATTACAGCAAATGGATAGAGAGGCGACCAGTATGGATGCAGTATATTAGAAAATCCATTCAGGGCTCCACTTACACCCAATTTTAAGTAATTCACTTCATCAAAAACCACTGCAAATCTATGATGCATTAAAAAAGTTCGAAAAATCAATGCTATAAAAAAAATACCTGAAATAACAAGTATATCTTTAAATTTAATTTCTAATGCTCTTATGCTGTTCTGATTTTGAGAAGCCATTTCACCTCTCCATTTGATTCTTTAATACCATTAATCCCTCTGCGATTGTAAGGAATTCTATTTGCATTTCATTTTTTATCTTATCAACCTTAAGGCCCGAGAGAAGTGGTCTTGTAGCAGGTTGATTGATCTTATCACTGGTTGTGGCATCGATTAATAGAGAGTCGAGCCTGAACACTTCCGCAATCTTTAATGCAAAATCGTATCGGCTCAACCATTCTCCACCTGCAGTATGATAAATTCCCTTTCCATCTTTCTCAAATAAAACCAGCAGTGCTCTTGCCAGATCATCGGCCAGAGTGGGATTGCCATACTGGTCTGTAACTATAGAGACCCTCTGGTTGTTCTCGAGCTTCTCGATCAACCATGTGACAAAGTTTGGACGAACCTTTGGTGCAAAACCATAAAGCACCATGGTTCTTGCAATAACAAAATCATCAAGCATCGCCTTGACTATCTTTTCACTCTCCAGTTTAGTCTTCCCATAAAAACTCAGGGGATTTGTTTCATCCTCCTCGCTGTACGGACCTTTTTCCCCATCAAAAACATAATCTGTAGAAACATGGATCATCTTGCATCTTAAATCTCTACATGCTCCTGCAACATTCTCTGTACCATTGACATTTATCCTCCAGGCTCTCTCCTGCTCTGTTTCACATTTATCGACATTGGTCATGGATGCGGTATGAATAATGCAGTCAGGATTAACTCTTCTTATCTGTTTGCAGATGTATTCTCTATCTGTAATATCACATTGAATATATTCTACATTATTTGATGAGATGTTTGGAGCATCGTGTATATCAATAGATACAGTCCTGTATCTATTTTGCGATATCTGGATGATTTTAGTGCCGAGCAGTCCGTTACCCCCTGTAACACATAAAGTCTTCATCTGGCCCTTCCTGCCTTTATCTTTAAAAATAACCTTTCATAATCAGAGGTGACTCTTTCCCATGTGAATAATCTTAATGCCCTTGCCTCAGCCTCTCTTCTGCACCTTTCAACCTCCTCTGGATGCTCTATGAGGAAACGCATCCTGTCTGCCAGAGATCCTGGATCTTTTACCGAAAAATAGTGTCCAGCCCTTCCCAGTACTTCCCTGTGTTCAGGAACATCATTGGCTAAAATACAATTCCCATGCCCCATGGCCTCAACAAGAGCAGGATGAGTTCCCCCAACTTCTGTTGCCTGAACATAAAAATATGCATTAGACTGAAATTCTCTGTATCCCTCTCCAAAGATATAACCTGTAAATATTATTCTCGGATCTGTTGTCTCTTTCAGGTTCTTTATATATTCACTGCTGTATGGCGCATCACCAACTACTACAAGTTTAAGCTCTGTATCAACATCCTCAAAAGCCTTTACAACAACATGGGCATTGTTTTCTGGCTCCAGCCTGCTTACATATAGAATATAACCCTCCTTTTCCAGCCCAAACTTCTCTAAAATGGTCGATGAACCCATCCTACCAATCGGTGTACCATAAGGTATATATGTGCTTGACTTATTAAATCTATCTTTATAATATCTCCTGACCGCCTTTGCATCTGTTACGATTCTATTGGGCAAAATAGTAGCAAGATATTCAGAAATCCTGTATACTGCTCTGCCGAATCTGTTCCATTTTGCCCGCTTCCATTCCAGACCATCGACATTTAAAACAACTCTCCTGCCCAAGAGTCTTGGTAAAAGAGTAAAAACAGAGTTTGCACTGTTGCAGTAGAGCAGTACATCATATCTTTTAAATAGAACATGAAGTGTGGCAAGAAAAGTATTGGATGGTGTATCAAGATATTTATTCCTGAGAGCCGGCAGAACCACAATCTTTACTCCCTTATATATCTTATTTTTCTGATTTATAAAATTTGATCTTCCATAAACTGTAACATCGTGACCTCGACTGACAAGCCGCTCTGATAAGGCTTCGGCAAATGTTTCGAAACCTCCATAATTGGCAGGAATACCTCTTGTCCCAAGTATTGCTATTCTCATACTAGCGCCTCTAAGACCAGTGGAAGATAAATATGGTTCCACGATTTGTTTTTATATAATCTTTAAAAAATTCCATTAAAAATTCCCTGACATCTTCAGGAATATAATTATCGTGTTCAAGATGATATTTCGAAACTGCTATCCAGCCTGCAGCATTGTTTTCAATGATCTTTTTAAGCTCATCCAGCGACTCTATACAAACAGTTCCAGAATAAACGTCGCGCCACCGTCCAATACTGTCTTTAAAATCGTTCCTTTCAGAACGCTTAAGAGCAGCCATGTTCAATGTATAATCGGATTTTACTTTATAGAACATAAGAACCTGTGGAAGAGATGAGATTACAAGGTCATCTTCTTTCTTATTATTTTTCAGTATCTCAGATGCCTTCCGCCACTCATCAGTAGTCACTGCAAAATTTGTAACACCATCTCCACTGTCTGGAATATGGAATACAACTCTAAACCAGGGAGAGATCAAGAAGATAGTAAAAAACATCAGGTATAATCCACTCTTAAGCAACTTGCTCTTACTGAAGAGAAGACTATTTTTTAAAAAGTTCCACTCACCCTCAACAATATTAACAAAGCCGTAAGATGCGAGTATAAGAAAAAATGGATAAACATAATAAATATAGGTCTGGGATCTGTGTGAAAACACAAATGAGAGAAAAAACAGGGGTGTGATAAATATACATATTAAAATTATTGCCAACCTATCTCTCCTTACCAGTGCCTGAATCGATCCAATAAAAAAGAACGCTGCTATCGGAAACTTAAACGGAGAAATCAAAAATTCAAAAAGATATAGAGGGTTTTTAGCCATAGATGTTCCAGCCGCCCATGGAGGAATATATGAGAGATAGTTTGTTGTCAACTCTCTTATGCCGGGCATTAAAAACCAAACAACAAGTGCTGCAAAAACAGTTAAAATGGATGCGAAAAGATATTTGTAAAATTCTCCTCTGCTGTCTTCTTTAGAAAATAGGGTAATTACAGTCATAGTCATCAAATAGAGTACAAGACCTATTGCAAGAAAGACTATCAAAGAGTGCACATAAAAATAAACAATTCCTATACACATAATGCAGACAATAATCCATGAAACAGATATGCCTTTATTTCTGAAAAATGAAAATAGGTTGTGCAAAACCCCTCTTTTTGTATTGCTCAGATCAAGGTTATTCCATTTATTGCTTTCACCCTCAAATCCCTTAATAAATAATAAAATAATGACTATTGATAAAAACTGAAGAAGTGTATACATTCTCGTAACCCTGCACCATCCAACCTCGAAATGGGAAAAAGAGACCAAGAAAGAAGCCATTAAACCTACTTTACGATTGAATATCTTTTTTGCAAGAACATAAACCATTATTATAGACAATATTCCAAAAACAGCAGAAACAGCACGACTCGTTGTCTCATTAATATCGAAGAAATAGAAAAACAGAGCCGTTATAAGAGTGTGAAGCCTTGCCCTTGTATAAATCATTCCAGATGGCAGTGCCATATCTCCATTTTCCAGCAGCGACTCTGCAGCAAACACGCTATTAACCTCATCGACCCAATAACTCGAGAGGCCAAGATTCCACACTCGAAAATAGGTGCCTATCAGTACCAATAGTATCAAAATAAAAATATATACTCTCGAGTTTGCCTTAGAATAACCCTTAATCAAGCCAGAGTCCATCTTAAAACTCCTTATTTAATCTATATTTAAAATCCTTCTCTCATATGAAATAATAACATCAAGAGCTTCATCAAGAGATACTTCAGGTTCATATCCAATTAACTTATTAATCCTTGAGATATCGGGCCTACGTTTTAACATATCCTCAAATCCTTCCTCGTATGCATCAGAATATGGTATAAAGACAATACTCGAATTGGAACCTGTCTTCTCTTTAATTTTTTGGGCTAACTCTTTTATTGTTATCTCTTCTGTACTTCCAATATTAAATATCTCTCCCTCTGCCTCTTTCTTAGAGGAGAGAGTAATTACAGCATTCACCAGATCCCCCACATATGTAAAACAACGTGTCTGGGTTCCATCACCAAAAACGGTTATCGGCTCCTGTTTTAACGCCTGTCTGATAAATGTTGGCACTACCATTCCATACCGACCCGTCTGCCTGGGGCCAATAGTATTGAAAACACGAACTATAACAATTGGAAGTCCGCTTTCCTTATGATAAGCCAATCCCAAAAATTCATCTAAAGCCTTTGTACATCCGTAACTCCATCTACTCTTTAAGGTAGTACCAAACACACAATCATCAGACTCTCTATATGGAAGCTTATTATTTTTACCATACACCTCTGAGGTTGAAAATAGAACTACTTTCCGATTGTACTTTGCTGCAAGACTCAGCACTGCATGAGTACCAAGAACATTGGTCTCAATTGTATTTACAGGCTTATCAACAATTCTCCGAACACCAACAGATGCAGCCAAATGAAATATAAGCTGACTTTCCTGCACAAGTCTCTCAAGAGTATCTCTATTAAGAATCGTATCTACAATAAAATGAAAATTTTTATTATCTATTAAATGAGCAATATTTGAATATGCTCCTGTAGAAAGGTCATCTATTACTACAACATGATCATTACGTTTTTTAAGTGTCTCAGAAAGATGTGACCCTATAAAACCAGCTCCTCCAGTAATCAAAATATTCACAACAACCTCCTATAAATTATTGATAGAGTTTTTATACCACCATCTTCAATATTTAAAAATGCAGCAGTTCCCTCCAACTGAGCTCTCGCATCAAAATAAGAATTAGACCATATAGGATAGCAAGCGCTGCTCCTGAAATGATTATCATGGCTCCTCTAACACTAAAAACATTTGATATAAAATATATGATTATTGCTGCAGAGGCAACTCTTATTACTGTAATCATTTTAATAAAAGCATTAAACCGTCTGATCACAACACAACCTGCAATTATACATCCTGTTGTAACAGAGACAGTTGTGGAGAGTGCTGCACCCATAACTCCCATGCGCTGTACAAGAATAAGATTCAATATCAGATCTATTATGAGTACAACACCCGTAATCATGAACGATTTTACCGGTCTGTTATCCGCATTAATTATTGTTGTTAATAGAAAGAAACACGCAAGAGAAGACATGCCCCATATTAAAACCTTTAATATATCTCCTGCAGACAGATATTGGGGGCCAAAGAATAAATTGATAATCTCTCTACCATACACGGTTGCCAGAACCGATATTATCACTGAAAGGATAATCAGATACCTTAAAGAATTCTGAATCGTTTTACCCACCCTGTCTGTTCTCTTATCGGCAAGAGCATTGGATATTGCTGGAAGAGCGACAGCAGAAATTGAAAAGAATAGATAATATGGCACTTTTGCTATGATGCCTGCCGAATAGTAGTCAGCAGAACATCCACTTCCTAAAAAATATTTCACAATCCAGAGGTCGACATTCAAAAGAAGATTAATCATAATCGAATATATGGCAATCGGTACAACAAATCGGATCAAGGGTTTAATATATGATGAATGATCATTTTCCCCATGTTCAACTTTTCTGAAAAAAATGATACCTGCTGTAAGACCTGCACCAGATCCAGCAACATTTGCAAGAAGCGCGCTGGTTATGGATCTACTCATAGATACAAATAGTAATACAAAACAGAGTTTGGCAATTGAGTATATCACCATGATAATACTCTGCCTGCCAAAATTCTTCAGTCCATTCTGAAGAGACTGAAAAACAAAAAAGAAGCCATAGAGCCAAATATCGACCACTGCGATCCGAATGAAAAAAGTTATAGATCCATCCTTCAGCGTGTCTGCTATGTATGGCGCTGCACCAAAGCCAATCAAAAAAAGAACCATTATGAAAAAAAACTGCAGACGTGATGCACTTCTTACTATCGCGCCGGCATTCGACACATCTGCAGATACAAACTTCTGAATGGCAAGAGGAAAACTGTTTATTGCTCCAATCTCAATCCATATGAGTATAGACATTACAACACCATATATTCCAAATGCCTCACGGCCCAGAGATCTTGCCAGATAAAAATTTATAACATAACCAGCAATCAGCTGAATGATCCATCCTGTTATGAGAAAAGCTGTTCCCTTTTTCAATTCAGACATGGCCGAAAAATTATCTCCTCTTCTCTGTACTCAAGCCCGATCTATAAGGACCTCTAACAAATCCCCATACATAAACCACAAGTCCCAAAAATATGAGGGGATATAGCAAAATGTATTTTATAAAGAGCCTTATATCCGATGCGATCAGTCTTCTGCCAATAGCAAACGTTCTGAAGAGAGGAATCATTGGTATAAGATATGGATGTTTGATTAAAAAATATCCATGCCGCCTTGTCCTTCGACGTGTTTCATTTGATCCCTCGCCAAGAGATATCTGATTCCTGATAAACTGCATGAACTTAACTCTATTTTTATGATAGATTCTGGCCTCGGGATTAAAATAGATCTTCTCACCAGTCGATATAACATTGTCACAAAAAATAGTATCCTCTCCCTTCATAAAATCGGGGAAAAAGCCTACCTTATCAAACACACTTCGCTCTACAGAAAGATTACAGGATGGATGAGCCTTCACCTCACACGGCTTGGCCCTGTCATTCATCTCATTGAATGATAAAAGATACTCTGCTGTTCCAATGATGCTATGTGGAGTACCATTTGCCACTCCTCCTCCGACTACCCGATACCCCTTATTATGAAATTTAAGATGATTTTTTATCCAGTCTCTATCAACAATGCAGTCAGTGTCTGTAAAAAAAATAATCTCACCTCTTGCAATTCTTGCCCCCTCTGATCGTGCCTTACCAGGAAGCGTTCTTTTGCTCAAATGGATAAATTTGACATCCGGGAAAAGACTCGAATACTTCTCAGCAATGTCATAGGGTGAACTGTCTACAACTATTACTTCATACGACTCAGTATAGCTCTGATTAAGAACACTGACGAGACACTTTTTAAATACATCATCCGGTTTGTAAGACGGAATGACGACCGAAATATATGGTCGTCTTAAAGAGCCTTTCAACTCATTCTCCTCATCTTAATAAATCCTTATACAATTTTATGGTTTTTCGAGCAATCCCATCCCATCCGTTTCTGAACGATATATCAACAGAATCCCTCTCCAGCTTCTGCAAATAACCACTATCGTTAAGAACATTCAGGAGAGTTTCTGCAAGAGCCCTATAATCTCCAGGTTCGAAAATCACATTATGATCCTTTACAAGGTCGGGCAATCCACCCACATTGCTTACAATAAGAGCTTTGTGAAATGCAAGTGCAACATTCCCTGCCCCACTCTGTGAATGAAAATGTCTATATGGCAACACAACAACATCTGAGCCAAAAAAGAAGTACTTTATTTCTGAAGAGGGTATATACCTCAAATGGAGATCAAAAAAATCCTCCAGTTGGTAGTTTTTAATCATCCCCTCATATTTACCCCAGTCGATCCAGTTCTTGCCTGCAATTATGCACTTCAAATTATCGATCTTATTTTTTAAAATATTCACTGCCTCTATTAGTGTATCGATGCCCTTGTATTCCCTTATGTGACCAAAAAATAGAATGACCCTGCTCTTCTCATCTATCCTCAAGAACTCTCTTGCATCTTTCTTACTAATAACCTCATCTAAGTAGAAATCGTAACTTCCAATTGGAATTACCTCTATTCTTGAGGGAGAAATGTTCATAATCTGTTCCAACTGGCTCATATTTGTATTTGAGTGAACAATAAATCTGTCTGGGAGTAGCATCATGGTCCTGGATATCAACCTATCGACTAAATTTGACTCATGACTCACAACATTATGCACCGTACATACGACCTTTCTTTTTCTCAATTTTGCAAACAAAATCAGAGGGAAAAAGACTATAAACAAAAATGATGTCCACCACTGAAAATGTACAATCTTTGTATCTATTCCTAGTCCGGTCCTTATTGTACAGATAATATCATACCATTTCAATCTTGTATCAATATTTATGCTACTTGTATCCTTCAATCGAAAAACAGTATCCCTCTCCTCGGGATCCAGCGGATATAACATTCTTGGATAGATGTGTTTAAAATTAATAAATCTGATAGATATATATTTTGACAGTGCCTGTACCTGTTCAATGCAGTATTCGCTTATTCCCTTTATTGGTGGAAGTGTACCGATCATTGTTATTCGCATCTAACCATTCCCTCCGCAGAGAAGATATAAAGACTAACCGGATCTTTCAGAATTTCCATCTTTACCGCCTGCCTTCTCTCTTTTAAAAAGCTCCATCCTTTTCAATCTCAAGAGCACATCCTCTATTAATCTGCGATTTGCCGATATTATATCTGCCAGAAATCCGATCATGATTATTTGAAACCCGACTATCATCATCACCGCAGATAGTATTAACGATTGAATGTGGCCCGACCCGCTTCCTGTGAAATAAAAATATAGAAACCTTACAGAAACAACCAGCCCAGCAATAAATATCAAACCTCCAATATACATGAATATCTTCATTGGTTCATACAGCATCCATATCCTAGTGATTGTAGAAATAGATCGCCTGATATATGAGGGAATACTGGAGAACAACCTCGAGGGCCGCGTCCTCTTGTTTGTTCTTATTGGAACATGTGTAATTGCAATATTCTTCTTACCAGCCTGAATTATTGTTTCAAGAGTGTAGGTAAAACGAGATATAACATTAAGCCGCATTGCTGCCTCACGGCTGAATGCACGAAAACCACTTGTTACGTCTGGAATATCGGTTCCAGAAAGATGTCGGACAACCCAACTTCCCGCAAGCTGAAGAATCTTTTTTAAAAATGAGAAATGAGCAATTTCCTTTACATTCCTGTCCCCGATGACCATATCGGCCTTTCCATCGATAATCGGATCGATCAGTTTCTGAATATCCTCTCCACAGTATTGATTATCACCATCTGTATTGACTATAATGTCTGCTCCCAGACGAAGCGATGCATCAATCCCTGTCATGAAACCTTCTGCCAATCCCTTATTATTTGTCAATCGAACTATATGATCCACCCCTTCCTCCCTTGCAACCTCAACAGTCCTGTCTGTACTTCCATCGTCAACAATCAATATTTCAACCTCATCTACCCCTCTGAATTTTCTTGGTATGTCTCGCAGGGTCAGGGGCAGTGTCTTCTCTTCATTATAGCATGGAATTTGAATTATCAATTTCACGATTACCTCTTCCTTTCATTGATGACTTCTTTTATATTATACTCCCTTATGTCTCCTGCATGTGTAAATATTAACATCTCACCTAAGAGACCAATGCTCACCATCTGGATACCGATCACCAGAAGAAGAGCACCGAGCAACAGAAGCGGCTTGCCTGCTATTCCTCCAAAACGGAGTATCCTGTAGAAAAATAGGTATATTTCAATTCCAGCACCAAACATTATAAAAAGGGATCCTATAAATCCGAGAAAGTGAATCGGTTTCTTTGAGTAACGGGACAGAAAAAAAACTGTAATCATATCCAGCATCCTTTGAAGATACTCCTTAGGATATCTCGACTTTCTAAATCTTCCCTTCATCTGTTCGATCTTCTCCTCAACAACAACATATCCCTGTTGACCTGCCAGGACTGGAATAAAGTTATAGAGATTTCCATAAAACGATATGTTATTAAGTACCGACCTGTATGTTGCCACAATACCACTGTTTATGTCGTGCAGTTTGACACTGGAGATTATAGATGTCAATCTATTGAAAATCCATGAAATCAATCTGTTGAAAATGCCGTCACTTCTTGGATGACGCCATCCTACGACCATGTCTGCCTCTTTGAGCCTCTCTATTATGGCAGGTATTTTCTCGTGATTCACCCTGACTCTGCTGCTTATGAAAATGATTCGTTCCCCTTTTGAATATTTGAGACCTGCATCTAAACATGCGGCCTCTCCAAACATCGATCTCATTCTCACAACACAAACCCTGCCGTCTTTCTCTGCTATCTTTTCCAATCTCTGATACGTATTGTCACTGCTGCCATCATCAATAAAGAGTATCTCGAAAGGATCGTTAATGGTCTTTAAAATCCTTTTCAGGTTCTGGTATAGAGAATCGACTTCATTTCCAAAATTGTGTACAGATACAATGACAGATATCATCGAAAATTTCTCTGAGCTGTTATTTCTACTTCTCATTACCTCCCCCATCTTTATGTATAACAAACGGCTTCATCGTGCCTCCCCTTCGGTCACCTGTTCTTACTATTAAAGATCCCACAAGACCAATAAATAGAAACTGAAATCCTGCAACACACAGTAAAAACAGAAGAGTAACCAGAACATTTAAATCAATCAACTCCACAGAATCAACAAACATTCTGTAACCTATGAAAAATGCCAGTACCAGACCAGAAATCAAAAAACCCAGTCCAATCTTTCCAAAGAACTGGAGAGGACGCCTTAGATATTTTAAAAAAATATTCAAACTCGAAAGATCCATTAATACTCTGAATGTTCTCGTGAGATTATACTTTGACTTCCCATGTCTTCTGGGATGATGGTGTACAACTATCTCTGTAATCCGTGCACCCTCCACCCTTGCAAGGGCCGGGATAAAACGATGAAGCTCTCCATAGAGCTTTATCCCATCGATCACCTCCCGCCTGAATGCCTTCAGCGCACATCCAGTATCATGCAGTTTTACATCTGTAACAGAACATATCAACCTGTTTGCAAGACGAGATGGAAGTTTTCTGACAAGGAATTTATCCTTTCGATCCTTCCTCCATCCTACAACCACATCATAACCCTGATCAAACTTTTTCAGCATATCGGGGATGTCTTCAGGATCGTTTTGCAAATCACCATCCATGGTAATCACAATTTCTCCAGAGCTTCTCTCAAATCCAGCAGCAAGAGCGGCGGACTGTCCAAAATTTCTGCGAAATATGATTACACGAAACCACAGATCTTGTGCAGCAAGTTTTCTGAGCCTCTCTGCCGTACCGTCACTGCTGCCGTCATCAACAAACACTATCTCGTATGGTCTTTCTATATTTTCTAATACTCTCTTAATTGATCTATAGAGTGGAACCACATTATCCTTTTCATTATAAACCGGCACAACAACAGAGAGGTAGATTTTTTCTTCTTCATTAATCACTGAGCCTTCTCCTTCTTCCAAATCTAATGAACCATATAAATGCTGTAAATGGGCCAATTATCATTATCTCTGTAACAATTGTCCAGAAGTTGTGCCAGCAAAATAGACTCTTTATGAATGCCTCACTGCTAGAGGCCTTGCTCACATCCCTGAATATAGTAAATGAGGAGATGTAAAAGTTGTTGTTAATAGGCCAGAAGAGCTGAAGACCATAAGGAGCACTCACATCTTTTGTAAAATAGTCGAGCAAAAGGTGTGAAACAACCAGAAGAAATGCTGTGAGACTGAGCCTTAAAAAATTCTTCCTTTTTAAAAAATAAAAGGAAATAACGGCTACAAGACCGACTGCAGCAGCAAATCCAAGGCTGTGCATCCACCTGTGATGATATAAATTCGGATTGCCTGCAGGATACCCAAAAATAAGATCAAAATCTGGAAGATTTGCCAGTAAAAATATAAATACCCAGACGAGCAGGCTTCTCATCTGTTTCTTTTTCAGTGTCAAGGATGCCACACCCGAGCCTGCTATCATATGTCCAATTGTTGTTGAAATAACACATCCTCCTAATTTTTCCTATGATGAAGTTTCCTGCCTTGCGATTGATGAGGCAATCGTATCAAATCCTTCCCTGTAAAAAAAGTAGAGTCCTGGCAAATTTAGTATCAATCTGAGCACATATATCATTATCGAAAAACCAAGGGCCTCCTCTCTGCTTATACCGATTGATTCAAAAAGATAGACTATGCCCCCCTGTGTGATACCAATGCCTGCAATTGAAAGGGGAATCATTCCCAGTATAACCACAACAGGCAAAAAGATAAAAAGATAATCAAAGGGGACCTTCATGTCGAGGCTCCTTGCCAGAAAATATACAACAGCAACTCTTACAAGTTGAAAACCAAGAGCAAGAAAGAACAGGTAGAGAATATATCTTTTATAGGAGTTGTATTCATAAAAAGAGCGGACAACCTCTCCAATCCAACTTATTATCTTTTTCAAAAATTTTATATTTGCCACTCTTCCTCGAATAAATGTCCGCAACTTCTTTGACATAAAAATAAAAACCGATGCTATACCTGCCCACATGGGAACAAGAGCAATCAATAAGTCTTGACGGCTAAAAATGTATCCTCCAAAAAAATAGCTCGTGGATGCAAAGAGAGTAATTATTGTCATATTGATGAACCTGTCGAGAGCAACAGAGGAAAAAGAATGGATTGTCTGACCTGTATACTTTGAAATATAGAATATCCTCATTGCATCAACACCAAGTTTTGTTGGTAAAAATATTCCTACAAAAATGCTTATAAAATTGTATTTTAATATCGAAAGAAAGGGCATATGGATATCTTTCAATCGGAGTGCCACATACAGCCTTGCAGTCATAAATATCTTCTCGACCAAGAGACACAATATAACAAGCATCAGAAATCCAGGGCTGGAATCGGCTATGACACTCCAGAGCCGAGAAACATCTGTCCTCTTGATGAGAAAATAGACCATCCCCACAACAATGACCGTCTTGGCAAAGTTCAGTAAAACATTCCTTTTTCTCTTATTTTCCTTCATGATCTATTCTTATCTTCCAGTAAGGCTCCTCATCCACAACTCCAAGATCAGTAGTGCCCATAATCGGTGAGAATTATTCTCTTTTCTTTTTATATGACTCCTAAGCAATCTTTCTATATAGGAAAAATTAAAAATACCCCTCTTTCTAACCACTTCTTCTGAAAGAATGGAAAAGAAAAATTCTCTGACTTTTTTGTTGTGCCGTATCCAGTTTTTCATTGGTATAGAATGTCCGAGTTTGTCTCTGCGATCTACTATCTGACCAGGTAGTATTGGCCTAACGGCAACCCTTTCTATATATTTTGTGTCTGAAAATCCCCTTATCTTTAAATTAGATGGGATAGTAGCACAGTACTCCACTAGATCTACATCTAACATCGGAAACCTTACTGCCATGCCCAGCGATCTGACCAGATTCATCCTCATTAAATAGAATTGAACAACAGTCTGATAGTCGCTGTACAGAGAACGGCTCAGGCTGTCAAATCCATCCGCTTCTGTGTTAAAGCGGATAATATCCTCATAGATGAGGTCGGGATCGATCTTATCATAAAATTCAGGATTTAAAATACGTGCAAGCTCATCATGGCTGTAATAGACACGCCACCTGTGAGTGCCGAGTTCTGGGGGAAACCGATAGCTTTCAGAAAAACGTTTTAACTTTACCTTCCAGTCCTTCTTCTTCTCAGAGTCATGAACCATTCTGCCCATCAAAAACAGCGGTGACAATATAAACCCTGGAATAGGCTTAAGAATCTTTGCAGTCTTATCGGCTATATATACCGGATGTCCGGCAAAGAGCTCATCTCCACCATCTCCGGTGAAGATGTTTCCGACCTCACCTCTTGCTGAACGTGCTAAAAGATAACTTGCAATGTTTATTCCCACATCACAAAATGGTTCATCCATGAAAGATACCATCTCTTCTGCAAGAAGAATATCCTCTGGCAGATATTCAATCAGGCGATGATCGGTATTGAATGCAGAAGAAACAACAGAGGCATAGCCGGATTCGTCAAAACTCTCCCCCCTGCATCTAAAAGAAAAAGTCTTTAATCCATCCACTCCATGACTGTGAAGAAGTGATACAATGGTTGATGAATCGAGCCCTCCGCTGAGAAAAACTCCAATGTCTGCGCTGCTACTGATTCTAATCTTTACCGCATTCGACAACAAATCCCTTATCCTCTCTCCTATAACCTCCTCATTCTCCTCTCTGACCCCCTTGAAAGAGACCGACCAGTAACGCCCGAGTGATACTCTTTCATGGTCATATAAGAGATAATTTGCAGGCATGAGCCTCTCAATCCCCTTAATAATCGTGCTCCTGCCTGGATTGTAGCAAAATGAGAGATATTTTGCTAGCGTCAGAGGGTCTAACTGGTCGCTTTTTCTTAGAACAGAACTTATCGGTCTAAGTCTTGAACCAAAGACGATCCCCCTTCCATCAATAAAATAGTAGAGCGGAAGAGTACCAACCTTATCCCTTGCAATAAAAAAAGAACCCCTCTGGCCATCCCACAGTGCCAATGAAAAGGAACCGTTTATATCTTTTAAAAAATCTATACCATCCCTTTGATACAATCGATACATCCCTTCAAGAGAAGGAGAAAACCCTGCATTCGAGGTTAACCATTCCATGTTAAATATCCTGCCCCATAAAAAAATAGCCTTGCTTCTGTCTCCAGAAATCCACATATCCCATTCTCTTGAACGAATGTTATGATCTTCAAAGGAGAGAATTAAAAAGTTGCTGTTTTTAAAACATAACATCTCCTCCCATTTGCCCTCTCCAAGATAGAGCCTAAGGCCATCCTCCAAACTTCGAATCATCTCTTTTCCTGTAGCGCCTAACAAAAAAATCCCCTCTATTTTATAAGCCATCCGAAGAGTATCCAATAGATAGAAAAAAACAGATTAAGAAGACTACTTGCAGCCCTGATCATTGGCAGAGATCCTGCATCTCCAATGATGCTGATTCTCCTTCCGAGTAGGGTATATCTATCCCTGACCCTCTTTTGCCTCATTACCTCTCTTCTCTTCTTTAAAGTCATTGGCAGGGTCACTATTACATCGAAACTGCCCTTGATAAAATCGATACCATGACCCTTGAGGAGTAGAAAAACAAATAGTGCAAATTGATATATTAGGATAGCAGGAATTGTGAATATGAGAGTCCTGAGATTGTAGGTCTTAAGAATAAACCACCATCTGTTTCTCACCTGGTACCTCACCCAAGACATGCCCCTCTTCTCTTTTTTATGGAAAACCCTTGCCTTTGATACTATCAAACATGGGAATCCGGATATCGTCATTCTAAAACTGAAATCTCCATCCTCCCATCCAAAGTAGTAGTCCTTATCAAATAGACCAATTTCAATTGCATTCTTGCGCCTTATTAGTACAGCACCTGCCGAAACAGCACCTACTACCAGAGCCTTTTCCAGTTCATACCTGTTCATCACAACTTCACCGACAAAGTGAATATTGACCCCATTGTACTGAATTTGATCGGGTCGATCCTGAAGTCGTATCTGTGGCCCGGCCATGCCTGCCTGAGGATTTCTTATCATTGCATCTACAAGTAGAGAGATACAATCATCTGAAAGAATTATATCATTGTCCATGATCAAAACAAACTCTGAAGAGGCTCTTTTTAACACCTCGTTCCTTGCAGGATTTGGACCGCGATTGTTCTTCATCTTAACAACCTTAATGTCGGGATAGTCTCTTTTTACCAGCTCAATGCTCCCATCGGTTGAACAGTTATCTATCACGATGATCTCGACAATGCTCTCATAATCCTGTGCAATGATTGAGTTAATGGTATCCTTGAGCACATCTTCCCCGTTGTAATTAATGATTCCTACAGTTACTTCGGGCTTCTGTTCGCCTTTCCCATCTACCATTCTTTTATTTATTATTGTCACGGGATTACCGGCTGCAACAGCATAATCTGGGATCTTTCTGTTTACAGCTGAACCAGCACCGATTACAGCATGTTTGCCTATTTCAACTCCATCAAGAACCGTAACATGTGCACCTATCCATCCGCCTGGCCCAATCCTTATTCCTCTGGATACTCGGCCCTGGTGAATCACAGCAGTCTCAGGATCACTAAAATTATGGGTTCCGCCCACAAGATATGAATAAGCGCCTATCAAATTATCTCTGCCAACCCTTACCTCGCTTGCCGAAAAAATTGTACAGTTTGCACCAATGTTAACACCATCATCAAGAACTATATCCCCATTCTTGCAGTTCAACACCGTGTTCCTGCTGATGAATACTCCATCACCAATAAAGATTCCCCTGTTGTCCTCACCCTTTGCATCAAGAACGCAATGATCATCTATGACAACATTATCCCCAATAAAAATCTTTCCTGGATGACGAAGCACAACTCCCCTTCCAAATGTAACATTTCGTCCCACCATTCCGAGAATTGCAGGATAGAGCTTCCTTCGCAACCAGAGCCCGAGAGCACCAGCAACGTTACTGGTTAGGGTGACTATAAGCTCATATTTCATGAGTTTTAAGAGACCCTTCTGGCCCAGAACCAGTGATCTGTACTTATCGAGATTCTTTCCCTTTTTAAAGAGCTCTTTCTGTATCTCTATCGTATGCTTCTTCATCACGACCTCTTATCGAGAAGACCCTCCTCAATGTACCACCTCGCAGTACGATCTATTCCTGTCCTTAGGTCAATTTTGGGCCTGTATCCCAATACTCTCTTTGCCTTTGTAATATCAAATGCACGATCTTTAATGAAAAAATCGACTCTTCTCCTGTAGACAGGAGGATTTATTCTAAACGGTCTGCAGACAAACTCACACAGTGCCCCTGCAGTCCAGAGTGGCCAGACAGGATAGTGGCGACTCGAAAGCTCCACTCCAAGAACATCTGCTACTATTTGAACAAACTCATTTAATGTAGTATACTTCTCACCAGCAAGAGTAAAAACCTCTCCCTCTATGCCAGGCTTCTCGCCCACCAGACAAATTCCATCTATAAGATCATCGATGTATGTAAGATGGTAGAGAACATTTCCAGAACCAAACATCCTGAATTTCCCATTATTGATGTATCGGAACAGTTTTAAAAAACGAGTATCGCCAGGCCCATAAATTCCAACAGGTCTGAATACTACAACAGGAACCTTTCCCTCTTTAAAATATGAAAGTGCAGCAAGCTCACCCTCCATTTTCGACTTTTGATAATAGTCGCCGGGATTGTACGGAGCCTCCTCTGTAGCAGGTGGATTCTTAATTTCACCCTGAACTCCTACGGTGCTGCAGTGTATGAATCTTTCCACTCCCTCATCTCTTGAAACCTCAAGAATGTTCTTTGTTCCTTCAACATTGACTTGCCAGAATAGAGATGGAGGCACGTTCTGTTCTCTGTAAACCGCAGCAATATGATAGACCTTCTGAACTCCTCTGACTGCAGCAATCAAGCTTTCTTTATCTACCAGATCGCCCCTTATAACCTCTACTCCCTCTCTTTCCAGAGCCGTTGTGTCGATCCCTGGAAGGGCAAGCCCCCTTACCTTATAACCCATTTTTACAAGTCTGCGACACAGATATCCCCCTGTAAATCCAGTTGCACCTGTGACAAGCACTCTCTTCATATCACTGCTCCTTAAAGAGCTCATATATCTTCTCAGTCTCTTCTATCTCATCTTTGATCCTTCTCCTGCCCCAGCCGAGTTCTCCTCCCATCAGCAAAGCACATCTCTTAAGCACATCTTTGCCAGGATTTTCTCCAGACCCGAGTTCAGTCCTCCTCAGCACAACATCTGAAAGTTTGCAGGCCATCTCCTCTCTTACCGCATGAATTATCTCAGCTCCCGTTACGTTCGTATTTTCAGATACGCTCTCCTTCAGTTTATCATTCTCCATCATGTATTTTAAAACCTTTTTATACTCCGTTCCGTAGTTGTATGCTAGATGAACCTTTACATCTTCTTTTAATGAAAAATCGATATTGTTTCTAACCCCTTCAACAAATTCGTCAAACCGCTTGATCCCACCCCCGATAAGACGAACCCTGTGGGTCTCACACGGCCTCTGTTTTCCAAGTATCTTTAATGCCAGATTTAACGTCTTCTCTGCAACATCCCTTGCAGTGGTTAATTTTACACCAACTACTGTAATCAATCCATCGAGACCATCCCTTCTTTGGTGATCATAAATCAAATAGTGATGAGTCAACCTTACCTCACCTTTATTTGGATCAAAGCCATCCATCGGAAGAAATCCCTTATAGAAGAAGCAGACATCATCCATAGTAATCGGAGACCCTGGATACCCAGAATTTATCTGTTTAATAAAATCCTCTATCTCATACTCTGTAACCTTCATCTCTGAAGGCCTGCCGTGATATGGAAGATGATATGTACCAATAATCGTATATCTCCTCCACGGAGTCATAAATAGTATTCTTCTCCCTTCATATATACTACCATCATCTCTTTCATGATAGTATTTTGAATAGATCCCCGCCGCACAGCCAGGCAGAAGCTGCTTTTTAATTACTATATTCATAGCAGTTGAAAGATTAATCCTGCACTCTGTACTCTTTACACCACTCAAGACTTC
This sequence comes from uncultured bacterium, assembly GCA_964651045.1. Classification (GTDB taxonomy): domain Bacteria; phylum Zhuqueibacterota; class QNDG01; order QNDG01; family DSAB01; genus CAZYVD01. Next base: position 83,719 of record CAZYVD010000001.1, read on the forward strand.
ATCTATCCAGGCACCAGATGCATTTATGAAAAGCCGTCCCCTTATCTCGACCGAATCACCTGTCAGTACATCGGTTGCCCTTACAGCTCTAACTCTTCCCTTCTTTACTATCAATCGATCGGCTTGAACATAATTTGCAACAACCGCCCCTTTCTCTGATGCCGACAGAATAAAAGACAACAAGAAACGCTCAGAATTGTACAACTGTCCATCTGTCCATAAGAGGCCGCCGTTTACTCTTCTGAAATCTATTCCTGGTATAAGGCGGAGGCACTCACCCTTTGAAATTATCTTTCCCATTGGAATATGCTTTGTTGGATCCTCGATTCTGTTGCGGTCTAAACTTATTATGTCGTTCATCAGAAGACCGATAAACATCACCTCTTTTCCCTTTGCCATGTGCCCGTATGTCGGCATAACACAAGGAAGGGGATGAACGAGGTGCGGAGCAATATGCATCAGGACTCGCCGCTCCCTTATCGATTCCCTCATCCTTTTAAAATCGAGGTGCTGAAGATAACGCAGCCCGCCATGAACAATCTTAAGGCTGTTGGACGATGTGGCAGATCCAAAATCACCCTTTTCTATGAGAGCCACAGACAATCCCCTGAGAACACCATCCCATGCGATTGCAGCTCCATATATTCCGCCACCAATTATTACTATGTCGAACTCTTTCTCTGTTAATAAACCTATATCTCGCTTCATATTCCACCTAATAGTCTATTTCTCCTCTGGTTCTTCTTAAAAATTTAATAAAAAATAAATCTGCAAGAGACCTCCTTCCCTCTCCTGGAAGCCTCCATATAAAATCGTGTTTTATTCTAACAATTCTGAATGGATCGCTACCAGGCTCATTTTTTGCCTTATGCGGAATCGTTGACCAGAAGTTTGTAACAAACCCTGACTCTCTGGAAGATTCTATCGATATCTCAGAACCCTGTCCCCAGGGATACGACAGATGCAACACTCTCTTACCATTTAGATGTTCCTCAATTCTTTCCCTCGATTCCCTCAGATTCAAGATTATCCTCTTCTTCTGCTGTGCAGTCGTCTCAAATCCTTCTTTTAAAGACGCTACTTTTCTATATTCTATGACAACCCTCTGCAGATCTCTAAGCCACCCCTTCTTATTGAAAAATGATTCCCCACCATTTTCAGCCACATGACCAATGCATCTCTTCTTCAGCTCTTCATCACAAATAAACATTGGTCTCTGACACACAAACGGTCTGTTCTCATAAACAGGGGATCCAAGTAGCGAGTTTAAATTCACCGAACCTCCATCGATCTCAACAGAAGGTATATTAAATTCAAACAGGTATCGCTCTATCGACTCTGGAGTGACAAATCCAATTATTCTCGAACCAATCGGAATCCTTGTGTGGTTCAATGTGTGAGACTGAAAATCGATCACTCCATCCCGATGCATTATTTCTGCCTCTCTCCACGAAATCGTCGGAAGTTTAATCTCCTCAAGTCTCTCCAATTCATCCTGGGAACACCTCTTTGCCCAGAAATCCTCAAGATTCGGGAAAACTTTCTCATCCTTCCTCACGATATCAGGAACAAGAAATACTGTTGCACGAAATCCATATTTTTTAAGAAGCGGATATGCTATACTCCATACACTGATTCTACCATCATCAAAAGTCAACATTATCGATCGATCAGGAATGGCCTGCTTCTTTACTATAAAGTTATAACATTCATCGGCAGTTATTGTACTATAGCCATTATCTCTTAAAAATTTAAGTTTTGCCTCCAGATCACTATATTCCACACTGTGAAACGAGAAAACAGGAATATGACCTCTGATCTGCTGTGGTCTATTATTCCAAACAAAAGATGGATAGGCCCTTTTTACGACATTCTGAAACTCAATGAAAAGAGCATTCAACTGAGCAGTATACATCTTACTTTACTCCAAAAGCCATAAGATGCCATCCGCAACCCCTCACAAGAAAACGAGGAATCATATTAAAAAGTGTGACAAAGAAATAGTTAAATAAGAAGGCCTTAAATCCTTTCTGAAGTCTCGATCTTACAGGAAAACGTTCAGGAACAACTCTTACGTCTGAGAACTGCTTAAGATATCCCCTGAATTCCTTTATCGTATAAAATTTCAATCCCGGGGCATCTTCATGTTCGAGTGGAACGTTGAACCATTTTGACATGTAATAGAGCCATCCCTTTCGATTGTAGACCATTCCAATAAACTCGCCACCAGGCTTGAGTACCCTGTGACACTCACTGATCATCTTCCCAATGTCTGCCGTGTATTGAAGAACACCATGAGCATAGACCAGATCAAAGGTGTTGTCTTTAAATTTCATTGCCTCACCGTTTCCTATGCTCAGTTCGGCCTTCAAACCATGAAGTTTGAAGTTTTTCCTTGCCAGCTCTATTGCACTCTTTGAAAGATCTATTCCTGTAACCACTGCACCTTCGCGTGCAAACCTGAGAAGATCGATTCCTATACCACATCCTACTTCCAAGACCTTTTTATCTTTATAGGCCGAAAAGTCAACAATCTTTGGAAGATAGTGCAGCTTATCGTACCTGTAGTGCTCCAAATCTCGAAAGAATTCTATCGAACCAACAGGACTGGTTGTCATTTCAAGATCGTGGATCCTCTCATTCCAGTATTTTTGAATCTCTTCTATTAATCTGTTATATTTCATCTTTATACATCTCTTTCAATTGAAGTCTCTGAATTTTTCCGGAAACTGTTCTTGGCACTCTCTCTATGGCCTTAAAATGAACAGGAACCTTAAAGTTCTCAAGATTGATATAGCAGTGATTTTTCAGCTTCCTTGTATCTATCTCCCTTCCTCTTTCCGGAACATAAAAGGCAACTATCTTCTCATTGAGAGAGCCCCTTTCGTCCGGGAATCCTACAACAGCAGCATCCTTTATTCCTGGAAAGTTCAGCAACACCTCCTCGATTTCCATCGGATTGACCTTTAATCCAGAAACATTAATAATCTCCTTTATCCTTCCTACTATATATAGAAATCCATCCCTGTCCAGATAACCCAGATCTCCCGTCCGGAAGCCAAACTCACAAAATGACCTCTCATTCTCCTCTGCAAGATTCCAGTAACCAGGAGTTACAATATCACCCTTTAGAATGACCTCACCCTTCTTATCAGGCGGCTGCACTATATCACCATCGACAATCGTTATCTTCATTTTCGGAGTTGGTCTCCCAACAGATGTTAGTTTATCTGGATGTTTATCGAGTTCTATTATTGTGCTCCTTGCCGCTTCTGTCAATCCATATGAATGAAAGATCCGAACATCGGGAACTAGTCTCTTCAGTTCTCTGTATCTCTCCGGCTTGCAGGGTGCAGAACACATCAGGATATACCTCAGCCTGTTTCCATACTTGCTCAGCAGTCGAGGGTAATTATCCATTAGCATGTAGAATGCTGTTGGGACATGCGGAAAACTTGTAGCACCGATTTCCTCTATAAGAGGCAGGACCTTCTGAGGAAGAATCAGATTGCGAACCAGCATCATCCTAGCACCGAGTGAGAGATATCCATGAACATGCGCCAGTCCAAAAAGCCTCGTTTGCGGAAGCGCGGTTAGTTCGCAGTCATCAATTGTAACTTCGCACTTCTCCATAATGTTCATGGCACTGACTACCAGATTTCTGTGAGTAAGGACAACCCCCTTCTGTTTCCCGGTCGTGCCTGTAGTATAAAGAAGAATCGCCCACTGTCCTGACGAGACAGATGGAAGCTCTTTGTCAACTCTATCACTTAATATTTCATCTATATTGACCACATCCCTATTAAAGAACCTTCCTTTTATCTTAGTCGGATCGCCGCCGACCGCCATGAATTTTACAGGCGGCAGATCTGCCCTCGAGATCATTTCCCAGTGAGAAGAATCGAAAAGAAAAAATCGTGCAGCAGTATCCCTCAGTTGATAGGAAAGATTCTTTGGAGCAATGAAATTATCTATCGGAACACTAACACCCCCGCTGCACATTGCTGCATAGTGTACTATTACAAACTCTATGCTGTTTGGGAAGAGAAATGCTACCCTGTCGCCAGGCCTGAGTCCAGCTTCGATAAGCCTGTTTGCCAGTGTTTTAACACGAGTATAGAATTCATTGTAACTTACCACTCCATTGATATCACGTAAGGCCTCTCTGTTTCCATAGAGCTTTGCGCTCTGCTCTATGAGGTCGGGCAGAGAAAATTCATGCTTATCACGATACATGACTCTTTAAAACCTCCTTTAAAGAAGCAATAGAATCGATTGTAGCAATCTCATCTACACTGAATTTTAATCCGAACTCCTCTTCAACAGCATGAATCAGCGATACATGCCCCAAAGAATCCCATTGAGGAATCGATCCCGGAGCAACATCATCAAGAGACCTTTTATCATCGAGCTGAAATACCCTGCGTACTACCTCTTCAACCTTTCTATCAATCATTCGACACTCCTAATTTAAACATTATCAGAATCTCCATGCATGAATGACCAATTTTCTGGATCGTTCATTCGATCAAAATCCTTCATTTTAAGAACATCTCCTCCAAGAAGAAGATGATAACTTTTACTTCTTGTCAGGAAACCATACTTCTTAAAACCTCTATCAAGTTTTGTCTTTTTTATTACCCAGGAGGAGGCAAGAGCCGCACCCGAATCCTTTATTATTCCAAGCGATAGTCCAACCGCCTGCCTTATATTCTCATCACTGCTTTTGACTAACATTAGATCAACAATATGACCACATTTAATATTAAAATTTTCTGTAAATTTGATTACCGCATACCCTGCTATAGCTTCTCTATCTATTAGAAGATATACATTATATTTCTCTGGATTGTTAAAAAAACGGTAATCGAAATATTCCCTGCTTTTGAATATCGTAAATTCACATTCACTGCTGATCAATCTCCATGCATCTTCCAGACGACTATCTGGTTGTGAGACTATTTCCATTCTCCAGGAAGATTGATCGGGCGTAAACGGCTGTGAATAAAATAATTTATAATATAATGAAAATTTCCATGAAATCAAATAGGATAAATTCCCTAGCCTTGCTGCCTTTTTTAATATTGTTGTAAAATCAACAGGTGCTATTATGCTTCTGTATTCAAAAATCTTTTTAAATCCATACAGTCTGGTCCATATCTTCATAGTAACCATATTTGCCGTTGTATAATAGGATGTTATTCCCTGCTTACTCATCTCCTTAAATGCAAGAGACACAAGCCTGTAAAATATTCCCTTTCCCTGATAATCCGGGTCAATATATGCATCACCTGTCTCTCCAATAATCAATCTTTTTTCACCTATCTTCAGAGGTTTTGGAATGACACAAAAAAGCCCGACTATTTTAGAATCATCCTCGGCAACAAATACACCCGGTCTTCCCCATGGATTCTTTCTGTATTTCCAGATGTAATACTCAGGCTCGTGCGATCTGATCTGATCCTTAATATTCACAAGAAAACACCGCTTCATGAAGCTGCTTATTGCTTCTGCATCCTGCTCCTCATACTTTCTGACAATCATATGGTTGCTCCCCTGCCATATTTATCATACCAGGTTTCAAAAACCATGAGTGCCCATAGTTTATGGCTGTGGTTTTCAATGCCTCTTAAATGCTCATCTATCATATGGCTGATAAAATCAAAATTAAAAAACCCCTCCTCACGAATCCTCTTTTCATTGAGAAGATCCATCATCATTGGTCTCAGTTCTCCTCTTATCCAGTTCTTAATCGGAATACTGAAACCCTGTTTATCCCTTTTCTGCACCTCCTCAGGAAGATCGTTCCAGAATGTTTTCTTCAGAATATACTTTGTTTTGAGCCTCCTCATTTTCAACTCTGGAGGAAGCGAGAATGCAAACTCAACTATTCTGTGATCCAGATATGGCACTCTCGCCTCAAGAGAGGTTGCCATAGACATTCGATCCACCTTTACAAGTATATCGTCTACAAGGTAGGTCTTTAAATCTATATAACCAGATCTTGTAATATCATCCATACCGTCTGCCTCTATAGAGTAACGGTGAATAAAATCATAATGATCTGTAGATTTTATAACGTTCCATAAATCACCAGAAAATATTCTCTCCCTTTCCCACTCCTGTAGAAATGCCATCCATCTCGCATGATACAAAGAATCCGGCAGCATAGTACCCATCACATATCGCTTGAAACTGTTTATCGCACCCTTTTTTTTAGAAGTTGGGCGCAGGGCTGTAGCAGCCGACTCTATGATGGCTCTTCTTAAGACCCTTGGAATTCTGCTGTACACAATCCTGTCAAACATATGAGCCCTGTATGTATCGTATCCAGCAAAAAGCTCATCCCCGCCATCTCCTGAGAGAGCAACGGTAACATAATCTCTGGCCATTTTGGAAACAAGATATGTCGGAAAAATCGAAAAATCTCCAAAGGGCTCATCAAGATATGAGATCAGTTTTTCTGTTAGTTCAAGAACCTTAGGTTCAACGACAAATTCATGGTGTTCTGTTTCATATCTCCTGGCAACAGATCGGGCATATCTCAATTCGTTGTAGGAAGATTCTTTAAATCCTATAGAAAAAGTCTTCACAGGTGCATTAGCAATAAGTGCCATCTGTGAAACCATTATTGAAGAATCTATCCCTCCAGATAGAAATGCACCAAGAGGCACATCTGATATGAGCCGCAGCCTCACAGAGTCTTTTAAAAGCTCTCTCAGATTCTCGGCAGCCTCCTCCTCACTCAATTTTCGTTGGTCTAAATTAAGCTTCCAGTAAGATTGAATGTGAATTCTGCCGTTCTTATATATGAGTAAATGACCAGGCATGAGTTTACGAATCTCTTTGAAAATCGATCTGGGTGCCGGAATATACTCAAAACTCAGGTAGTTGTTAAGGGCAACCGGATCTATATGTTTTTCAATATCTGGCGATTTCAGAATGGCCTTTATCTCAGAACCGAACACCAGTTTTTCTTCATCTGTGTAATAATATAGCGGTTTGATTCCCAACCGATCCCTTGCAAGAACCAACACTCTCTCGCTGTTGTCCCACAGGGCAAAGCCAAACATTCCATTGAGTCGTGTGCAAACATCTACCCCCCATGATTCATATCCATGAACAATGGTCTCTGTATCGCAGTTTGTTCTGAATCTGTGGCCAAGATCTTCGAGCACTCTTCTTATCTGTCGGTAGTTATATATCTCACCATTGAATACTATTGTTATAGACCCATCCTCATTTGACATTGGCTGGTGCCCGGTGAGTATATCTATTATTGAAAGTCGTCTCATCCCAAGCCCTGCCGATCCGATCACAACCTCGCCACCATCATCAGGTCCCCTGTGGAAAAGGGTGTCAGCCATTCTACTGAGCAGTTGCCGATCAGGCCCCCTTTTATTGTCCCTGTATACTATTCCGCATATTCCACACATATCTTCTCCATTGCTCTATTGAGTGCTTTTTTCAATTTTTCAACATAAACCGAATAGCTGTATTTTTCTTCTGCAACCCTCTTAGCATTTCTTCCGACTCTTGCCGCGACCCTTTTGTTTTTGAGCAGAAGAAGAATACCCTTACCAAAACTCTCTGGCGATGGTTCAGTAAGAAGTGCAGAATCTTGATTCAGTACCTGTGTATGTGTAATGAGGTCTGTGGCAACGATTGGAACTCCTGACCGCATATAGGAATAGATCTTTAGAGGCGTGTTAGTACCAGACATCCTCGGCGAGAGCAGTATGTCGGCACACCTCACATAGCTATTTACCTCTTCAGGTAAAACCTGACCTGTAAAGATGAAGTGATCCTCTACTCCCTTCTCAACGGCAATCTTTTTATAATGTTCTATCTGTTCGGGCCTGCCCCCAACCAAAACAAATACCACAGAATTAAATTCTGATAAAACACCAACGCTGCTTTCCAGCAGCAGATCAAGACCCTGATAGGGTTCAAATGTTCCTGTGTAGAGGGCCACCCTTCTCCCTTGAAGTCTTAGTGATTCTCTTATCTCGTCCGATCTATCGATCTGTTTGAATATCATACCGTAATCAATGACATTTTCTATCATTACACTCTTTCCACCGAAACCAAGTCTTGTAACATAATTAAAAAGTTCGGGACATATTGTGATAACACATGAAGAATTTTTAATCACCCACATCTCTATCATGTTAAAAATAGATACTACTATCTTCAAATTGGCAAATTGAAAATTCTTAAACTGCTGGGGCAGGCTTGAATGCATGTCATATATGTGCGGTATCTTAAAAATCTTTGAGAAGAGAGTACCCCAGAAGCAGGCCTCTTCATGAGTATGTATCAAATCATAATCCTTTTTTAAAAGCATGATAAATGTTTTAACAAGTAGAAGAAGATCCAGAGGGATCTTTTCAAACGAGGGTCCTATCCTCACCTTCTTGATCCAGAATATTGGGGGGATACGCAATATACGAACGCCCTTTATCGAAACGTCCATGCCCATTGGATAAGTTACCAGATCGATTCTATGCCCAACATCAGAAAGCGCCTTTAAGCGTCCGACAACACTTAAAGGCGTTCCCCTAGGCTCAAATATCGGTTCTGGTGCGACCATTAATATATTCATAAGCTCTCTAAACTACGCTGCACCATATCCTGTTATTACAACAAATATTGTCTTTATCAAAATCTTTATGTCAAGCCATAAAGAAAAATTGTCGATGTACTGCAAATCCATTTCCATCCATTTTTCAAAATCGATTCTGTTTCTTCCACTTACTTGCCATATACATGTAAGGCCTGGCTTCATGCTCAGTCTTCTCCTCTGCCATGTTTCATACATGTCTACCTCGACAGGTATCGGGGGCCTTGGACCCACTAAACTCATGTCACCTTTCAGTACATTCCACAACTGCGGCAGCTCATCGATGCTAAACCTTCGCATGAAACGGCCAAAACTTGTCACCCTCGGATCTCTTTTCATCTTGAACACAGGTCCATTCATCTCATTCTGGCGTTCAAGTTCCCTTTTTCGCATCTCTGCCCCCATATGCATCGAACGAAATTTGTAGAGAGTAAACTTTCGTCCATTCATGCCGCATCTGGTCTGCCGAAAGAAGATTGTACCCTTTGAAGTGAGCTTTATGCCAGCAATGGCAATCAGGAATATTGGAGAGAGAAGAATCAAAAGAACAAATGAAATAACTATGTCCAGAAGCCTCTTGATAAATAACTGCCACTCCTTTGCAGTAGATGTTTGAAATATGATCAGCGGTATGTCTGCAAAATTTGACTGACGAAGCTGACCGAGTCTTGGCTTATAAAGATCAACGGTAACTGCTGCAACTACTCCCTCCATCTCACAGCTGTGTATTGCCTCCTCAATGCGATTCAACCACATTCTTGGAACAACAAAAATGACCCTGTCTATTACATTTTCCCTGAGAATTCTGGGAATATCCCTTATGCGGCCAATGACCTCATACTCAAAAATCTTCTTACCAAGCAGTTTTGGATCATCGTCTACAAGTCCAACGATTTTAAGACCCCAGTTAGAATGATCCTTTACAACCTCTATGAACTCCTGAGCACGTTTGCCCGTACCCACAATCAGAATATTGACCAGGTTGTGGCCCTGGCGAAATGAATAATCGAGACCCAATATCCATACCGCCTTATCAAAAGAGAGGCCGAGGAAGGCTGTAAAGGCAAAGACAGCCACATATAACCTGCTGGTCAATGTCATCTTAAGCAAAAACACACCGCTTCCAAGAAACAGCACAGAAACTATTCCTGTCCGAAATACTCTCCAGAGTATCTCAATGTATTTCTTTGTCCTGAAGTCCTGATATATACCATCCAGAGACATGAGCTTAATCCAAACCGGGATGGTAATCAAAACAAGCCACAGATGATTCTGCAGAAAAAAGATAGCGCCTTCAAGACTGGAGGAAGGCGCAAAAGCAAGAGGTCCTAAATCAAGATATTCTCTGATACTTATAGTGATGAAATATGCTGCAATAAATGATACGGCTATCACAAATGCATCAGTAATTTTCATCAATCGGATTATTAATCTCTCTTTCTCCCTTACCATCTCTAATCCATCTTATTTTCATACCATGTTACAAATCTCGAGATCCCTTCTTCTATTGAAACAGAGGGCGAATATCCCAGCTCCTGTTTTGCCCTTGTTATATCTGCATAAGTCATTCGTACATCGCCTGGCTGCTCTGGAAGTCTGCGGATTCTGGCCTCCTTACCTATCCGCTTCTCAAGAATTCTGATCAGCTCCATCAGTTCTGTTGTTCTTGACTCTCCCAGATTATAAATGCGAAAACCCTCACACTTTTCTATTGCCTTTTCAATACCATCTATAATATCCGTTATAAATGTATAATCTCTCTTGCTTGTTCCATCTCCAAATAGAGAGATCTCTTCTTCCTCGAATATGTGTTTTGTAAATTTATGAATAGCCATGTCTGGCCGCTGCCTTGGACCATAAACAGTAAAAAATCTCAAACAGAAAATAGAAATATCGTAAAGATGGTGATAGGTAAAAGCCAGCAGTTCACACCCCTTCTTGGTAGCTGCATATGGTGAAATTGGAAAATCAACAGGATCTTCCTCTGAGAACGGCACCTTTTTGTTGTTTCCGTATACAGAAGAAGATGAGGCAAGGATAAATTTTTTTATTCCGAAAAGTCTGCTGAGTTCTAATAGATTTAATGTACCACCTAAATTTACTCTTTGATACAAAAGCGGATTCTTTATGGATGGCCTTACACCGGCTCTGGCAGCCAGATGAATTACAGCATCAAATGAATTTTTTCTGAAAATCTCATTTAGAAAATCATAATCACAAATATCACCTTTGAACAATCTGAAACTGCTATTTTTCTCTATTCTGTGAATATTTTGTTTTTTGATTTCTGGGTCATAATAATCATTAAAATCATCTATGCAATATACCTCATCCCCCCTCTTCAGTAATGTTTCAGATAAATGCGACCCAATGAATCCTGCCCCCCCTGTTACTAAAAATCGCATACCCCTATTCCTTAGTAATGATAATAACTATAGCCTTCATGGGCTATTTCTACACCTGCTCCGTTGAGAATCACTCCAAGAATATTGGCCCGAACGCTCCTGAATAGTTCCAGCTTCTGCTTGATTTCATCCCTGCTTGTCCTGCCGGCCCTGACAAGAAATGCAACACCGTCTACAAGAGTACTGAGAATCACAACATCGGTTGCCGCTGCCATCGGTGGGGTGTCAAATATGATTATCTCAAACTCCCTTTTAATCTCTTCAATGAACTGCTTCATTCTATCTGATCCAAGAAGCTCTGAAGGGTTGGGCACAAGTGTTCCGCATGTTATCAATTTAAGATTCGGTATATAGGTCTCTCTTATCACATCATCCATCGAAGCCATGCCCATTAAATGATTGGTTAGACCCGGCTTCTTTGGACAGTTGAATGTATTGTGTAGAACTCCCCGTCGAAGATCTGTATCAACAAGTAGTGTCCTTGATTTTTGCTGCGCCATTGTTATTGAAAGATTGGCAGCAGTAAATGATTTGCCCTCCTCTGGAAGCACGCTGCCAATAGCCAGTGTGCTTATCTCACCTATGCCCTTTGAAAACAGGATGCTAGTACGAAGATATCGATATGCCTCGCCAACAGGGGTCGGAGAATAATCGTGAGTAACAATCTGCGAACTTATGCTCTTTGCCTTCTCTGAATCCTGAATCTCATATTTATCGAACCTTACCTTTGGTATTATTCCCAAGATTGGCAGCCGCACATGACGCTTGATGTCCTGTTGAGTCTTTATGCTCTTGTCCATCTCCTCGATGACAATTACGATGCCTACACCAAGAACAAGACCTAAAAATATCCCGATGATCATCTTCTTACGTGTGTCTTTTGTGACAGGCTTATCTGGTGGAATTGCAGGATCAATTATCTTTGCACTCTCAGGCGTGGTCACCTCTGAAACCTCTGCCTCCTTAACCATTTTCAGAAGAGTCTTATAGATTTCTTCGTTAGCCTGTCTTTCTCTGTTTAATTCAATCTGCCGAATCTCCTCATCTGGAAGAACACTTAACTTTGCTTCCAGGTCTTTCTTCTGCTTTATCATGTCCTCAATTTGTCTGTCCAGTGCCTTTATTTTATCATTTGCCTTCTGATATATCTTGTTTTCAATCTCATGTATAGTTTCGATAAGCTCGCTTACCTTTGGATTTTTTTCAGGCAAATTTTCATATTTAGTATCTTTTTCTCTTTTTGTGTCCATGAGCTGAGCCCTGAGTATGGCCATTTCATCATCATTCTCAAATATTGTCATTCTTGTAATCTGCTGATATATGTATGGAAGATAGTCATCATTCTTTACATCGAAGTCTTCTGAGGTAATGTCGAGTTGGTTTAGAAGCATGTTCAGTTCATTCTTGCTCAGTGTAAGCTGTCTGATCTGTCTGTCTATTAAATCTAATCGATTCACTACATCCTGGGTCTCCTGGTTCAATCCCTTTATATGTTTGTTTCTGAATGCTCTCAGGTTTGCATCGGATCTATTTAACTTCTTTTTTGCCTCCTCGAGTTGATTCTTGAGGAAGTTTAGCCTCATTCTTTTGCTCTCTCTTGTCATTTGCCTGGTCTTTTCGATAAATATGCTTGCAAGCATGTTTGCAGTCTGACTGGCAAGCTTTGGATTCCTGTCTCTCAGTGTTATCTTGATAAGAGTTCCAGTATTGTTTGCCCTTATGTCTTCCCTGGCAATCAAAGATTTCACAGTACTGATGAAATCTCTTACTAAAAATTTAACCTCAGAAGATCTCTTGACGATCTCTGGATTAAGCGAAAAAAACAGGTTATTATAAGATACTGTATCATCAATAAATTTCTTTACATTCACACTATCCAGAAGCTTGCTCCCATAATAGAATGCACACTGACCGGAAGGATAGAAACGTAAAGAATACCTTCCCGCAACCGGATTTTTTGTTGTTGAAAATAGCTTAAAAACATCATGGCTCATTAGAGTATCGCTCTGAATCGAAAGCACTAAACCCAGCTCTGCAGTGATCTCTTCTGCAAAACTTCTGCTTTTGAGTTCTCTTATCCTCCTGCCTATCAGATTATTTGGAACATCGCGTGCCACATTTTCAAAGCTAATCCATGTTTCTGCCTCATATACAGGCGGCTGCTTTTTAAGATGCCATATCCACGGAACCGCCACTGCTGCTGTAACGATTCCAATCAACCAGAAGCGCCGTATCAGAGCCCTGATATAGTTCATAAAGTCAATACCGCTATCTTCCTGCAGTTGCTCATGGTGAAAATCTTCTATAAATTTCTCCATATCCTCGTCTCCTTTTACCAGCCTCGTTTAAGTCGCAGATATAGTAATGCAAGGGAAGCAAAAAGATTTATTACCTGAATAACTATCATAAAATTTATACCGCCTCTTTGAGGTGCGATTATCTGATCTCCAGATTCTATTCCTATCTCCTCAAGAGATTCTCCCCTCTCAAAACCGTCCAGCAATTTCTTTATAACGACTTCTCCTCCCCTCTCCACCCACATTTTATTTAAGTCGCACCCTCTTGTAGGTCCGCCCGCTATCCTAACAAGCTCCCATAACGAACTTGCAGGATCGATATAATAGGAACCAGGACTGTTGAATGCTCCCTGCATGGTTACACGGATCAGGGGCCTCACATAAACATAGGGCCTCTCAAGATAGGCTTCATACTCCTTCTCTAACCTCTGGATCAACTCAAATGCTGTAAGTCCCTTTACCTTTATCTCGCCAATAAGAGGCAGTATTACAAATCCCTCGCTGTCAATAGGATAGTTGCGATTAAAATTGATGTTCCATTTGGTCTGCTGTGTGGTGGAAAGATCCCATATTGTAATTCGAACGGCATCGCCTGGTTGAAAAACAGTCAGCGATTCGGCGGTTTTAGGCCATCGATTTTGATATTTCTGCTGTGCAAGAGCGTCTTGTGGAAAGGATAGATTTAAGACTAAAAAAATAAGGATAAAACATTGAAAAACAACATTCCTTTCCGTTCTATTTCTTAATAACATACTCTCTCCATTCATGATGAGAATAATTAAATATCCAAATCATAATCGCAAATAGTATACCACCAAACATATAAAAAAACATCCGTTACACGGATGATCTAATAAAACTTCTCAGTCATTTTTATGTTTCCTCTAACGCGAACGATAATAACGATACCGTTTTTCTTTTGTGTCCAGTTCCAGTGTTTTTAAGATTGCCCTTAACTTAAAGAATCCCACTCTTACAAATCCATATCTTTCACTTCTAAGTTGTCTGCGTATCTTGCCAATCGAACTCAAAGGATTTTCAATTACAACTCTCTTAATTTTCTCAGTAAGTGGAAGATCCTTTAAAGAACCATCTTCACCAAAACTTAACTGGCTTGTTATTTCTTCTCTGTTTTGAGAAATGTTTGTAAGCCCCTCCCCTGCCGACCGTAGTAGCGGCCTCTTTGCAATACTCTCCTGCTCTATTCTTGTTATATCTATTCCTCGGATTATATCGAACTCATCGATAGCCTCCTCTATAGAGTCGTAATAATTGAGAACCTTGTTGAATTCGAGCATTTCAAATACTTCAAATACTTCTGGACTCATCTGAACAATCTTTAAATCTCCTCCCCGATCTCGAATATTTTTAATCTCTCCTACAAATACGCCCCATCCCGCACTGCTTACATATGTAACTCCACCAAGATCGGCAATTATTTGAAAAAAGTTCTGTTTTATCAGGTCCTGTATAGTCTTAGTAAGTTCATGGCATGTTGTGGTATCAACATATCCAATTATTGTCAATAGAGCAATATCCATACGAGCACCAACATAATTAAGTGCTATCTTTATTCCCTGCATCAACTTCCTCTATCATTTATGAGTCAGAAGTATTTTTACTTCCAGCACACGATTCATATAATTCAAGATACTCTTTTGCAACAATTTGCCAGGAAAAATCCTCCTGCATTGTATTCTTAACAAACCGGCTCCAGAATTTTTTGTCTCTATATGAATTCAGAGCCCTCCTCAGGGTTTCGAGCAGATTCTTTCCATTCATTTTCTCAAAGAGAAACTCAAAAGCATTCCCGCTATCCATATCCAATTTTCCAAAAATTCCATTCTCCTTATCGCCAATACCTATTAAAGGTATTGTGCCGTACTTCAAACCAATGAATGATCTAAGGCCGTCTTTCTCTGGAATTGCCGGTATGAGCAGAAAATCGGAACCAGCTATCACATTGTGCATCAGTTTATTATCGAGGGAGGGGCCTATTACCATCTTTTCGGGATTTGCCTTTTGTATATTCATAAGTTTTTGATATATCTTTTTATCACTTGCACCAAATATCATTAAATAGATATCCTCTTTGATAATTTCATCGAGGATACTTGTGACCAATTCAAATCCTTCCCTTCCCATCAAACTATCGATGATCGAAATCAGAGGAAAATCTTGATGTAGCTTCAGTCCGTTTTTTTCAAGTATATAGCGTTTGTTCTTCTCTTTTCCCTTGAGATCGTTGTTGTTGTAATGCTGAACTATAAACCTATCTTTCTCAGGACTCCATATATTGTAATCAATACCGTTCCTTATTGTATGAAAATTTAGTGGTGAAATGAATTTCTCGCCTATCTTTCTGTCAATCGTTGTTACTACATCTGCATTAACTATACCAGCCTTAAGAAAACTGCATTCACCCTTGTTGTTTAAAATCTTATCATTATACTCAAAATCACCGTTCAGTCCCATGTACGAGAGACATTCGGAGGGGAAACTACCCTGAAAGTTACTATCATAAACTGTAAAGACTGAGGAAATGTTGTTAAAAAAATCATCTTTATTGTATAAGTATCTTAAAAAAAATGGGATTAGACCCGTCTGCCAATCATGACAATGAACAATATCGGGCTGCCACTGCAAACGTATCAGTGTCTCCATTACACTCTTTGAAAACAAAATAAATCGCTTATCATTATCCTTGAAATATCCACCACGCCTTGCATCCTTATAGAGTCCATTTTTTGAAAAGAATGGTCTGTAGTTTACAAAATAGACCTGAACCTTCGAATTTGGAACAAATGCCGACTTAACATTTATCTTTACACTCTCCCGGCCAAGTGGAATCTCTATGTCCCTCAGTCTTATTACATCTCGAAGAATATATTTTCTTTCATTAATAACATGATACTGCGGCGACACAACCCTTACATCATTACCTAAATCTTTTAAAACCTTTGGAAGAATGCCTCCTATATCACCAACCAGTCCTGTGCGCACAAAAGGTGCAATCTCAGGGAATACCATTAAGACTTTTAAATTCTTCCTCATAATTTTTTCCGATCTATTAGTTTAGTGCAATCTCTATTTGATTTTATCAAGAAAACGCCTCGCAATATTGACATATTCACTGGTGGGATAATTATCTATCAATTTTTGAAATTCTACCCTTGCCTTGGCAGTATCATTGAGCCGCATATAACACAGTCCAAGCTTCAATTGTGCATCTGCATCTTTGTTTGATTGTCTAAACGAGAAAACCTTCTCGAATGCAACAATCGCCTCTTCATATTTACCCATTCCATAATAGGATTCTCCAATCCAGTATTGGCAATTATCTGAAAGGGGATTGGTAGAGCTTTCCATCAAAAGGGCTTCAAATTTCTGTATTGCTTCTCTGTACCGCCTTGCAAGATAGTCACGGCGAGCTTCCTGATAACGCTGTTCAAAAGGCAGTCTCTTCCAGCTCGCCACACTCTTTTCTTTTGATGTACTGCCGCTCTCTGCTTTCCGAAGTGCTTTCAGAGTACTGTCCTGTTCAGAAACCTTCTTTTTTAAATCTTCTGTCTTCTTTTCATATTCAGTGCTTCTGGTTGCTAACTCATGAACCGTACTGTCCAGTTGCGCTTTTTCCTGTCCGGCTGTAAGAGTGTCTACTGCTGTGGTTTTCTCCTCAACTCCAAGAAGTCGCAGCACATCGTCTTCAGGAATAGTATCACTGCTTTCTTTTTGCTCTACCTTTTCCTCTGCGATTCCGAGTAGTTCATCAATATCTGCCACCCCTTCTCCTGCAGGCCTCTCCTGTTGATAAGCAGGACCAGTTGCTGCACATCCTGCTATGAATATTAATCCAACAGCCAGAAGAAGCCAGGCACCCATTCCCAATACTCTTAATTGCTTCATGACCCCTCCTCCTCTTTTTCTCAATCTAAATCTGATATAATTTATTGAAAATAATGAAAAAAATCAAGATTTTTTAACACTACTACTTGCCCTTCCACTTAAAATTAAAAATATTGCAAGACCAGCTAAAAACATTAAGAATGAAATCAACTGATTTATTGTAAACCAAACTCCTATGAATGAAAACTTTACCGAGGGTTCATAGTATCTTACAAAGTCGACAAGAAAACGGAAGGTGCCATACATCATGAAAAATAGAGATAGAAAAAAACCATCAAAACGAACTCTTTTTTCAAGCACCAGAATCGTAACCAGAATTATCAGACCATAGAGTGACGAATACAGCTGTGTGGGATGAATAGCCACACCCTGAAGCGTAGAACCAGCAGGACTTGTGAGCGGAAAAACCATTGCCCATGGAAGATCACACTGTTTTCCAAAACAACATCCATTTAAAAAACATCCTATTCTAGTGATCGCTATACCAAGTGCAATTGCAGGTGCCATTACATCCCCGAGCTTAAGGATCGAAACTTTTCTGATCCGACAAAAGATTGTCACCGCAATTATTGAGAGCACAACTCCACCGAGCATTGTCAACCCTGCTATGCCGATCTCCCCAGAACTCTGAAAAGGATTAAAGGTGTCTATCCATCTTCCCTTGAACTCCTGAAGATGAGTCAAAACATAGAGCAACCTCGCACCTACTATTGAACTGATCACAACCATTATGGAGAGATCCATAATATCATTACGATTTATGCCCTTTCTCTCCCCCCTCTTAACAGACCAGAAAATTCCGATCAAAAAGGAAATGGCCAGAAGTAAGCCGTATGAATGAACCTCAAATCTTCCGATCTTAAACAGAATTGGATGCATCGATCTTATCCTCCATATTAATTAATATTAATATTTATATTTATTCCCAGATATATTTGCTGCCAATCCAACCAATATCATTGAGACCAGCAAAGAAGAACCACCATAACTTAAAAATGGAAGCGGAAGCCCTGTTATTGGTACAAGGCCTACAGTCATTCCTATGTTTATGAAAAACTGAAATGTCAGAACAGAAAATGAACCCACTGCTACAAGAGTGTAGAATCTGTTCCTTGCCTTTCTTGCTATATCAAGAATCTTGACAAAGAGCATAAAAAAAAGTCCAAAGAGTATGATCACTCCAACAAATCCCATCTCTTCTGCCAGAACAGTAAATATGAAATCTGTCTGCTGTTCTGGTAAAAATCTAAGCTGTGTCTGAGACCCATGAAGCAATCCCTTACCAATAATACCACCAGAACCTACAGCTACTTTAGATTGAATAAGTTGATATGCCACGCCGTGTGGGTCGGACTTCATTCCAAGAAAAATGAGTATTCTCTGCTGCTGGTACGGTTCGAGTCTCGACCACAGGGCCGGAGCAATCAACCCGATAATAAAATTAACACCAGTCAGACTCAGGATCAAAGCCAATCTTTGTTTCAAAAAGACCAGTGTTACAATTAATATGAACATAAAAACTATAAATGTCAACTGAGAAAATCCTGCGGCAAAAGCAAATACAGGTATCAACATAAATATAATAATTCTCATCTCAATTCCAGCCCACACACAGATCGTAAGCCATATAAAAATAAAAACAAAAGATGTTCCAACATCTGGTTCTTTTAATATTAAAAGAAGAGGTGGAGATGCAAGAAGAAGCGAACCAAGAAATCTTTTCCATCTCAATCGAATCTCGTCTCCATCTGCTATATATCTTGAAACAGCTAGTATTGTCGATATCTTAGCAAGCTCAGAGGGCTGAAAGCCAAAACCACCCAATCTTATCCAGCGATGCACATCTCCAGAACCAAGAAAAAGTACTGCAACAAGGAGAGCAAGCGAAATTCCATAAAGAATATATGAACTTCTATATAACACATTAATTGGAATATAGAGCACACCGATCAGGATCAAAAGGCCGAGTATGAACCACAAAATTTGCCTGCTGAACTCACTGTTCATGACAGATTGATTGCTGCCTGCCGCGGTACTATAGAGACAGCAGGAGCCAACCACTATTAGTGCAAACATTACCATGAGCAGAGACCAGTCAACAGGAGGAGCCTTTAACCGCAGAATCACTCGAGACCTCCTCTGAAAAAATAGTATTTAAAGATACCTCTTGCAATCGGGGCAGCCACAATTCCGCCGCTTCCACCATTTTCAACAACAACTACAACAACAAGTTCCGGCCTATCAAGCGGGGCAAAACCTATAAACCATGCATGTGGCTTTCCATAGGGATTTTGTGCAGTACCAGTCTTTCCACATATATCTAATCCATCTACACTTGCTGCGATTGCCGTACCATCGCCGCAGTTTACTGCTCGATACATCCCCTCTTTGATTATCCTGAAGCTCTCCCTATAAATTTTTTTAACATCTCTGGCCCGCTGTTCAGCCTCTTCCCATTTCCCTACATGGTCGTTAAATATAGATTTTACAACATGAATAGATTGAATCTCACCTTCTAACGCAATTATTGAAGCAAGATTTGCCATCTGAATGGGCGTTACCAGAAGGTCTCCCTGACCTACAGATAGATTTAAAACCATTCCCTCAGACAATCCCTCTTGACCATATTTTCTATTTAAATAACGCTTCTGGGGAAGAAGTCCTCTGTTTTCATCCGGTAAATCGATACCTGTAAGATCTCCAATGCAAAGCATTCTGCCGTATCTAATTATGTTATCGAGACCTATCATTAAACCAAGATTAAAAAAATAGATGTTGCAGGATACTCCTAATGCCTCTATCATATTCACACTACCATGACCATCAGACCTCCAGCAGTGAAACAAACGATCTCCAAACCAGAAGTATCCATTACAAAAAATTTCTCTCCTCTGATCTATTATCCCCTCCTCCAATGCTGCTGCGGCCAATATCAATTTGAAGACCGATCCAGGTGGAAGCTGGGCCTGGATAGCCCTGTTGATAAGGGGTTTATCAGGATCATTCTTTAATCTGGTCCACAAATCAACACTCAAACCCTTTACAAAAAGCTCTAAAGGGAAATCGGGCATGCTGACCATGGCAAGAATCTCACCATTTCGCGGATCGAGTACAACGGCAGCACCCTTAACATCTTTCATTAAATTCTCAACTCTCCTCTGAAACTCAACATCAATTGTAAGCATGATATTTTTCCCCGGAACCGGATCGACATCCCGCTTGCCGTTGAAATTACCCACAACCCTTCCCAGTACATCAATCTCTAAATATCTATATCCCTTTCGGCCTCTCAGCACATGATCATAGCTCTTCTCAACTCCACTCTTGCCTACTATATCACCCCTGTCTATATAAGGAGTACTAACTTTTTCTAAATCTCTCATGTCTGCCTCACCGGTATATCCTATCAGATGGGAAAGTGAAACTGGCGATGGATATACTCTCACAGGCTCAGCCTGATAGTATATTCCTGGAAGGTCGAGCTTATTCTCCTCGAGATTTGAAAGCGCTAAAAAGTTGATATCTCTTCTGATTCTCACAGGTGTAAAAAGACCGCCTCCTGCTCTTTCTATCCTTTCTTCAATCTCTTTTTTTGATATTCCTAAAAGGGATGATAATCTCTCCGGTGTTATTTTGGCTTCCCTGAATTCTCGGGGTATGACAAAGAGTGAATAGCTCGGACGATTCTCAACAACTACTCTTCCGTTTCTATCAAAAATAATTCCACGCGGTGGAATTACGGGTATTCTCCTTATTCTGTTGCGCTCAGACAATCTCTTATAAACAGAACTCTGCAGTATCTGAAGCTGAAATATTCGAACTATAAGCACAAAAAAAATGGCCATCATTGCCCATCTGAAAAATCTAACACGGCTGGTGTCAACCATTTCCATATCAGGCT
Organism: uncultured bacterium; assembly: GCA_964651045.1. Classification (GTDB taxonomy): domain Bacteria; phylum Zhuqueibacterota; class QNDG01; order QNDG01; family DSAB01; genus CAZYVD01. The sequence continues at coordinate 104,851 of CAZYVD010000001.1, forward strand.
AATCTCCCCTCTTCTTTTTCTTCCACAATTCTATCGACCCATACACTGCTACACCAACAACCATTGTATAAAATGAAGAGGGAATAAGATACCTCAAAACAAGTGAAAGATAACCACCTGCAGAGTGAAGAGATGTAAACACAGAATAAATCATTTGATGAATAAACACAGTGATAAAAAGCGTGAAAATCAATAATATGAAAGGAATACTCTTTTTGTTCCGCATTATATATCCTGCAAAGAAACATGCAATAGACTTTGATAGTGAATAGATACCCATGATTGTTGCCTGAACAAGATCCTGTATGATTCCACCGACAAATCCAGCAATAACTCCCTTATAACTTTCTCTTCTTACAGACCAATATACCAGATAAATCAAAATAATATCTGGGCCGACACCCAATATCTGAATAAGTGGTGCAAGAGTAAAATGTATTACAACAACTATCAGTAAAAACAGAAAAAATATCAGGCTTTCATACATCTGTTACTGTCTACCATTGTCAAATTTCTTTTTTACAACCAGCACCTCTTCGAGCCTTGAAAAGTCTACTGCTGTCTTTATCAGAATCTTTTTAAAAAGACCGCTGCTTTCATCTGAAACCTCGACAACCCTTCCAATCTCCACTCCACCTGGATATATCTGACTGTATCCAGAGGTTACGATACAGTCTCCAACCTCTACATCTGCCCCCACAGAAACTCCGTCCATAGAACATAGATTCCCATAAAGCCATCGAACTATACCCACGACTCTGCTACGCTTAATCCTTCCGCTTATACGAAAATTTGCATCTGTCATGATGTGGCCAATCGATGTGGTCGTATTTACCAAAATGATCTTACCCACAACCCCCTCAGGAGTAACAATCGCCATGTTTTTTCTACATCCATCCCTCAACCCAACATTGAGATGAATCGATCCTGGCAGGCCGCCAACTCCTGCTCCAATTACCTCTGCAGGAATTACATCATACTCAACCTCCTTTTTCAGTCCAAGAAGGTCTCTCAGTCTAATATTTTCCTGAACGACCTCCTCATATCGGCTGTAGTCGAGTAATAGTCTCCCCAATTGCCTCTTTAGGATCCTGTTTTCTCTCTTAGCCTCAAACAGAGCAGGAACATATGAGGCAGCCTCTTCCATGGATCCAACTATTAATGATGCACCACTCCTCATGTAGCCAATAAAAAGAGAATCATTCAAGGCCATCAGGATAAACGAAATGATAACAGCCGTTCCAAGTACAAGATAATCCCTGTATCTGTGCCAGAATCTCGAAATTCCATATTGCATGCCTGCCTCTATCTTCTGGTCCGAATGTTCAGGATCTTCTTATACTTTTCCAAATCCTCAAGCACGATTCCAACACCCTTCACAACTGCAGTCATTGGATCCTCCGCAAGATTCACTGGAACATTGGTCTCTATTCTAAGCCTTTCGTCAAGCCCTCTGAGCATTGCACCTCCCCCAGTCATTATTATTCCTCTTTCGAGTATATCCGGCGATAGTTCTGGAGGTGTCTTCTCAAGAGCAAGGAGCACTGCCTCTACTATGGCACGCACAGGTTCTTCTAAAGCCTCCTGGATTTCTCTGCTTGATACTTCAACGGTACGTGGAATTCCTGCTATCAGGTCCCGTCCCTGAACGCTTATTCTCTTATCTTCCTTAAAAGGTCTTGTAGAGCCCGATTCAATCTTGATCCTCTCGGCCATCATTTCACCAAGAAGAAGATTATGGTTCTTCTTGAAATATGTCACAATAGCCTCGTTCATTTCGTCACCAGCTATCCGTATGGATATCTTTGTTACTATACCAGACATGGCAACGACTGCAATCTCTGTGGTACCACCACCTATATCGACAACCATGCTTCCCACAGGTTCTTCAATAGGAAGCCCTACTCCAATTGCTGCTGCCATGGGCTCCTCTACAAGAAAGACATCCCTAGCGCCTGCCCGTTCCCCAGAATCCCTTACTGCTCGCCTCTCTACCTCTGTTATGCCAGATGGTATTGAGATAGTCATTAGAGGATGAAAAAATTGTTTTACCTGTACCTTTTTAATGAATCTCTTTATCATCATTTCTGCAAGATCAAAATCGGCAATTACACCATCCTTCATTGGACGAACAGTTATGATCTCCTCAGGTGTCTTTCCCCACATCTCTCTTGCCTCCTGCCCCACTGCCAGAATTGTGTTGTCTGCTCTTCGGACTGCAATCATCGAAGGCTCATTTAGTAAAATGCCCTTGCCCTTCACATGAATCAGTGTATTTGCAGTTCCTAAATCGATAGCAATATCATTGCTGAAAAAACTCCATATTGAAAATCCCATATTCACCTCTAATGTCGAAAATGTCTAAGACCCGTAAAAACCATTGCCATTCCCAATTCATTGCATGCACTGATAGAATCAGCGTCTCTCTTCGAACCACCAGGCTGAATTATATACTTAATTCCAAACTCAGATGCAAAGCGCACAGTATCATCAAATGGGAAAAAAGCATCCGATGCAAGTACCATCTTGCCGAATTGATTTCTACAATAATCATCGAATGTTTCGCCTGGATTAATCCGATCATACTCAATCTGAAGATTTTCCATGGCCTTGGTAACGGCTAACTTCCTGAGGGAATCGACCCTGTTTGGCTGGCCCGCCCCCATTCCTATTACCTGGTAATAACCAGGCCTGTATTCTCTTGCAAGTACAATTGCATTAGATTTTGTATGCTTGCACGCCTTATAAGCAAATTCGGCAAGTCCCTTTTTGCTTTCATCAAACTCTTTCTCTGTAACGGTTTCAAACCTTTCCATTAACTTAAGGTCTCTCTCCATCTCCAGCATACCGCCAGTTATCTTTCTATAAGTCTTGAGTTCTCTTGTCCCACTCTTTAATTGCGAAACCTTAATAAGGCGCAGCGATTTTGTTTTTGAAAGAAGATCTAATGCCTCTTCTGAATAATCGGGAGCAATTATTACCTCCACAAATTTCGATGGAACCTCCTGAGGAACAAGCCTGCCCTTTTCGATTATATATCCAAAGTGTTTCTCACTTTTCCCCTTTAGAAACTCGGCAAAACCCAGGTCTACTTTAGAGTTTACCGCAATTACCGAGCCAAATGCAGATACTGGATCACCTTCCCATGCCCTCTCCAAAGCCTCTCTTGGAGTTGCCCCAGTAGCATATCCGCATGGATTTGTATGTTTAATGACCGCCACTCCTATCTGACCCTCCAGCTCTTTTACGGCCTCCAGCGCGGCATCGCTGTCCACATAGTTGTTGTAAGACATCGATTTACCGTGTAGGAGTTCACCATTAGCAACAGAAGATTCCTGACACGAGCTGTCTATGTAAAAAGTTGCCCTTTGATGGCTGTTCTCTCCGTATCGCAGACCAGTCCCCCCGCTGAATCTGAGCCTCAGAACATCCTCATTTAAAAATTGAGCAGATAAATATCTCTCTATTGCAGAATCGTAATCAGCAGTACGCTGGAAAACTTTAACAGCGAGTCTTTCCCTCATCTTCAGGGAAATTTCTCCTGTTTCATTAATCTCGTGTACAATCTCATCGTAATCGGCTGGATCTATTACCACGGCAACATATCGATAGTTCTTTGCAGCACTTCTAAGCATTGTGGGACCGCCGATGTCTATATTTTCAATTGCCTCTTCTACCGATACCCCCTCACGTGCAACAGTATTTTCAAATGGATAAAGATTCACGACTACAAGATCTATCCACTCTATGCCGTGCTGTTTGGCCTGATGAACATGTTCAGGATTGTCTCTGACACCAAGAATACCGCCGTGAATCATTGGATGGAGTGTCTTAACACGTCCATCCATTATCTCCGGGAAACCAGTAACATCTCTAATGGGGATCACATTAATCCCATTCTCCTTTAGAACTTTTGCAGTACCTCCAGTGGAAATTATTTCAACCCCCTCCTCAGAAATCCTCCTCGCAAACTCCACTATACCGCTCTTATCTGAAACACTTATTATTGCTCGCCTAATTCTAGACACGATCTCCTCCTCTATATGTTATCTTCCTAAATTATGGTTATCATTCCCTGATCACAACCTTACCACCAACAAACTCGACCCTTCCCTCTGCAAAGAGTTGAATTGCCTGCGAATAGAGCTCATGTTCAACCCTTAAAACTCTGGCCGCAAGTGTCTCTGGGGTATCTCCTTCCTTAACAGCTACACACCTCTGAGCAACTATAGGCCCATGATCATATATCTCATCAACTATATGGACTGTTACGCCTGTGACCTTGCATCCCATATCGAGAACAGCCTGATGAACATGTTTCCCATACATTCCTCTTCCACCAAATGCAGGAAGAAGTGCAGGATGAATGTTCACGATTCTGTTTCTATACCGGCTGATCACCTCGGCTGGAACCTTTTTCATATATCCTGCAAGTGCAATAAAATCGACTCTGTGTGCCTCCAGCACAGAAAGGATTGCCTCTACAAAACAATCTCTAGTTTTAAAATCCTTTTTGGAAATTATAACAAAATCAATTCCATTCCTCTTTGCAATCCTCAACGCACCCGCCTCTTGATTGTTCGTAATTAACAGTTTAACATCTGCACTTAGGGACCCTCTCTTAATGTTCTTAACAATTGCCTCAAAGTTTGATCCCCTCCCGGATGCAAAAACTCCCAACCTGAGCCTCTTCAATTTAGTACCCCCTTTCATTCTACAGCCTCACTTAGAAGATCATATTCGGAACTTGCAGTTATCTTTACATTTACTATCCCGCCAATCTTTGCCTTCCCCTTTATCCATACTCTTTGATCCACCTCAGGAGCATCTCCCTGAGTTCTTCCAAAAAACAATTTCTCGTTCTCATCATATCCATCTACTATTACTGGAAGACTCTTAGACTCAAGAGATCTATTTATCTCGGCAGATATCTCCCTCTGGGTATTCATGATGATATGATAACGCTCTTCAGCAACATTTCTTGGAACCGCAGGCCTCATACGATAAGCTGCTGTTCCTTCCTCTGGAGAATAAATAAATGCCCCCATACGTTCAAAACGAATATGTTTGACAAAATCTACAAGTTCCTGAAACATCGTATCTGTTTCACCGGGAAAACCAACAATAAAGGTTGTCCTTATAACAATATTTGGAATCCTATTCCTGAGTTTAGATATTAGAAGCTCAATAGATTCTTTTCTGCTTTTTCTCCCCATTGATCTTAATATAGAATCAGAAATGTGTTGAAAGGGAATGTCCAGGTACTTACATATCTTATCTTCATGGGATATAAGATCAATGAGTCTATCGTTTACACTATCAGGAAATGCATACATTATTCGAATCCAGCGGAGATCGCTGATCGAAACAAGCCTCTCCAGCAGACAGATCAGATCGGTTCCGTTTCTTTGATCTGAGCCGTATGCCGTTGTATCCTGTGCTATTAGAATAAGCTCCTTTACACCTCTATCTACAAGGCTTTGTGCCTCATCTATTACACTATTAATTGAGCGACTTCTGTATGGTCCTTTAATCATTGGAATAGCACAAAAACTGCAGCCATGATTACAACCATCTGCAATTTTTAGATATGCAGTATGGGGTAAGGTCGAAAGTATGCTGCGGTTTAGCTTCTTTTCATTCCAGGAGTATGAAGGGCCTAATATAAAAGAGCCTATCTCATTAAAAGACTCAACACCAAAGTATGCATCGACTTCTGGTATTTCCTGCTCAAGCCTTTCCTTATATCGCTGTGAAAGACAGCCGCAAACAACTATCTGTCTATCTCTTCCATCCTTTTTAAGTTTGACTGCCTTAAGAATTGTATCTATTGATTCCTTTTTTGCTGCCTCTATAAATCCACATGTATTTATAATAATGGTATCTGCCTCTTTTTCATTGCCGACAAGAATCACTCCTCCCCTTACCAATTCACTTGCAATTACCTCTGAATCCACCTGATTTTTCGGACAGCCGAGTGTAATAATAGAGATTTTTTTGTTAGATTTGATCAAATTAAATCCCCCCAAGCCCCCCACTTTTTCAAAGGAGGGGACTTGGTGACCGTTTGATAATAGCAATAACCTCTCTCTTACTCCTTACTCCTTATTCCCTACTTCCAACTTTTAAGTTCGAAGTTCGAAGTTCGAACTTCGGACTTTCAACTTTCAACCCCCTCATCCCTTTCCCCAATATCCCCCTTTTTCAAAAGGGGGATTATAGTGGGACTTCCTGCCTGCACCCTGTACCCAATTCCACTACAATCCATAAATAAATTGCGTTCCACTATTCTAAGAAAAAAGCTTTCAATCAACTTATGTCCGGTTCAGAAACCATTTTTTGCATTGTTCTTTCTGCTTCCTCAACGAACTTTCTTGCTCTTTTGATTTGTGTCTCGGCTTCTTCTTTTGTAATCACTACAAAATCACCGTAATCAGCATCCTCCCTGATATCCTTAGCCTTTGGTAGAAACTTACTAATTTCTTTTGGGAAAAGCTCCATTCTAGTAATATATTGATTAAATAATGCAATTACACCAGAGTGTTTGCTGGAATCCATCTCCTTTAATGCTAGAAGAGCTCTTGCTGAAGTAAACATAGCATAATAACTTCTGTTAACCGAAAGTCCATAATGTTTCTGAGCAAGATTGTCTTCCGCTTCAGTTAGAATTTCTTTTGCCTTCTTTATTCTGTACATTGCTAATTTCAGCCTACCCATAAAGCAGAACTCCTTCTTTTTCTACTTGCTCGAAGAAAAACGAACCCAATCTTTTATTCTCTTTATACTCAAATAGGCTGTAAACTACGGGGGATATTGGAACATTATATTCAAAAAAATAATTTGCTGCTATATCACTTATCTTATCTCTAACATCCCCTTTTTCCTTAACCAGAATGAATAAATCTACATCGGAATCTTTTTCAAAATCACCTCTTACTTTAGAACCAAATAACCGAATGGCCACAATATAATCACCCAACTTGTCCTTCAGTTCCTTTACAAAAGAATTTATCACTTTTTCTTCTGTTTTACTCAGGTATTGTAATTTTTTTATCATTACTCCCTCCTTTTCCCTTACTCCCTACTTTTAACTCTTCACTTCCGCTTCCGTTCTCTCCAATATCCCCCTTTCCAAAAAGAGGATTATAAGGTGATTTCCTGCCTGCTCCCTGTACCCAATTTCACCAGCAATCTATAAATTAAATGGATATAAAAAGATTTCATAATCGATCGTGAATACTACTAACAACCCCTTCAATATTTTTAAGAACATCAATATTAGAAAACCTTAAAACTTTAAGACCCAAACTACGAAGATAAAGATCCCGAACTCTATCTTTCTTCATACCTTCTTCTAAATAATGCTGGCCCCGTCTATTTCAATAACTATCTTCCTGGCAGGACAGTAAAAATCAACAATTTAATTCCCTATGGGTTTCTGTCTGTAAAACTGAACTCCCTTAAGCTGCTTTCTTCTAATCTTCGAACAGAGAAGCTTCTCAGCCTCTGTCATATTTTTCCGCAATTCTCTGGATATGGTTTTTAATCTCTTGTTATAGAGTAACAATATCGAATCCCCCCAAGCCCCCCTTTTTCAAAGGGGAGCTTAGCGACCTTTCGATAATAGCAATAACCTCTTTCTTACTTCTTACTCCTTATTTCCTACTTCGAACTTTCAACCCCCTCATCCCTTTCCCCAATATCCCCATTTTTCAAAAGGGAGATTATAGTGGGACTTCCTGCCTGCACCCTATACCCTTCACAACCCCGCAATCAATAAAAAGATTACACCTCGGAAAGATCAACACTACCTCTTTTCTGTCAAACTTCATTCATAATTTATGATTCAAAACTCTGAATTCAAAATTGTCTATATCACCCTAACATTCCCTCAACAAAAGCCTCTGCATCAAATGGGACAATATCCTCCAATCCCTCACCCAACCCTACCCATTTTACTGGAATTCCCAGTTCCTGATAGATCGATACTACTATCCCGCCACGTGCAGTACCATCGAGCTTTGTGAGGACTATACCAGACACATCAACAGTCTCGGCAAACAATCTGGCTTGATTGAGACCATTCTGTCCTGTAGTAGCATCTATGACCAGAAGAACTTCATGAGGAGCAGTATCGCTCTTTTTCCTCAAGACCCTAAATATCTTCCCGAGCTCTTCCATTAAATTTACCTTTGTATGAAGTCTGCCCGCAGTGTCTATTATCAATATATCAACCCTACGTGCTATTGCTGCCTCTAAAGCATCAAATGCAACGGATGCAGGATCTGCTCCTGCACTCTGCCTGATTAGATCCGCACCAGCTCTCCTGCTCCATTCTTCTAGTTGTTCAGCAGAAGCTGCGCGAAATGTATCTGCACATGCAAGAAGTACCTTCTTATCTCTTTTCTTATACATATAAGCAAGTTTGCCAATTGTAGTGGTCTTTCCAGTACCATTAACCCCAACAATCAGGACTACATACGGCCTGTGTGTACTATTGAGCTGCTCCCACTCAGATCGCACTCTTTCAATAAGAGTCTCTTTTAAAATTTCTCTCACTCCCTCCTCTGTAAATTTTCTGCCCTGCCTCATTCTCTGTCTGATCTGTTCTATTATATCCAGCGTAGTTTTTACACCTATGTCGCTTTCGATGAGTATCCTTTCCAGCTCATCAAGCATATCATCACTTATTCTTTTTCTACCTGCAAATAGACCGGCAATTTTCCCCAACACCCCTCCTCTTGTCCTTGCCAGTCCCTTCTCCCATAGTCTATCAGTATTCATCACTTTCACAAACTCTTCTCTTTTTCTTTTTCAATTCTTTTTAAAAATTCTCTTAAATATATGATACTCGAATATACAGTCAACATTAGTGCCGCATAGAGTGCAATCCATGCAAGGGGTTGAACATTAAATATAAACAGTATTACTACAACGCCATTTGCAAAGGCAGAATTTTTTCCAGCCCTGTTGGACTCCATCACAATCTTCCTCTTTCTTATTACTAAGAGACCCCCAAGCAGTATTAATAGTTCACGCAAAAGAACCACTAAAAAATACCACAGGGGAAAATAGTAATCGGGACTTAATAGCAAGAAGACCAGAACTATCAATACATCAAGTTTATCAACAATTGGATCCAGAATGCGGCCAAAATCTGACTTCTGGTTAAACCGCCTTGCAATCCAACCATCAAGAAAATCGCTTGCAACACCTGCCAGCATCCATACAAAGGCCAGAAGTTTTTGGCCACTGCTTAGATTTATTATGATAGGAAACACCACGCCAAAGCGAAATAGAGTCAATAAATTTGGTAAAGTCCACACCTTCATCTTTTCTTTCACCAATTTCCTCATATGAATACCTTTGCCGCTTCTATCATTAATTTAGGATGTCTCAACAGTGCTACTTTGAATATGCGCAGTGCACTCCTCTTCTCGGGTGGTATCTGGAGAAGTGTATCTGCTATCTTGTTAAGATCACTGTCCGAAAATCTATCGATGACTCTTTTTATCTTATATGATATCTCATTATTCTTTCCTTCTGCCTTGTACCACTCCCTTTGATAAATCGAAAGCCTCTTTCGTGAAACATCACCCTCTTTTACTGCTTCTGCGGCCACTTTGCCTGCAATTCGGCCTGCTATCATAGCATTTACTATTCCTCCTCCAGACATCGGGTTTGCCTGATGTGCAGCGTCTCCAACGAGCATCAGCCCATCAGAAACAATCTCTTTCATTGTTGGGATGAGAGGAACTCCTCCAGTAATAATATTGAGGATCGAATATTTCTTATATTTTCGTCTAATAAATTCTTCAAGATACGAGATTGGTCTTTTTTTCTTGGGATATTTTCCAGACATGCCTAATCCAACATTAGCACTATTCTGACCCTTTGGGAATACCCATAAATAACCTTCTGGTGCTACATCCTTACCAAAATAAAACTCAACTACTTCAGGATCTACTTCAATACCAGTCAGCCTCATCTGAACACAGGAAGCCATGCATTCAACTGAAGTCCTGGTATTCAATCCTGCCCAACGCCCAACTCTCGACTCAACACCATCGGCTCCAATTACAACCGAACATTTAATCTTATATTCTTTCCCTAAATGGAGCACTCTTACACCATGTATAGATCTATCATCAATTAAAAGTCCACATACATAAGCTTTTGTAGCTATCTCTCCGCCGCATTCTGAGACCATAGATGCCAGATCTTTTTCAAAAAGCTCGCGATGAAGTATGAATCCAGAATCATCAGGATATGATACAACCTCTGTCCCATTCGGTGCAACCAGTTTTGCACCTCTTATACGCACGGCAATCCAGTGCTCCCTGAGATCGATAACACTTTTTATGCCATCCTCAGAAACTCCCTCTGCACAGCGTACTGGAATCCCAATTTCGCGATCCTTTTCTAAAACCAGAACAGATGCACCTCTCTCTGCTGCATGCTTTGCTGCCCACAATCCCCCCGGGCCCCCGCCAACAACTATTATGTCATATCGCTCTTTCATTACAAAATCTCCACAGCTCCTATTGGACAGACGTCTCTGCATTCACCGCATAGGATACATTTTTTGGTGTCTATAGCTATATCCGACTCTCTTAATTCAATTGCATCTTCGCTGCACACCGCAACACATGCACCACAAAAGTCACACCTGTTAATATCTATTATAACCTTGCTCATATTGTAAACCTCTTCAAGAAACTCTTAGACTTGGATATTCAAAATTAAAACGTTTTTTGTAGTACCATCTTGAAAAGAAAAAGATAAAAACGAGCAGAACCAGATAGTACGGTGCAACAACACAAATACTTAATGCTAATGCAGCTATTGACAATTTTGTACATAGCATAATTTTTGAAACTGAAGTGTCAAAAACACTCATTATAAAAAATGGAAAGGCTATCAGTGCAGGAATAAAGAGTATCCACTCTCGCATGAAAAACGATGTTACAACCACAGCCGCCTCAAATATAAGAGCCCATAAGGCTGTACTTTTAACCCCAAATCGAACAGGAAATGTTATCTTTCCAGCCTTTTTATCTCCTTTTATATCCGGCACCGTTGTATTGAGATAAACCGATACTCCTGCAAAAGTATATGGAAGCACCAAAAGAGGCAGTCCCTTCCCTCCTCCTGCACTCCAACCGATTAAATAGATCAACATGCCTCCTGTTCCATTGGTTATTAAGCCCATTATTGGCTTATTCTTCCACATAAAAGGGGAATAATTATAGAGTAGACCCGACAGAATGAAAAGCAGTATAAATAAAATTCCAATTATTGTACTCATCAAAAATCCCCAAACTATTGCAATCGATGCAAAGATAGCTGCCTCAAGATATGCAGACCTCTTGGAGACAATCCCATTAGCAACAAGAAATAATTTTCCATTTAACCGATCTGTCTCGACATCCTGAATCTGGTTTATAATAAATATGCTGCCCATTAAAATAGTAAGTTGAAATATTACTGCTAACGGTATGTTTAAAAATGAATTACTGCTGTTGGAAAAATGTGTGCCTCCAAACCACCCCGCAAGAAAAAAAGTCCATATTGGATAAAATAGTATCGGCCTGGTGAGAAAAAAATAATCAAGAATTTCAATTCCTCTTTTCAAACGATCTCCTGCACGATTTCTTCATTCTGAATCTTTGTCGACATATTCTTTATCGGCACAGGATAGTTGCCGTCAAAACAGGCTGTACAATAACCCTCTCCCTTTTTAGGAACAGCACTTCTGAGCCCATCGAGCGAGAGATACCCAAGGCTGTCCACCTGAAGATGCTCCCTGATTCTCTCAACAGACATCGAAGATGCTATCAACTCCTTCTTTGTCGGGAAATCCATTCCATAAAAACATGGATATCGAATCGGTGGAGAGCTGACTCTTATATGTACCTCCTCTGCACCAGCCTTTCTGATGAGTTGAGTCAGAATCTTTAATGTTGTGCCCCTCACTATAGAGTCCTCAACCACGACTACCTTCTTCCCTTTTAAAACTCCTCCAACTGTATTGAATTTTAGCTTAACATTAAAATGCCTTATTGTCTGCTGAGGTTGAATGAATGTGCGGCCGATATAGTGATTACGGATTAGTCCAAGTTCATAAGGAATCTTTGCAGTTTGTGCATAACCCAATGCAGCGGTATTGCTCGAGTCTGGAACAGAAATTACTATGTCTGCATCTGCAGGATGCTCCTCTGCCAGCCTCTTTCCCAATTTTCTTCTTGTCTTATCAACATACTCTCCAAAAATTCTACTGTCTGGACGGGAAAAGTAAATGAATTCAAAAATACAATGTGCCTTCTGGTTTGAGCTCTTAATTCTTTCAGATTCTATACCTCTCTTATCTATAACGATCAGCTCACCAGGCTCTATGTCCCGTATATAATGGGCACCGAGCAGATCCATTGCACACGTCTCTGAAACTACTACATATGACCCTTCACCCAATGCTCCAAGAGACAGAGGACGAAAACCATAGGGATCTCTTGCTGCAATAATCTGATCTCTTGTAAGGATGACAAGAGAATAAGCGCCCTTAACCTTCATCAACGCATCTTTTATTCGATCTACAATACTCTTCTTCTTTGATCGTGCAATAAGGTGAACAATGATTTCACTATCAGTTGCACTCTGAAAAATTGAACCCTCGCTCTGCAGCCTGTCTTTCAGCTCTCTCGAATTAACAAGATTACCATTGTGTCCCAATGCAAGAGGCCCTTCTTTTGAATTCACAAGTATTGGCTGTACATTATTTTCGCTGTCAGATCCTGTTGTTGAATATCTATTATGGCCTATTGCTATGTTTCCCTTTAATTTGCCGATTGTCTCTGCAGAAGAAAACACATCATTGACCAGTCCCCTTCCCAGATGAACATAGACCTTACTCCCGTCTGATGAAACTATACCGGCACCCTCCTGACCCCGATGCTGCAAAGCATAAAGACCCAGATATGCCATCTCAGATGCCTCTGGATGGCCCCATACACCTATTATACCACATGACTCTTTTATCTTCTCTGACTTCATTTTAATTCCGCCTTATTCTATGATTACTATTGGGTTAGAATATATCCATCCTCTCCTTTTTCTAAATATCTCGACCCTGTAGACACCAGCTTTGCCACTTTCAAAAACAAGCTCTCTGCCTCTTAGTTTTTTAATAATCTTTCCGTTCAAAAGAAGCGATATATCTCCGGAGAGAGGTGAATGGATTTTAAAGCGCAACCTTTTCTCCCTCCTTATCCTGCTTCCCATCTCATATGTTCCCCTTTCTCCCTCTGCTGAAAATCGAAATCCTCTTGCATCTCCACACCTATAATTTGAAACAAAACATCTTCCATCTCTCAATGCTCCAAACACCTCTGCCTCTGCCTCTCTAAATGAGAGTCTCTTCTCACCACTTACCAAATGATTCTTAATCAGCAAATGGGTGCGGATAGACTTAAATTGTACTTTATATGGATAAATTTCCCATGGGATGATCTTAAATATCTTAATACGATAGGCATGTACATCAATTCCTCCTATGCCCACAACACGTCTTTTACGGTTTAAATCGTCCCATCTTTCAAGTGTCTCCCATACTGGAAATTTTATTGACCGAAGCGGATGAATTATTCTCCATGCAATGTTTCTACGTGTTATTCCTTCCATCCATTCAGACATCTGATTCCATATCTCTATCCCATCAAATCCCTCTGCCTCCCATGCTGTCCATGGATATGGCGGGTATGCGTCAGAAAAATTCCGCTTCTCTGAAGGATGAGCAATAATTCCAAAACCTCCGGCTCTCTTTACACTCCTCACATAATCTGCCGCATTCTTGTTAGTATCTACTTCTCTGTCGATCTGAAATGCAAGATAATGATTTCTCTCATCACTGTCGTTTATCTCGCACCCTATTATTACAAGCACATTTCCATACCACCCCTCCAGACCATGACGCTTAGGTTCTAATGTGTTATGATCCGTAAACATCAGGAAATCGAGGTCTGTTGTGTTTGCAATAGCAGCAATCTCAGAAATTGAGAGCGAACCATCCGAATAATTAGAGTGAAGATGAACGGCCCCAACAATCTCACTATAATCTGTTTTTCTCTCCTCTACCACCATCCCAGTAATAGTGCTCCCAAACAAATTCCAATCAAATCTGCAATTATGTCTTTCCAGCTAAATGTACCACTATGTCTCTTTCTATCGACCGATTCCTTTGCAATGCCTAAGAAGAGGACCGTTCCTGCACCCATAAATATATTATCAGGACTTTTTTGTTCAAAACGATTCTTAATTATCCAACTCATTGCACCTGTCAAAATAAAACTTCCAATAAGATGCCTGGCCTTATCCCTCCCAAACCAGAAATCGGATTCCTGTTTTCTATTAAGAGTCAGAGATACCCTCAAATCCGAATGTTCATCTGTATCTGCTTCCACAACGACTGGAAACGCTGCAAATATTGTTAAAAAAGTTGCGATTATGAGTTTTCTCATCTAAAGTCCAAGATCTTTATCAATTTCTTGCATTGCGGTAAGAGCAAGTTCAATAAAATCGTGCAGCGAAATCCCAAACTCTTCACACGTTTTGATCTGATCTCTGTTAGCACCAGCCGCAAATCTTTTTTCTCTGAAACGCCTCTCAACAAAATCGGAATCCACATTTTTCAACTTCTTTGTTGGATGCATTAGAGCAGCAGCAACTATCAAGCCTGTTATTGGATCCACGGCATACAGGGCCTTGTCAAGCAAACTCTTACGTGGAAAGTGACCGGGATGACTCTTAATCGCATAAATAGCCTCTTCACAGATATCTTTATCTTCAAGCATTTCTGCACTCATCAATCCATGTCTCTGTGGATTATCGAATGTCTGATCATAATCCAGGTCGTGAAGAAGTCCTGTGAGCCCCCATAGGTCTTCATCCTGATCAAATCTTCTTGCAAGAGCACGCATAACAGCCTCTGTTGCAAGCATGTGCTTCCTTAGATTTTTATTTGAGACATTCTCTTCAATAAGCTTTAAAGCATCTTCTCTGTTCATTTCATGCTCCAATATAGTGTTTTAAAATTTCCAGCTAAAACAAAACATAACTCCTCTACCCTCTAAAACTCTACCCTCAAAAGATAGGTCCTCACTCACATCAAAGTCCGACAGATATGCATCTACAAATGCATCGAGTATGTTAAGAAGATAGACGGCGCCAAACCACCATAAATACAGACTCTTGTTATTGTAATAAAACTCCCGTTCATATTCGGTCTTACTTGCCACAAATTTCTGGTTAAAATAGATCGCATTTGCCATTAATCCTGCCTCCACACCAAACACAAATAGTGCCTTGAGTTTCTTGCCGTTGTACCACTGCCCCCATCCTGGCAGGAGAGCCGATCTTATCATTGCCGTTTTTGTTGATTTTACCTCATGATTGACCTTCTCGCTTGAAGAAACAACCCGGGTTGAATCTATATCCTGCCTCGCATAAAGAGGTAAGTTACATATTATCAGAAAAAACCATAAAAGGGGAATCAGCAATTCTTCCCCTTTGAATAATTTAAATGAACATTTCATCTTACTATGTTATGTAAGCAATACATTCAATCTCTACCATGGCCCCCTTGGGAAGCCGGCTAACCTCTACTGCTGATCTAGCAGGGGGATTTTCAGTAAAATATTTTTTATAGACCTCATTCATCTTTGTAAAATCATTCATGTCTTTTAAAAAAACAGTTGTTTTTACTACATGGGACATATCTGTACCTGCAGCCTCCAGTACCGACTTAAGATTCTCAAGTGCCTGTTTAGTCTGGACTTCTATATCACCTTCTGCCATCTTCCCTGTATTTGGATCTAATGGTATCTGGCCTGCAGTAAAGACTATTTTTGCAGCATCAATCACGACTCCCTGGCTGTATGGCCCCACCGCAGCAGGCGCTTTATCCGTCTTAATTATTCTCTTTGACATGCTACCTCCAATCTTCTTATTTGAAAAATGATTCAATCACTTTCATCATCGATATCCTCAAACCGAGCATCTTCCACTTCTGAATCCTTAAGGTCGAGAGGAGGAACCTTCTGCCTTCCCTCCACCTTTTGGCTGCTCTGATAATTAACAATCACTCCTCGAACTATCCTGTATACAATATAGAATAAAAGAACTGTAATGAAAAATCTAAGCATGAGTTCTATCTCGTCTATTTTCTCGGTATATAGTATTTCATTCCTGTCGGTGGATTTAACACCTGTTTAATCAAATCGTCCAGATCTTCCTCATTATCCACAAAATCGATCTCTGAAGTGTTTATTACTAAAAGCGGAGTCTGTCTGTAGTGAAAGAAAAAATCGTTATATGCTTCATTCAACCTTCTGATATAATCGATCGAGATGTTCCTTTCATATTCTTTATTTCTCTTTTTAATATTGGCAAAAAGTTTTTCTGCTGTGGACTGAAGATATATGACAAGATCTGGCTTGGGAATCTCCTTTTCCAGGAATCTGGTTACCTTTTCATATAAAATATAATCCCTCTCTTCCAAATTTATTTGTGCAAAAATCTTATCCTTTGCAAATATATAATCTGCAATTAGATATGGATAGAATAAATCCTTCTGCGGCAGACTCAACAGTTGACGATATCTGCTGATTAAAAAGAAAAGCTGTGTTTGAAATGCATACCTTTGAGGATTCCTGTAAAAGTCTTTTAAATAGGGATTGGATTCTGAATCTTCCAGAAGCAACATCCCCTCGAGTCTCTCTGCCATAAGCTTGGCAAGACTGGTCTTCCCTACTCCGATTACACCCTCAATTGCTATGTAATAAATACTCTTCAACAAAAATCCCTTAAATCATGCAGTGAAAATTTCTACTCTTCCACCATCCCTGCATTCCTTGAGAGCATTCTGAACCGATTTCCCATATCCTGGTATTATAAAATCTCGTGCTATCTCATTAAGTGGAACCAATATGAACCTGCGCTGCCTCAGGCATGGATGTGGAATCTTTAATTCATCATTATCTATCATATATCTATCATATATCAGAATATCAATATCGATCCTTCTTGGCCCCCATCTCTTCTCCTCTTTTTTCACACGACCAATATTTTTTTCTATTGCCTGACATTTTGTAAGCAGCTTCTCTGGTGTAAGTCTAGTGGCGACCTCGATCACCTGGTTTAGAAACGGCCTCTGAGACTTTCTTCCCCACGGCTCTGTTTCATAAATCGATGAGATTTTCAAAATCCTGTTCTCTTCTATGTCGTTAATATGGCCTAAAGCTTCTTTTAGATAGCTCTCCCTGTCTCCAACATTCGAACCAAGACTCAAAAAGGCTATCAAGATATTTTCACTCCGGAAGTTAACAGAATTGATCAATGTTTAGATAGTGAATATATCAAATATCCCTTAAATTGTCAACTAAAAACATCACAGCCTATTTACAGGGATTTTTCAAAAGATGAAGACGAACTCTTATTACCGATACATCTCTAAGAATCTCTCCATACTGATCGTTATAATCCTTAAATACTATTCTATTTTCACTCTTATTTATTATCTTAAGATAAGGATCAAGATTCTTTCCCAGATTAGTGAAGATAGTTCTGGCACTATTTTCATCATGATATTGTATATTTATCAAAGTCGTCCTGTGTGATTGTGAATCGATGTAATCGGCAGCAACTCCAAATACTCCACCACCTAGTCTTAATATGTTCCCTTCACCGAATGTATACACCGACTCTGTAGAATACTGACCAGCAATAATAATTTCTGTCCCCTTTACACGGCCTTTTTGTGGTAGCCTTCTTAACAGATCTACCTTCTTCCCCTCTGGTATTGTTAAAATTATTCTGTTTATTAAACTTATCACAACTCTCTTTATATCTTCTGATCCACTGGTGTTTGTGACAACAATAAAATATCTGTTCTTTACGGCAATGCACTGAAAAGGAGTTGCAGAATTGCGTGTTAAGATTTCCGGGTATGGGGTCTCTTCTCCCTTTTTAATAAGATATATTCCCAGAGCAGCTACCGTACTCTTCATTCGGTAGATTTCTAAAGTTATCTCCTCTGTGCCATTCCCATACAGCTGAACATTGAGCTCTTCAAATCCAAATTCATTGAAAAGTTCGGCGCCACCATCTATATAATTAAATAGATCATGCCCCTTATATATTCTGAGTCTTCCTACACGCCTCCAGCCAGGACTAAAATTATTCCCCGGAATGTCTACTGCTACGGAATCTGACTTGGTATGGACTGCAAATATTAATGAAGGTAAAATAAAGATGAGTCCGATAAATGAGAATAAGTATAGAATCTTCATATGGTTTTATTATTCCATCACTTCACACAATTATACGGTTTATTCGCTCCAGATGGCCAATACCGAGCCCTAACCTCTCCCCATAACGGAGATATTCAGCATATATCGGATGTTCATTAACTCTTATCTTCATCTCCTTCCTCTTTTTAACTATTAAATCGTGACAGAGTCTGTCGAGTGCAATAGGATCTGTAGCAAAGAATAATCTGTTAAAATTATATTGGAACTTTACATTTGCTGCTGGGCCACCTTCATACTGGCCAATAAGGCCATCTACAATATTTATCATTAATTTATCACGGATTACAGGAAACGCCATTACCTCAGTACAGACATCAAAGAACAGAGGACGATGGAGCCTGTTTGTATTGCAAATCGATCCATATCCGATATTTTTTGTAGCCATGGAGATACCATTTCCCGTATTTTTAAATACTGCAACATTAATAATCTTAGTTAACTTCTGCGTTAGAAGTTTTCCAAAATATGAATACTTGCCGTTAAATACATGCTGGTTGAGATACGGAAGATCTTTCGGCCCCTCTACATCTGCCCAGTAGTAAACATTCTTATCAAAATTGGACTCACTCACATGGTGACCATTTTTATCAAGCCATCTGCTGTTATCTATATCTCTATTATTTCTTGCTGCAGCGGCTGCATTCTCATCCATTGTTTGCAGGCCTTCAATCTTAATTCCCGGGTATCTTTCTGGTGTAAATCCAGCATCCTTCAGCATATAATCAAAACGATCCCATATTACAATGCTGCTCCTCTTGACCCCATTTCTTAAAAGCCAGTCGATTATACCACTAACTACCTCTGTATGTGTCGATATCAATCCTCCACCAACCGGATTAACCTTGATGCCTATTACATCACTTTTGCTAAAAAACATTTTAAAACTTCTATTTAGATCCTTACCTGTAAGATTTGTGATTCCCTTCTCTATCATCCTGTTAACAATATCGGGATCCGGCCTTCGCCCCTTTAAAACTCCAGAATCGTGTACCTCAACTACTTTGCCTGGAAATGGTCCAGGAATAGAATACCGCATGCGAGGTATCGATAAAACATCTTCTATATTGGTCTTTATCCTCTGCCTCTCCTTTTTCTCACCAGACCAGATCGGCGGTGTGCCAAGAATTATTCCAGCACCCACACCACATCCAATCTTTAAAAACTTTCGCCTGCAGAGTTCTGTCCCGTCCTTCCTAGAAACATATCCATCTATTCCCATTTCAACCTCCTTTCGCGAAAAGTTATTTTTCAGTCTAAATTAACAATTATTATTCTTTTTATAAAGCGATTTCTTTTATGGTAAAAATTTTCTTGACTAAAATATAATCTCTTGTTACCTTAAACGTAAATTTAACTTTGAGGTTTGAGTATTTCTATCCCATCTTAAAAATGGAGGAAAAAAGATGAAGAGACTTTCGATAGTACTCATTGTTTTGGCTCTTTTGAGTACAGCAGCTTTTGCAAAAGTCGGATTCCAGGGAAGACCGATTACCAATAACCTTATGATACCAACAGCAAATACTCTCAATGAAAGTGAAATATTAATAGGTATAGGACCGATCGGTTACGGAATTAGCGACAACATTCAGGTTGGTACGAATATTCTGCTCTTCCTGTTTCAGGATTACAACTTTAACATCAAGCTCAGTCTCATCAATTCTAAAAAGTTTGTCTTTGGTGCCGGTCTGCGTGTAGATTATTTTAATCTCTCCGCACTTACGGGAGATGAGGATAAAATGGGTTTTACATTTCTTTCGCCTTTTGCAGTCATAACCACAAGATTAAATAAAAAACTCGCATTTCATATAGGCGGTCAGTACAGCTATATTACTGGCGAGGGTGACATCGAAGATGCCAAAGTCACCTCTTCACTCTCTGGCACAAGAATATTTGCTGGCCTGGAACACAGCATGTCATATAAAACAAAATTTCTTATTGATGGAGGATATGATATCGAATTCGAAGGTCTCTTTGTCGGAAGCGGTTTACTGATGGGATGGGAAAAATTTAGGCTGAAATTCGGAGTAACATATTACAATCCTAAGGGAGCAAACTCTGGTTTTGCACTCCCCAACATAGGGCTGTGGTGGAGATTCAAGGCATAAATAAACTATGAGTTAAAAATGGCCGTTATTTATTTAACGGCCATTTTTTTAAACACATTTAAAACTTAAACCGGATAGGGCCTCTCAGAAGGCCCTTTATATTTCGCAAGTGCAAAGTCGATACGCCTCATCTGAGGTTGTGTTGTTATCTCCTCAAAATAATGAGCCGAAAGTCCGCAGATCCTTCCAAATATAAACAGTGCCTTGGCAATCCTTGGAGAAAGATCCATGTCTGCAATGATAGCTCCTATCACCCCATCTACATTTACCGGAAGATTAATGCCTCTTACCTGCCTTAACAATTCACTGGCCATCTTTGATATTGCCACACAATCACCAGCCACACCATTCTCCTCAGCAATCGTCCACAGTACGTCACGCCGTGGATCTTTTGTGTGAATCCTGTGTCCCATCCCTTCAATTCTTCTTCCACTTTTGATATATTCTGTCATGATCTTAATAGTTGCCTCTTTTAAAGATATCGCCTCTCTCTTTGATAAATCAACACACTCCCTGAAGAAGATTGCAGCCCTTTCCCCCGCACCTCCATGAACATCTGTAATTGCCCCAATTCCATGAGCAATTGCAACTTCATATGATGCCCTAACAGAAGCAGCAATTAGTGTGGCCTGAGCAGAAGGAGGAGTAACCCCGTGATCAATGGAAGCAACTATCATCGATTCGATCATTCTCGAATGTGACTTCTCTATTTGTCTATTCCCTAAAAAGGCTCGACATATAAGCAAGGAAAATCTATCTTTTAAACTGGATTTTTTAAATGTGGATTCATTACCGAAAATATTACCAATATATGCCGTAAACCGTCCAAGCATGAATATGGTTTTTTCAATATTTGCTTTTTCTCCCGATCTGGAAAACTCTGCTATCTCCCTATCATTAAGAATGTGTCTGACAATTGATTTTGAAATATCTTCATCTTTAATAAAATCAATAGAAGGCACGGGCCTGAGAGTAGCCTCTACAGCAACAGTGTTTAACTCTTCCAAAATATTTTTATCCGGCAGCTCTCCTCCCACAATCAAACAGGCAGCAGATATTAGATCGCCATATTCAATGATCTGCTCGATTTTATATCCACGCACAACAATACTGTTGGGCTCGATCTTTGTTATCATTGTGCCCCATGTTGGTTTTGGTGGAGGTGCCTCCCAGATCCTCCTCATTCTTTCATAATATCTTTTTGGATCAAAATATCTCTTTCCATTTAGCCTCTTTTGCACGACCTCGATAAGGTCGTACTGGCTATTTACCACAGATACACCCGCATCTTCAAGCGCCTTCTTTTTTGATATATATGTTCCCATCTCCTGCCCCGGAGCTATTATTGCACCAGCATGTCCCATTGTCTTGCCCTCTGGAGCATTTGCCCCTGAAATCAGTGCCACGATTGGTTTTGGATATTTTTCCGGGTTATTCTTAATATCCTCTGCCAGCATCTCTTCCTGGCAACCTCCAATCTCCCCTGCAATAATGACAAGATCTGTCTTATCATACTCCATTACCAGAGGTACAACATCCCTGAAGGCTGATCCTACAGCACCATCCCCACCTATACCGATAACACCATTCTGAGCAATTCCTACACTTGCCATTGCATCTGACATGTGGTACAGAATTGCACCACTTCGTGATATTATGGTAACACCACTTGAGCCGATCCTTCCTGGCTGTCTTTCTTCAGGATAAAAAATGTCAGGGAGCATCCCGATCTTTATTCTTTCTGGTGGGAATATGAGTCCTGGTGTGTTGCCTCCTATGAGAAGTGTATTATGGTTTCTTGCTGCCACAATTATGTCTCTGACATCTTTTAAAGGAATATTTTCTGTTATTAAAACTACAATTGGAATTCCCGCTTCTACAGTCTCTATTGCTGCATCTCTTGCTGTTGCATAATGACGCCATATGCTGGCCGCCACGATGTCTGGATGTTCCTTAAGAGCCTCTTCTACAGTATTGTATACAGGAATCGTCTCGTGAACGCGGCTTCCCCCTCTGCCTGGTGCAACTCCTGCCGCAACATCCGTCCCAAACTCGTTCATCAATCCCGCATGTTTTGATCCCTGTCCACCAAGACCGACTATCAACGTTTCGAGTTTGTTTTTCTCCTTTATTTTTCTTGCAAGATCTGGGCGTATATTTTTTATTATATGATACAGCAGACCATCGTGAGCATCTATTCTGTCTTTCATCTATTCCACCCTCTCATTTTAAATGCCTTCTCAACTCCTTCTCTAATTATCTCTGCCATTATTTTCCTGTTGCCAACCGTTATTTCCATATCTTTCAATTCTTCGGGAGTCTCTCTTTTAGATCTTTCCAAATAATCTCTCGCACTTGGCAGATCTGTTCCCACCATTCTTCCATATACTGGTACTATCCTCTTACCATTTTTATAACGATTTCTAAAACAGCTTACCAATCCACGAATGAATGTATCACACGATGATATCCCACCAAACCGAGATGTAATTATAATATCGACTATTTCATAATCCATAAGAAGATGAAACATCTCTTCAACCCTTTTCTGTGACGGCCCTCCGCCAGAATCCATAAAATTTACTGGAATGACTCTTCCTTCAAAGAATCTGTTGCCGACATTTACAGTTTCATCAATAGAAAATATTCCATATCCTGCACCTCCGGGCACCAAACCAACATATAGTTTATCACTATCTTTTTTATGATCTTCTGGCAGAAGATCCACATATGGAAATCCTGCACTCCTTGCGCGAATCTCATTTCTTGTTGGTTCTGATACATCGTGTCTTATTTCCTTTATTTCTAAACTGCCTAGTAAATCTCCCTGCCTGAAAAGACCATTATCGTCCAGCACAATCTTGGCATCTGCAGCAATCGGGCCTTTGTTTGATATCATTAATGGATTTATCTCTGTCACCTTACAGTCATACTTCTGGTATATTTCGTAAATCTTTGAAATAACAAATCTTATCTCTTTAAAATATTCCCTTAATAAACCCTTGCTCTTTATTAAAAAGTTAACAAGACTATCTGCCAGCTCTTCTGGCAGAAATTTCTCATTCTCTTTTAATTCTATTTTAAATATCGACTCTGGGCTCTCCTCGGCTATTCTCTCTATTTCAACTCCCCCTGCTGCACTTACCATTATAATATTGTTAAATGTCGATGGATTCATTGTTACACCTATATAACAAGAAGCAACTTCTTCAACAACCTCTTCAACCAAGATCCTCTCCACTATGTATCCTTTTATATTCATTCCCAACATATCATCTAAAATCCTCACCGCCTCGTCACGATCTCTTGCTATCTTTACTCCTCCTGCCTTTCCCCTTCCTCCCACCAGTACAAGAGATTTCATTATGATTGGGAATTTTGAATCTCTAATACACTCCTCAACATCATCTCTGTTTTTAATTATTCCATACCGATCTGGAATCTTGATTCCTTCAAGCTCAAACACTCTCTTTGCTTCATCTTCATAGAGTCTCATGAAAACCTCTCAATTTAAATTTTTCTCTTTTAATTTCTTTCTTGTATATTCCAACAGTCCACCCGACTCGATTATCTTCATAACCTCTTTTGGAAATGGAGGAAATTTAAAAACTTTCTCAGCGATCTTGATTATTCCTTTCTCAGCTACTATCTCAACAAAATCTCCTTCTTTATAACTCTCTACAGCTCTAGGACACTCTATTAAAAGCAAACCCTGATTTATCGAAGATCTGTAAAATATTCTTGCAAAGCTCTTAGCAACTACTGCAGCAATCCCGACAGCCTTAAGACCTACTACTGGTTGTTCACGCGAACTTCCACACCCAAAATTTTTACCTGCAATTATTATATCTCCACTTCTTACATTCAAAGCAAATTGCGGATCCAGATCTTCAAGAAGATGCGGCTTGATCTCATCTGGTGTCGAACATGTATATGTATATTTTCCAGGAAAAAGCATGTCTGTATTTATGTCATCACCATATTTCCATACTCTCATCCCCTTACCTCCTTCCTTGGATCTACTATTTTCCCATGAATAGCCGATGCAGCAACAGTTGCCGGACTTGCCAGATAAATCTCTGCCTCTTTGCAACCCATTCTTCCCTTGAAATTTCTATTTGCCGTACTCAGGCATCTCTCCCCAGGTGCCAAAACTCCCTGATGCGCACCAAGGCAGGGACCGCATCCAGGTGGGAGCACTGTTCCACCTGCTTCAAGAAAAATATTGATTATCCCCTCCTTCACTGCCTTCATTAGGATCGAACGAGATGCCGGCAGAATAAGCAGCCTTGATCCTCCTGCCACTCTCTTACCTTTTAATATTTTTGCCGCCTCTCTTAAATCGCTCAATCGGCCATTTGTACATGTGCCTATCAAAAATTGATCGATATCCACTCCCTCAACCTCTTCTACATTCTTTACATTATCCACCTTATGAGGTAATGCAACTACTGGCTCTATCTTGTTCATCTGGTAATCCAGCTCCTTCAAATATTCGGCATCTTTATCGGGTATTATTTCCCTGTACATTTCTTTATATATTCCACATCCCATTAAAAATTCTCTTGTCACCCCATCTACAGGAAAAATTGCAGCCTTTGCCCCCATCTCAACACCCATGTTTGCAATTGTGAACCTCTGATCCATTGAGAGGCTTTCAATATCTCCATGAAATTCAACCACGCAGTAGTTTGCACCATCAGAACCAATATCACCTATTATTTGTAATATAAGATCTTTTGCCGACACTCCAGGCTTTAGACTGCCTGTAAGATTTATTTTTATTGTTTGTGCAACCTTAAGCCATGTCTGACCCGATAATAGCAGTGCTGCAGCCTCTGTTCGATCAATCCCTGTAGCGAGAGCACCAACTGCCCCATATGAGCATGTATGTGAATCACTGCCCAACACTATTGTCCCAGGCAATGCTAATCCCTTTTCATACACAATTTGATGACAAATTCCTTCTCCTATGTCATAAAAGTTTTTTATTCCAAACCTTCCTACAAACTCTCTTATCTTCTTGTGACCTGCAGCATTTTTCTCGCTTGCTGCAGGAATTACATGATCCAGGACGATCACTGGAAGTTCAGGGTCAACCACACCATACCTATTAAGCTCACCATCGATCTTCTGTATTATTGCCGATGTATTATCGTGAGTCAGGAGGTGGTCTGGTTTTATAGTAACTATCTCTCCAACTTCTACAGTATCTTTTCCAGATTTGGTTGCAATTATCTTTTGGATAAATGTCATTCCCATAATTCTGCTCCAGAGTTATCGATGATTTTTGTCTCTAAATATAATAAAAATATGTTAATTTCAAAATACGATTTTTTTTGAATTTTAACCTAAAATTAAGGCCCGCTCTCTAACTCAAGCGGGCCTTTAATCGATCTTTTCTTGATATCTACAGCAATCCTCCCCTTTGATATAGCTCCATCTGAATCTCGAAGAATGGTTCACACTCTACAACCTCACCAGTCTCGATCCTCTCTATTATTCCTTTTTTTAGATCAATCTTTATTTTCTCACCATCCTTTATATCTCTTTCTATCAAATCACTTACTACGATTGGAAAACCTGAATTAATAGCATTACGCTCATATATTGCTCCAAACGATTTTGCCACAATTGCCTGTATCCCAAGACCGATAAAACAATCAACAGCCTGCTGTCGAGAGGACCCTGCTCCAAAGTTTTTTCCTGTTACAATAATATCACCTTTCTTTGCCTTTTCTGGAAAGTCCTCCCATCCTTCTATGTTATTCAATGCATATCTCGCCATCTCTTTTGCATCTGTTATTGTCAAATATCTATTATGAAATATCATGTCTGTATCGATATTATCTATTCTTATGACCCAGATCCTGCCTATTAATTCTATGGGCCTTCTGGGTCTTCTTACATTTATGCTCTCATGTCTCCTTGGCCTTCTCTTTATCTTTTTATCAACAACAAATATAACTGGTTTTTTTAAAATTTTATCTTCCGATACTATCACTCCGCTAATTGCCGAAGCTGCTACTGTTGCAGGAGAGGCTAAATATACATCTCCCTTACCCTGCTTTCCTACAAAATTTCTGTTTCCTGTGCTTATTGTAACCTCGCCGGGTCCATTCTGCCCAATCTGACCTGCTGCACATCCTGCACAACCGGGATTTCCGACTAAAGCCCCTGCCTTTATGAATGTCTCTATTATGCCCTCATCAAGGCACCTCTTCCATATCTCTCTTGTTGATGGAACTATCTTAAGTACTACACCTGGTGCAACTCTTTTACCTTTTAATATTTTTGCTGCTGTCTTCATGTCTTCAAATCTTCCATTTGTACAAGATCCAATAAACGCAGAATCGATTTTAATTCCTTCTACTTTCTCAACATCTACTACATCCTCAGGATGGCCTGGCCTGGATATCAATGGACGAATTTTGGAAATATCGATCTCAACCTCTCTTTCATACTCTGCATCCATATCCGGTAATATTTTCTCTATCTTGTCTCTCGATATTATATTGAAATGAGATAGAATATTCTTATTCGGACGGAAGAGTATTATTATTCCACCCATCTCTGTTGCCATCGATGCAATGGTGATTCTTTCATCCAGTGTCATATCCTCTGTCCATTCACCATAAATCTCTGCTGCATAACCCAGCAGTCCAGATGCTCCAAAATTTTTAAGTAAATTCAATACAACATCCTTAGCATAAATCTTCTCAGATGGTCTACCCTTCAGGATTATTTTTATTGTTTTTGGAACTTTAAACCATATCTTTCCAAATGCCCATGCAGCCGCAATGTCTCTATCACCCATTCCCTGTCCAAATGCACCAACAGCCCCTAGGATATTGGCATGCGAATCTGTTGAAATCAATGTCCCACCAGGTTTTATTATTCCTTCATCTATCGCAATGTGAGTTCCAATTCCTGAATTAATGTCATAGACTTTGATTCCTCTTTCCCTTGCAAACCTGCGGCATATTTGTTGATTGGTTGTATATTTTTGATCAGAGCCAGTTGGATTGCAGTCGAATGTAAAATATGTTTTCGAAGGATCATCTATGAATAAGTCATTATCTAATATATTTTTTACTACATTTGCTCCGCCAAAATCCCTTGCAATCCTGACATCGATTCCAACTTCTACTATTTCGCCTGCCTTTACTGTTCTCTGGCAATGAGCCGAGATTATTTTCTCTATCATCGTTCGATTCATTTTCTATCCCTTATCATCTATTCTATTAACAGTCCTTTCTCCTTCAATACTAAAGGGTTAAACGTGGCAAAATCTGCCTGGTGTATGAAAATCGTCTCTACTACTTGTGGCCTTCCCTCGCCCTCCTTTGAATGGCATGCAATTATGTTTATTACCTCTTCTGGCACTCCGCATTCCGCTGCCAGTATCGCTCCTGATATTGGATGCCTGGTTAATTTTCCCGCTCTGCTCTTTCTATATCCTCCCTTTCCATCACTTTCTATCTCGATCAGTTTTCCAACATCATGAAGCAGCCCCCCTGCATATAGATAATCGATATTTATTTCATAAACCATTTTACTGTATGACCTTATCTGAGCCTTTGCCATTTCGACAGCCATCTCCGTTACTGCAATAGTATGTTCTATTAGATTGATCCCACGAGACTCTGTAAGTAAAGAAAATGGAATCTTCTTCAATTCATCTACCTTCTTCCAATTTCCCCTCCTGCATCCCTCCACCCACACCTCCACAACCTTTTTTCTCAATTCTTTATTTTTAATATTTTCTAACTGTCTTTTAAACAAATCTGAAATCATCTTACTATCTATCATATATACCCCCTCTATTCTGTTATTAAAAATGCCGAGCTAACCCGGCATTTAATTTAATATGTTTCTATATTTCATATTCTTTACTATTTTTCTTCAATTTTTACGTTGTATTTTTGTATTCCAGTATCATACTCAAGTTTTATCCTGCTTCTTATCTTCTCAAAGTATTTATATGCTTGATCTGTCATTGGCATTGTTACCCACTCTTCGCTACCCTGCACCTGTACCTGACTTTCGCCTGTCATCCTTACAACCCACTCTGTTGCACCTGGTGCCATATATTGGGTTCTCGGCAGTGCCCTGATTATTATCCTTGTCCTTGCGCTCACTATGCCCATTCGTCTTTCATCCTCGAATGGACTTCTGTACAGATAGTTTGTTTCTATATATATCTCATTCTCTGTCTGTTCTCTTCTTATTATATTATATTGATATCTATTCTGCAGCAGTTTTAATGTTTTTTCATAAAAATCTATTGCGGTTACATTCCCAATCCTTTTTGAATATCTGCTTGGATTACTCCTTTCTCCTTTTGTTCTAGTGGATGAACAGCCCCAGCTAAAAATCAAGAATGTCGCTAATATACAAATAAATAATCTCCTCATCATTTTCCTATCCCCTATTCTAAAATTTAATTATAAAAGGTAGGCCACCCCTTATTAGAGATGACCTACCTTTTTAATTCAAACTACAATTGCATGGATCTGTTACTGCCTGGGCGGAAGCACTGTCCTTCGAATATTAAACTTGGGAGCAGCATATTCTCCACTTCCTCCAAATGTGTAGTTATCCATCATAAGAAGTTCTAGCTCTGCCCCAGGAATTGGAAACTGCAGAGGTGTGCCTTTTGGCAACTCCTGCCATCCTCTTCTATCAGTTAAGGGTATCCCAAATGCTTCAGCCACAGTCTCCATTCCCTTCTCATACTTCAGCATTGCCCACAGGCTTCCATTCCATTTCCTCTCATCAGTAACAGCTCCAACATTTGCAGTTGTTGCTGCAGGAAGTTCACCAATCGTTGTTCTGGTCTTGTTGATCAGATCCGCAGCTGCCTGGGCATTACCGAGTCTCAGTTCAGCCTCTGCCTTGAGTAAATCCAGCTCTCTCGTACTTAGTAATGTCACCCATCCAGTACCAGTATCATGAACGTTTAAAGTCTTTTTACAGTTATATCGACTGAAGTGATAAGTACCTCTCGATATTCTAAAAAAAACATCTGGAGTATAGTAGAAATACTTACCATCTGCATGAGGATCACCAGCAGGATGGACCCTTCTGTCGTAAGACAGTACATCAAAAACATTTCTTTGCTGTACATCCGTTGCTAACCATGCATCATATGCACCCGAGGTATCCGCAGGACCGATCAACCTATAGTCAACCTTCATCCATGATTGATCTGCTATCATCCACTGAAGTCCCCAACTAACCCACCATATTTGCCAGTCATTATATACACCAAAATCATCCTGAATACCTTTTTCAGCATTCGTCTTTACTGAGCTCCAATCAACAGCATCGCGCTCTGTCTTGTTGCGTGCAACTGCTGCTGTGAAACGTGCAATATAAGAGTAGCAGAGCCTTTTCAGCCTGTCCTGATCGATCACAGCATGGCCACCGCCGCTCTGTGGAGCCCAATCATCAGGAATAGTAAATGTATTTGCAGAGCAGATGTTAATACAATCATTCAGCTTCTTAATGGCAAAATCTAATACCTCTTTATACCCAGAAGCTGGAATGTCGCCTTCAAGATCTGTGTCCTCATCCACAAGAAATGCCTTGTCAATAAGCAGACTGAGCCATCCATAGGCAATACCCTGCATGAATTTTGCCCACGCCTTGTTTCTATTAGTATTGTAAACCGTATCGCCTGTAGAAGATACTTCATAGAATTTCATTCCATCTTTGATCGATATCAGCATATCGTTAGCAGAAGATATGGCTCCATACATGTCATCCCAGAAATACTTCAAAGCATATGCATAAACGTATGATGGATCGTTGTTCCATGCTACTCTCGGTTCAGATGACATGTCACGCATTCCTGAGTTGCCCCACGAGCTTGAACCATAGTCAGCCATTGTTGTAAGCATCATTCCGGCACCATCATAAGTGGTCAATGCATAATAAAAAGACTTGAATGAGCTCACCAGAAGTTTTTCAACATCACCGGGATTTCTCAGTGCACGCGCTCTGTCAGGAGCATTCAGATTCTTAATTGCCAAATCGATATGACATCCTGATATCAGCACAACAATTAAAATGAGGGCGGCGCAGCTCGTAAATAATTTTGATAATTTCATGTTTCCTCCTAAAGATTATAGTTCGATTTCGACTACACCGGTGATTTGTCTGAAGTGCGGATATACATAGTTATCGACTCTCTGCTCTACATTTCCGACTTCAGGATCGAACCCAGAGTATTTTGTTAATGTTATGAGGTTTCTTCCTCTTACACCAAATGTAATCGCATGGAATATATTGCCAAATATTCCACCGGCAAAGCCGGAAAGTGCCTTCTTGTCGAACCTGTAATTGATGGAAAGTTCTCTGAGCTTTACATATGTTCCATTCTCTACAAATTCGCTGTTGACATCATTTGTATCGTAGAGTATATCATAATAGGCCATGGGTTTTTTCTCGTAATACTTTTTCCCTCTCTGATCATGTGTTTCCCAGCGATACTCACGATATGTCCACTGTCTTGTCTCGTTATAGATGTCTCCGCCTATCTGAGAATCTATTACCATATAGATAGAAAGCCCTTTCCACCTGAAGTTAGATGTCAGCCCTACAGTAAAATCAGGAATTACATTACCGATTACTACAAAATCGCTTCCTTCATCATCTACATACTTGATCGGCATTCCCCAGTCAAGCTCGATGTCGTTTCCGTCAGCATCCTTGCCAACAACAACATCTGTACCCCAGTACTTGATCGTTCCATCTGAATTCAATCCATCTTTCCATGTATTTCCTTCACCGACAGGTACCAAATAACCATCATCGTTTTTGTCGAATGCATCTTTGTTGTAGTTTTCTGGAAGTTCACTATATTTGGTTATCCATCTGTGACCATACATTCTTCCATGAACCTCTCCCTCTTTGAAGTAGAATGCATCTAATGCTCCACCTCTCCATGGAGGACGATCCAGCTTTGTGATCTCCTCACGAATTCTTGAGAAGTTTGCACCGATCGACCAGCTCATGTCTCTTTTCTGAATCACGAATGCCTGAAGCTCGGCTTCAATTGTTGATGACTTGAGATCACCGGCATTGGCTACCTCATTCGAGTATCCCATATATCCTGCAAGTGGTACTGTCAGGATCTGATCCTTTGTATCCTTTGTTGAATAGGTAATCTCAAAGGAGAAACGATCGAGAAATGCCATCTCTACACCAACCTCTAATTCCCTTGCAAATGCAGGTTTCAGCTTGGAGTTTCCGAGCCTTCCCTTTGAGATTGCTCCGCCTCCGACATTAAAGGTCTCATACTGATCGTAAAAACCGGGCCTCGATCCTGCTGTTCCATAAGAAGCCCTCAGCTTGAACTCATTGATCTTGTCTGTAAACCAGAACGGCTCTTCACTCACGCGCCATGCCACACTTCCACGATAGTAGAGATGATACCTTTCATCTTCACCAAACAGCGAGCTTCCATCATAGCGAAGCAGCAAGCTTCCAATATACTTCTCTTTATAATCGAGGTGTGTGGATGCATAGTATCCGATAGCCCTTACTTCTGTCTGCGTGGAATTAACATACCTCATATCAGGATTAACATTGGAAAGGTCTTCTACACCTGCAACAATAAGGCTGTCGCCACCTGCATAAGTATATTGATACTGTGACTCTTCATAGTGAATATGTAGGTCGGTCTTTGTCGAAAGATCTTTGAAGCTCTTAAGAAAAGAAACTGTAAAATCACCATTCAAACCTTCTGTAAAAGAATGGTTCCTATAATATCCACCAAAATTTGTTGGGTCACTAAGCATGGTTTTATAGCCTATCTTATAGTAGGTCCAATTAAATGTGCTGGATCTATCATAGCCAAAACTTATTTCAGCATTGAACCAGTTGGTAGGAGAATAGAGCAGGTTAAAATTACCCATTAACCTTCTTCTATAGTCACGGTCTTTTAAATACTTAGCAGGATAAAGCGGATTCTCCTGATTTGATCTCGGATCCGGTGCTATCAGGAGTTCTCCATTCTCATCTTCTGCCTCAAGGTTTGTATAAGGTGCCATGAAGAAAAAGTCATATAAAGGACCACTATCTCCAAATGGACTGTGCCTCCATGATGTCATGAAGTATGCACCAACATTGAGGCTCAAATCGTCCCTCAATTTGTTGTCGATATTAATTCTTACATTCTGCCTGCCGTAACCCTTTAGGTATTTCATAATACCTGGCTCTTTTAAGTTGCTGATACTCAATCTGAAGTTTGAACCAGGCATGTTTCTCGAAAGAGTCACAGTATTTCTGAAATACTGTCCAGGACGATAGAACTGCTTAAGGTGATCATAAGTCTTTATAGAGGAAGGATACTTTTTATCGATAAATGTCCTCTCTACCGGCAATCCTTCACCGCTCGGATCGAGATCATCAAGAGCAAGATTAGGATCCTCTATTCCGCATGAGTCACCATTTGTATTTACAAAGTAGGTTCCTGTTGGATCGACCTTGTATTGATGACTCTCGTTTCTGTATGGCTTGAAATGCGGCAATTCAAAACCATACTCGTTCCTTAAAATGATTCTTGTCTGCCCCTGGGCCAGAAAACTTCCTCTCTTTGTCTTGATGTTTATCACACCAGTAGCAGCACGCGAACCATAGAGAGCTGCTGCTGCAGGTCCCTTGACAAGCTCCATGCTCTCAACGTCAAGACCATCGATATCGACCTGCGATGCATTCAGGATGACTCCATCTACTATGACGAGTGGGCTGTTTCCCGTACCGATATTTGTAGATCCTCTAAGCCTTATGTCGAGTCCACTTCCTGGCCGGCCGCTTCCTTTTACTACTGATACACCAGCAACCTTACCCTGAAGGTTCTCTATCGGGTTCTCTTTGGGATCCATCTGGATATCCTCTTCCGCTACCCTCTTTACAGTAAACGGAAGAAGTTTCTTCGGAGTACTCTTTGTCACACCTGTCACAACAACAGCATCCATTTCAAGAACATCCTGTTTAAGCGAAAAGTCTTTTGTAATCGTACCAGGTGAAAGTACAATCTTCTCCTTCCCAGTATGATATCCAATAAATTCGGCTGTCAGTTCAACCTCCTGTCCGCTCATAAAACGTGCAGGAACTATGAACCGATAGACACCATTCTCGTCAGACGATGCTCCGAGTTTATATTCTTTGATAGTCACATTCGTTCCAGGCAATGGATTGCCCTCTTCGTCTGTAACCTTACCAGAAATAATTAGTCCTCTCTGTTGAGCAGAAGCAAGTATTGGAATCAAAATCAGTACAAGGGACAAAAGAGCAATTAAAATTCTCTTCATCACTTTCTCCTCCAGTTTAGTTTCTGATTAAATTGTTACCCCAGAATAAAAAATTAACCTACTTTCTCTCCACCACCTCCTTTCAAAAGGTTACTTGAAATAATTTAATTGATTAACTTTTAAATTTTCTCGATATAAGACCCTCCCATCTTAGATGGTCTTCAAAAAATATCAATAGAGCAAAAAGGTAAGTCTTGATAAATCAGGAAGGTACACATAACTGCTTCTCTCCTCCTCAATCTAAATATAAAAATCTATTTGAATTTGTCAAGTATTTTTTATTAAAAAAATACTTTTATTTTAAATTTATTTCTATTATATTTTTCAATCTCATATCATTGAAAAATTTATATATATACATATGCTTTTCAATTCAATCAAATTCCTTTTATTCTTCCCTGCTGTCATGACACTCTACTTTGTTATTCCACACAGGTTCAGGTGGACGCTTCTCCTTGGTGGTAGTTACTATTTCTATATGTGCTGGAGACCCGACTATATATTTCTTATTATTGTCTCAACAATTACAGCCTACTCCACTGCAATTTTGATGTCACGACATGATAAAAAATCAAAGAAAAGAAAATATCTTATTCTCAGTCTGGTAGTAAATTTAGGTCTTCTCTTTTTCTTTAAATACTACAACTTTTTAAATGAATCGGTCACTCTGTTACTTAACAGGATTGATCTGCAAAATCCTTTACCCGCACTTAATGTTGTTCTTCCCGTAGGGATCTCCTTTTATACATTTCAGACTCTCAGCTACACTATCGATGTCTATCGAGGCCAGAAGAGATGCGAAAAACACCTTGGAATTTTCGCTCTCTATGTCTCCTATTTTCCGCAACTGGTAGCCGGTCCAATAGAGAGATCGAAGCGTCTTCTTCCACAATTTTTTGAAAAGCACTACTTCGACTACTGCCGTGTAACCGACGGCCTGAAATTAATGGCATGGGGATTCTTTAAAAAAATGGTGATCGCAGATCGTCTGGCACTATATGTAAATGGAGTATACAACAATCCTAGTAATTTCCATGGATTTGCCGTAATAGTTGCAACATATTTTTTTGCATTCCAAATATACTGCGACTTCTCTGGATATTCGGATATTGCTATTGGAGCGGCTCAAGTAATGGGATTCAGGTTGATGGAAAATTTCAAACGGCCATATTTTTCAAAATCTCTATCAGATTTCTGGAATCGCTGGCACATATCACTCTCAACATGGCTAAGAGACTATCTTTTCCTCCCATTTGCATACTCTATATCCCGCCATATAAAAAAAGATAAACTCTTTTATATAAAAGCAGAAGATTGGGCTTATTGTGCAGGAATTTCTATAACCATGTTGCTCGGAGGACTCTGGCATGGAGCAAACTGGACATTTGTAATCTGGGGTATACTGCATGGAACCTATCTTGTCTTCGGCCGCATGACAAGAAAACCAAGAAAAAATATATTAAAAAAGATTGGTCTTATAAAGCGGCATTCCATACACAATCTGATAAGGATTTTTTTTACTTTTCATCTAATATGTTTTGCATGGATCTTTTTCAGGGCAAATTCCATCTCCGATGCATTTGTCATCATAAAAAATATGTTTACCAACATCCAAATACATCATCCCGGAATAGACTCGGTTGCACAATTCAGCAAACCCGAAATCCTGATAAGCATAATTGGAATAATGATACTCGTACTGGTCCAGTTATTCCAAAGTCGCTATAGTATAAGAAAGAAACTATCAACTCAACCTGTCTTTATAAGATGGAGTCTTTATCTCGGAATAATACTATCTATAATTATATTTGGTAATTTTAGTGGACAGGAGTTCATCTACTTTCAGTTTTAATAAAGCAAAATGAAGATTAAAGAGAAAAAAAATATTCTCAGATTTCTAAAAAGGTTTTCATTACTATTAATCCTGCTTTTAATAATTTTAGAAATCACAAATTTTATATTTAGCAGGATAATGACGACCCATTACAGACCTACCTACAAAGAGCTCTTTACTCCATCGGTCTGTGCAGAAACAGTGATATTTGGTTCATCGAGCAGTGTACATGGGATAAATCCAAAATATCTCGATAGAGATTTTAACCGCTTCTTCAACTTCTCATTCAATGGAACCAATCCGAAATTTTACTATAAATGGTATACTCATATATTTAGAAAATATTACCCAAGGCCTTCATGTATAATATATGCTATCAACTGGTACATGTTTGATGATGACTGGATGTCAAGAAAATTTGAAGACGATGCAGAATTCTGGCCATTCAAACTATTTATATCTGAACTGTTTAATAACAATAATAGAAAAAGAATTCTTCTCACACGATTCCCGATCCTGAAATACCACGACCGATTTATCAAGATGAGCTTTAAAGAGCCACGCATTGTAATCGAGAAGTATTATCACGGTTATGTGCCAATAATAAAAAGGCCCGAACTATCATTTCGTATTGTCAAGGCCACTGATAGAGAAAAACAGAAAACATTCTTTGAAAAATTATTGAAAGAATTCAAAAGAGATTCCATCCCTGTAGTAGCGATTCAGATGCCAGAATATCTTCCTGGAAGGGATAATAAAGACCAAAACAGAAAATTTTTTATTGATATTTTTTCTAAGTACAACTTTCCATACCTTGATTATAACGGAGATAGGATAACGGAAATAAACTATGACTCTACTGCATTCCTCGACTGGGGACATCTCAGCGAGGCAGGAGCCATAAAGTTTTCAAAAATGCTCGGCAACCAACTCCAAGAAGTGCTAAAATCATATAAAATCAGAATCCATTGAATCTGTGCCTTAAAGCAAGACGTGGCATGAGACGCTCTCTTGGTACATACGCACCAGCCTTACATCTGGTTCCCAAACTCCTGTTTGGAAACCCAGATGTGTTAAAAACTCTGTTTTGATTGAGCACTACTTTTGGACGGAGGCGCATCAGCGTCGCTTTTAAAAGCTGCAACATGCTCGCGCAATCCATAAAAAGAGAATGCCTATATTTTTGTTCGTACTGAGCAGTGGATTTATATTTCTTCAAGGAATTATATTTTGGATGATAAACCTGTTATTAAGGTTAATAAAAGTTTGGTTATTTGATATGTAGAAACAGAGTTTCTTTTCAGAGTAGCGTTCTTAAACTGAAGTTTGGGAACGAAGAGAAAGTCGGCTGCCAGTTTCTGAATGATTGCTTTTTTGGTGTTCTTAGATTTCAGACGCTTCATACCGTAGTTATGTTTTACATCTACAATAGAGATTCTCCTTGATAATTTTGACTCTTCTATCAAATATATGAATTCTTATGGTCATATGCACTAAAGTTAAATACAGATCTTCTCATTTCTCAATCCCCCCGTCTTCTTCTCTCCTCAGGCGATTTAGGAATTCTTTTAACTTTTGCTCTACTTCAATCGGGTCTTCGAGTCTGAAAACCTCACCACGAACACAACTACTTCCAGGCATACCCTTAAGATACCAGCCTATATGTTTTCTCATCTCTCTCACACCTCTGTATTCACCTGCAATCTTCAGCGCCAGCCTGTAGTGATCCAAACAGATCTCTACTCGTCTGCTATATGACGGCTCTGCTATTAATATGCCCTTCTCCAGATATGTGTTAACAAGCCTGAATATCCAGGGCCTGCCCATTGCACCCCTTCCAATCATGACAAAATCACAACCTGTCTCCTCTATCATTCTTCTCGCATCTTCTGGTGAAAAAACATCACCGTTGCCAATCACGGGTATAGAGACAGCCTGCTTTACCTCCCCTATTATTTTCCAGTCGGCATCTACTCCAAACTTCATGCTCTTTGTTCTTGCATGTATGGCAACTGCACTGGCCCCCTCACTTTCAAATATCTGTGCAGCATCCCTGGCAACTATTCTGTTCTCATCCCATCCACTCCTCATCTTTACAGTGACAGGTACAGAGACAGCAGAAACAACACATCTTACAATCTCCCTCAACTTTCTAAGATCATTCAAAAGCGCGGCCCCTGCTCCTCTCTTTACTACTTTTCTTGCGGGACATCCGAAATTAAGATCTATCAGATTGGGCTTTACCG
Organism: uncultured bacterium; assembly: GCA_964651045.1. GTDB lineage: Bacteria > Zhuqueibacterota > QNDG01 > QNDG01 > DSAB01 > CAZYVD01. The sequence goes on from CAZYVD010000001.1 coordinate 142,720, forward strand.
ACTCAACAATATGAGCAGCCTCTGCCATTATCACAGGATCGCTTCCAAAAAGCTGTATTCCAATCGGACGTTCCTCAGGAAAAATTTTTATCATGCGAAGACTCTTCTCACTCTTCCTAACTATTCCATCACTACTTATCAATTCAGTAAACACAAGCGAAGCACCGTGCAACCTCGCAATCATCCTGAAGGCGCTGTCTGTAACACCAGCCATCGGTGCAAGGACCGATCTTCCATCTATTTTAAGGCCTGCTATATCCAAAACATTAAAATATACAATCCGACTTAAATAGATACAAGAATAAATACAACAATTTATTTATCTTGCATTTTAACCTATTTTTTTGTATAATTATTGTCAAAAATAATATATAGTTGATGGGGAAGATATGGCAAAAAAATGTGAAATCTGCGGCAAGGGTCCGATTGTTGGAAACAATGTGAGTCATGCTCACAATCTAACAAAACGGCGCTGGCTTCCCAACCTTCAGCGAGTTCGTATCAAAGTAAACGGCCAGACCCGCAGAATACGTGTATGCACAAGATGCATCCGTTCGGGTAGTTTAGAGAAACTCTCTTCATAAAAATCGGGTGCCCGAAATGGGCATCCCTCTCTTTTTTTCCTTCCATTTTAAAGAGGTGAGCAATGAAAAGAATAAACTTTTCGCTTAAAGCGGTCTTGATTCCGCTTATACTCACTCTCGTCCTCCCTAATACTCTACTATCAAAACAGCAAACTTCGGCTTCAAGAAAACTTCTCTTTAAGGATGCAGACAGGGCAAAACAGGTTGCCGATTCACTAATGGCAGAAATACTCTCCCCTGATAACTACAGCAGTGCCTTAAAGTATTACAACCAGGCCGATAAGGAGTATAAAGGGGGAGGAGCAGTTACTAAAATAAAAGAAAGACTGAAGTCGGCAGAGGAGTTTTTCCTTAAAGCAGCAGAGAGTGCAAGACTCTTCAGAATAAATCTTCCTGAATGCCTTGAGGCCAGAAAGAGTGCAGAGAGAGAGAGGGCAGAAAAATATTGCAGGGAAAAGTGGAATACTGCAGAAAGGTCGCTTATAAAGGCTGCAAGGATTCTGGAAAGGGGTAATCTAAAGGATGCTGTTGAGAAATCGAAAATGATAGGTGGTCTCTATAAAAAGGCAGAATCTGAAGCAATCAAGGCACGCATCCTCAATGAAGTGAAGCAGCTGGTCTCAGAGGCTGAAACAAGGGATGTGAGCAAGAGGGCACCTGCCACACTGAATAAGGCAAAAGAGCTCTTAAGGGAAGCAGAGACCGTTCTGAATAAAAACTGTTATGATACACTCAGGGCCCGGACACTATCCGATGAGGCAAAATATTGTGTGAAACATGCTCTCTATCTTTCAAATTATATTAAAGGACTCGATAAAAATCAGACCATAGAAACACTACTTCTTTCCAGTGAAAAACCATTAGAAAGAATCGGAAGTGAGCTAAATATCAAAGTGCCTGTTCACCAGGGCAGGGACAGTGCAACAGAAATAATAATAGATAAAATTCGATCTCTGAAAAAAGAGAATGAATCATTGAAAGAGGAAGTTTCAAAAAAAGATGATGAAATTGCATCTCTCCAAGAGAGGCTCTCTTCTGTTTCGTTAAAACTTTCAGATTTAGAATCCCAAATAGGAGATCTGAAGTCGAGTGAGGCAGAGTTGAAAAAATATAAGGAAGAGCAGCAGAGAATAAAAAACAAGTTTGCCAAAATAGAAAATTCTTTCACAAGAGAGGAAGCGGCAGTACTCAGAGCAAGTGATCGAATCATAATCAGGCTGTACGGACTGAACTTTCCTGTTGGAAAATCTGTTATAGAACCAAAATACTTCGGGCTGCTCAGCAAGGTTGTATCTGCCATTGAACAATTTCCTGAATCCAGAATAACCATTGAGGGACATACAGACTCAAGAGGAAGCGAGAGCGTAAACCAGAAACTCTCAGCAAAGAGGGCAATGGCAGTCTATCAGTACTTCATTGCAACAGCGGGCATAGATTCTTCACGAATAGAAGCAATAGGATATGGAGAATCAAAACCAATAGCATCGAACGAAACAAAAGAGGGAAGAGAGAAGAACCGGCGTATCGATATTATAATTCATACAGAAGAGCACAGATAAATCATTTTATTAGCAAGAGAAATAGAGCGTGTGCAATTAATATTGCATCTCTAACATGATATTCGAAGAAAAATAGATCAATTTGTTTTAATGCAGGTCATTCGAGTGCGTGGCGGCAATCTTACCGCAATTTTAATTAACCACTACCTTCTTACTCATCCACTTCATCTCAAATGCTTTTTCCTGTATTCTGAGGGCCTCATGCCAGCAAATTTTTTGAATGCTTTATTAAAAACAGATTTGGAATAGAATCCCGCATCAAACATTATCTCAAGGATTGACTTCCCTCTGCAACCAGGATCAGAGAGTAACTTCATTGCCTCCTCTATTCTGTACCTATTGATAAAGTCGTTAAAGTTCAAACCAAAACGATCATTAATTATATATGAAAGATAGTTGTAATGAATCCTTATCCTTTTTGACAGCATCTTAAGGGTAAGATCTGGATTTAAAAAAAGTTTTTCATCCTCCATTACTCTTTTAAGTTCTGCAACTGCCTCATCTATTCTCTCTTGTCCTAAAACACTCGATTTTTTTCTATCTCTAATTCTCCTTGTTTTTTCTTTATTATATATAAATACAAAAAAGAATACAGCAAATAGAATCATAACGGATACGAAAACATAGATTATTATTTTTTTATTCTGTAGACTTGTTATCTTGAATTTATAGATTACCTGATTGTCGCTCCAGACACCGCTGCTGTTTGCCGCCATTACAACGAATCTGTACTCACCAGGTTTGAGACCTGCATACCTTGCAATACGAGAAGAACCTGAAGGAAGATAGGTGAAATCGGAATCATACCCCTCGAGTTTGTATAAAAATTTTATCTTATCAGGAGCGGAAAAATCGAAGGCAGTAAAACGAAACTCGATCATCTTCAATCCGCCAAGATTGTGATCGCTGCCATTCAAAACCTGAGGTTTGCCATCGACTAATACCTCGTCAATAACGACATCGGGCGGCAGCATCTTTCTGGTCAGTAAGAGCGGGTCAAATATTGAAATTCCCTTTATTGTGGGATAGTAAATCTTACCAGAAAAAGATGCCCAGCATGATGGCTTGCTATCACCAACACATTGAGAGCTTATCATTCCATCCGACTCGTTGTAATAGACAGATGTAATCAGGGGGACAAGCCCACGAGAATAATCATCAACATTTTTCATGTTTATCCAAAAAACGCCTCGATTACAGCTCATCCAGAGATTCCCAATCCTATCCTCAACAATGCTCAGAATATAATTACTGAAGAGTCCCTCCATCTCTGTATACAACACGAGATTCCCATTAAAAAATCTAAACAGTCCATTACCATTTGTTCCAATCCACACGACCCCATCACTATCTTCATAGAGAGAAATTACATCCACACCTTTGCAGATCTTTTCGAATCTATTGCCCTTATGCATATACAATCCATCTGCTGTACCGATAAAAATCCTTCCAATCCTGTCCTCGAGCAGCACATTAATTTCCTGGCTATCCAGATCTGGCTCCAACTCGATGCTGTGTATCTCTTGACCCTTGAGTATGTTTAATCCTTTATCTGTTCCTATCCAGTATGTTCCTCTTCTGTCTTTTATTACTGCAGATACATTATCCGATTTCAACCCATCCCTCTTTGAGATAACACTGATAACCCCATTCTCCATCCTGACCAGTCCACATTCAGTTCCTATCCAAAGAATTCGACCATCATCTTCATAGATTACTCCTATTTTATTGCTCGGCAGGCCACTTTCTTTATCAAATATATCCACAACCTCTCTGTTAATAATTCTTAAAAGACCACTCTCCTTTGTTCCAATCCACAGAGATCCCTTGCTGTCCTCCAATATGGAATTAACGATTGTGTTTGAAAACTCTTCACTCATTGTGATATTTTCGACCGCTGCCTTCTCTATCCTGACAAGTCCCTCCCTAACAGTCGCAGCCCATATGTTGTGACTCCTATCTATTGCCATGGAGTTGATATGAGACCTCATCAGAGTCGTATCGGATAGGAGATCAACAAATTCTCCGTGGTCTATCACTTTTATGCCACTGGAGATTGTTCCAATAAGAATCACGCCTGGTTTAAATTCCATTATAGATGATATCTGGAGCCATTTCTCAATATAGTGGGGGTCAACAAATTCCTCTCCCCTTCTGAGCACATAAAGGCCACCGAGCGTTCCTATCCATACATTTCCAACATTATCGCAGCAGATAGAAACAACCGACATGTTTGTGAGGCCATCCTCATATCCGTAGGCTCTTATTGTTCCATCGTCTAATTTAGCAATTCCGCCTCTTAGAGTACCTATCCACAGATCGCCCCAGTTGTCTGTTGATAGTGATGTTATTATATTATCATACAATCCGTCATCTGTTGTATAGTGTTTAAAACCCTCATCTGTCAGACAATTAAGCCCATAATCTGTTCCAACCCAAAGATTTCCCCACCAATCACCACTTATTGCTCTTATGTTGTTGTTTGTTAATCCATTCTCCGTTGTATATCTTTCCCATTTCTTATTTGCATAAGAGTAGAGGCCTCCGTCTCTTGTGCCGATCCAGAGAACACCTCTATAGTCTTCATATAGAGCCTGTATCTCTTCACTCTCAAGGATTGGAGTGTTTAATCTGTTAAATGTTTTAAACTCAACTCCATCAAAGCGTACCAGACCAGATGGAGTACCGATCCACATGTATCCAGCTTTTGTTATTATGACTGTGTTGAGGCTGTTTGCAGGAAGGCCATCCTCCACTCCCCACTTCTTAATCATATAGTCATCAAAAATCTGCGTCCTATTCTTTGCAAAGAGTGAAGAGACCGATGTAGAAAAGAAGAGAAAAACAACAGAATGAGCAAAAACAGTTCTCTTAAAAAGGTTAAAATTTTTAAATATCATTTCACAACTATTTCATCACAAAATATCCATGCCTTACCACCAGACCCTGGATGCCAATCAGGACATTTTCCTATGTTCTCTGCTATTACTTTTACATATCTGGCTTTAACATAAGATCCGATCTCTGCAGTAAACTCTTTTATCGATGCATAGGGATTTAGCCCTGCCCCTTTCTCTTTTCTGAATTTTTTGACTGTCCTGAAAGAGTCCCCATCCGCAGATAGGGCAATCTCTACCGACCGAGGAAAGAAAATCCAACTAATCTGGTCCTCAAGAAAACCACAACTGATTTTTCGGATCTTCCTGACTCTGCCGAGATCAACAACTGCTTCAAGATCTATTCCCTCAAAACCCTGCCATAGACCATCCCGAAAATTCTTTGTGCCCCTCAAACCATTGATAAGTCCATTCTCTCCACCTCCTGGATAAGAAGGACTGTACATATTCTTTAAAACAATCTTCTTCCCAACAGCAAGATGGTGAACCTTTTCCCCAATCGATCTTTTGGAAACTCTTCCTGGTTCTCTTACATTCTTACCTGCCCGGCCTGTAAGGGTATCGCCAAGATCCTCACGGGCCCTTTCTGCTATCTTCTCGAGTCTCTCCACTACATCAGGATGTTCTGCAGACACATCCCTCCTCTCACCGACATCATTCTTAAGATCATACAACTCCAGGCCGCATTCCCCCCTTGCATATGCACCTGGATAACCGTTTTTTCCAGGTTCTACCCCACTGTATGATCTGTATTTATGAGGGAACACAAGCTTCCACCTCCCCTGACGAACCGCCCGCAACTGGCCACCATAATAATAGTAGTAGTACTTACGCGGATTGGCATTCCTATCACCTCTAAGAAGACTCACAATGCTAACACCATCTATCTTCTTCGCAGGTCGAGGTGCCCCTGCAAGCTCTACAATTGTCGGAAGTATGTCTATCGTAGCTGCCATCTTCCTGCATACAGATCCAGCCCTGATGTGGCTAGGCCACCACATTATACATGGGACCCTGGCTCCTCCCTCCCACATCGTTCCCTTTCCCTCCCGCAGAGGAAGTGCAGAACCTGCATGGTTTCCGAAATTGAGCCATGGACCATTGTCACTTGTAAAGATCACCAGAGTATTTTTTTCTAGTCCATATTTCCTGAGCGCCTCCAGGATCTTTCCGACAGACCAGTCAATTTCCATTATCACATCACCATAAAGACCCTGCCTGCTCTTTCCCTTAAATCTGTCGGAAACTCCAAGAGGCACATGAGGCATTGAATGGGGTAAATAGAGAAAAAATGGCCTCTCTTTATTCTTTTCAATAAAATCAATGGCCTTTTGTGTGTATAGCGTGGTCAGCTTTGCCTGATCCTCGAGAGTTCTGATCTCACCCACCTTCTCATTATTTTCAATCAATGGCAGAGGCGGATAACGAAGCTTCCACGGTCTTGACCCTGGATTATCTGACGAAAGAGGTGTTCCATCAAAATCTACAGGCCACATGTCATTGGAATAGGGTAGACCAAAATATTCGTCGAATCCATGTTGTAGTGGAAGAAACTTTTTGTGGTGCCCAAGATGCCACTTGCCAAATATTGCTGTTTTGTATCCTCTCCTCTTCAATAGTTCGGCTATCGTCTCTTCATTTGAATTCAATCCAACCATTGACCATGAAGTTAGTGCACCCCTTATTCCAACCCTTTCAGCATAACAACCAGTCAATAGTGAGGCACGAGACGCACTGCATACTGCCTCTGAAACATAGAAATCAGTAAACCTTACTCCTTCAGAGGCCATTCTGTCAAGATTCGGGGTCTCGAATCCTTTTGCACCATAACAGCCCGCATCACAATACCCCTGATCATCTGTAAATATTATTATGAAATTCGGCCCCCTTCTACCTCTGCATAAATAAAAAGGAGTGGTTATGCCAAATGCAATGCTGCTTAGTGCTGCTCTTCTCAACCACTCCCTTCTGGAAATTTCCATCTTCATTGTTGTTGCCTACTCTTATATATCTTTATACTACCATTTACAGTGCGCAGTTTTATCAGACTTCCACCACCATTTATTGAACCATTTATTCTCTTGCTGTTAAATTTCCCTTTTACCTGAAGCGGAAAATCTGTCGAAATTCCTCCATTCACAGTGGATGCTTCTACATCTGCCTGAATTTTATCAGGCAGACTCAATTTAATCCCACCGTTTGTAGTAGATATAGAAACCTGAGCACCTCTGTTGAAACCAACCATCTCAACCCTAATGCCACCATTTGTAGTACGTGCATATACAGAGCCTTTCAGATTCTCCGCATCAATAACTCCGTTTGTTGTCTTAAACTTTTGATCTCCTTCTACACCATCCACCACAACTCTGCCATTAACAGATTTCAAATCGAGGTTTACCTTACGAGGAACCAATACATTAAACCGAATAGTTACGTTTGGTCTTCTTCTCCCAAATATCCAATCAAGAATCGAATTTCCACCTCTGACTTTTGGATAATCGGGTTCAATCTCAAGATTCCTGCCCATTCGATTGACCACGATCTCAACCTGGTCTAAAAACTCTTTAGCATCTCTGGAGCTTCTAGATTTCACCTCGATCAGTGCCTCCACCCTTACAGAGTCTTTTTCCCAGACATCCACATTAATGCTTCCATTGATGCTCTTTATCGATACATTGCTTCCCTCAATAAAGTTAAATCCTTTTCTAAAATGTTTAGTAACTATTGATGCATTGACAAAACTAGCCCAAATTATGATAATCAAAAATACAAACAAACTTCTCTTCATCGTCTTTTCTCCTCTATTTTTTGAATTGTTATTCCCCAGTGCAACCTATCCATAGGAGGATCTTCATTCCATCCATCAAATGAATGAGAACCATCTGTCTTATAATGAACATAGTATCTTCCTGAATCGAGCCGAACTATGCTATTTACCATCCTATTCTTTGCCGCACCACCGGCATGCTGAGTATTCTCATACCTCATCTCCCATACGATATTTCCAGAATCATCCTCAATCCAGCTATAATCGAACATTTCATTATCTTCGCCCTCGCCCAAAGAGTAGATCCTCAAGCTGTCAGGCCTTGATAATACGAGACTTTTTATTTTATGTTCTCTATTACCTACCCTGATGATTTGAAGGAGAATATCATCATCTCCTGGTTCACTATAGGGTTTAATATATTCTGAAATGCTACCTGTATTCTCTATCAACAACCGCATACCCCACGAAGCTGGATCGTATGGAGGAGAACTATTCCACTGCAAATAGGAATGAGAACCATCGCTGGCATAATATACTAAATACTTTCCTGGTTTTAAGGTAATGATTCCATTGAACAGTCTGTTTTTGGCAGCTCCTCCTGCGTGAGAACTGGACTTTTCCGACATTTTCCATACAACTCTACGGCTCGACGCATCCTGAATCCATCCATAATCAACAAACATGTTATTATATCCATATTCGCCAAGACAAATAATCCTTACTCTTGCGCTCTTCTTGAGAACGAATCCATCTTCTTCGAGACAATCATCCCCGACTCTGGTCAGATCGACTATCATATTTCTTTCTATTCGAGGCACAACCTTTCTGACATCTAAATCTCCCTCCTCACACCAGAGAGTTATACCCCAGTAAAGCGGATCATATGGAACCATGTGTATCCATTCATCACATGAATGAGAACCATCTGTAACAAAGTATATAACATAATCTCCTGCTGGCAAAATTATCTCCTCATCTATTATTCTATTCAAAGCCTCTCCTCCACCAAACATCGTCCTCTCATATTCCATCTTCCATGCAGGTTCTCCAGTCTCACCGCTGCAAATCCATCCATAGTCTACCATCTCTCCATCATCGCCCTCACCCACTCCATATACTCTGAACCTTGATCTTTTATCAATCGAAAAATAGGCCTTTGCAAACTCCTCATCACCCATCGGTGTAAGCTGAACTAAAGGCTCCTTATCCTCTGTAGAACGGAACTCTGTTATTATCTCTATGTCATTCTCATCTACATAGAGCGAGATTCCCCATGAGTCTGCACTACTGAACCTTCTGCTTCCATCAAATATATTGCTCAACACATCATATAAAGTAGTCAATGCATTTCGATTTCTGAGTCCAGGCTTAACACTATAGTAAACCTCATAGCTTCCCTGCGGTAGAGTTACATATTCTGTTGCCTGGAACTCAAGGCCTGATCTTTTGCAAGATGGAGCACTTCTGTTCATCTCCCACACAACCCGTCTGGTCCTGCTATCTAAAATCCAGCCACTCGACAAAACTTTTTCCCCTCTTCTATCTAGAGGGCCCCTGCACTTTACAACAAAATCTACTTCTTTTAGAAGAGTAAACCTCTTTACGCCAAAATCACGACTCGTAAAATCCTCAACAGAAACAACCCTTACATCTTTTGAAAAACCAAAAGAGGTAAGGGTAAACAGAATAAGCGGTGCCAGAACTCTCATCTTTAATCCGATTTAAAATGCTCCTTTATCTTAAGAAAGATATCACCCTCATCGGTATATGCCCTAAGCAGTGCCTCCCCTTTGCCAATCTCTCCGTATGCTATCTCACCATCATCTGTTTTTCTTTCCTCGAGGTCAAAATCTGACTCTATCACACCCTCATCTGTCACAAGTCTTACTCTTAAACTACTATTCTCATTTGTCCACAACTCTATGTCACCCTCGTCTGTTTCGAAGTGATAATTACCATTCGCATCCGAATCAAATTCTGCAGAAATGGTTCCCTCATCCGAGCTCAGCCATAAACGAGATGCCTTGAATCTCCTTACACTCATATCTCCTTCATCTGTCTTAATATCCAGCTCTCCTGATGAACCGTCTTCTACCAAGACCCTCCCCTCGTCAACATTAATCCTTACAATAGTAGAGCCTGTGCCATTTAACTTATTCATACTAATATCACCCTCATCCATATCGATCTCTACGCTCTCAGAAGCGATCTGTTCAAGATAGAGATCCCCTTCATCTATCTTCACATTCAATCTTCCTTTTATTCCCTTAATATCCACATCCCCCTCATCATTTCTAATCTTTAAATTTACCTCTTCAGGAACCTTCAATTCATAATCTATCAGTCCATTCCTCCACTCTCTCGATTCCCAGAAGTCGGGATCGAAGAGATCAAAAAAGTTAAAATGTCTATTTCTTTTCACCTCTCTAATCACAAGTCTCTTAATTCCTCTCTGTATAGAAACATCGAGTGCATCAAGCATTTGTTCCGCATCCCTCTTGCTTCTTGCCCATGCCCTCCTGGTCATTTTCAAATAGACTTCATCCTTTTCCCATGTTGTAATAGTGATACTTCCATCATTGCCAAAGAGTGAAATTGTGCCTCCTGGACTGAATTGAAATTTTTTCTCTTCTACACGGTTTACCTCGACTGCATGGATCATAGTGTATGCTCCGGAGAAGAGCAAAAAGATTACTGGCATAAATTTTATTTTCATGGAATCCTCCAGAAATTAAACAAACAGTTATCTGTTGATGGTCAGCTCTCCCAATCCTGGAGTAATTCTGACATAAAACTTCTTTTCCATATCATTAAAATCTTCTGAATAGTAATAACTTCCTCTTCGATATAATGAAGAATCTATCTCCTTGTGGGAAAGAAAACTGAATCCACCACCTATCCTCATTTTTATTCCCATCCCCTCCGGCAGTTGTATGGAGGCCTCTCCAATGTCAAGATCAACCTTTGCCATGCTCTGATCGAGCAGATCACCAGTAAAATCGACCTCCATTTCGCCTATACCACCATTTATGTCTGCCTTATGAAATCTGGCGTTACCAAGATTGATTAACCTAACCTCTCCTACCCTTGAGCTGAAATCAAAAAAATCCATCTCTATTAAGTTTGGCTGATCAAAACTCAGCTCTACTTCCCCTGCCCAGTTGCTGAACGACAACTCCTTCATACGAAGGCCGCCCAGCTCCATCGATATTTCACCTGCCTTTACTCTTGCATCAAGCAGTATGTCGGCTTCAAATGGAAGCTCTACTTTTAAAAAGCTGTTCTCGTTATCTTTCCTCCATCTTGTCCAGCTTCTCTTATCAACAAATACCCTGAGACGATTTTTTTGTTCATTAAAGCTTATCCTATCTCTATATTCATCTTCAGGATACCTCAAAATCACATGTACAGAGGATCCGCTCTCTCCTCTGACAACGACTACTTCTCCTGCATCAACATTGAGAATTATCTCAAAAGGTCGGTCAACAGAAACAGTGAAGGTTTTATTAATCTCCTCCTGACCCCAAACAGGCATAATAAAAAGCAGCAGAAACAGAATCGGTAAGACCTTGCTTTTCATTTGAACCTCCTGATCAAATTATGAACATATAATATACTACGATATCAAAACATAAAAGGTTACTCTATCTGGCGCCATCATTTATTCAAAATGGACGGGTTATTCTAAATAGAAACCTGAAAGGCTTCTTACCCGTATCAGTCCTCCTTGCAACCTCAAACCTCACACTTCCACTCCTGTTCGCCAGTGCAATGCCCACATCTGTCTTTAGATTTTTCCAGGAGAGTGCGCCGAATCCTTTCAACAGACCGTAACCACTATCTGTATCGCCGACCCATCCAGAATCAATAAAAATGATAAGGTTGAACAGTTCCAAGAGTCCCCAATCCAGCTCGTCTGGTAAATCCTGTTCTCCCATCCTGTACTCTATCTGTGCTAACAGCATCCTGTTTCCACCACGATTCAGCGGGCCATTTGGAAACTCCTTGTATTTAAAACCTCTGAGAGTGCTCAAACCACCGAGATGAAAACTCTTATGCCACGGTAAATATCCGTTTGCTGTGCCGATTCTGAGTCGAAAATCGAGCCCTTCATTAAACCCGATCGGCTGATATCGCCTGATATCCATCAGCACCCGATCAAACGAAAAATCACCACCTAAATCACCTCCAGCATGTTCATACTCAAACTGAATATACCATCCTCTATAAGGTGCACTCCTGCTGTTCCGGGAATCGATAGTAAAATTTGCAGTAATGCTTCTCACCGTTCCTGCATCCATAGCAGGATTTTCACGAAAATCTTTACTCTTGCCAGCAAAGAGTGCCCAGTTCACACTCTTTGCAAGAGAATCCAGTTCCTCATAGCGATATGCAGCAGTCAGATTGAATCTCTTAGTAAAATTCTGACTTATATAGAAGCTTCCTCCTTCCCTGAAATAGAAATCTTGAAAATCCTCCTTCAGAAAAAAAGCAGCAAGGGAATTCTCCAAATCGGGTATGATCCATCTATCTTCTGTGTCTATCATGCGGTGATACTCACCACCAAATGCAATATGATAATCCTCAAAGAATCCCTTCTCCAGACCCAGGAGATATTCAAAATCGTTTGACCCAAAACTGTATCCAGTAAAACCATAAATAAATGGCTTATTAGAAAAACCGTAATATGACTCATATCTTTTTACCCTTAAACCCGTATAGATACCTTCTACACGGTTATACCTGAGATCAAATGTTGCACGCCTTCCCCTATCAAACTCCTCCTCCCATTCCCAATCTGAATTTCTATTTAAACTGAAAATCTCCTGTGAATGTAAGGCTCCTGACAGAACCATTCCAACGATTGCTACAAAAACATAAGAAACGATTTTCTTACACATAGCCTCCTCCAGATTATTTTAATCAAACCATGGCCTAGGAGTGCAACATATATGCCATGTTAATAAAATAATTTTAAGATCTTTATAATTATTAACTTAAACAATTTATAAGAATCGAATATCCGCATGATACCCTTAAATTGTTGCAAAATTACATGTGTGAAAAATGCATATTTGTGGCAATTTGACCCATTGTGTGGTGCTACCCGATTGGATCGTTTCTATTTGATTCCATATGATTTCAATTTCCTGTGAAGGTTTGCCCTGTCCATCTTAAGCTTGCGTGCAAGTTTCGAAACATTCCTCCCAACAGAATCATACTCCCTGCTCAGGAGCTCTTTCTCAAATCTCTGAACAATCTCCCTGAAAGAAAACCCCTCTTCTGAGAATATTTCTTCATCTTTTCTTACAATGTTTGAAGATTCCGGAATCATCCTCCTGACTTCTTCCTCTGTGATCACTTCGCTGTTACTCATGATTATCAATCTTTCCACAAAGTTTCTCAGCTCCCTTACATTCCCAGGCCACTCATATAGAGAGAGCACCTCTTTTGCTCCATCTCCCCAGTACTTCATCCCCTTTCCGCTCCTCATACATATTCTGGAAAGAAAATATTCTGCCAGTTCTGGTATGTCGCTCTTCCTCTCTCTCAGTGGAGGAACCTCTATTGGAATCACATTTAAGCGGTAGTAGAGATCCTCTCTGAAACGGCCCTCATCTATCTCTCTCTTGAGATTCTTGTTTGTAGCAGAAATTATCCTAACATCAAATTTGTATGGCCTCTCTCCACCAACACGCATAGCCTCGTTTTCTTCGAGAACCCTCAGTAGTTTTGCTTGCGACTCAAGACTAAGATCCCCTATTTCATCTAAAAATAGTGTTCCGCCGTCTGCTAACTCAAACCTTCCAGCCTTTCTCTTGATTGCTCCTGTGAATGCTCCCCTTTCATAACCAAACAGTTCGCTCTCTATCAGACTCTGTGGAATCGCCGCACAGTTCAGGGTTATGAATGAACGATCCTTTCTCGAACTGCCGAGGTGTATCGCCCTTGCAACCAGTTCCTTGCCCGTACCATTCTCCCCAAAAATCAAGACCCTGCCTTCTGAAGGTGCAGCCTTTGAAATTGATACCTTCAGATCTCTCATGGCAGGTGAATTTCCTATGATTTCATAATCCCTCTCAATAAGAGTGCTCAGGGATTCGACCCTCCTCTCCAGTGCCATATATTCTGAGAGATTCTTAAGGGAAAGAAGTATTCGTTCAGGATTTATCGGCTTTTCAAAGAAGTCGTATGCACCAAGCCTGATAGCCTTTACAGCAGTAGCAATGTCTGCCTTGCCCGATATCATAAAGACCCTGATCCATGGATACCTCCTCCTGATCTCCTCAAGCACACTTATTCCACTCATACCCGGAAGAAGCACATCTAGAATAACTATTTCGAACCGCTTCTCATCTATGGCCCTCAGCCCCTTCTCTCCGCTCTCCACACTCACTACTTCATATCCCTCGTCCCTTAATAATCCCTCGAGGGATGAGCGGATCTGTGGCTCATCATCAACTATCAGAATCTGCATTCTTTTTCAATCCCTTTACTATATTATATATCTTATCCGCATGTTTACGAGTTGCCCTGAATCTCAACCTAACTATCCCATCAATATAACGTCTATCTAAGACTTCGGCCAGATCATATATCTTCGAAATAACCTTGGTCTCAGATATAGAAATATAAATCCTGTCCTCAACCTCCATCTCTTCCAGACGCTTCTGAATTTCCCTCTTTAGATTTTCAAGACCGATTCCTCTTGCAGCAGAAATAAAAAGTGAACCCTGAAACCTCTCTTTGAGATGATTCCAATCAGACATCTCATCTATCAGATCTATCTTGTTGAAAACCATAATGACAGGCTTGTCCCCTGCTCCTATCTCCTCCAGAACATTCTGAACAGTTCCGATCTGTTCCATGAAGTTTGAATGGCTGATATCTACAACATGAACCAGAATGTCTGCCTCTAAAGTCTCCTCAAGCGTGCTTCTGAATGATGCCACTAAATGAGCTGGAAGCTTTCGAATGAAACCCACTGTATCAATGAGCAAAACCCTCCTCTGGCCCTCCAGATCAAACGCCCTTATAGTGGCATCAAGAGTGGCAAAGAGCCTATCTTCTACAAAGACCTCGCTCTCTGCCAGTGCATTAAGAAGAGTAGACTTACCAACATTTGTATATCCAACAAGAGCCACCTTTGGAAAATCCTCCCTCCTCTTACGCCTCACTCTCCTCTGACTCTCGATCTTGAGAAGTTCCTTCTTGAGGTGGGTTATCCTCTTCCTTATTGCCCTCCTGTCAACCTCGAGCTGGGTCTCCCCTGGCCCCCTTGTCCCTATACCGGCCTCCTGCCTTGACAGATGAGTCCATCTCCTGGTCAATCTAGGAAGAAGATACTGAAGCTGCGCAAGCTCAACCTGAATCTGTGCCTCCCGTGTTCTTGCACGTTTTGCAAAGATATCCAGTATCAGGCCGCTTCGATCCAATATCTTGCATCCAATCTCTTTTTCAAGATTTTTTACCTGAATCGGACTCAAGTCTGAATCGAATATCACAACTCCTGCCTGCTTTTCCGCTGCCAGCCTTGCTATCTGATGAACCTTTCCCCTGCCAATCAGTGTTGCAGAATCCACCTCACCCCTTACCTGAACTACCTCATCTACAACTTCTGCACCCGCAGTATCTGCCAGAAGCGATAGTTCCTTCAGGCTCTCCTCTTCATAGAAACGCCTCATTCCCGGCATTACTGCGCCCACCAGAATGGCCCTTTCCCTCTGCTTCTCTATCAACATAAATATAGACCTCACCTCTCAATCTGAAGCTCTATTTTTAGAAGATTTCTTTCTAGAAAATATTCTCATTCCGCCCTGAGCCACTACAATCTCTATCATCAACAAGACAAGAGCAAAAGATAGGGTGATCGGCCACAACTCCTGACCAAATCTTGTTTCTGATACAACTTCCCCCAAACCATCCAATTTATCTACAACCCTCACTTCTGCCTTCGGCACCATCCTCTCTATATCTGATGGTGAGATCTCTCTTAGATCCGACTCTCTTTTGTCAACATTTACTTCTGACATATTCAATATCTGACCATCCCTATAGAAACTGTATATGCCTGGTTCTGTGATCTGTTTAAAACTGATACGTACCCTTTCGCTGCGAAGTTGCGGCAAGAGAAGAATCTTCTCCTTCTCAGGTGTTATAACATAAAATGAACCGTTTATGTTTTTCAGTTTGATGGATGTCTCCAGTGGTCTCCCAACAACCCCCTTGGCCGAAGACTCATAGCTACCAACAGAGAGGTAACACGCTGCCCTGTAGATTAAGGGGGCAAACAGCGTAGAATACCCAAAATTTGACCAGCTCATTTCCACTCCACTTGTAATTAATAGCAAACCTCCCATTCCCGATTTGACCTCTGCAAGAAGAACCATTCCATCGCTCAAATAGATGATGGGATAAAATTCATCACCCACAAGAGACACTGTTCTGAAGAAAGAGGGCGAATGTATGTTCTCCTTGCCTTTGGCAAGCATACCAAAAAATATAGGATGTCCAAAGTCGACATGGTCAATACGCCTTACAAGACCGCTCTCCTCGGGAGTATCGATCACTTCACCAACAATGATTCCGCCGAGATCACCAAGCAGCGAACCGTTTAAATTTTTCAGATCGACCCTGCTCCCCAACAAAACAAGTGCCCCTCCTCCACTATCAATAAATCTTCTGACAGAGGAGACCTCCTCATCATTAAAGTAAGGGTAATTTGAGAAAATAACAACATCGCTGTCAGATAGTTTATCAGACCATATCGATCCAAATACACGCTCTTCAATATTAAAAAGTGTGCTAAATTTGCCCCCGGGGTTCAGTGCCAGCCTTATTAATCTCAGGTCATCTTTTCCTCCGCCTATAAGAAGAACATCTACAGTGTCGGGCTCATAAAATGTAAAATACCATCTATCATCATCCTTCAAAATATCATTTTCTATCTCTATGAATCCTGTAATCCATCCTGCACTCCGAGGCCTCACATCAAAATAGGTCCTCCTCTTCTGCCTGGCCTTAATATCTATTAACTTCTGAGCGGAATTTACTCCATTAATAAAAACCCTTATCAAAAGATCATCAAGATCACTACTTCCAAAATTTTCTACTGTACAATACACTCTAAGAACACCACCTTGTTGATAGATCTTATTTTCTACACCACCATCAACTATACCCACATTATCAATTTCTCCCTCTACAGGGCATAAAAAGAGTGATCCATTATAGTGCTGGATAACAGAGCCGTCCTGAAACCCACTCCTCTGCATATCTGAAATAAGATAGATCTCCCTGTTTAAATCATCAGAGTTGTCAAGAACAGACACTGCCGAGTTAAGCGTCTTTAGTAAATCTCCCCTCATGCATGTTACACTATCACTCGACAAAACCTTTTCTATGGAAGACTTCCCCTCAGCAAAACCATCATCTCTCAAAGTCACACTCTGAAGCAGCACTACATCATCTTTTTCATCAACAAGATTGAGAATAGACATCGCCCATATCTTGGCCTTTTGCCAGAGACCATCTCTTCTCATGCTCATAGAATTGTCCAGCACAATAACAACAGAGCTTCCTGCCCTACCAATTACTCCACTACTCACGAGCACTGGCCTTGCAAAAGAGACTACAAGGAAAAAAATTGCCAGACATCTCAGGATTAGAAGAAGAATCTGTTTGATCCTGAGACGCTGCATTGTATGTCTCTGAACGATTTTCAGAAACCGCAGAGTACTGAAAAACCTCTTCTCTACTTTTTTTCTTGCAAAGAAATGTATCAGGATTGGAACTGCGACTCCTGTGAGTCCAAAGAGTGCTGCTTTATTTAAAAATTGAAGCATGCTGAATTCTTTGCGGTCCTTCCCCCATTATGATAGAGCATCTTCTATAAGTTCACAGATTATATGTGCCACTGTTATGTGAGCCTCCTGAATCCTTTGTGTGCTCGCTGAGGGAACAGATATGATTACATCACTCACACTCACAAGATCATCAGTATTGATCCCTGTGAGTGCAACGGTCCTCATCCCCAGTTCTTTTGCCCTTTCCATGGCAGTAATAACATTTTCAGACTTTCCACTCGTGGATATTCCAATCAGAACATCTCCCCTCCTGCCGAGAGCCTCGACCTGACGACTGAATACATATCTATATCCATAATCATTCCCGAGAGATGTAATTATTGACGTATCTGTTGTCAGTGCAACAGCACTGAATCCCTTTCGCTCTCTTTGAAAACGTCCAACCAGCTCTGCTGCAATATGCTGACAGTCTGCTGCACTCCCACCATTCCCGCACAGCAGAATCTTTCCTCCAACTCTTATTGCCTCTATCATGTAATCCGCAGCCTCTTCAATCGAATCGAGGCTCGATTCTGCCATCTTAATCTTGACATCTGAACTCGACAGAAAGTTCTCTTTTATTATAGATGATCTGGATTTCATCTCTCTATTCCTTTTATCTTCTTAAGGCTCATTTAATAATTTTCTTATCAAAAGGTACAGGGGCAGGGACAATCGGATCCTCTCCATTTACTGCCTTAAGAGGATTTTTGCGGAAAAGAATTTCGGCCATCTCCATCCCCCATCTCCTCGCTACTACCCTGAAGGCCTTGCTGAGCATCAGAGGACGACTCTTTGGATGATGACAGTCTGATGCAACAAAATGAACAAGCCTGTGGTCGAGCAGCTTGAAACTGCATCGCTTTACCGATCTCCCAAAAGCACCTGTAATGCTTCCCGCATTCAACTGAATCAGTACACCCATATTAACAAATTCGAATGCCACCTCTGGACGATAAATTATTATTCTGTTTCTCTCAGGATGAGCAAGTATCGGTGTGATACCATTTACTGTTAAATTGAAAAAAGTTTCTCCTGCATTGTTGGCCATTCCCGATAGAGGCAGTTCAATGAGCAGGTATTTGCCATTTCCATTTATAGTAGCAATTTTTGATTTTATATCGAAAACCGAATGAATGTGTATCTCGGAGCCAAGCCATAGGGAAACATTCAACCCACAATCTATTACTCTCTGTTTCAATTCTCCAAATTTTGAAATAAATTGGTCCTCTAATTCCTGGCTCAAATCGTCCAGCACATGAGATGTGCATACTATGCCTCTTATACCATCTTCTGCTGCCTGCTTCACAAGATCGATGGATTGATCCCAGCTTACAGGACCATCATCCACTCCTGGAAGAATGTGTGCATGAATATCAATCAAATTTAATCTTAGCCACTCTTATGAATCGCACTTGCAAATGATCTAATGAGAGCTTCGTCCCTACTTTTTTCCAGTATGTTTCCGGTTACTACAAACGATGCGCCTGCATTCACCTTCTCCCTTGCAGTATCTGGATCACGAATCCCTCCCCCCACGATCACTGGAATCGATACTTCTCTTGCTACAGCACTTATGATCGACTCAGGGACAGAGTTTTCTGCTCCGCTCCCGGCCTCAAGATAAACAAACTTCATACCCATATATTCTGCAGCGACTGCATGGGCAGCCGCTATATCTGGTTTATTTCTCGGAAGAGGTTTCGTATCGCTGATATACTCTACGGCTGTCACTCCCCCTGACTCTATTAGAAGGTATGCTGTGGAAATCGCTTCAAGATTCATGGACTTTATCAACATGGCAGACATTACCTGCTCTCCAATCAGATACTGAGGATTTCTTCCGCTCAACAGACTCAGAAACAGGAGGCCATCTGCAAGTGGTGAAAGCTGCCTCCCGCTACCAGGGAAGAGTATCAAGGGAATGGAGACTGAATTTTTGATCTCTTTGACCAATCTGTTCAATTTATCCGAAACAATCAGGCTCCCCCCTATCAGGAGCCCATCTACTCCACATCTCTCACATATCCTTGCAAAAGAGACGGTACGTTCAATTGTATCGCAATCGGGATCAATCAGGACAAGATATCCTGCCCCTCTTGTTGTGCATATGTCGATAAGCCTTTTATATAGACTCATTTCTATTCGATATGTTTTTTAACTATTTCAACTGTACCTTTTAGTGCCTCTTTAACCCTGCTCTTATCTCTCGCTCCTGCCAGAGCCATATGGGGCCTGCCGCCTCCGCTCCCGCCAGCAGTTTTTGCAACCTCGTTGACAATCTCTCCTGCCCTTAGGCCTTTTGACTTTATCAAATCATCTGTAACAACACATAAAAAATTAATTTTATCATCTATTTCTGCACTGAGAAGGCCGACCCCTGATCTCAATTTTTCTCTCAACCTGTCACCAACATTTCTTAACTCCTCAACCGATTCAACATCTATGGATGAGGCAACCACCCTCACTCCACCGGCATCAACAGCCCCTTTGATTATCCTCTCGATTTCTGAGGAGATGGAAAAACTCTGCATTCTCTTTAATCTTTTCTCGAATTCTTTTTTCTCTTTTATTAGATTTAATACTCTAAGCTCTATTTCATCTCTCCTGCACCGCAGCCTATCTTCGAGACTTAGAAGAATTTGATTCTCTCTTCTTAGAAGTTCATCTGCCCTCTCACCTGTCACTGCCTCTATTCTCCTTACCCCGGCGGCCACACCCTCTTCTTTAATTATTCTAAAATAACCAATCTCGCCGGTTCTTTTTAAATGGGTTCCTCCACACAACTCCATAGAATAATCATCAATTTTCACGACCCTTACATTTTCTCCATATTTTTCACCAAACAGGGCAGTCGCACCCATATCCTTTGCCTCCTTGAGGGTCGCCTCAAATGTGTTAACCTCAAGATCGTTCATTATCTGTAAGTTAACCTCTCTCTCCACTCTATCGATCTGCTCCCGGCTCATCGCCTCAAAATGGGTAAAATCAAACCTAAGTCTCTCAGGTGCAACCAGCGAGCCAGATTGATTGACCCGATCCCCCAAAACCTTCCTCAGCGCCTTATGAAGAAGATGGGTGGCAGTATGGTTTCGGGCAATCGAGAGCCTCCTCCTCATGTCCACTGCTGCCTTTACAGATTTATTGTTTACACTGTCGCCTTCAACGAAACTTCCCCTGTGGAGGATCATGTCCCCTTCTCGCCATGTGTTGTGAATCTCTATCTTAAAACCACTGCCCTTAATATATCCTGTGTCGCCCACCTGTCCACCCGCCTCACCATAAAAAACAGTTCTATCCAGAATAACTGTTATCGTTCCATTATCTTCAATTCTAAATTTTCGAATAAAAGCCTCTGTCTCTGTTCTATCGTACCCAATAAAAAGTGAATCATCCCCTTCTGTAACTACCTGCCAGTCAGACTCTACTGCAGATGTAAATCTCTCTGCTCTTTTGGCTCTCTTCCTCTGTTCGTTGAGAGCCTTCTCAAAACCCTCCTCATCCACATCCATATCCCTTTCTCTTGCCATGAGTTTTGTCAAATCGAGAGGAAACCCGTACGTATCATAAAGCTGAAAAACATCCTTACCAGGGATAATCCTGGTTCCTCTCTTAAGAGTTTCATCTGCAAGCCTCTCAAAATTCTCTATCCCCCTGTCCAGAACCTCGTTGAATCGCTCCTCCTCTGCCTTTATGACGCGTGTTGTGTGATCGATCCTTTCCGCTATCTCTGGATAGGCATCTCCCATTATATCAACAACCGACTGGACAAGCCGATACATAAACGGCTCATGCATGCCGAGTTTTCGGCCATAGCGAGAAGCCCTTCTCAACAGCCGCCGAACCACATATCCCCTGCCCTCGTTCGATGGAATTGCACCATCTGTTATCGAAAAAGTCAGGGCGCGGATGTGATCGGCAATAACACGTGACGCCGAAATATTATCTGGATCTTCCCAACTCTTTCCTGTTATTCTTGATATCTGCTCTAAAATTGGCATGAAAAGATCTGTATGATAGTTTGACTCTTTCCCCTGAAGAACCGCTACTGCTCTTTCGAGGCCTAAACCGGTGTCCACATGCATCTTGGGAAGCCGTGTAAGCTTACCCGACTCGTCGCGATTATACTGAATAAAGACAAGGTTCCATAGTTCTATTATCCGTCTGCAATCTGAATTTACTCCACACACATGGCCTGCCATACCCTTTTTTTCACACCTCTGTTCTCCCAGGTCTATGTGGATCTCAGAACAGGGGCCGCAGGGGCCTGTCTCGCCCATTTCCCAGAAATTTTCCTTTTCATCAAAACGACAAACATGAGATGGATCGATGTCTGTCACGCTCTTCCATATCGACTCTGCCTCATCATCTTCCCTGAATACAGTTGCATACAATTTCGATTTAGGCAGACCCCAGTCATCTGTAACCAGCTTCCATGCCCATGCTATAGCCTCCTTCTTATAATAATCGCCGAATGACCAGTTCCCCATCATCTCAAAAAATGTGTGGTGGTGACCATCGTGCCCGACCTCCTCAAGATCGTTGTGTTTCCCACTTACCCTTATACATTTTTGTGAGTTGGCGGCCCGTTTATACGGCCTTGTTCCAGTGCCCAGGAATACATCTTTGAACTGATTCATTCCAGCATTGGTAAATAGAAGAGTCGGATCGTCATTCGGTACAACAGGAGCACTCTGAACAATCCTGTGACCCCGCTCTCTAAAAAAATTTAAAAATGATTCTCTGACCTCTGATGCCTTCATATCCATCCCCGGATTCAATTATCAGTATCGAAACTTTATAATCTGAATAATTTTGTATCCGATTCTCCCCTTCATCTCTCTCTCCCATCATCAACTATCTCTGAAACCACACTATTGATAACATCCCAGTCAAAACCCCTTCTTGCAAGAAAATCGGACAGTCTCTTCCTAACCCTATTATCTATCTCTTTATATTTGTAAACCTTCTTCTTCACTATCTCCTTAGCAACATCCTCCTCTGTCTGCTCCTTAAAAAACTCCTCAACAGCCCTTTGTGAAATCTCTCTGTCAACTCCCTTTGAGATCAATTCACTGTAGAGCAGACGCTTAGACATTGGTTTCTGCCTCATTCTGCTATAAACAAAAGATGCGGCGAACTTAATATCATCGAGCACTCCTATTTTTCTAAGATCACCAACCACATCACAAACGACTGCATCGGAGAAGCCCTTATCCTTCAATTTTCTCCTGAGCTCTTCTGTGCTTCTGGCTCTGTATGAAAGAAGAGATAGCGCCTTCTCTTTTACCCTCCTCTTTTCCTCATCCAAAATAATCCTTTTAATGACCTCTTCATCGAGCATGTCGCCTTCATGCAGATTGTATTTTAAGACCAGTTCCCTGCTGATACCAAAACCAAAATCCCCATTGATATAGATGTTGTAACGCTCTCTTCGATGTTTCTGAGGTTCGATCCTCGTGATTTTACCGCTCTTCTCATTCACTCTTTTTGTTGTTATCTTTTTTATCATCTTCTTCTTTGAGTAGACCCATCTTCTCTCTAACAGCCTTCTCCATCTTCTCATAAATATCACGATTCTCAGGATTTGTTAAAAACCTCCTTACATTCTCCCGTCCCTGCCCAATTCTCTCTCCCTGAAAAGAATACCAGGTTCCGCTCTTTTCGACAACACCGAGATCAACTCCAAGATCTATTATCTCACCTGCCTTAGAAATTCCTGTCCCATACATGATGTCAAACTCTGCATCCTTGAATGGTGGAGCAATCTTGTTTTTTACAACTTTTACTTTTGTCCTGTTGCCTACAACATCTGTTCCATCCTTTATTGCACCGGTCCTCCTGATGTCCATCCGAATTGTAGAATAGAATTTCAGGGCCCTACCACCAGTGGTTGTCTCTGGATTACCAAACATGACTCCTATCTTCTCACGAATCTGATTTATGAAAATAACACACGTCTTTGATTTGCTTATTGCAGCCGTCAGTTTTCTTAACGCCTGGGACATCAACCTCGCCTGGAGTCCCATCTGTGCGTCTCCCATCTCCCCCTCTATCTCTGCCCTTGGGACCAGAGCAGCAACAGAATCGATCACAATCACATCTATGGCTCCGCTGCGCACTAAGGTCTCTGTGATCTCGAGTGCCTGTTCACCCGTATCTGGCTGCGAAATAAGAAGATCATCTGTGTTTACACCGAGTGCCTTTGCATACTTTGCATCAAGGGCATGTTCGGCATCGATGAATGCTGCTATGCCACCCTTTTTCTGTGCCTCTGCTATTATATGAAGAGCAAGGGTTGTTTTACCGGACGACTCAGGACCAAAAACCTCGACTACTCTCCCTCTCGGAACACCTCCGACACCAAGCGCCCTGTCCAGCGAAATTGACCCTGTTGATATAGAAGGAACACTCATCACTCCCTTTGTCTGGCCAAGCCACATCACAGAACCCTTGCCAAATTGTCTGTCGATCTGGCTAATGGCAAGATCCAGTGCTTTTAGCTTATCATCTCTTTTCTCATTTTCATTCATGATTTATTATCCCCTCAGTTGAATACTTTTTAGTTTTGTATAAATACCTCCTGAAGGCCTCAGATCACTCCGCATGAGAAGAATCTCGTCTTGGATGAAACTTTCAGATTCAAATTTTGATGAAAGCAGCTCCTCTGTCAGACTATCTATATATTTAATAGAACGAACCCTCCCTAATGTCAGGTGAGGTGAGAACTCCCTCTTCTCTCTTTCAAATCCAAGATTATATATTTCTTCATCTATACATTTTGCCAATCTTTGAAGTATCTCCCTGCCCTCATCTATTCCAAGCCACAAAACCCTCGGCCGCCTGGCAGACGGAAAGACTCCAGTTCCATATACTCTTACATTGAACGGTGCGAAACCGGCCACAGCATCCTTTAAACGCTGGTCAATAATGTCAACCATTGACTGTTCAATATCACCAAGAAATTTCAATGTTATGTGGATATTCTCCGGCCGTACCCATTTAACGTCTGCTCTGAAGCGTTTTAGTTTCTCCTGGAACTCTTCAATCTGATCCCGCACACTCTCGGGTATGTCAACAGCAATAAATGTACGAATTTTATTCTTCTGTCTCAAGTGAATTCAATCCCAACTCTTAAGATTTGTTCTTAAAACATTCAAGGCCGCAATGGCAAATCTTTCTTTATTTATATCCCTTTGTCTTGAGAATATGTACCTTTCACTATATCTTTTTTTAGAATCTGAATATCCAATATAAACAAGACCAACAACCTTTTCCCTCGACCCTCCCGAGGGACCGGCTATTCCAGTAGAAGAGAGCCCTATATCGGTTCTGCTCCTCCTTCTTACTGCCTCGGCCATTTCGATTGCAGTCTCACTGCTGACTGCCCCATAGCGATCTAAC
This sequence comes from uncultured bacterium, assembly GCA_964651045.1. GTDB lineage: Bacteria > Zhuqueibacterota > QNDG01 > QNDG01 > DSAB01 > CAZYVD01. The sequence continues at coordinate 167,779 of CAZYVD010000001.1, forward strand.
GTACCCTCCGAGACTCCAAGCAGTTCTACTTTTGCCTTGTTGCTGTATGCTACGATCCCTCGTTCAAAATAGTTAGAACTTCCAGGTATATTGGTGAGCTTATGAGCAATGAGACCTCCTGTGCACGATTCTGCTACGGCTATCCTCAGTCCATTTTTTATCAATAGATCTGCAACAATCTTTTCTATCTTCTCATCACCTGTAGAGATTATATAATCCCCTACCCTCTTGATGATAAAATTTTCTGCTCTGTCAATCTTCTCTTCTGTACTGGACAAACCTGTAATCATTCTGAGACCTATCTTGACTCCTCCTCTGCCCGGCAAAAATGATATTCTTATATCAGAAAACTCATCCTGGAAATCCTTAAGTCTTTCGAATAATTCCGACTCTGCAATGTTCAGGGTCGTGAAGGTACGAGTTAAAATCCTCTCAGAACCACCCATGTCCAAGAGCTGTTTTAGGACAACTCTCTCCATCATCCTCTCCATCTCAGACGGTACACCTGGCAGAACGTATACCGTACTACCCTTGCTTCTTATGACCATGCCCGGAGCAGTTCCAATCTCATTGTCGATTATCTCTGCACCTTCCACAACCTCTGCCACACCTTTATCGCCCTCTGTTAAGTGGCGGCCCCTGTCTTTAAAATAACTTCTCAGCCTCTCGAGTACTCTCTCATCAAGCCTTATCGGCAAATCGAAAAACTTTGATATTGCCTTTTTTGTTATATCGTCACAGGTAGGGCCCAGACCTCCAGTCACTACTACTACTGAGGAATGTTTCAGTGCCCGATTAAGCACATCTACTATCTCATCCAAATCATCACCAACTGATGTGACTCTCCTCACATGAAAGCCTGCCTCATTAAGCCTTCTGCCTATATAGGCCGCATTTGTATTGACCGTTATGCCAGAAAGCAGCTCATCCCCTATGGAAATGATTTCCGCAACCTTCATTCGAAAATTCCTAAATTAAAAAGAGAACGATTCTTAGGGAAAGATTTGTATATATTCCTGCTATAAGATCGTCTATCATCACACCCCAGCCCCTTTTGATATTCTGCGATCTATTTATTGGAAAGGGTTTGAAAATGTCGAAAGCACGGAATATAAAAAATCCAGCAATAATCAATTTCCACGAGATGTTGGGCGGTAAAAAAAGAAGTGAAACCCACATTCCTACAATTTCATCTATGTTTATGATCGATGCGTCGCGTCCATCGCTCTTCTCAACCTCTGTTGCACAGACAGCACCTATGAAAAAAAGTGCCACAACCACCACAAGTAATGCAAACCCTCTCATAGAAGGTACTATCCAGAAAATAAACAGTGCAACTGCGCTCCCAACACTACCAGGTGCAATGGGAAAATATCCCGAATAAAATCCTGTTGCCAGTAGTCGATATACTATTTTCATCTTCCTGCAGTTTAATGTTAGACATCAGAAGGAACAAATTTTCTGTAAATATCTATACCAATCTGTTTTATACTCTCTCTGTTTTCGATCAAATAGATCAGGCCAGAAACTATTGTTAAGAACGTAATTATATACATTAATATCAATATTATATTCGAACTGTTCACAAATTCTATCAAACTCTCTATCCCCTTTTGCCATTCTCCCTTATTTAGAATATGAAAGATAAATATAAAAAAGAGCACAACAAATTGTCCGAATGTTTTTATCTTTGCCAGTAGATTTGTCACAATCTGGCTCTCCTTCAATAGTGAATATGACCGTATCAATGTTATAAGCAGATCTCTAATCACTATGACAAGAACCATCCACGCAACAACATATCCAATAATACTAAAACATATGAATGCAGAAGAAATTAGAATCTTATCTGCCAGCGGATCGAGAAATTTTCCCCACTCCGATACGCTGCCATACTTTCTGGCTGTATATCCATCATACCAGTCTGTTAGTGATGCCAAAGTAAAGATTATGAAAGAACAGAAAGTTGCTGTAAGGCCGTCAACAAAAAGCAACAGAACAAAAATTGGTGTCAATATTATTCTTAAAATTGTTAGTTGATTTGGAAAAGTCATAGCCTAAATCTATTATATCTTCATTCTGCCCTCTATCGCCTTAGCAATCGTAACTGAATCGTTAAACTCAAGAGAACCACCAAAAGGAATGCCTCGTGCGATTCGAGTAACCAATACATTTTTTGATTCCAGAATCTTTGCAAGATGAGCCGCTGTCATCTCTCCCTCTACCGTTGGATTCATTGCCAGAATTACCTCCTCCACACCCTTATCTATACGCTGTACCAGTTCATCTATATGAAGATCTTCTCTTCCTACACCTTCTAATGGCGACAGCAGCCCCCCCAGAACATGGTAGAGCCCATTGTAACTCTGTGTCTTCTCTATAGCAAGAACATCTCTTGGCTCCTCAACCACACATATAATACTTCTTTTTCTATTTGGGTCCCTGCAGAATATGCATGGATCCTCATCGGTCAGGTTAAAGCATATAGAGCAATGACCAACCTTATCTGTAAGATCCATGATTGCTTCTGCAAGTTCCCTGCTTTCTTCTCCCGCCTCTTCAAGTAGGTAGAGCGCTATCCGCTGTGCAGACTTTTCACCTATTCCTGGAAGCTTCGATAAACTCTGAACCACTCTCTCGAGCGTCTTTGATGAATACTTCACACGGCCCTCCTGCTTAGATATTGATTCCTGGTATCTTTAATCCTCCAGGCAAATTACCGAGCATGCCGCCTGTTATTTTAGACATCTCATCCTGAGCAAGTTGAGCCGCCTTCTCGAGGGCCTGATTAGTGGCAGCTGTTACAAGATCTTCAAGCATCTCAACATCATTTGAATCCACCACTTCTGGATCAATCTTAACAGAGATGACTCTCTGACTGCCGGACACCTTCACAGTTACCATTCCGCCACCCGCAGAACCCTCTACACTCATCTTCTTCAGATTCTCCTGTAGTCGGGCCATCTCCTTCTGAATCTTCTGTATCATACCAAATTGCTGTGCCATGTTCGGTGTCATGATTGAAAACTACCTCCTGAATTTATTCAACAATCTCTGCATCGAAATCATCAACAATTTTCTTCACAATGGGATCCTTATCAATCAATTCCTCCAGCCTATTCACTCTCTTCTCATTTTGAGCAGCACTTACATCTCTTTTTGGCAAATCCTTTTTAACACATCTAAAATTTACACTGCTTCCAAAACATTCTCTAAGCACATCATTCACTAAAGACTTTGCCCTGTTGATCGCATCTATATGAAAACCATTGTTTATTCCAAATCCGATCTCAATTGTATTACCATCTACACCCAGAATCACACCCTCCTGTAGAAATGATCCTACAGTTATCTTCTTGTGTTTGACTCTTTTTACAACATCATCCCACATCGATTGCACATATTCAATATCTATGCTATTTTTTTTTTGATCTTCTGTTCTCGATTCCTCTCCAGCCTTACTCTTTCTGTCAGACACCTCTTTATCACCGCCTTCTGCCCTTCCGGTTCCTCCAAGTCGAGAGAGTAAATCCTCGACCATTACAGTGCTGTCCATCTTTACCATTCTTGCTATTGTCATTTCAAGAACAAGCTGTGGATTCGGGCTCTGTCTTATTATCCTTTTCGCCTCAGTAACAATGTTTATCATTCTCAAAAGATCTGCTTCATTGAAATCTCCTGCGATCTTTAAATATCTTTCTCTATCTTCACCAGTAGCTTCAACAAGATCTGCAGACCCTACCGATTTAACTACCAAGATATTTCTAAGATGTTCCGCCAGACCAATAAGAAACTCATCGACATCATAACCCTGATACAGAATTTTCTCAACAAGAGTGAACCCCTTCGACAGCTCCTTTGATTGCAGGATCTCTGTTACTTCGAAAAACATATCCTGTGCTATAAGCCCAAGCCCCCTTATGACTTCATCCTTAGTAATCTTTCCTTGAGTGAACGAAATTAATTGATCAAGTATTGACTGCCCATCCCTTAAGCTGCCGTCAGCCTTCTTTGCAATGAGATGTAGGGCTCCATCTTCTATTTCTATGTTCTCCTGTTTACAAATAAACCGTAAACGATCAATTATATCGTTAATACCTATGCGTCTGAAGTCAAACCTCTGGCATCTGGAAATTATAGTTACTGGAACCTTATGCGGTTCTGTTGTTGCAAATATAAAGATAACGTGATCCGGTGGCTCTTCGAGAGTCTTAAGCAGTGCATTAAATGCAGGGGAGGTCAGCATGTGTACTTCATCGATAATATAGATCTTATACTTCCCATGGGCTGGTGCATATTGAATATTGTCTCGCAGATTTCTTACCTCATCAATTCCCCTGTTAGAGGCACCGTCAATCTCAAATACATCTATAAACCTTCCCTCTGTAATCTCCCGGCAGTTTGAACACTCATTACAGGGAGAGCCATCTTTGAGATTCTCACAATTTAAAACTTTTGCGAGTATCCTGGCAGCACTGGTTTTGCCTATTCCTCTCGGTCCTGTAAAGAGGTATGCATGTGCCAGTCTGTTATGAAGCACGGCATTCCGAAGCGTATCTGTCACATGATTCTGTGCAACAACATCGTTCCATACCTGGGGGCGATATTTTCTGGCAATCACAAGATATGACATAATCAAATCCGATTAGTAATTTATAAAGGCTGTGCACCCACCTTCGATCCTTCGTTACCACAATCTGTATCTGGCAGCCAACTCCAGTCAAGTTGACCTGCGGCACATGGGCAAAATGCTTACCGCTGCTACCTCCCGGTCCTGACGGGGTTGGGCACCTGCCCATTGCACAGGACTCGAACTATCATCGCCGCTTACCAGATTCATATCGTGGGCGAATTAGACCTCAGTGTGGGAATTCGACCCTGCTGTAGCGGGTTGCAGGTAACAGGGCACCGCTAACTCCCCGTCTAGCACAGCCTTAACAGTGGAGCAGAGCGGGATCGAACCGCCGACCTGTACGTTGCGAACGTACCGCTCTCCCATCTGAGCTACTGCCCCCTTTTTTAACAAATATCAAAAAACTGCGGAGAGGGCGGGATTCGAACCCGCGGTAGCTTTCACTACACACGCTTTCCAAGCGTGCACCTTAAACCACTCGGTCACCTCTCCTGAAAAAAACCATTACTAGTAAACAGCCTATCTACTTCTACACCTTTCAGACAATCATCCTTAACATATAATCTTATGATGCGGAGAGGGTGGGATTCGAACCCACGGTTCGCCGATAGGCGAACAACGGTTTTCGAGACCGCCCGATTCAACCACTCTCGCACCTCTCCAGAATGATATACAAAAGAATCTCTATCTTTTCTGGTCTCTCGTTCTTAATAGTCTAAAAAATGATCTTATAAGTTCTGAGGATTCTTCCTCGAGAACACCAGATATGACCTCAACCCAATGGTTAAGTCTGTGATCCTGAACAATATTTCTCAGCGATCCACAAGAGCCCGCCTTTGGGTCCATTGCGCCTATGACCACTACATCCAGTCGAGCAAGAACGATCGCCCCGGCACACATCGCACATGGTTCGAGTGTTACATAAAGGGAACAGTCCTCAAGCCGCCATGAATTCACACTATTTGCCGCTGCTGAAATCGCTATCATCTCTGCATGCGCCGTAGGATCATTGAGTGTCTCTGTCTGATTATATCCCCTTCCTATAATCTGTGTTCCCTGAACCACAACAGCACCTACTGGAACTTCATCATGGTAAAAGGCCTTCTCAGCTTCCTTTAGTGCCAACCTCATCCAATCTTCGTGCTGTTTCATATTAAACCAAAATCACATCCTAATAGAATACCCGATTGAGAATATAAAAATTTTAATAACAAAAAGCAATGTCAATTCCGAATAAGAATGGGTGAAAATTTTAATCTATAAGGGATTTTTATGCCCTGTGGTAAGATCCAATAAATCTGTCTGTCTGATGAATTGTTAATACAAATCTTGTTAAGATATAGTATTACTCATCATGAAAAAATTTTACTCTACACTCACTCGTACGCCCGAAGGGAGTCGAACCCCTAACCTCCTGATCCGTAGTCAGGTGCTCTATCCAGTTGAGCTACGGGCGCATATAATTGATTTTTTTATAGTGAGAACTTTGTAGCGCGTACGGGAGTCGAACCCGTGCTACCGGCGTGAGAGGCCGGCGTCCT
>CAZYVD010000002.1:0-116209 GCA_964651045.1 uncultured bacterium
GAGAAGACTTTAAAATGGTATCTCTCTTGATTAAAAGTGCAAAAGTGCAGTTAAAATAATAAGTTGGCACTTTAATATCTTGCCTATTTTATTATATCAACTCCCATATACTCTCGTAAAACTTCAGGAACGACTATGGTTCCCTCGTCTGTCTGGTAGTTCTCAATTATTGCAATCACGGTCCTGGGAAGTGCTACTCCGGATCCATTTAATGTGTGAACATACTCAAGCCTTCCCCCTCCCCTTCTCCTCATTCTTATGTTCATTCTTCTTGCCTGAAAATCTTCAAAGTTCGAACACGATGAGACCTCCAGCCATCTATCTATTCCAGGCGCATATACCTCAACATCATAACACTTTGCTGCCGAAAAAGAAAGTTCCTGCGTTGCCAACAATAAGACTCTATACGGAATCTCAAGCAGCCGAAGAACCTCCTCTGCGTCTCCTAGCAGCGACTCCAACTCATTATATGAATCCTCAGGAGCCACAAACTTTACCATCTCAACCTTATCGAACTGATGAATCCGCATCAGACCCCTTGTCTCTGCTCCATACGATCCCGCCTCTCTTCTAAAACAGGGAGTATATGACACATAGTAAAGAGGCAGATCATCTTCCCTTAATACCTCTCCTCTGTGAAGATTGGTAACAGGCACCTCGGCAGTCGGTATGAGAAACAGATCATCCTTTTCTATAAGATACATATCATCTTCAAGTTTTGGAAGTTGACCCGTACCAAACATCGTCTCCCTCTTTGTAATAAAAGGAACAGAAACCTCTACATAGCCGTGCTTTTTAACATGGAGATCTAACATAAAATTTATAAGTGCCCTTTCAAGACGTGCCCCCAGATCATTAAAAGAAACAAAATGTGCCCCCGACAGTCTGCTCCCTCTTTCGAAATCCAGAATTCCCAATTCTGCGCCAATATCATAATGAGCCTTGACTTTAAAATCAAACTCTGGCAACTTCCCCCATTCTCTAACAATTTTATTCTCCTTCTCTCCGCCTACTGGAACAGATACATGCGGAACATTCGGAATAAAAATTTGAATCTCTCTTATTTTCTCCTCAATCCCTTTTATTTTGTCATCAAGGTCCTTGATTGCCTTTGATACATCTCTCATCTCATCTATTTTTGATGAGCACTCTTTACCCTGACTCTTCAGCCTTCCAATCTCCTCAGAAACTCTGTTTCGCTTAGCCTTAAGTTCATCTGCTTCTTTTATTAAACTTCTTCTCTCCTCGTCAAGCCCAAGAAGTCTGTCAAGGTCCGCCTTCTCCCCCTTGACCTCTATTGCCCTTCTTACCTCCTCTGGATTTTCTCTAATAAATCTAAGATCCAACATCTCAAAGCTCTCCAAATTTTACTACCCTGTAAATTCAACAATTCTTTCAGTAATGTAATTAACCGCCTCCTCTTTCAATTCAGGATACATTGGTAGTGATAATATCTCCTTTGATACACTCTCTGAAACAGGTAGAGAACCCTGTGGAAACTCATCACTATGAAAAGCTGGCTGAAGATGAAGAGGCACTGGATAATGAATAGCAGTCGCAATTCCTGCCTCCTTTAAATGAACCTGAAGCGCGTCTCTATTCTTTACTCTTATCGAATATTGATGAAATACATGTGTGTTTCCTTCTTTAATCACAGGAGTTACAACATCCGCATCTTTAAGGAGCTTAGAATAGAGTGCTCCCTTTTCCTGTCGTGCCTTGTTCCATTTATCAATGTACTTCAATTTTACCCTTAACACAGCCGCCTGGATAGCATCTAACCTACTGTTTACACCTACAACAGAATGGTGGTATCTGCGATCTGAACCATGATCTCTGAGCATACACAATCTCTTTTTCAGCGATTCGTCAGAAGTTAAAATCATTCCGCCGTCTCCATAGCCTCCTAAATTCTTTGATGGGAAAAAAGAAAGGCAACCCATTTTTCCAAGACTGCACGCCTTTTTCCCTTTATAGAGTGCTCCAACTGCCTGACATGCATCCTCTATTACAACAAGACCATGTTTGGCTGCAATTTCATTGATTCTATCCATGTCTGCACACTGACCAAAGATGTGTACTGGAATTATTGCCTTTGTTTTATCTGTAATGGATTGTTCAATTTTATCTACATCTATTAGATAGCTGTCCTGTTCTATATCTACATAGACTGGTCTTGCCCCAAGAAGTGCGATGACCTCTGCGGTTGCTACAAAAGTAAAGGGCGTTGTGATTACTTCATCACCAGGCCCAATGCCTGCAGCCATTAGAGAGATCTGCAATGCATCTGTTCCAGAGTTACATGCAATCCCAAACCTTGCCCCGCAATATTCTGCCATCTCACTTTCAAACGCCTCTACATTCGGTCCCATTATAAATCTTCCACTCTCAACCACATTAATAACCGCCCTGTCTATCTCTTCCCGAATCGATTTGTACTGTTCGATTAAATCTACCATTGGAATGTTCATTTCTACTCCTTTCTTAAAATTTTCTTATTGACCATCCCCACGAAGCATTACATAAAGTGTGATCAATATTATCTTCAAATCCATTCTTAACGACATGTTTTCAAGATAAAACAAATCGTACTCAAGCTTCTCCTTAACATGTTCTATCGACTGATCATAGCGTCCCTTTACCTGAGCCCATCCCGTAATCCCCGGTCTTATTATTAGTCTTCTTTTATATAGTGGGATCTCCTTAGAGAACTTTTCTACAAAATGAGGCCTCTCTGGCCTAGGCCCTACAAGAGACATGTCTCCTTTCAATATATTTACAAACTGCGGTATCTCATCGAGCCTGAGCCTTCTCATGAATCTTCCAAATCCTGTTACCCTTGGATCATTATAAGATGCCCATACGGGACCTGTCATTTTCTCTGCACCATCTACCATGGATCTAAACTTTATCATTCGGTAGATCTTTCCGTCCTTTCCCACTCTGTCCTGAACATAAAAGATCGGCCCCTTTGAATCGATCTTGATCAGTAATGCAAAAAGCAGCCACAAGGGTAAAAATCCTATGAGAATAAACAATGAAATCAAGATGTCTGTTGACCTCTTAACACCCACCTCCCAGGGCTGCATCAGATGCGGCAAAAGCTCGATTAGTGGAAATCCATAAACCTGATTCGTCTTTACCTGGCCAACTATCAGGTTATATAAATCGGGTACAATCTTCATTCCTACCTGTGTGTTGTTGCACTGTCTGATAATCTCCTCAAGGTTTCTCTCTGATCGATGGGACAGTGCTATCAGTATCTCCTGTACAGAGACTTTTTTTATTATCCTGTGAAGCTCTCCTATATCCCCCATAACAGGCACGCCCCTGTAGCCATCGCCTGGTTCTGTTTTCTTTGTTTTTATAAATCCTATCACATCATATCCCAGAGCTGGAGCCTTCAGCACTTCATCATAGAGATTCTTTGCCTTTCTTCCACATCCCACTATCAATGCTCGTCTTCTACCTATTCCTGCTATCAGCAGTCTCCTGTGAATAGTTCTGAAAAGAATCCTTGCGCTTCCCTCCATTAGAAACATCATCCCTAAATAGGAAAATATCATAGAACGGCTTAGATAAAAACTTGAATCGAGACTTCTGCCAATATCAAAAGTAACTATTAATATAAATACTCCTCCCACAATCAGGGCTTTAAAGACTGTTAAAACCTCATCAGTCCTTGAACGTGTAAACCAGCTCATGTAGAGTCCAAAGAAAACAAATATAAAAAACCAGAAAATAAACACTACAAGAACAAAGAGAAAAATATTTCCAATAGATTTTTCTAGATCTGGCATGTATTCTCTCTGCCATATCAAAAAAACAGACACAACAACAATAAAGTCTATCAGAAAAAGTATCAATCTTTCAACTCTTTTGGACATATTCCTTTACCTTATAGGATCCCATGTGGATATCTCTTTTCCTCTTAAAAAATCGGCAATCCCCACTATAGAGGCTAATCCAAGCAAGCAGATGTAGTATGGCACAAAAAACCATCCCGGCAGCTTGGAGTTATCTTCGAGCAATCTGCCTACAAGTGCAAATAACAGAAAACTTAGTTGAAGACAAAAAATAAATAAAACATAATGTGTCCTGATCTGAATAGCAGAAACCGTAAAGAGCAAAATAAACAACAGTGGACTCAGCCACCTTAAAATTTTGTGTGAAAAAATCTCAAAACTTAGGAATCTGTTTCTTATCGGACTGAAAAGATGGCTGTGGCGACACAGGCTCCTCAGACTCCTACAAATGATTCTTCTCTTTCTTAAAAACTCTTCCTTAAATGCCTTTGATGACTCCTCAACAGAGACAGCCCTCGGTTCATAGACAACCCTCTTTCCAGAAGAGACAATTTCCAAAGGCTCAATAAAATCACTTATTATGTCCTCTTCCAGCTCCACATAATCCGACCTTCTCACTGCATAGATAGATCCATTTGCTCCCAGTATTGTTCCAGCAGAATCTTCCTGTCTCTTAATGAACTTCTCATACCTCCAGTAAATACTCTCTTCCTTCCCCACAGTTGTGCCCTCTGGATTCACATAACTAAGCTCACCCGAAACACACCCAACATCTTGCATCTTGAAATGTAATACCAGATTTTTTACAGCATCGGGTGCATAAAAAGCATTTGCATCTGAAAATATTAAAATTTCTCCTCTGCTTTCTTCTACGGCCATGTTCTGTGCAGCAGTCTTTCCCTTTCTTTCTGGAAGAGAAATCAATTTAACACCTCTATATTTATATTTCGCAACAATAGATTCTGTTGAATCTGTTGAGCCATCCGACACAACTATTATCTCCATTTTCTCAGAGGGATAGTCGATCGAGATAGTGTTCTTCAGCTTCCTCTCTATAACTCTCTCTTCATTCCTTGCTGGAATTATCACAGTTACAAAAGGACAATAATCTCCATCAAAACTGCTCTCTTCCCTCCTTCTCATCCTAGCCACAACCCAGATGATTAGTGGATATCCAATATATATATATACCTGCAGAGAAAAGAGTATCCAGAACAGTGTAATAAAAGTAATCAAAGCCGCCTTAATCTCCAACCTATTTTTTTTACTAGTGCTCTCATTCTACATATTTGATCCCTGGAATAGCCGCAGAATCTCTCTGCATAATCTTTAAACTTTTCCACACCTGTCAATAAGTGCAAAAGCTTAAGCTGCAGAATATGATAATCATGATAGAAAAAGCTGGCCGGATTACTCCAGTCACTTTTTAAATCATATTTTGACCAGAAACCTAAATCATACTCTTGAACAATGGCCTCAAGTGTCTCTACTCCTTGATTCCAGCACCTCAATGCTTCACTGTGCTGTGCAAATATCCACAGATCTCTCAAACCAAGTAATGCAGTAATAAAACCGTTCAGCACATATGAGGGAGGAGATGAGGGATATTCCTCATAAAATTGATAAATCTCACCATATTTTGTTCTTACACCACCTGAACCCACGTCTCTGGTAAATGGTATGAATGCCTTGACCGCTGCATCAAGAAGCTGCTGTTCTTTTGTTATAAGCCACATTCTTAGGAGAAGAGAAATTCCCAGTCCCTGTGACATACAAGAAATCCATCCCTCTTTTAAATCATAGGTCTTCAAATAAAAATCGTAATTCCACCCTCCCATACTCTCACCACTCCCTATCTGGCTCCTGCATGCCCATTTTGCCTGAATGACTGCCTTGTTCAGATAGGACTCTTCTCCTGTCTCGATATATTTTTGATATGCAGCAATCCCATAATTAAATATTGTTATCGGATAATATCTCCAGCCATATCTTCTGTTGATGTATTGAAGAAATACGCCTGAGCGATCGAATATGCCGTCATATTCTACCTTGGGTCTAAGATCGATGTAATAATTTACAGGATTATCTGGATCTATATCTTCAACAATCGAGTGGGGTATGTGTGCATAATCTCTTCTTTTAAGAAGAGGATTTATTATACTTAAAATCGAATTCTTTAAGATCGCATCATCTATCATCTTTCACCTCTTTAGCACCCTGTGGTAAATCCTCTCCATAGATGATGCATTACTCTCCCATTCATATCTGTCTTCAACAAACCTTCTTGCCTCTCTGCCCAGTTTTTTTCTCAACTCTGAATCCTCTATTAAAAGATCCAGCTTCTCGGCAATCGCCTCTGAATCTGCAGGTGGCACTAAAAATCCTGTTCTGTTGTCCACAACTACCTCTGACAGTCCACCAACATTCGATGCAACAACAGGCAAACCGCAGGCTGCAGCCTCTACAGCAGCAACCCCAAATGCCTCTGAATCGACAACAGACGGAACCACAAAGATATCCATGCCGTTTAGATAAGCAGGAATCAAATCGTTCTGAATAAATCCTAAAAATCTGACCCTTTTCTCTATCTTCAATTTCTTACAAAGAAGCCTAAGAGATCTTTCTCTTGAACCCCTGCCAATTATTACCAATTCAATATTATCTCTTCTCTCAGAAAGTATACTGAATGCCTTTATTAAATACTCTATTCCATATTTTTTCTCGAGTGTTTTTACAATTCCAATGACCGTGAAATCTCTCTCTTTCCTCTCAGCAGGCTTGAATTTTTTCATATCTACACCAAATGGTATTGTCACTAATTCTGTGTCTCTTTTTAAAAACCTTCTAGTCTCCTCTCTCAGGACAATGCTCGTTGAGGTTATATAATCTGCACTATTTATTGTAAATTCAAGAATCTTTCTGTGAAGAGCGGATCTGTGGGGAAAATCAAACACGTCTCCTCCCCATGTGGAAAGAACATATGGTCTGTATCCAGAACATGCGCCAAGAAAACCATAAGAGCTTGCCCAATGTGCATGTAGTATGTCTGGAGAAATTTTTTCTATTATCTCCCTTATTGCTCTGACATAAAACATATATCCGATTTTTTCAACAGAAGATGCAGATGGACTTATCCTTATGGGAAACCATCTCTTTATTGTATGTACTCTTACTCCCTCTATCTCTGAATCCAAAAATGTTACAAGATCTACCCGGTGTCCTCTCTCGGCAAAGAATCCAACCCACTTTTTAGTATGAATGTTCTGTGCATCAGCAAGATAACAAATCTTCATGTCGCACGATACTCTCTACCTATAACTTCAAAAAATTCCATTATAAATGAAAAAAGAAACGGAAAAATAACTGTGTATAAGCATATCTCCACAAATGGCAGCATATTAAAATAGAAACCAAAAAATGAGAGAGTCAAGAATCCCAATATAAATGAATATAACATTCTTACTGCCGGAGAACTGGTCTCTTTTGCAGCCAGTGATGCAATCATATATGAAAAAAGCCCTGTGAAAAAACAGTAGATAAGTGTCATGTACGGACCGATATATGCATACAGAGTTCCAAACATTGTGAAAACGTTTGAGCTGTGAAAATATTTATAGATATTAGAGACAACCACCCAGTTGTGTATTACTATATCCACCATAGAAGGCTCTCTGTGTAAAAATCGAACAATATTTATTGGAACTGCAAAGACCTCTTTATATGTATACAGTGGATATGCAGAGCTCTTCAATATCTCACTAAATCCTATTGGGCCCCCAAACAAATATGTAAAGAAATGGTTGAATAAAAAGCTCTGTACTTCTGAAGAAAGAGCATGACTTATACCAAGAGCACTGAAACCTACTGAGTATGATATGTCGAATATCAGATATGCCAAAACCGAATAAAAAAGAAGTTTTTTAAAGTTGAACCTGATCAATCCATTATAATAACTGTAGTATAGAGAGGCAAGAATAAGAACTATAATATGGTATTTAACCTGACGTATGAGAATTAAGCCAACAATCGCAACGAGTATTGGAATAATCCACCACCTCTTTTTATGAATGTAATCTGCAAACAAAAATACAAATGCTGGCCTGCCAAAGAGCATTATGTGTGAAAGAGCCCCAGAACCATATTCATCTCTGAACTGCTTGGTCATCAATTGATACAATTCAAATCGATTCATCAAATTGACAAAATGCAAGACTGCTGCAGCTATTGCGACAAGCGCAAGAATAATATAGAGCGGCCTGAAGCGGTCAAAAACTTCCAATCTCTCTTTCTTAACAGTAAGGTTCTTTCGATTTGAACCCCTCATTCTAACAGCCATTCCTCCCAAACAAAAGAAAACCATACATAGCACAACAAAAAGAATGCTCTTAAGGCTCACACCAAAGAAACCAAAATGTCGTCCTATAATATTTATCATACACACAACAACCGCATACGGCCACGCCAGTACTCCAAATGGCGATATTACTGTACCCAGTCTGCTGTATTCCCAGCAACTAATTGTAATGCAAAATATCAATATAATAAACGAGCCTGCAATATACTCCATACCTGCCCTCTACTTAAAGAGCTCTATTGCCCTTAAGACCTCATCCCTTTTTACATAATCGAGCCGCTTGGATTCTTTAAGAAGATTCCTGCACAATAGCAGACATTCATCCATGTTAGCCTTATATTTTATCATAAACATTGGTATTATATATATAAAAGAGAGAACACGCCATATCCTGAAGTACCATCTAGGATAATATGTCTTCATGTCAATGTAACGATTTAAAAGAGCAATATATGCATGGGCCAGTCTGTTTCCAACAAACAGATTGTCCATTGTTGCAGCAACCTTATGAAATATCTTTGATCCCATCACTGCTGCCATACCAATTCTATTTTTTTTCATCCTCAGACTAAACTCATAATCCTCTTCTCCAAAAAAAAATCTTTCTGAAAGAAGACCGTATTCTTTAAAAATCTTGCTTCTTGCAAACAGTCCACATCCGGTTATAAATGTAATCTTTTTAAAATTATTTTGCCTCACTTCACTACATCTCTTATCTGAAAAATAGTACCTCTTACTCCCTCTCATCGTCAGTCTTCCCCCACAGTTCCATATCCTGTCCGGTCTGTCATAGTAACAAATCATCGGTGTTGCTACATGATATTCTGTGTTATTGTTTAAAAAATCGGACAATCTCTTCAGACAGTCGCTCTCTACTGTAGTATCGTTATTCAACAGCATGATATAATCAAAATCGTTACTCAACGCATATCTTATTCCAACATTACATCCTCCTGCATAACCCAGGTTCCGACTGTTTCTAATCAGTATGATTCTATCAGAAGAAAATCCTCCATGCATTTTATGACTGTTAATAAACTCAACCCTTACCTTGACCTCCTCTTTTCCATAAGGCCCAACTACTACTCCTATTCTTCCCTCTGACCATTCCATCAACCTTTCCAGAGAGTCATCCTCAGAGCCGTTTTCTACAAGTACAACACTAAATCTTTTATATGAACTCATCAAAAGCGATGTAAGACACTCTATTGTATCCTTCCACCCATTCCAGTTCAGAACTACTACTGCTATTGAGGCTGAAAAATCAAAACCTTTCTCTCTGTTCTTCTCCCCTTCTGCTCGCAAAAAATCAACCCTCCCTTCTCTTTATCAGCGACCTCAACAGCTCTTTCTCGCTATTCCCTGCCAACCTGTTCCATGCAACCCAGAAGAATACAACAACTACCATTAAACCAACAAGAGATCTCATGCCAAGAGATGAAAATATTTTATTGTTGATAAAAAGCGTACAACCCAAAAAAAAGAGCATCACCAGTTCTAACCCGATCCGTTCTCTTTTAAGTGTACTCAAAATATTGGGATAAAATTTATAGTAAAGGAGCGAAAAGTCAAGAATTATTCTAACCATCCAGGCAACTGCAGCTCCTTTGATCCCAAACAATTTGATCCCAACAAAGAGAAGAACAATATAGACTGGAAATTCCAATATGTGAAACTTTGCGGGCAGATCGGGCCTTCCCGTTCCCTGAAAAACGGTAAACGGAACATATGCCAGTGCATTGATAGCTATACCGATTGAAAATATCCTGAATATGGTTGTACTCTGGTGCATAAAAGATTTGCCAAGCCAGAGAGATAGTATGTCTCTTGAAAAAAAGAATAATAAGATAGATGCCACTCCTGTGGATATCAGTATGATCTTTATTGATCTGCTCATTAGAATTGCCGTCCTGTTATTTTGCGATCCGAGTGCACTGAATTCAGGAAAAAATGTCGTCATGAGTGCAATCGATATTATACGAAGCCTATAGATTGCCTCAAAGGGTGCAGAATAAAACGAAACATCGCTCATAGAAAGAAATGCTCCAATGAATATACGATCCATATAAACGAGCAGAGGACTGATTATGCCCGAAACGGTTACCCACCCTCCATATATCATCATCTTTTTTAATGCAGGGGTCTCTATTCTTACAGGAAATAGTCTTGTCCTGAAAATCTTAATACAGATGTAAAAATAAACAAGCGCAGCACAAATGCGTGTTACTATTATCAAAAGCACAACTGTGGACAGATCATATTTAAAAAAATATGACATTGCAGGAATCAATAAACTAACAACAGTTGTAGGAACATAAACAAAATTCACAAGATCGAATCTCTGTGCCGCACCCAGGATCCCCTTCATGCTCAATGAGAGAAGAATAAATGGAAGTGCAATACCAAGATATATGAAAGAGAGTTCTGTTTCCTTGACATATAGATCTGGAACATTCAGTATGTTTGTAATTAAAAAATCCTTTGTCAGAAGGATTATCAGTGCTCCTGCAATGCCAAATAGAAAATTGAGTCTTAAGGAAATCCAGAAGACAGAAGAGAACCCATTGTCCCTTTTGCTCAGGCTCTCTGCAGCAAACTTTGTAGAAGCCCTTGATATTCCGAAATCCAAAATGCCAAGATATCCAAGAAAAATCCATACTATTGAAAGTATGCCAAAGCCATCTGTTGTAAGACCCCTAATAGCAAATGGGATTGCCACAATACCTACAACTGGAGGTATAATCATTCCCATTAAATTTAATAGACTATTCTTGGCTAAAACGCTTCCAGGCGTAAATCCCCTGCTGTTCATGTATTCATTCTTTTCTATTGAGGGTTTTAAAGATTTGCCTTATTCCCGGCTCAACGTATATATAGAGAAAACAAAACACAAGACTCATAAAACTAAAAAATACAACAATAAGAACTCTCTTTGGCCTGCATTTTTTTATCGGAAGATTCGCCCTGTCGAGCACCTGAACAGTTGGTGTGTCTCTTACCTCTCTTATCTTTGCCTCTTCATATTGAGGAAGAATAAACTCCAAAATTTTCTCCTGAAGCACAACCTCCCTGAAAAGTCTGAGATACTCCATTGCCAATCCTGGAGCCTCTTTAAATGATAAAAAAAGCTTTGTGTTGTCTCCCTTAGATGTCAGGTCATAATCTTCCTTACCACCTATGAGCTCTTTGTATCTTTTTTTCAGCTCTGCTAGCTCACTCCTTGCCCTTATGACATCCGAATGGCTCTGGCCAAAATATCTCTCTAGGCTGCCAAGCTCAACCTCCTTTACAATTATCCTTGCCTTCAACTCGGCAGCAGCGGACAAAGAGGCCGTTGTCTGCTCTGGAAGAGCAACAATACCGTGTTTCTCCTGAAAGGCTGTCAGGGCCTCCTCAGCCTTTCTCAGGTCTTCTAAATTCTTGTAATACCTCTTCTCAATGAATATCCTTGTGTTACGAGCCCTTTCAGATCTTAATCTGGAATTTACCTCATCCAGCTTCTTTATAAAAAATTCTGCCATCTCTCTGGCCAGTTCTCTTGCCCCATCAATGCTTGTTCTTGAACCAAGTGCAGGGGCTCTTGCTTGAACACTCAATGTTATTGTTCCTTCATCATCTACAACCACCGAAACATTCTTTCTAAGGCTCTTTATTGCCTCTTCAATATTTCTGCTCCTGTATCTTTTTATCAGGTCGAACTCTTTTACAGCCGCTTCCATAACGGTTCTGCTCTTCAGAATTGCAATGAAAATATCCTTCTCTTCTGTGCCACCAAAACTCAAGCCCAATCCTTCCATCGAAAAATTACTTAGAACCGATGATATTCCCAGACTTCTCTTTTCTGGAACAGGCGGCATTATTGTTGTAGAGGATCTATACCACTTCGGTAAAACAAAACTAACTGCAATAGAAATAAAACAGACAGAAAAAAATACAATAAGAATATATTTTCTTCTTCTGTAAAAAATTAATAAGTATTCCAAAAACCCCTTATCCCTTTTCATTGTTAAACCCTCTCGACGATTTGATTTTGTATTATTTTCCAAAAAAGCCTGCCGCCTTGGCTGCAAGTATCAATGATGTTATTGTAGGGATGATTGTAATGTACACAGAAAGTCTCTGCCACAAGGAAGGATTTAGATGAACCACGTCACCTGGCTCCACAACAACATCGGGACCCTTCTGGCTCTCCCCTGTTCTTACATGGTAGACCTTTATGCTCTTAACGTTTCCTGATCTGAAATCCCCCCCGGCCATTCCAGCATAATCGATTGCCTTCAAATTCATTGCATATGGGTAGGCACCTGGTCTCTGCACTGCTCCCTTAACATATACATACTGAGACGGAAGTACGATTCTATCTCCCTTTTTTATAATAAAATCAGAACCGTTTCTTCCCCTCTCTGAAAATGGAAAAAATTTCTGTGCCCCCTCTGCTGACCTTAATACCATTATCTTTGTAATTTCCATCTTCCTGCTCAGAGCCCGGATTCTTGTAAGGAAATCCAGAATCTTCTCATTGTTAAATATTGGATAGATTCCACTAAGCTCGAGATCTCCCTCCACCCTGACCAGACCTCCATCAAGGGGAATCTGCGGTACAACTATAATGTCTCCCCCAGTTACATAGATATTCTCTCTCAAGTCACCACTCTGGTTAAATCTGTCCAGATCAAAAAAATCTCTCCTGCCGTCCACATGACGAATCTCTATCTTTCCTGTCCAGGCCCATTCTGTAACACCCCCTGCTTCTTGTATCAACCCAGAAACCCTGTCTACTGCCTGAGCAATAAAGGTGCCCGGATATCTTACCTCGCCCACAACATGGACGCGAAAAAATCGCAGGCGTTCAAGTGTTATTGTTACCCTGCTGTTTGCGTATGCCTCTGAAGCCCTGCTAATTACCTTCTCCCTTACACTGCTCAGCGACTCTCCTGCAACATCTATATCACCAATAGAAGGAATGGAGAGCTTCCCTCCAGCCGAAACCGTAACAGGGAGCTGTAATTCAATCCCTCCCCAAACGTTAAAGGAAAAAACATCACCAGGTCCAACAATATAATTGTCAGGATCCACAACACCTTCGAGTGCATCTATCTGCGAAAATCTTTCCCTCAACCTGGCCTCCCTTTCCCTCTTCAGCTCATCAAGCTCCTTTTTACTCATATCCTGCTTGAAGAGATCTGGAAACTCTATCGACTTCGGAAGCCTCTTTTGTTTCTTTTGAATATCTGTCCTGTCCTGTGTCTGGGCTTGAACAGATGCTCCCAAAATAAAAATCATACTAAAGATTATTAATCTCTTCACACAAACTCCTATTATTTACTACTTGTCTTTCAGGCCTTGACGATCTTCTCTCTGCAATGAACAACTTCTTCGGTGGCATTTCTTGTATCAATTACAAGCCTTGCGTTCTTTACAATCATTTCATAATCGTAACAGCCGTGAGCAGTAGATATAACAATAGCATCATACTCTTTAATTTTATCTGGATTTAAATCGACACTCTTCATGTCGAATCGATACTTACGAACCCTGGGCATTACAGGAATATAAGGGTCGTTGTAGTCGACATTTGCGCCCTTTTCTCTAAATATTTCTATCAATTTAAGGCTTGGACTCTCTCTCGTATCGTCAATATCCTTTTTATATGCTACTCCCAGTATTAGAATCTTCGATCCCTTTATGCTTACTCTGTTGTTGTTCAGCGCATCTACAGTCTTCTGAACAACCCAGTAAGGCATTTGAGTATTTATCTCTCCTGCAAGTTCAATGAATCTTGTCGGCATATCATACTCTTTTGCCTTCCATGTAAGATAAAAGGGATCTATGGGAATGCAGTGGCCTCCGAGTCCAGGTCCTGGATAAAAGGGCATAAAACCAAAAGGCTTTGTTGATGCAGCTCGAATTACCTCCCAGATATCTATTCCCATTCTGTCGAGTATCATCTTCATCTCGTTTACAAGAGCGATATTCACGCTTCGAAAAATATTCTCCAGAAGTTTGGTTGCCTCTGCTGCCTGACTTGAAGATACTACCACCGTCCTGATTACGATTTTATCATAAAGCGCTTTTGCACATTTCAATGCATATTTATCATTTGCGCCTACAACTTTTGGAATATTGCTAGTTGAATATTTGGGGTTGTTCGGGTCCTCTCTCTCAGGAGAAAACGCAAGAAAGAAATCCTTTCCATATTTTAATCCCGATCTTTCCAGTATCGGCCTCATAACCTCTTCTGTTGTTCCAGGCCATGTAGAGCTCTCCAAAACAACAAGCTGACCCTTTCTCAAATATTTCGATATGGTCTCTGATGTATGGACAATAAAACTCAAATCGGGCTGGTGGTGCTTATCCAATGGCGTGGGAACAGCAACCAGAATGCAATCTGTCTCCTTTAACAGTGAAAAATCTGATGTGGCATCAAACAATCCACTTTTAATTGCATCCTCTATGCTACTATCTGATATGTGTTTAATGTAGGTCTTTCTCTTTTTAAGAGTTCTAATCTTGGCCTCATCTATATCAAAACCAATAGAGTAGAATCCTCCTTTAACAAACTCAATAACAAGAGGCAGTCCAACATATCCAAGGCCTATGACTCCCACTCTTGCTTCTTTATTGATTATCTTTTTATACAGGTCCATTTTGTTCCTTAAGGTTTATTTTAATCACAAATCTTGATCATATTGAGTTCTATAATACTCCAGATATTCTCCTGATTTAATCTTCTCCCACCACCACCTGTTGTCGCAATACCACTGTACCGTCTCCTCCATTGCCCTCTCAAACGAGTGTGATGGCTTCCACCCAAGTTTTTTAATTTTCTCTATATTAAGTGCATATCTCCTGTCGTGTCCCTTTCTATCCGGAACAAAAGTCATAAGAGTCTCTGGTTTATTTAATTTCTTGAGTATCATCTCTGTTATTTCAAGATTATTTCTCTCATTGCCTGCTCCTACATTATAGACCTCTCCATCCCTGCCCTTCTCCATGACAATCTCGATTGCCTCACAATTATCTATTACATAAAGCCAGTCTCTAACATTTTTCCCATCACCATAAATCGGCAAATCCTTATCCTCAAGGGCATTTGTTACAAACAGTGGTATTAACTTTTCAGGATACTGATAGGGGCCAAAATTGTTTGAACTTCTCGGAATTACTACGGGAAGTTTATAGGTCACATAATATGAATATGCAAGCCGATCTGCCCCTGCTTTTGAAGCAGCATACGGGCTCGAGGGCATTAGGGGATCATCCTCTCTGAACAGGCCCTTGTCAATGCTTCCATATACCTCGTCTGTGCTGATCTGAACAAAGCGTTCAACTCCATGTTTCCGAGATGCCTCGAGCAGGACAAAGACACCAAATATGTCTGTCTTTATAAAATCATCGGGCTTTCCGATGGAGCGATCCACATGACTCTCTGCAGCAAAATTTACCACAACATCTATATCCTTTATCAGGCTCTCCACAACTGTTTCATCACATATATCCCCTTTTACAAACCTATATCTTGGATCGTTCTCAACATCTTTCAGGTTGTCAAGGTTGCCAGCATAGGTAAGCTTATCGAGGTTTATGATTTCAACATCCTCATGCTTCGAAAGCATGTAACGTATAAAATTGCTCCCTATGAATCCTGCTCCTCCTGTTATAAGAAATCTTTTCATATTATATCTATCCCATCTTTATTTCCCAGTCATATGGCACTTCATCAGAGTCGTATGGTAGACGAAACTCATCCGGTTTGTCATAATCATATGGCTCTGTAACACAGTTTACAACTATTGCCTCCTCCTCTCCAATACACTTCCAGCCGTGATAAACACCCTTTGGGATGTGAACAAGCTGAGGATTATGCTCCCCAATGAAAAATTCATTTATCTCACCCTTTGTGGAAGACCCCTCTCTATTATCGTAAAGTACAAGTTTCAACATTCCTTTAACAACACAGACATTATCATCCTGTTTCTTGTGATAGTGCCATGCCTTAATAACGCCTGGATAGGTTGTGGTCATATAGACCTGACCGAATTTTTTAAACAACTCATCGTCACAACGCAGAATCTCCATGAGCCGGCCTCTTTCATCCGGTATTACTCTGAGGTGTTTAATCTTAACATCTTCAATCATTTAAGTTGCTCCTTTATTTATTTAATCAGTAATCTAATAAATATATTAACAAATGTCAATACATGAAGATATCATATGCATTCTACAATTTCAAATCATCTTTTACGGCAAATTTTTCGGAATGCAGAACAACATCGTGTTCCCCTATGTTTTAAAGCAATTCTTTCTTCAAAAAAAGAAGACAGGAGGCAGTACCCATAGAGAAGGCTTCAGTTTATGATTTTTTTGTGATCGATTTCACATGGTGTACGAATGTGTCGACTCAGTAAAACTACTCTTAGATAAGTCTCTATACAGTCTTGACATCTGCCTGCCACTTTGGATTCTTGGGAGCCCTGATGTGCTCTTCAAGTCCCCTCATAGAACCAGTGGATCATATCTTTAGCCCCGTTTACGTACTGTCTTTAGAGTTGTGCTAAAAGTCCGTGCACTCCATGCTATCTGGTATAGCAAGCCATCTTACCTCGGACACTATTTATCTTTGCCTTGATGTATCTATCGGATTTATCCCATTGTCTTCTCCCTGTCTTTATGTTTGAGAATAAAAAGAGTTTTATTGGCCGTCAATTACTTCTTTAGAGTCCATGGGAGGATACCACCGCTGTAGAGACCAACTCCTCTAACCATTTCTCAGGCTATTCCCTCAACCCTATATGACTCTTTTGCCCAAATACCTTAAGTTTTTTTTACCTCAATATATGTACAACCATTTTCATGAACTTTTACGATCCAAAAAAATAACTGCCTTGACTTTTTCCAATATTATGATTATAATTTTAAGTTTAAACTGTCATTAATTAAAAGGATAGTCATGAAAGAAAAATCGGACATCAAAAAAGCCATAGTATGCAGTGTTAAAGATAACCGATCCGGTCTTCAAGATGACTGGTGGACACAGATATCTCCCGACATCTGGAATTCCAAGGGATCGTATCTTCTTGATATCTCGGGCGTACAGTACCTTGACATGTGTGGTTTCTTCTCAACTGCTCCTGTTCGATACGACCATCCCCAACTGAGAAAAAAATCTTTTATCGAAAAAATCGGCCGTGCTGCTATCTACCGTCCTTCTCTGTCGGATTTCTGGACCAGAGAATTTGCAGAGTTTGTACAGACCTTCCGAAATCTTGCGACTCCTCCCTATATGCATCACTACTTCTTTATTAATGGAGGAGCCCTTGCTGTGGAGAATGCCCTTAAGGCATCCTTCGACTGGAAGGTTAGGTTGAACATGGAAAGGGGAAAGATAAAAGAGGATCCACAGGAACAGCTCCAGCCTCTTGGAACAAAGATAATATGTTTCGAAAATTGCTTTCATGGACGGTCAGGCTATACGCTTTCTTTGACCCATACGAGTGACCCAAGAAAGTATAAATACTTCCCAAAGTTTGACTGGTACAGAATCGAACCGCCTGTTCTTACCTTCGATTCAAACGGTAATGTTTCTAACGAAAAACAGGTAGAGGAGCAGCACAGATCAGCAGTAGAAAAATTGAGAGAAATATTGGAAAAAGATGCAGACAACATTGCAGCAATCATAATAGAACCGATTCAGTGCGAAGGAGGAGACAGGCATATCCCGATCGAGTTTTTCTCAGACCTCCGCAGGCTAACAGAAGAATTCGACATAATTTTGATTTACGATGAGGTTCAAACAGGATTTGGTGCAACAGGAAAGATGTGGGCTCACCAGTATTTCAGTAAAGATGCGATTCCTGATATCGTGGTATTTTCCAAGAAGTCCCAGGTTGGTGGTCTTATGGCAAACAAGGATAAATTCTCAAGGGTCGAGTACAATGTATTTGGAAACCACGAAGAGTGTAAGAGCAGATTAAACTCAACATGGGGGGGAAATCCTGTCGACATGGTACGCTCCTCAGAACTTCTTAAAATAATCGACAAAGAAAACCTCCTGGAAAACGCAAGAGGAGTTGGAAGTTACCTTCTGAAAGGAATACAGCAGCTCTGCAAACAATTTCCAGATATAATAGAAAATCCGCGTGGAAGAGGCATGATAATTGGATTTGATTTAAAAAATCCAGAAAAAAGAGGCAGCCTCTGGCAGCTTCTCTATGAAGAAAGAATGCTCTGTCTTTTATGCGGCTCTAAAACAGTCAGGCTTCGCCCCCATCTCGATCTTACAGAAAAAGAAGCAGAAGAGGCCCTCTCGATATTAAAGAGAGCTCTTAAAAAAATGTGAGGATTTATATTGACTACCTGTTCTGAAAAAGGTACGCTCTATCTTGTCAGTACACCAATAGGCAATCTCAAAGACATCAGTCCAAGAGCAGTAGAGACACTTGACAGAGTCGATCTCATAGCGGCCGAAGACACGCGCCATACAGGTCTTCTGCTTAAGCACCTTGGAATTAAAAAGTGCCTAGAAAGTTATCACGATCACAACAAAACTAAAAAGTCGCCAGGGATACTGAAACACCTCATGTGTGGAGAGTCGGTTGCTGTTGTGACAGACGCTGGCACTCCAGGCATCTCAGATCCTGCCTACTATCTAGTAAAGAAGGCAATTGAAACTTCTATCAGAATAGTCCCAATACCAGGACCCAATGCAGCTATCACTGCCCTCGTTGCTTCAGGTCTTCCTACAGATAGATTCGTGTTCGAGGGATTTCTTCCAGTAAAAAAGGGAAGAAAAAAAAGGCTCCTGTCTCTTTCCAATGAACAACGTACAATAATACTGTATGAAGCTCCTCATCGTCTTCTCAGGACACTGTCAGATCTGCTAAATTATCTTGGCGACCGAAAGATAGCCGTATGCAGGGAGCTGACAAAAAAGTTCGAACAGATACACAGAGGATCAATATCGGAGATCATTGAAGAGTTCTCAAACAAAAAGATTCGAGGAGAAATAGTACTAATCGTGCAGGGCACTGTTAAAAACAAAAGGAAGAGTAATGATTCCTGAGAGAATAAAACAATCTTACCTGTCACTGCTAGATCCAATCGTATCGCTCTCCATAAAATTAAAGGTACATCCAAACACCTTCACCACTCTCTGTTTGCTTGCAGGTATCTATTCCTTTTTTCTGTTTTCTGTAGGCTCAATCCGTCTCGGCTCTCTGATGATTATACTCTCAGGAATCTTTGATAACATAGATGGAAAGCTTGCAAGAAAGAGTGGAAAGGTAACAAAATTCGGGGCCCTCTACGATTCTACAATGGACAGATACTCTGAAACATTTATATTCTTTGGCATTGCCTACTTTTTTATAAAAAATCACCTGTACCTGACATCTATAGCGGTCGCAGTATCTCTCGGCGGATCGTTAATGATTAGCTACGTGCGGGCAAGAGCAGAAAGTCTTGGCTTTGACTGCAATATCGGTCTCCTCCAGCGAGCAGAACGAATCGTTCTTCTTGGGATATTAGGTTTCATCCATCTTTATGGTCTAATCGCAGCAATTTGGATAATTGCAGTACTTTCGCATATAACCGTAATTCAACGAATTATTTATGTATGGAAAAAAGATAGAAAAAATCAATAGAAGGAGATTGCAATGCTACGGCACATATTAAGAGCAAAAATTCACAGAGCAATCGTCACTGGTGCCGATCTCAACTACGAGGGTAGCATAACTATAGATGAGACCCTCATGAATGCTGCAGGAATTCTTCCTCATGAAAAGGTTCATGTGCTTAATATTGCTAATGGAAAACGGGCCTGGACCTATGTAATAAAGGGTAAAAAGGACAGCGGCGAAATAATAATGAATGGCGCAATTGCACGACTTGTCCAGGTGGGAGATCCTATCATAATACTCTCATATGGATTGCTTGAGGAGGAGCAGGCCCGAAGGATCAATCCCATAGTTGTTCTTGTTGACGAAAACAATAAAATAATAAAAATTAAAAAATAATAAGAGCAAACAACTAATCTGGAGCACCAATGGCCAGTAAAAGATCACACGGTATTTCATTTCTGAAAACCTCTCTTCCTGCGGCTATAGACCTGGCCTCTCAACCTGTAATGTGGTTAGTAGAGGCAGTGTTTATCGGTAGGCTCAGCGCGGCTGCATTAGGAGGAGTTGGCTTTGCACTTCAGATTATACTGGTTACCTGCACGCTTCTTCTTACCCTGGTAATGGGCTCTATAATTTTAATAAACAGGCATCTTGGATCCAACAACAGATGGGAGGCCAATCACATATTAGGTCAGACAATAATGGCAGGCTTCCTTCTATCTATTCCTATAGGTCTGATCTGGTACTTTGGATCCCCTCTAATCTTTCAAATAATAAATGAACGTTCCGCTCAGTCAATATCCATCTCTGGTATAAGGTCGGGCATACAGTATCTCCAGATAGTAGCCATTTTTACACCAGTAATAATAACAAACTTTGTTGCTGTGGGGTTGATAAGGGGATCGGGCGATACACATCTCTCGATGATAATAAATATCTCAATGAACATTACAAACATAATACTCACACCAATACTGATCTATGGTCTTTTTGGGTTCCCTCGCATGGAGGTCAAAGGAGCTGCGATTGCAGTAGCCATATCGCATACATTAGGATTCTCCATGACCCTCTTCTATTTGAGAAGAAAAACCTCCACAATCTTTCTCTCGTTTAGCGAACTCACAACCCCCAAACTAAGCTCTTTTAAGAGTCTTTTCAAGATGGGTCTGCCCACAACGGTCGAGCAGCTCGTATGGTCATTCGGCCAACTAATAGTAACCATGTATGTGGCCCTCATAGGTATCTCTCAGCTTGCAGTACATCAGGTCTTCTTAAGAATCCAGGGAGTTCTATCCATGTTCTATCTTGGTTTTGGAATGGCAGCAATGACCTATATGGGGAAAAACTTAGGTGCAAACGACCACATCATTGCAGAGCGGACCAGCAAGATTACACACAGGGTTGTATTCATCTTTGGAATAATAATCCTTGTACTGATAATCGTATTTTCCGGCACGCTTCTCCATCTCTTTTTTAGAAAAGAAGATGTAATAATATATGATAAGAGTTACAGAATACTTTTTACAGTGTTCGCATTTGTGCAGTTTCCAAAGGCCATGAATACTGTCATTTCAGGAAACCTTAGAGGAGCAGGAGACATAAAATGGATCATGTGGATGACAATCATCGGAGTGTTTCTATTTGAGATTCTCTCAAACTGGATAGGTGTTTTCTTTTTCCATTTTGGTTTGGCCGGAATCTGGTCTGTGCAACTTGCAGATGAAATCTTTAAAAGCAACATGAACCACTGGCGATTTCGCGGCGGCAAATGGAAGCTGATAAAACTATGAACAGTTTTGAAAAAAAAAGAGGCCTTTTGATTTCCTTTGAAGGAATCGATGGTTCTGGAAAATCGCTCCAGGCAAGGGCCCTGAAAAAAAATTTACAGAATATGAATTATCCTGTTGTTCTTGTTAGGGATCCTGGAGGTCCTCCTGTTTCAGAGAAGATAAGAAAGGTTCTCTTAGATAAAAAAAACCGAACCATTACACCTATGACCGAGCTTCTTCTCTACTGTGCAGCAAGGTCTCAGCTCGTAACCGAATATATAGCCCCTGCTCTCAAGGAGGGCAAAATTGTGATAACAGACAGGTTCATAGATTCTACAATTTCTTATCAGGGATATGGTCGATCCATTCCGATTTCATACATAGTGGAAACAAACAGGCTCGTATGTGGCAACATCCTTCCAGACAGGACCTATGTTCTCGATATTTCCTGGGATGAGTCGATCCGAAGAATGGGAAAGATTACTATAAAAAAAGATCGCATGGAAAATCAGATGAAACACTTTTTTGATAAAGTTCGTAAAGGATATCTTACAATCGCAAAACAGGAGCCAGAACGAATATTACTATTAAATGGAGAAAAATCTATCAATGAACTTGAAAAAGAAATTTTTAAAGATGCCTTAATGTTTATAAAGAAGTTTAACATTTAACAGGAGATCCTATCATGATAAAATTAAGAAAACATCTACCTCTAATTCTAATCTCTCTTCTCTTACTGACCGGCTCGATTCTTTGGACAAACGCTGTTAGCAGAGAAAACATCTATACAAAAATATCCAAGAACCTCAGGCTCATAGGCGAAATATTTAAAACAGTCTCAAGTAACTATGTCGATGAGGTAGATTCTGAAGAATTCCTCAGGGCAGGCATTAACGGCATGCTCAATACATTAGATCCATATACAAATCTAATTGAAAAAGAAGAGGGTAAACACAGGCTACAGGTAATTACAAATGGCAACTATGGTGGTGTTGGAATCCTGCTTACCTTCAGGAATAACTTAATTACTGTAGAAGAACCCCCATTTCCCGGCACTCCTGCTGCAAGGGCTGGCATAAGAGAGGGCGATATAATAGTCAAAGTTGATGGTGTTCCAACTGAGGAGCTTGGCTTTGACACAACTGCACAGAGGATTCGCGGTCCTGTGGGAACAGAAGTCACACTTACAATACGCAGAGAGGGAGAACCAAAGCTTCTTGAGTTTACTCTGATTAGAGCACAGATAAAGGTCGAAGACGTCAGATACTCAGGAACGATAGATGAGAAAATCGGATATATTCAGCTATCCGGTTTCTCGAAAAATGCCCATATCGACCTTGCAAGGGAAATTCAAAATCTGAAGAGAAGAGAAGTCAGGGGGTTGATACTGGATTTAAGGTCAAACCCAGGAGGACTTCTCGATGCAGCCGTCAGGGTTTCTGATCTCTTTCTCCCAAAGAACAGAATAATAGTTTCAACAAAGGGAAGATCAAAGAGATCTAACCATGTATTTAAATCAATAAACGATCCCATATATGGAGACGGACCGCTGATCGTTCTGGTAAACAACCTCAGCGCTTCTGCATCAGAGATCGTTGCTGGCGCTATTCAGGACAATGACAGAGGAATAGTCATTGGCGACACCACTTTTGGAAAGGGTCTTGTGCAGACAGTCGTACCTCTCTCCCCATCAACATTCTTAAAGATTACTACTGCAAAGTATTTTACTCCGAGTGGAAGATGCATACAGTCTCGTACATACTCAAGATGGGAAGATAAATCAAAAAGAGAGAAGGATAATAGACTCTTCCATACGCTTTCCGGCAGGCCTGTAATAGGGGGGGATGGCATCGTTCCAGACATAGTAATAACCCCTCCCTTTGTCAGCAACATCTTGATCGATCTGACCAGAAAGTCGATGTTTTTCAATTTCGCAGTCCATTACGCAGCCTCTTCTAAAACACCTCCAGACTCCAGCCTGAAGATAACCGATGAAATATTAAACAGTTTCTATCAGTATCTAAAATCAAGATCATATGAATATCACCATCCAATAGAACAGAGCCTCTCTGTTCTTGAAAGAGAGATTGAGAAAGAGGGGTGTGAGAAGAATCTAATCAATGAAATCGAAAGACTGAAAAAATCTATAAACAGTATTGAAAAACAGATCATGGTTAAAAACTCCGATATGATTAAAAGAATATTAAGACGAGAACTTGCTTCCAAATACTTTGGAACAAATCGCGGGATAGAGGTCTCTCTTGAAGAAGATCCAGTAGTGAGGGAAGCGGTAAGACTGATCAAGGATAAGAAAAGTTATAATGAAATTTTGAACGTAAGATGATAACATCATTTGCTATTTACTTTTTAATTGAGTATATTTACAAGATTTTTACAAAAGCACAGGAGGTATAGTTTATGGCAAAGAAATTCGTCTATTTTTTCGGCGGAGGACATGCTGACGGTAAAGCTGAAATGAAGGACCTTCTTGGTGGAAAGGGTGCCAATCTTGCAGAAATGTCCCGACTGGGCATCCCCGTACCCCCGGGATTTACAATTACCACAGAAGTGTGCACCTATTTCATGAAATCGGGCGGCAAGTATCCCTCTGTATTGGAGAAAGAGGTCGATAAGGCTATCAATAAAGTAGAGAAATTAATGAATCAGCGCTATGGTGATCCCGACAATCCTCTTCTCTTTTCTGTTCGTTCCGGTGCACGCATTTCTATGCCAGGAATGATGGAAACGGTTTTAAATATCGGGCTCACGGAAAATACCATTCCTGGACTTATTTCAAAAAGCGGTAATGAAAGATTTGTATATGACGCCTATAGACGCCTCATAATGATGTATTCAGATGTAGTCATGGAAAAGGCCGCTGGCTTTACTCCCAGGGAAGGAGAGGGGATCAGGGAACAGCTTGAAAAAGAGATGCAGAAGATGAAGGATTCCAAGGGTGTAAAAAACGATCTGGATCTTGATGTAGACGATCTAAAAAGACTCGTCAAGATATTCAAGAAAAAGGTAAAACAGCTCTTGAAAAAAGATTTTCCCGACGATCCTCATGAGCAGCTCTGGGGTGCAATCTCTGCCGTATTTCAATCATGGAACGGGAAAAGAGCCATATCCTATAGAAGAATAGAAAACATTCCTGATGAATGGGGCACTGCTGTTAATATTCAGACAATGGTCTTTGGAAACATGGGCGAAAACTCAGCCACAGGTGTTGCATTCACCAGAGATCCATCAACAGGTGAGAAGAAATTTTATGGTGAATTTCTCGTTAATGCCCAGGGAGAAGATGTTGTTGCCGGAATCAGAACCCCTCAGGCAATCAATGAGGAATCAAAATCTGAATCATCGAAACACCTCCCGTCTCTTGAAGAGTTAATGCCAGAATGCTATGCTCAGCTTGAGAAGATAAGGACAAAACTCGAGAAGCACTACAGGGATATGCAGGACCTCGAGTTTACAATTCAAGATGGAAGGCTATTCATGCTCCAGACAAGAACTGGTAAAAGAAATGGTGTTGCAGCCATTCGTATTGCAGTAGAAATGTGCAAAGAGGGTCTAATCAACGAAAAAGAGGCCATAATGAGAGTCAGGCCCGACCAGATCGATGAGCTGCTCCATCCAATGCTAGATCCAAAATCTGAGAAAAAAACAAAACCAATAGCCAAGGGGCTGCCTGCAGGTCCTGGAGGTGGAGTAGGAAGAATAGTCTTTACTGCAGATGATGCTGAATCATGGGCTAAGAAGGGAGAAAGCGTTATCCTTGTAAGGGATGAGACGAGTCCTGAAGATGTACACGGTATGCGAGCTGCTGCTGCGATACTTACTGCAAAGGGCGGTATGACCAGTCATGCTGCTCTAGTGGCACGCGGCTGGGGAAAATGCTGTATAGTAGGATGTGGAGCATTAAATATCGACTCATCTAAAAAGGTGCTTTCTGTAAATGGTAAAACCTTAAGGGAGGGAGACTGGATATCACTCAACGGAACCATTGGTGTTGTATATGAAGGAAAGATTGATCTTCTTCCTGCAGACCCTGAGAAAAATGTCTATTATAAGACCCTAATGTCATGGGCAGATAAAATTAGAAAGCTCGGCGTACGAACAAATGCGGATAATCCTGCAGATTCTAAGCTTGCCAGAACATTTGGCGCAGAGGGTATCGGGCTGTGCAGAACCGAACATATGTTCTTCGGCCCAGAGAGAATCAACGCTATGAGAGAGATGATTCTTGCGGATGATGAAAAGGGCAGAAGAAAGGCTCTGAAAAAACTCCTGCCGTTTCAGAAAAAGGATTTCATAGGTATATTCAAGGCCATGGATGGCCTGCCTGTTACAATTCGCACGCTCGATCCACCTCTCCATGAATTTTTACCTAATGATCCTGCTACCCAGAAGGAAATGGCAGATCAGATTGGAGTTGATGTCAAGAAAATAAAGGAAAAGGTTCAAACTCTTCACGAACTGAATCCCATGCTTGGTCACAGAGGCTGCCGACTCGGCATCACATATCCAGAAATCACAGAGATGCAGGCTCAGGCCATAATCGAAGCCGCATGCACAGTTGCCAAGAAAGGAGTTAAGGTATTTCCCGAAATCATGATACCTCTCGTTGGTACCGTAGAAGAGCTTGAAAACCAGAAAAGAGTGGTTAATGATATTGCTGAAAAGACGATGGATAAGATGGGTATCAGGGTAAAATATCTTGTAGGAACAATGATTGAAATCCCCAGAGCAGCATTGACCGCAGATCATGTTGCAAGAGAGGCAGAATTTTTCTCCTTTGGTACAAATGATCTTACACAGATGACATTTGGCTACAGCCGCGACGATGCAGGTAAATTTCTTCCTGAATATATAGAAAAGAGAATTCTGCCTGCCGATCCATTTCAAACCCTTGATCAGACTGGTGTGGGTCAGCTCGTAGAAATGGGAGTTAAAAAAGGAAGATCTACCAGGCCCGATTTAAAGGTTGGTATCTGTGGTGAACATGGAGGTGATCCTCAGTCTATCGATTTCTGTCACAGGGTTGGAATGAACTATGTAAGTTGTTCTCCCTTTAGAGTGCCAATCGCCAGGCTCGCTGCTGCTCAGGCGGCTATAAGAAACAAGTAAAAGAAGATTAAGATTATAAATTTTACAATACAGGGGCAGTAGCACCTGCCCCTGTATATCTCCTTATTAAAAATAATCTTATCTATAAAAATCAATCCGAATAAAATAAACATTAAATTTACACCTATTTAATGTTTAAAATCCGATCTGCATCTATCAAAAAAGTAAATGGAATCACTATTATTGAAAATCTGAACAAAAAGCCATTGGATTTAAAATTTAAACTTGTTAAGAAAAATCATATCGGAAAACCTATATGGACCAGATGAATATGTTTCTGGTTATATAGTCGATATTGCTATTAATAATGATTTTAATAATATTTATACTATCATAATAACCGGCTGACTTGTTGCTAATCCAGCTATACAGAGCATTAACTTTCGTTACTGGTTCTCAAATAGATTTAATGACTAACTCTAAAACTTTCTCCTTGACATTCATGTCAATTTTGATAAATTGTCATCGCAATAAGAGGGAACATGTTGATGTGGATAAGTGGTGGATTATTTTGGTTAATCGCCTTTTTTCCCTCTTTATGATTGAAACTTATAGAGATATATATTTATTATTATTTATTTATTTTCCTTCGTAACATATTGTAAAATAATTATATTACATATTATTTAAATTGAACAGCTGGTCTTTTTTAAACAATAGGGGTCTTTAATGAAAACAAATGTGGATAACTCATCCGCCTTTGTGGATAACTCGAGTCCTGAACACGTCTGGAACATGTGTCTTAAAATCATAAAGGAGAAGGTAAATCCTCAAACGTTTCATACCTGGTTTCTTCCTATTGTTCCTGTTAAACTGGAAAATCGAAATCTGACCATTCAAGTTCCAAGCCAGTTCTTTTATGAATGGCTTGAGGAGCACTATCCACACGTCATAAGATCTGCACTGTTCCAGATACTCGGTGAAGGAGCCACACCATATTATCTTGTTAAAAAACACAGCGAAGAAGAAGATGTTTCGCAAAGCGATGTTTTCAAGGTTCAATTTAATACCAACTATTCGGATGATGAGACCCATTTAAACTCCAGATATACATTTGAAAAGTTTGTAGAAGGAAGGGGCAATCAATTTGCAAAGGCTGCCTCTCTTGCTGTTGCAGAGGCACCAGGAAAAACATCTTTTAATCCATTAGTAATATATGGTGGTGTAGGTTTAGGCAAGACCCACCTTGTCCAGGCAATCGGAAACTTCTCCAAGAAAATTAAATCTGCAAAAAAAATAAGGTATGTTTCGAGTGAAAAATTTACAATCGATTTTATAAACTCAATACAGAACAACTTCACTGCTGAATTCAGCCGTATATACCGAAACGTTGATCTCCTACTTGTAGACGACATCCAATTCTTTATGAGTAAAGAACGCACCCAAGAAGAATTTTTTCATACCTTTAATGCTCTTCAGCAAAAAGAAAAGCAAATAGTACTAACATCAGACCGTCCTCCCAAGGAACTCAGAGGTCTTGAAGAAAGACTCCTATCAAGGTTTCAGAGCGGTTTAATAGTAGACATTCAGCCCCCAGATTTAGAGACCAGAATCGCTATACTTCAACAAAAGGCGGATGAGGACGAGATAGATCTTCCCATGGAAATAATTGAATATATAGCATCAAATATAACTTCAAACATACGAGAACTCGAAGGGGCACTTATTAAACTACTTGCATATTCATCATTAAGAGGTGTAGATATAACACTTGAACTTGCAAAGACAGTATTAAAGGATATTGTTATCAGAAAGCATCAAAACATATCTATTGAACAGATTCAGAAAGTTGTATGTGAACACTTCTCAATTCCTGATGATCTTCTACGGGGAAAGAGCAGAAAACAGGAGATAGTCTTTGCAAGACAGATTGCAATGTACTTATCAAAGGAACTCACCAGATATTCTTTAAAGAGTATAGGCCTACATTTTGGGGGAAGAGATCACACAACTGTAATTCATGCAGTAAGATCAATAAATAAAACATTAAAAGACAGCAAAGTAAAGAAGATAATAGAAGACTTAAAAAAGAAAATAGAAATCGCAACAATGTAATTAAGGTTAATATCATGTTAATAGTTAGTGGATTCTCTTTACCTAAAATAAATCATATTATTTCAATATTTGTTCTTAACAATTTATTAACATCTATTCCACAAAGGATATTCTTCTGTTGAAATTATAAGTTTCTATTATTTATATATTTAATGAATACATATTTTAACAACAACAACTATCCACATTCCTATTTTTACTTGTATATTTTATATTAAATATTTAATTTATATATTAAATCAATAGGAGGACATAAAAATGAAATTTAATATTTTTCAGAGTCATCTCATAGAATCTCTTAACAATGTTGCCAGTGTAATTCCTAGTAGGTCTACTGCAACGGTTCTTGAGAACATTCTATTTGAACTTAATGATAATAATCTAAAAATTACTGGAACAGATCTTGAGGTATATATAACCACCGAGGTTGTACCGGATAAGATCGAGAAGCAGGGGTCTGTAGCAATACCGGCAAAGGTACTGTTAGAGATGATTCGTTCGCTACCGGACATACCAATTCAATTTGAGATTGGCGATTCTAACAGAGTAAACATTACTACTGACAGGGGATATTATCAGATTACAGGAATTTCAAAAGAAAATTTCCCTGAACTTCCTGTATTCACAGAGGAAAAAACAATTGAATTAAAGAATATAGTACTCAAGAGAATGTTTGAAAAGACTATTTTTGCAGTATCATCTGAGGAGTTGAGACCTGCTCTCATGGGTGTATACATGCAGGTAATGGCAGACGAACTTAGAATGGTGGCAACAGACGGCCATAGATTATCAAAAATAGTGGACAGGAGTTTCAGCTTTGATGATGCGCCTAAAAAGATGATTATTCCACCAAAGGCTGTACAGATTGCAATAAAAAATTTAGATGAAAAAGGATCCACAAAGATTACAATAGATGAACATGTAATATGTTTCAACTTTGACAGCACAAAGCTTTATACAAGGCTTGTAGAAGGAGAGTATCCAGATTATGAAAAGGTAATACCAAGAGATAACGATAAGACATTAAAGGTCAATAAAGATCTACTTATGGATTCTGTGAAAAGAGTATCGCTTTTTTCCAGTTCATTAACAAATCAGGTAAGATTTTCTCTTTCATCCGATAAGCTTGTAATTTTTAGTGAAAATACAGATACTGGCGGCCAGGCAAGAGAAGAACTGGAAGCAGAATATTCTGATGAAGAAATGGAAATAGGATATAATGCTCAATATATCATGGATATACTTCGTCATATAGACAGTGATGATGTAACTTTTAATTTAAAGAGTCCTGTTAGAGCTGCTATTGTAACCCCAACTACACAGCTCGAAAACGAAGAATTTTTTATGCTGATTATGCCAATAAAAATAAGCAGTTAATCATGAAAAGAATAGGAACTGTAATTGAAAATACTATCAAAGAATTGGAGATAGAACTTCCTGTTAGACGCCATCAGGCAGTTACAAGATGGTCTTCAATAGTAGGTGAAAAGATATCAAAAGTAACAAAACCAGAGAGAGTAGATGGAGATAAAATATTTGTAATAGTCAAAAACAGTTCCTGGAGGAATGAACTGATATTTCATAAACAGAAGATAATAAGAAAATTAAACAACCAATTGGGCAGAGGAATAATAAAAGATATAATTTTTCTATAGCACAGAGAGGTAAAATGAATCAGGAAAAGTATGATGCAAGAAAGATAGTTGTTTTAAAAGGGCTGGAGGGAGTGAGAAAAAGACCCGCGATGTATATTGGAGATACATCGACAAGAGGGCTTCACCATATTGCGTATGAAGTAATAGACAACAGCGTTGATGAGAGTCTGGCTGGCTATTGTGATAAAATAAAGGTAGTAATACACAAGGATGATAGTATAACTATTAGTGATAATGGAAGGGGTATACCAACAGACATACATCCGGTTCAAAAGAGACCCGCACTAGAAGTTGTAATGACCACACTTCATTCTGGTGGTAAGTTTGACAATCAAACATATAAGATTTCAGGAGGACTGCATGGAGTTGGTGTTTCTGTTACAAATGCCCTGTCTGACAGATGTAAGGTAAGAGTTTTTAGAGATGGTAAGATCTTCCAGCAGGAATATGAAAGAGGCGTGCCTTTATATGACATGAAAATAGTAGGAAAATGTAAAGAGAAGACAGGAACAGAGACTACATTTCATCCAGATCCTACTATTTTTAAGAAGAGAAAATTCAAGTTTGAGATTCTAAGTCACAGGCTTATGGAATTGGCATTTCTTAACAAGGGTCTTAGAATCTGGTTAAAGGATGAGAGAAGTGGAGAAGAGAAAATATTTCATGCAAAGGGAGGATTATTAGAGTTTGTAAAATATCTTGATGCAACACGAACACCGATTCACAGAAGGCCAATATCAATTGAGAGCACCAGAGACAACATTTGTGTTGAGATTGCATGCCAGTATAACGATTCTTACCAGGAGAACATTTTCAGTTTTGTAAATAACATTCCTACAACTGAGGGTGGAACACATTTGGTAGGATTTAAAGCCGCTCTTACACGGACCCTAAATTTTTATGCCCAGAGAAATGGACTGTTAAAAAATGGTATGAGTTTAACGGGTGAGGATGTCAGAGAGGGACTTACAGCAGTGATTAGTGTTAAGGTACCTGAGCCGCAGTTTGAGGGACAGACAAAGACAAAACTCGGGAACAGCGAAGTAAAGGGGATCGTGGAATCGATAGTTGGAGAGAAACTCTCTGAGTATTTAGAAGAGAATCCTTCAATATCAAAGAAGATAATACAGAAGGGAATCAATGCTGCAAGATCGAGGGAGGCGGCAAGAAAGGCAAGAGAGTTAACAAGAAGGAAATCTGTGCTTGAGACAGATACTCTTCCAGGAAAGCTTGCAGATTGCTCAATAAAGGATCCCGAACACTGTGAGCTGTATCTTGTTGAGGGAGATTCTGCAGGAGGGTCGGCCAAACAGGGAAGAGACAGACAGTTTCAGGCTATCCTTCCTTTAAGAGGTAAGATTTTAAACGTGGAAAAGGCGAGCCTTGAGAAGATCCTGAACAACGAAGAGATAAAGACAATGATAGCCGCACTCGGCACAGGTATAGGATCAGAGGATTTCAATATTTCAAATTTAAGATACGGCAAGATTATAATAATGACCGATGCAGATGTTGATGGCTCTCACATAAGAACTCTTTTGCTGACATTTTTCTTTCGTTACATGAGAGAGCTAATAGATAAGGGGCATGTCTACATAGCCCAGCCTCCGCTTTACAGGATAAAGAATGGTAAGAATGAGATATACGCATTTAATGAAGAAGAGAGAGCCGAATGCATTAACAAGCTTGGCAAGGAGGGTACAACGGTTCAGAGATATAAGGGACTTGGAGAGATGAATCCAGAACAGCTATGGAAGACCACCATGGATCCTGAGAAGCGCACAATTTTAAAGGTCACAATAGATGATGCTGTAGAGGCCGATCACATATTTTCAGTACTCATGGGGGAGAAGGTTGAGCCCAGAAGAGAGTTTATTGAAAAGAATGCAGAAGCAGTTCAAAACTTGGATGTATAATTAAATAGGGATTGTTAATGACAGAGAGAAGAGAGAAAATAATACCGATCTATATTGAAGAGGAGATGCAGACATCTTATCTGAATTATTCCATGTCTATCATAGTATCGAGGGCACTTCCAGATGTAAGGGACGGATTAAAACCCGTTCACAGGCGGATACTTTATGGTATGCATGAACTAGCTCTTCATCCAAACAGGCCGTACAGAAAGTCAGCGAGAATAGTTGGAGATGTACTTGGTAAATACCATCCGCACGGAGATGCAGCGGTCTATGATTCTATGGTACGAATGGTACAGGAGTTTTCTCTTCGCTATCCTCTGGTAGATGGACAGGGAAATTTTGGTTCTCTCGATGGTGATGCAGCAGCGGCAATGAGATATACAGAGGCGAGGCTTACACCAATAGCAGAAGAGATGCTGAAAGATATAGATAAAAGAACTGTAGATTTTGTTCCCAATTTTGACGAGTCCGATAAAGAGCCAAAAGTACTGCCTTCAATGTTTCCAAACCTTCTCGTAAACGGATCTTCAGGAATTGCTGTTGGAATGGCAACAAACATACCGCCACATAATTTGAATGAGGTTGTAGATGCACTAATAGCATTGATCAACACCCCTGAGATAAAAATAGAAACGTTAATGAAATATTTGAAGGGTCCAGATTTTCCCACAGGAGGAATCATATATGGCAGTGAGGGAATCTATGAGGCATACAGGACAGGAAGAGGCAGACTGAAGGTCAGGGCAAGAACAAGTCTGGAGAAGGGCAAGGGAGGAAGGGATTCGATAATAATAACAGAGATTCCATATCAGATAAACAAGTCAAATCTTATAACATCGATTGTAAATTTAGTAAAGCAGAAGAAAATAGAGGGAATATCTGACATAAGAGATGAGTCTGACAGAGACGGAATGAGGATAGTAATAGAATTAAAGAGGGATGCTCAACCGAGAGTAATATTGAATCAACTATATGTTCATACACAGATGCAGACGACATATGGAGTAATACTTCTTGCTCTTGTAGATGGAAGGCCGAGAGTTCTGACCCTGAAAGATATGCTGCAGCTGTTTATTGACCACAGACATGAGATCATTCTTCGTAGGACTCAATTTGAGCTTGAAAAGGCAGAGAAGAGAGCTCACATCCTTGAAGGTCTGAAGATAGCTCTTGATCATATAGATGAGATTGTTCAGCTCATTAAGAAATCGAGAAATCCAGAGACGGCAAAGAGTGGGCTGATGCGAAGATTTGGTCTTTCAGAAGAGCAGGCAAAGGCAATATTGGATATGAAGCTGCAACGATTGACGGGTCTTGAGAGAAAGAAGGTTGAGGAGGAGTATTTAGAATTAATAAAGAAGATAGAGAGATTCAAATTGATCCTGTCCAGCGAACAGAAACAGATGCAGCTAATTAAGGATGAACTCATTGAGATAAAGGAGAAGTATGGTGACGAGAGGAGGACAGAAATTGTATCAGATACTGAAGAGTTTAACATAGAGGACATGATAGCAGAAGAGGATATGGTTATAACAATAACACACTCTGGATACATCAAAAGATTTCCAGTTTCCGGCTATAAGAGACAGGCCAGAGGCGGTAAGGGAGTCATTGGAGCCAACATAAGAGAAGCGGATACGATCGAACACCTTTTTATTGCATCTACACACCATTATGTGCTTTTTCTTACAAACAAGGGGAGATGTTACTGGTTGAAGGTTTATGAGATGCCGCAGGCAGGAAGGGGCTCACGAGGAAGATCGATAGTGAACCTCTTAAGGGTAGAAAAAGATGAACAGATAACAGCAATACTGCCTGTGAGGACATTTGAGCAGAATAGAAATATTATCATGGCAACAAGGAGGGGTACGGTAAAAAAATGCAGTCTCTCAGACTTCAGCAATCCAAGGAGCGTTGGAATTAATGCAATAAACCTTCGACCTGGAGATGAGTTAATATCGGCAAAGCTTACAGATGGAACTCAGGATATTATATTGGGCACTAAAAAGGGAAAGGCAATAAGGTTTCATGAATCGGGTGTGAGGGTCATGGGTCGTGCAGCAGCCGGTGTAAGGGGCATTACACTTTCAGAGGGGGATGAGGTTGTTGGTATGGTGGTTGCAAGTAGAGAAGACACCTTGATGGTAGTAACAGAGAGTGGTTATGGGAAGAGGTCTTTAATCTCAGACTATCGAATAACAGCAAGAGGAGGGAGAGGAGTTGTAACACTTAAGATAACGCCCAAGGTAGGCGATATGCTAGCAATCATGGATGTAATGGATTCTGATGATCTTTTGATAATAACATCAAAGGGTCTTGTTGTACGGCAGAAGATAAGCAACATTAAGGTAATAGGTAGAAACACACAGGGAGTTAGACTGATAAGGCTTCAGGAGGGCGACAGGGTTGCAGATGTTGCCAGAGTTATAAGAGAGGAGAGAGAACAGTAGGAGTTGGGGAGAAAAGGATTTGAAATTTTAGACCACACTGCAGATGTTAGATTGAGAGTGTGGGGTAAAGACTTGAGGGATATTCTTCAAAAGGCAGCAGAGGGAATGATAAATATAATGATGGATATAGAAACAATAAGAGAAGAGAAGGAGGATGAGGTTCGGATCGAGGGAGCAAATCCAGAGGAGCTGCTTTTAAAGTGGCTGAGAGAGATCTTGTTTAAAATTGAGAGCAAAGGAATGGTTTTCTCTAAATTCCGTATAAAAGAGGATAATTTTTCCTACATGAGTTGTGATAAGTACTGGTTTTACGGTTTATTATATGGAGAAAAATATAACAGTGCGAGGCATGATATTTGCACAGAGATTAAAGCAGTTACAAGGCATGGTCTATATGTAGAAAAGAGAGGAGACAATTGGGAGTCAGAGATTCTGTTTGATATTTAGAGAGGGTCATCGTTATGTGGGAAAAAGATACTGTTCAGCTTACATCAACTCTTAAAGAAAAAATTCTTGAGGGGAAAGAGAGGATACAGGGCAGAAAGATTCTTAAAGATGATAAGATACCAGATTTCATTAAAAATATATTTGCAAAAAAGATAGAGAAATTTCTTGTTTCAGAGAAGCCCTTTACCATTCGTCCGACTGCCCATTTTGAAATTAATTCTGATGATATAGAGAGAATAAGTTCAAGGCTCTACGACATATTGAGAGAGAGAGCTGTCTTTAATTCCAGAGAGGTGGAGTACATTCTAGATGAGGCACTGGTACTGAGGTTAAACTATATTATCAAACCAGTAGACACAATGCGCAGGCTTCTTTTCAATGATAATAAAGATCGAATAGAGACTTCAAAGATAAAACAGATTCTAACTTCCTACAGTGAAATACTCCCATATTCAGAAATGTTGATACAAGAATGCACAAAATTAGATTCAGAATTTTTTAAGAGAGAAGAATATGATAATATCATGGCAGAAATTCTTCAGAGAATGGGTGGTGAAGATCCAGTAGGTTTTATATTGAAAGATTTCTCAGTACTAACAGAGTTTTTATCAGAGATTAAGAGTGAAAGAATATCAAGGGTTGATGGAAAAACAATACAGAATTTTTTAGCAGATAGAAACCACTGGAATTTCAGAAGGGCAGTAGAAGTTGAGATGAAACTTGGCAAAGATGAGTTTGATGCAGAAGAACTGAAAGTGACGCTTAAGCGATATCTTGAATTTAAAGAGGAATTTGAAAAAGGAAAAACAGAGTTGATAGAAGAGGTTTCTACTGAGCAGAAAGAGGAGGTAGCAGAAGAGGAGAAGAAACCGACTTTTGAGGCTGTTGAAGAGGAGGGATTGGAGGGATGGGAACTGGATGAGGTCGTTGTAAAGGAAGATGAGAAGGAACCTGAGGAGGTAAAAGAGGAGAGGCCAAAAGCAAAAAAGATGAGGATAATCCGCAGGGATCAGATTTTAGAAGAAGAGGAAGAAAAGAAAGAAGATCTGGTATTGGAAAAGCAGCAGGAGAGCCCAGAAAGAGAGGTGTGGGGGGGACTAAGAACATTAATCGATAAGAAGACAGAAAAGAGCTTTATAAAAAAGTTGTTTGGAGGGGATGAGCAATCATATGCACAGTTAATGGAAAAACTGGAAAATGCAGAAAGCTGGAGAGTTGCAAAGATACTGATAGACAACGAGCTGTTCAAAAGAGATGTCGATCCGTTCTCCAGGGAGGCAATAAAACTTGTTGATATGGTATACACAAGATATTATCCAGAAGAAGGAATAGGAGAGAGATGATGAAGATATTTTATAAGATTATACCCGTATTTTTTGTCTTATTAATTGTTACTGTGCTTATTTCAGGGAAGAAGAGAGAAGATGAAAAAAAGGGTATAATTACATATACAGAAGGACAGGTCAAGTCAAAGAATCCTGAAATGGAGAACTGGAGAGACGCATTTGTAAATACAGAGATATTCTCAGGGGACAAGGTAAGAACGTATAATAGATCGAGAGCAGAAATTGATCTTGTGCAGCTTGATGTTATACGACTGGCCCCACAGACTATTATAGATATTGTAAAACTTTATGAAGAGACAAAGGATCGGAAGATAAAGACAAAAATAGATGTCAAGCAAGGTGAGATTTGGGCCTCTATTCATGAAATCGAAATGGATACAGAGTTTGATGTGTCTGCACCGATTGCAGCTGCAGCCATTACTGGAACCACATTAAGATTCAGAGTAGAGGCTGACTCTACGACAATATTGAAAGTATATAAAGGCGAGGTGCTTATTACAAATGCACCAGAGAAAAAAGACCTGAAGCCAAGGTCGTTGATACCACATGAGATTCCCGGCCCCACAGAAATTCCTGGACCGAGAGAGGTAACAAAAGAAGAGTGGCTTTATATTGTTCAATCAATGCAGCAGGTAAAGATAGATAAGAATGGCAAGATCATATCAAAGGGAAAATTCAAGGCAGATGATGTTGACGAAAAGACAGACTGGGTAAAGTGGAACAGAATGAGAGATTTACAAAGGAACAAGAAATTGAGATAAAAAAACCCGAAAATTAAAAATTAATATAATCCCTTCAGAGAAGATTGAAGGGATTATTTTTTAATGAAAAATGAAGAAAGAAGATACGAGACATAAAATTGCACTCATCGGTTTTCCATGGGACAATCACTCAAGTTTCATGAGAGGCTCTTCCCTTGCACCAGTAATTATCAGAGAGGCATTTGAATGTAAATCAAC
The DNA here is from genome assembly GCA_964651045.1 of uncultured bacterium. Taxonomy (GTDB): domain Bacteria; phylum Zhuqueibacterota; class QNDG01; order QNDG01; family DSAB01; genus CAZYVD01. The sequence goes on from CAZYVD010000002.1 coordinate 37,506, forward strand.
CAACAAGTGGAGCGAGTCAGGAGAAGATCTAGGCAAACAGGATTTGATCCTTGATGTTGGAGACATTGATCTGTCTTCCAATAAGGATGGATTTAATAAAATTAAGGAAACGATAAGGCGGGTTTTAAAGTATGACATTCCAATTATCTCACTGGGAGGAGATCATTCAATAACCTATCCGATAATAAAAGGATTTCATGAAAAGTATAAAAGTCTTCAGATTCTTCATTTCGATGCTCATCCCGACCTTTATGATGAGTTGAATGGAGATAGATATTCACATGGATCTCCATTTGCAAGGATAATGGAAGAGAGGCTCGTCGACAGGTTAGTTCAGGTAGGAATAAGAACAATGAATGGACATCAGCGTGACCAGGCAGATCGGTTTAGAGTAGAAGTTTATGAGATGAGAGATCTAAAAGGCTACAGGAAATTGAAATTTAACAAACCCTTATATATCTCATTTGATATAGATGTGCTTGATCCTGCATTTGCTCCTGGTGTTTCTCATTTTGAGCCAGCCGGAATGACAACTAGAGAGGCTGTAGATATGATTCAAGGTGTAGTTGCTCCAGAGATTGTGGGAGCCGATATTGTTGAATATAATCCAAAAAGAGACATCAATAAAGTTACGGCAATGGTTTGCGCAAAGATACTAAAAGAGATTATATCAAAGATGTTGGAGATAAAGAGCAACAAAAATAGGCGGTTCTAAATAAGAACCGCCCAATTAGTGGTTTATCAAAGGATCTGTTGCTATTTTATCCTTCGATGTCTATCGATTTATTAACCATAATCAATTGTTTCATTCCTGATATAGTATTCATTTCCCTCATGAAACCGTCTCGATTTTCAGGAGTGTTTTTCTTAAACATCACCATATAGGTTACTTCCATATCTGGTTTTCCAGCAGGCCTTACAATATTGACAAGGGTTACTTCCTGGAGATATTTTTTCATTATCCTTTCGACTGCAGACTCATCGATCTGTTGAGACCTGATCATTTTTATGAGATAGTCGATCTTCTGAGAGGATCCAAAGTTAATACGATATACGATGAAGAACAACAGGCTTATGAGCAAACAGGCAGTTATTCCAAGTTTGTAGTCTTTTACTCCTATTGCCATACCGATGGCTATAGAATAGAAAACAAAGCCTATATCGAGCGGGTCCTTTATTGGAGTACGGAATCGAATAATAGAAAGAGCCCCGATAAGGGCAAATGCTCTCCCAACAGTATTGCCGATGACCATCATCACAGTACATGTAACAACAGTCAGAAGCACGAGGTTTTTAATAAAGGCCTGAGAGTGGGAAAAGCCCTTTTTTGTGAAGTGATAGGTTGTGGCAATGAAAAGTCCCAGAATAAATGAAAGAATAATCAGAGCGATGTTTGTTATCATTTACAATGTCTCCTTTTTATTTTATCAATTAAGTTCATAGGCCAATCTGTCGATGCTGAAACAGTATTTAGAAATCGATTCATAATCTAAGCTCAGTTTCTTTACCATGTTGTGAAGCCAGAAGGGAAGAAGTGTTCGGACTTTGATCTCAAGGATAATCTTACCAGGAAAAACAGAAGACCATCCGATGGAGGGGTCTGCAAAGGTGGAGTAAAACTTCTGACTCATTACAGATCTGTCAAATGTAATTCTTACGGTATCATCGTTTTCTGCTAGATAGGCTTCGCGTTCATATAGAATGAATGCTGCAGGGAAGAGAATGTCACAGTTGCAGTGGTAGATCATCTCTTCCATGATGGTTCTATCCTCGAAGTCCTGGCTGAGAAATTTATCGGGCGGTCTTAAGAAATTGTTGTCCATGAATTCTCTGAAGTCTGAACTTGCCATTTTAACGCGGAGTTTATCGATATGGCTTTGGTCCCTCTTTTTTATTTCTGCAAAAAAATAATCTGCATCAAAGAAATTCTTGCTGTAACACCTCATTCTGATCTTGCGTCTGATCTTTTTGCCGGCCATCTTTTCTTCATAATATGCCCTTGAAGGAGAGTCGAGATAGAGGGAGTTGACATAATAACGATAACCTTCGTATTTTTTAGCATAGGGATCTGGCACAAGATATGAAGAGATGCACTCCATGACCCGCAGATATATCTCCTCATTTATAAAGTATTTAAATTCGTACCTGATTATTCGCATTACCAGTTACCCTGCTTCGCTCCATAGCCCTTTACAGCATATAGAGAGTTTTTTTTCAGCACATACTTCAACTCTGGAGTGTTTGGACTAAAAGTAAACTCTGGAGGATCGGTAAATATTTTCTTCCCTGGATATCCTCCCTTAACTACACATTTCTGAATTACAAATTTTGAGTGGCTGAGATTTTCGATTTCATTTTGGTTGTTCCATATTATACATTGAGTTATTTTTGCAGATGGCTTTCCAAATTCATCAGGTTTTTTAATGTAAAAAGATATCCCCTTTTTGTTTTCGCAGATTGTATTGTTTTTTATCAGGGGGTTCGAGTCATCTTTAACGGCAATTCCATAGGTGCCGCCAATGAGAAAGTTGTTTTCAATAACAGGGAAAGACCTTTCACCAACAGAGATGCACTTGTCAACCGGGGAGTCTATGTAGTTTCCATAGATTTTTGGATTTGAGGTTCCGCAGTCTATACCATCTCCGCCACTCTTGTAAATGTAGCAGTCTTTTATTTCCCCATCAGTAAAATCATAGTCAATGGCATCGTCTCTTGAGTTTAAGAATCTGCACCCTAGTATCCTTGTCTGAGAGTTCTTTGTATTTATTCCGTCGTCGGCATGGATATGATCAAAAAGTGAAGATGAGATTGTTATTGTGGCATCGTACACAGAGACTACTCCTGTGAAGTTTACACCATCTATTCTTGCCATGCCAGCATTTCTGATAACCGCATGATCTATTCGAGAGTTGTTTTTAGTTTCATGATAGATCAGGGCTCCCCAGGGAAGATTGTTTATTGCATTCTCAAGTATTACAGGTTTACTTAGTGTTCCATTTATGTTAAGTGTTCCCCTTACATAGATAGATACGCCAGGGCCTATAAGAAAATGAACACCGGGTGATAGTGTAACAACCTTGGACCGGCCGATCTTCAATGTATGATTGATGCGGTAGGTACCCGCAGGAATTATAATATTTTTATTTGATGAGTATCTTGAGAGAAAATCTTCTATGTCAAAAGAGACAGCTGTTTTTGTATTAGATTTTTCTTTAAAAAGAGTCCTTGAAGGTGTTTCTGTTTCTCTATAAATATATGAAAACTCTTTCTCCTTATCGATGGTGAAATATTGGGGAGTCACAGGGTGGCCCGTAACAGAGTTTATGGACTCTATTTTTATCTCTGGTGAGAGCAACGATTTTTTTGAATCAGAATCCTGGATCACAAAGAAGTTATAATAGCGATATGCAGGTATCGTTTGCAGGATATATCCTTTATCCCAGTAATCGAACCATGGGTCTCGAATGATGCTTCTTGCTGGGAGAAGAAGCTCATTTATCATAAGGGCAACAACAGGAGTGTCTGAATCGACAAGAAGTTTTTTAGTGCCATCTATTTCTCTGTCTTTTGAATCAAAGATAAGATTTCCATTTACATCAAGATAGAGTTTAATTTTATCGGGGTCTATTTTTTTAGTTAAGGGAATTTTGAAGGATTTAACCATTACACCAGACTGTTTTCCTGTACCAAGGGAGATCATGAGTCCCTTCTTCTTTGATGAATAAGGGAGAGGATTTACGGAGACCCTGAGATCTGCACTTTCAAGCTCATTGATCATAAAGCTGTATCGAAGTTTTACCCATTCCTTCATTTCTTTGATCTTGTTATCAAAATCCCTGTTTGAGAAGATCTCGGTTGAAGCCTGCTTAAGAGGGTCTGTATATATGTAATATCTCACCTTCTTGTAGTGAGAATCGATCAGTTCCAACTGTTTTTTTAGAGGGAGAAGTTCATGCAATGATTTCCATATTATTCGATTTCTTTTCTCAACAAATTCAGGGACTTGATTGAGACGGAAGATCAATCGATTTGTACACCAGTCGAGAGCCATTTCTTCAGTCTTTCTTGGTTCGTGACCCCAGTGATCGAAGCCAGCAATGTCCCAAGGGATTAATTGAAAGCGCCGAATCGAAGAGTTGTAAAAGAGCTGTATGTTGTGAACATTCTGGTGTCCACTTCCGCATATCAGGGCATGAGCATGCCATGTCAATACTTCATCTATGTCGAGGATTTTTTCAGCCTCTTCTTTGAATTGGGAAATTGAAGGATTGGCAAGAGCCTTGTTTAGCCAGATGAGTTCCTCAAGAGAGTTGCCCTTTTTGTTTATGACTTTTATCTCTGGATAATCTTCGTCCTTAGATGATCTGTAGTCGAATGTGAATGAATGGTATCTTTTTTCAGTGAAGATGTATCCCATCAATCCATTGCGTTCAAGAAAGTATTTGTCTATGTCTTCATAAAAAATGCGTACACCCTGATTTATACCATTTACCTCCAACCTAACAAAATCATATTGAGGAACAACAAGGCCCATAAATGATGCAAAATCCCAGGCAAGAGGATCGATGATTACTCGAGGGGTTTCCGGTATGTTCAGATTTACCTCTTTAATACCATTATATAGCTTTTTATTGGGAAACCTGAGCCTTAATGATTTTCTTTTTCCCTTCCAGTGTCTCTGTCCACCCTTGCTTATGCGGAGTTTGCACTCATAGATCTGGTTGTCCACCTCAAGAGTTGCAGGGATTTCCTCTCTTGGGCTCCTACTGGTTATGTTTTCGTTTATCCTCTTCCATTCTGAAGGAGAGACGGTAATCTTGAATTTTTTTAATGGAAATTTCTCAACAGATTCCAGAATGTTTTCATCAGAGGAAGAGAATTGATCCTTGAATTCCTGAAAAAGATACCCGATCTTCTCTTTTGAAAAGTTATCACGAAGAAAGCTCTTTATTTTACCTCGTTGAGAATATATTATTCCAAAGAGTTGAATTATAATTATAAGAATAAGCAGTGTAATAACTTTTTTCTGAAACATGTCTACCTTTTATTTATAAAAACCTTTGCCGTAATATACCAATAATATTAATTTTATTCAACAATAAAATTTTGCTGTAATGTAAAAATGGAAACCGGCAACCTCCCTCCTCCTTGAAGAACTTTGGGTTTTTGGGCAAAGATAAATTGATATATTGAGAGAACAATGAGTGTGGGAGGCTGATTGTACAATGACGCCTTAGAGTCTAAACTCCTATAAAAGAAATTTTAAGTTCACCGTAACCCTAATTAAAACTCAAGCAAAACAGAGATTTTAACATATGTAGGGTCCCAAACAGGAGTTTGGGAACCAGGGGTAAAAGAATTGGTTATTCGACTTTTTATTTAAGGATTTGCCGAAACTCAGGAGCTCACCCCATCATACTTGTAGCATTTGATATCCCCCTTTTCCAAAGGGGGATTACAGGGGGATTTTTTGTTAGAGGATAAATTTTTCTCTTTAGTAATGAATCTTAAGCGTTTCAACTCACATGAATTAGATTCCTTTTTTTGGAGTGCGGCAACGTGTTGCCGCTTTCAAAAGCGGCGCCAAGGCGCCGCAATCCAAAACTGATTTTTAACACATCTGGGTTCCCAAACAAAAGTCTGGGAACCAGAGGATTATATCCCCCTTTTTCAAAGGGGGATTATAGGGGGATTTTTTGTTAGAGGATAAAATTTTCTCTTTAGTAATGAATCTTAAGCGTTTCAACTCAAACGAATTAGATTCCTTTTTTTGGAGTGCGGCAACGTGTTGCCGCTTTCAAAAGCGGCGCCAAGGCGCCGCAATCCAAAAGCGAATCTCAAGCAAAACAGAATTTTTTAACACATGTGAGTTCACAAGCAGATTATTATGTCTGTCTATTCAAATGGACTCTTATGCTGCTCCTTGAATCACATAACCTTTTTAATCTTTTTATTTAAAATCTAATGAAAAACAGAAAAAGATCTTTAGATAGAAAAAGCCATCATCACAAGCTTAAATACTCGATAGTTTTATGTTTGCATGTATGCTGAAATCGGTTATTGTTTTTGTTCCCTGATTTAATCTGAACTCCTTTCCGATTAGGAAACTTATACCTCCTGTTACGCTTTTTGAGAATGTGTAGTCGATCTTGGGCTGAAAGGACCAGCTCTTGGTTTCCATCATTGTTGTATATCTTCCACCCTCAGGTTTTCTTCTGGTCTTGTTGTGTTTATTTGAGAATGATAGATTGAAGTTTATGTTGTTTTCTATTCTTTTGTTAAGCAGGGGCAACCGGAATCCTCCTTTGATTGTATGCCTTGCCGTGATTGTAAGATCAAAAGAAGAGGTTTTTTGTATAGTGCTTGGGTTTTGCACTGTAATAGAAATTGCCTGTGATGTGTTCACTCGTATTGTTGTGGTTAACCCATTTTTAAATGTCATGGTGAACTGGATAAATGGCCTGAAGTCTCTACTCAACGTCTGGTTTGTTATTGAATTGCCTTTTTTTGATATACTATTTTTTCCGGAAAAGCTGTGATTCAATGATACGCTTCTGGTAATCTTTGAGAGAAGAGGAAGCTTCTCAAGGCCATTCCACTGTATGGTCCAATTTGGAATGGGAATGCCCTTGTTTCGTGCCTCAGGGTTAAGGACAAGGAACGACTTTGAGATGTTTGTTGTGTTCTGAGTAGACTGTGTGTTTGTTCTTGAATATTTGTAGTCGAGTTTAACACTGATTCGTGATGTTACATTAAAACCCGTTCCAAGAGACATATTTTTATCGTACCGCAGAGAGCTCTTCTGGGTAGTAGCATCGTCAGAGAACTTAACACCTGGATCTTCGATGTTGAATCCCATAGTATAAGCAAAGGAGGGATCTGCTCCGTTGAGGATTCCGTAATGGTTTGCACTCTTTTTTTCCTGATAGGTAATGCTGATAGGATCGATTTTTTTAAAAACCTTTCCAAATATTCTAAACACAGATGCAAAAGAAAATCCCTTCTTTTCTTTTTTTTCAGAAATCTTCGGCTCTTTCTTTTTCGGTTCTTTTCTTGTTACTGGCTGGCGTCTGCGAGTTCTCACGGTTCTTTTACCCCTGCCGCCTGGCTGGAACATCTTTGCTGTATTGAGGCTTGTTCGGATCATCATGTCTGAATTGACTCTCGTACTAGTTCCAGACTCTTTTATTGAGGGGTTGTTTTGCCACGAGTAATTTGCATTGTAGCTGAAATTTGTTGAGAGCCATTTTATTAGCGATGGATTGAATTTTGTTCCAAACTGCTGGGTTTTGTTTCGAGCCATTCCAGGATCAAGAGAGAAGTAGTCGGGAAGATGTTTTCCTCTCATATCAGATTTTCTTGATTTTGTGTAAGTAAGAGAGAGAGCCTGAAAGGGTTGAATGGAGGTAGAGACCTTTTGATTAAAAAAAGATGTTTTCACTGTATCGGAGAGACCCTCTCTTCTCAGAGTGTGCTCGTCTCTGTCGTCTCCTGCCATTTGAATGTTGAGATTCTTTGGAAGATAGTAAAATTTTATTGATGCTATATTCTTAAAAATACCTTTTGTGCCCAGCCATTTGAAGGGCTGCAGGGGCTTTATATTATTAAAAGAAAGATTGTATTGAATAGAACCGCTTCTCTGTTTTTTAAGAGATGATGCTATTTGAGAACTGCTCATTTCGTTTTTTGTATAACTGTACCTACCAGAGAAGGGATCAACAAGATACCGTAAGAATGGATTTTTTGATTTCACTTTTTTTGAAAACGAGATGTTGAAAGACTGGTTTTTGTTTATTGTCTGAATCGTCTTTAGTATGCTGTCAGGAGCCGTTCGATCTGTCACAAGGATATCTGATCCGGGGAAATATTTTGGAGTCTGTGTGTTTTTTGTGATGTTTAATGAAAAAGGTATAGACATTCCCCATTCTGTTGGGAGGAATTTATGTAGATTGATGTTTGCATATATATTCCCCTGTCTGGAATTTGAACCTCCTCCGAATCTTTCATTTATTGTATGAAAATCTGCATCTTTTCTGTTGTATTCTCCATTAATTGATATGAAATCGCCGAGCTTTATATCTGCTCGAACCCTCATTGCCAGACCCTTTTCTTTTCTTATCCCTGAAAGACGAAGCTCATCTATCCACACTTCTCCTGTAAAGGGGGTGTTAGATTTATTTTTGATTCCAACCATAAACCACCTTATCTTTGTCAGTGAGGGCTGGCCATAAACAGAGAGGGTTTGATTGTCAGTAATTTTTTTTGATATAGAATCCTGTCCAAGGCTTACCATATCTCTTTTAAGTACTCCGAGCTCTTCGAAGTCTACTTCTATAAAATTTCGCTTTTTTTCTTCGTCCCAGCCAGGGTAGATTTTCAAAAGTTTTGCCTGATAGTATATTTTGTTTTCATTATCGGTTCCCCATTGAAGGACAAACTCCAGAGAATCTGATTCAAGGAGAGAGGAGTTGATTCCTCCCCCATGGACAAACATCTTAAGCTTTTTGTAGTGAATGAAATTTTGTTCCTTAAAAAATCTTTTCTCGGCAAAGGCGGCTTCTCCTGGCATGAGATTGCGAAGCCCGAGAACAAGAGATTGTTCTTTTGAGTGAATTTTCTTCACAGGATCAAACTCGCCTTTTACACCTGGAGGAGGAGAGTAAGATGGATTGTCATGTGTGTTGACAACAGAGATGTACATTGTAGAATCGTCGTCTTGCTGGTATGTGGAGTCGAGTTCACTCTTGATTCCTCTGAATTTCCATTCGTTGCCTGTGAGGTTAATCTCTGCAATTGTTATCTTTGTGTTTTGTTCCACTCCATCGACCCAGAGCCTTACAAATTCAATGCGAGACCAGCTCGGGGTTCCAAATTTTTCTGCATCATCAAGAGGAAGTCGGTAGAGGCGCCAGCCGTCCTTGTTTATCGTATCTCCTCCGGCTATATAGATCCTGTCTTCACTTTCCAGGTCAAGAGAGAAGCTCAATTCATAGTAGTTGTTGACAAGATCGACATCTCCATTTCCATTGAGATCTTCTGAGTCGGGTTTTTTAATGTTTCCATCTCTTTCATTGTTTTCTGTCCCATTTATTAACTCGTAATTGTTGCTGCCATGTTCGTAGTAAAAATTATCGTAACTCCACGGCTCATCAGGACTTTTTTCGCCATCGCCATTTATGTCCCAGAAATCGTAAGGTTCGCAGTAGACATATGAATGGCCGTTTTTGGTTGTTGTTTTTACCTTTGCACTCACGTGAGGATAAAACAGTGTTGGAGGGTCGTCTCCAAATGCCCCGTCGAGACCTGTGTCTTCGTTGTAATTGGGAGTCAAATTGTTGTCTCTGAACTCACCAGGAGGAGCCTTGTCTTCTGTATCCCATTTATTATTCGGTATGACATCCTCGGATATCTGTCCAAGATCTATGTGAAGCCTACCCCTTTCCCCTTTTACCCAGATTTCGAGAAATTTACTTTCAGTATGATCCCACGAGCCTGAGCTCAGGGAGCGCTGAACTCCACCCCATGATACTTTCTTATCATCAAGAGTATCGACAGGAGTAAAATCAAGAGTGAGAACCTCGATATAGTTTCTATCTCCAAGTCCTGAGATTTCTTTGTTTGGCCATATATCTTTTATATATACTGCATTTTTTGGGTTGTACCAGATGAGTCTTCCCATTGTAGAAAGAGAGGCCTTGGAGGAGTCCTTTAAGAGGGGTTGAGAACAGAGTCCCCAATTTTTTCTTATCTTTCCCAGTGATATCTTTCTTATCGCACCCTCAAAGTCATCTATATATGCGACCCCATCAGGGTCTCCGGTTGCCCTGTTGTTTAGAGGATTTGGATTGGGAATTACCTGAGCTATCTCGCCTTCCACAGACACAGAGGATTTACCAGTTACGCTGAGAAGGGGAATGAGGTTTAATCCGCTGGTTAGGAAATCGGGTTTGAAATGAAGAGCTCCGTTGATGTCCCAGATCATGTTTTTCATTGGCCCGTTTTGGCCGAGTCGGATTCTTCTGTCCAGGGTTTGCTGAGAGAGATAGAGGAAGGTTCCTCCAATAAAAGAACGGTTTGATTCATTCTCCCAGAGGGTGTACTCGGCACGTGCACCTATGAGAGCCTTTTTGTCGATTTCTACGAATTGATGCGATTCATAATTTATCTCTATTTCGGCATTGGGATTGGAGGCCTCTTCTGTGAGTATTGTGGCCGTTCCGGTGAAGTAATCTATTGTATAATCTGTTCCCTTCTGCAATCTTCTTCCGTTTAGTGTGACAGTCTCGCTTCCCTCAATGATGTTCATGCCAAGGTCGTAGGTTGTGCTTTGTTTGGAAGATTTGACCTCAATGTAGAATTTGCTCTGGCGCTGAATTACGTTGTTTACTGTTGTATCGTATAGAGCGGGGCTTCTGAGTTCGTTCATCTCCTCAGGAAAGGGGTATGTTGTATCTAAAAGAGGATCGGGGTCAAAGGGTCTGAGATTTGGGAAGATGAGAATTCCGTGTGTCTTGTCTATTATGTTTGGATTATCGTCTATCTTGTTATCTGATTTATCGTTTCCGTTTTTGTCCTTGTTGTCGAGCCCGAAGATCTTCAGAAATCCAACAGTCTGCCCGCTGTTTAATTTTATAGCCTGTTCATCATTTCCAGATCCACCAGTCTTATGATATATATTTATCTCAAACCCCTCTTCAAAATCTTCACTGGTTATCTGTCCAACACCAAGATCGTATACATTTTTCCATTCTAGGTTCCATGTCTTGTAGGAAGGATGAGGCCCCTTTGCCTTTATGAGTTTAAAGATTGGTGTAGATGAGGAGTTTGGGTTTTCAGATATGAGAGTTCCATAAGATTTTCCTGAACTGTCTCTGTATGCCACGGCAAGTACTTCGCTGTCCTGAAGAGGCATTTTCATGATAATTGACCCTATTAATGGCATGAGAAAGTAGTCGACATTTGGTTCGAGACGAATAAAATAGCCGCTGTATATTTCGCTGGAGGTCTTTGTTGTGTCGGGATTGTTAGGGTCTCCTCTTGGCGTTGCCCATGCATAAAAAGAGCCCTCTTTTTTTGTCTCGTAGTATGCATCGGACTTATATACTTCAATCTCTGTTATGATCTTATTTGGATCGATTATGTGTTTCCCATTGCTGTCGAGTTTTGGGAATTGTGCCCTGTAGAGTGAATCCAGGAAAAAATAGGTCCACCGTTTATATTCATAATCATTGATTTTTCTTGTATGCTTTTCCTTGCCGCCCGTGAAGGTCTTTTTCTTTTTTTCTCCCTTTTGCATGCTTGCGATTGCAGTAATGTCGAGATTTCCCAATTTCATTTTAGATTTGAACCCAAATAGACCTGAATTTTGAGCATTAACTGTAACGAATCGGGTAGAGGGCAGATTTAGGGTAGTGTTTCCTGCCTCAAGGCTCTGTATGATTGCATCTTCATCTCCCTTGTACTCGAGCTTAAGGGCATTTTCAAATTCAAATGTTCTTTCGCTGTTTTGATCTACCTTGATAGAGACATTCTCTCCTATCTTTCCAGTTATGTTGAAATTTTGTTTCTGTTTCATATTAAAGCTTGTGTTGGGTCTTCTGTTTGTAACATCCTTAACCCAGTCATATTTTTCGTTTCTCAGTCCACCATCTATTGTAATGTTGCCATTAACGATCAGGCTTAGATTTTCTCCTCCAAACATGCGTTTGAAGGTCTTACTTTTTATTTTCGGTGATTTTATTGTGATTCCGCCTTTTCCCCCTCTTCGGATTTTCATAGATTTTAGATTTTCATATACAGATTTTCTCCAGAGCCGATCTGTCTCAATCGTGCTTCTCTTTTTAAGATACTCCTGTAGAGAAAGATGAAGGGGAAGGAGAATGTCGAGTTTGTTTGATTGAAGTCTTATTGTGACGAGCCTTCCTGTAGAATCAAAGGAGGTTGAATATTTAAAAGAGCGTGGATATTTTATAGATAGAAGAGAAGGTGTCTGTGCAGTAGAAGGAACTCTTATTTTATCATGATAGATTATGGGAGCGAAATTTGTCCACTTAAGAGTTGTCTTAAGCCCGATATCTGCTTTTAAGAAAAAGGTAGTGGTAAGGGCGATAAAGGGAAGAATCTTAAAAATTGTTTTTTTACAGGAGTTCATCGTCTCTTCTGTTACAAGGTTTCCTTTTTTGAAAATTTAATTACTAAAACTGTAACAAAGAGACGATAGGCAGCTCCTTTCTATTTAACACTCAACTTCAAATAAAATAATAAATTTATGTTTAAATTGCAACAAGAAAAAAATTGTCCTGTTGTTTAAAATCTATTTGCAAAAATCGAGCCAGTTCAATATATTATAAATGATTAAAATTTTACGAAACATAGAATGTTAATTGTTACAAGATATATTCTTAAAGAACATCTGAGCCCCTTTTTTTCTGGTCTGGCCACTATTACATTTGTGTTTGTACTGAATCTGCTTTTCAGGGAGCTGGGCCGGCTCCTTGGCAAGGGGCTTGCAATTTCTGTAATCCTTGAGTTTTTTATTCTGAACCTTGCATGGATATTGGCACTTGCAGTACCAATGGCGGTTCTCATTGCAACTCTCATGGCATTTGGCAGGCTTTCTGGGGACAACGAAATTGTGGCCTTAAAGGCAAGTGGCGTTAATCTTTATCGCCTGATCATTCCTGTGGCAATAGCAGCAGTATTTGTAGCAATAGGCCTGGAAAGATTTAACAACTGTGTCTTACCAGATGCAAACCACAGGGTTCGACTTCTATCAAGAGATATTAGAAAAAAGAGGCCGACCATTGCCATAGAACCACATGTTTTTTTTGATGAGATACCAGATTACAGTCTCATGGTTTATGATATAAAAAAGATTGGAGGAGAGGATATTTTAAAGGGGGTTATTATTCACGACAGAAGCGAGAAGGGAAAGAGGAGGACTATACTTGCAGAAAAGGGGAAAATGGAGTATTTAAGCTCTCCAGAAGGCTTGAAGTTTATCCTGTTCAATGGAGAGGTGCATGAGGTTGACGATAAGGATTTTGAGAACTATCAGCGTTCGATATTTGAGAGACAGGTAATTTTTATCCCTGTGTCCAACATTGAATTAAAGAGGACAAGTAGAGGCCGTAGAGGCGAGAGAGAGAAGAGCGCCTCAATGATGAGGGATGATATAAAGAGGAATCTGAAGGCAATTAAAAATAGTGAGGAGCAGATACGCCAGGCCGTTAGATATGATTTGGCTACAATATTTCCTGATGAGTATATAGATTTGATAAAAAGGGGGAGGGAAGATGTCAACCTTTTTTATGCTAAATTGTATTCTAAGAGGAAGCAGGATCCGTCCATTCGTATCAGTAGAATGATAGATCAGATACAGGGATTAAAAAGGATCATAAATGGATACAGACGTTCAAACAATGCCCTATGGGTTGAGATACACAAGAAATATTCAATACCATTTGCATGCATTGTCTTTGTGTTTATTGGGGCACCTCTTGGTATAATGGCAAGACAGGGGGGACTTGCCATAGGAGGAGGCATGAGCCTTGTATTCTTTTTGATTTACTGGACATTTCTTATTGGAGGAGAGCAGCTTGCAGATAGAATGATAATAAGACCTGCCACGGCTATGTGGTCCCCCAATGTGCTTGTTGGAACCCTGGGTATCTATTTAGTAATCAAGACGGTTAGAGAGACTACATTTATTAAACTCGACAGGTTGAGACAGATTTTATCGAGTCTTTACAGAAGGAAAAGTAAATGTTGAGAATACTGCCTCGATATATTAGGAGCCGCTTCATTGGAATCTTTCTATATTGTTTGCTGAGTGTTATTATAATATTTACCGTGGTTGACCTGGTTGAAAACTTAGACCAGTTTCTAGACAGAGATGTTCCAACAAGGATAGTATTTCTCTACTATCTCTACTACACTCCATACAATATAGTACTAACACTTCCGGTTGCAACTCTTCTTGCCAGTGTTTTTTCTATAGGAACTCTGGCAAGACACAATGAAACCATAGCAATGAAGGCCTTGGGATACAGCCTTTACAGGGTAATTAGAACTCTTCTTGGCATGGGACTGCTTATCAGCCTCTTCTCCTTTATGTTGGCAGAAGGAGTAGTAATCAAGGCAAACAGGAGAAAGGAAGATATTCAGGACACATATCTGCGAAACAGGATGTCTAGGGAATATACAAGAATAAGAAACATAGAGATTCAAGAGCCACCAGACAGGATAATTACCATAAAATATTTTGATGCGAAAAGAAATATTGCCTATGGTGTTGAGATAAAAAGATACAGAAACAACAGATTAATATCAAGAATAGATGCTCCTTCTATGAGGTGGGATAAGGGAGAGTGGGTTGTGTCAAAGGGATATAGGAGAGAATTTAAAGATGAAAATGAGAAGGCAAGCATAATCGATAGTGAAGAGAGGTTTGATTTTCATATAACGCCAAAAGAGTTGATGCAGGCCCAGCTCAAGCCTGATGAGATGACAGTTGGTGAGCTTGTAGATTTTATTAAAAAGGTAAAGATTTCGGGTGGGGAAGTTCATAAATGGAAGACCGATTTGTATTTGAGATTTTCATATCCATTAACGAATTTGATAATTGTACTCTTTAGTGTTCCGCTTGCGTACAATAGAAGAAGAAACAGTGTGGCAATGGGATTTGGCATAGCACTCACTGTATGTTTTTTTTATTTTGGTCTTGTAAAGATGGGACAGACAATTGGGCACAAGGGCGGTATGGATCCCATGTGTGCAGCATGGCTTGGTAATGGAATAATGGGTATTGGTGGAGTCATAAATTTGATCAAAACAAGGAAATGACTTGACATTTTGGAATAAAAAGTTATTTTAATGTAGCTTAAAGGGTATAAAATTTAAGGAGAATTTATTAGTAATGAAGAGAACATATCAACCAAGCAATAGAAAAAGAAGAAACAAACATGGTTTTAGGGCAAGGATGTCTTCCAAGTCAGGACGATTAATTCTAAAGAGGCGCAGGGCAAAGGGGCGTAAGCGATTAACAGTAAGCGATGAACGGTAAGATGTTTCCTGATCAGCGCCTGCCAAAGAGCGAGATAATAAGGAAGAGAAAAGATTTTAAAGAAACATTACAGGATGGCAAGAGGTGGAGCGGAAGGTATCTGTCAATTTTTTATAAAGAGTCGGATGTAAGACAGGTTGCTTTTTCAGTCCCACGACGTGTTGGTAAGGCTGTAAAGAGGAATAGAATAAAAAGATTGATGAGAGAAGTTTATAGAAGACACAAGTACGAAATTGGCAGATTGAAATTAATTTTAGTAGCAAAAAATAGTGCTGTGAATGCAAACTTTTTAGAGATAGAGAAGGAGATCGAGAAGTTTATTCAGACCAAAGCGGATATGTAAATGATATTTAAAGAGTTATCCATAAAAGCTATTAAATTTTATAAGAAGTGGATATCTCCAGGGCTTCCATCGAGCTGCAGGTTCTATCCTACTTGCTCGGACTATACTGTCCAAGCCATTGAAAAATATGGCTTTATGAAGGGTTTGTTTTTGGGTTTAAAAAGGATTCTACGCTGTCATCCGTTTAATCCCGGGGGTTATGATCCTTTACAATAAGAAATAATATAAGGAAAATAGTATGGATAAGAATACAATAATAGCTTTTATCCTGATAGGAGTGATTCTTTTGTTATGGCCTATCTATATGAAAAAGGTTGTAGGAGTAAAAGAGAATACTCCTGAGAATGTAAATAAGATAGCCGCACAATCAGATAGTGTGGAAGGACAAGGTGCAGGGAGAGAAGAAAAGATCATTGCACCAGAGAAGAACAAGAGAGTAAAAGAGAATATAGGCCAGGGCAGCCTCATAAGACTCCAATCATCCAGAAAGCCAGATACTATAAAAGTAAGCACAGATATTTTCGAGGGCAAAATATCTTCGCAGGGAGGAGGAACAATTGTTAGCTGGAAACTGAAGGAGTTTTATCTTCCAGAGGGAAAGGAGAGGTCCAAGGAGTTTGTTGAGTTGATTCCAGACTCTGCTGTTGGGAATCTGAGCATTATTGCAGGTGTTGATATGAGCAGGCTAGTTTTTGATGTGAAGTATGATACGATGGGAGAGGATAAAAGATATATATTTTCATACAGGTTTAAGGATGGAAAGAAAGTTGAAAAAGAGTTTATCATTCGGCCTGATAGTTATATAATTAATATGATAATAAGACTCTCCTCATTCAATCAGTCAGATGTGGGAGACAGATATTCACTTCAATGGAGGTCTGGTCTTGAGTTTACAGAAAACGAGAGGAATAGAAAAAGAAATTTAAATTACTATCAGGCATGGGCACTCCAGGGAGGAGATGAAGTTCTTAAAACACGACTGAAGAATACAGGTGTGCAGGAGGGAATTACTAACTGGGCAGCAGTCAGAACAAAATATTTTTTAATGGCAATGATTCCCAAAAAACCTTTAGGAAAGGCTGTCAGGCTAAGCGGAAGGAAAGTTGATAATAATAAGTGGAAGAGTTTTGACATAAGGATCGACATGCCGTTTGAAGGCAAAGAGATAGAAACGTCTGAATTTATGATCTATCTTGGGCCAATGGAATACAAGCATTTAAAGGATGTAGGGGTTGGCCTTGAAAAGATGATGAACTTTGGCTGGGCGATAATAAAACCCTTCAGCATAGCCTTTTTCTATACGTTCAGATTCCTGTATAAAATTATTGGTGATTATGGATGGGCAATAATAATATTTGCAATACTGATAAAGATAATCCTTTATCCTCTGACCCGTAAGAGTTATAAATCTATGAAGCAGATGCAGGAGCTCCAGCCACAGATAAATGCACTGAGAGAGAAATATAAAGATGATCCCCAGAGGTTGAATCAGGAGACCATGAAGCTATATAAGAAACATGGCGTAAATCCGATGGGTGGGTGTTTGCCGCTACTTCTACAGATGCCTGTATTGTTTGCGCTTTTCAATCTTTTCAGGACAACAATCATGCTGCGTCAGGCAGGATTTCTTGGACTGATCAAAGATCTCTCTTCTCCCGATCAGATATTAGGACCAGGAATAAACCTGTTGCCAATATTAATGGGAATAACGATGATCATCCAGCAGAGGCTTTCGACACAGAATCCACAGCAAAAGGCAATGGCATTTTTCATGCCGATCTTTTTCCTGTTTATTTTTTATAGTCTTTCGGCAGGATTGAACCTATACTATCTGACATTCAATATTCTGACAATAGCACAGGAGCTGGTTATCAAGAAACACAAATAGATATGGCTGTTTTTAGCTGGACATAAAATTAATGAAAATTACATCTGCCCCATCGATTCTCACTTAAAAGATGGGGCGTTTTATTGGAAAACATGATAACAAGACAGGAAGATACAATAGCAGCTATTTCTACTCCTCCGGGAGAGGGGGGAATAGCAATTGTTCGTATGAGCGGGAACAAGGCAGTTTCAATTGCAAGGAAGATTTTCAGCAGCAGGGAGCCTCTGGGATCGCTTAAAGGCAAAAGAGCGTATCATGGCTGGATTGTAGATAATGGAGCCAGAATAGATGAAGTTGTGGTAACATTTTTTCTTGCACCAGATTCATATACGGGTGAGGATGTAGTGGAGATTAGCTGTCATGGTGGATATTTTGTAACCAGGCGTATTTTAGAATTGATAGTAAAAAGGGGAGCAAGAATAGCCGATCCAGGCGAGTTTACTAAGAGAAGATTTATAAATGGAAAGATCGATCTATCACAGGCCGAGGCAACAGCCGACATAATAAATGCAAAGACAGAAGCAGCACACAGGGCTGCAGTGTCGCAGTTAAGCGGCGAGTTATACAGAAGAGTGAAAAAGATGTGTGATGATCTTATTAATATTTGTTCTCTGCTGGAGCTGGAGCTTGATTTTTGTGAAGAAGAGATAGAGTTTGAACCTCATAGCAAACAGCTGGAGAGAATTCTCTCAATCGAGAATGAGATGAAAGATCTTTTAAGCAGTTACGAAAGAGGCAGGATATGTCGTGATGGAGTGAAGATGGCAATAATTGGAAGAACGAATGTCGGGAAATCGAGTCTTCTTAATGCTATTGTAGAGAAGGAGAGAGCAATAGTTACAGATGTGCCAGGAACAACAAGAGACACATTAGATGAGATCTTAGACATAGAAGGAGTGTTGTTTAGGGTTACAGACACTGCAGGAATAAGAGAGACAGACGATCCTGTAGAGAGAGAGGGAGTGGAGCGCTCCATTAAGGCCTTTGAAGAGGCAGATGTTGTGCTGGCCGTTTTCGATGGAAGCGAGCCTCTTAAACCAGAAGATAGATTCATAATCGATCTGCTGGTGTCGAAGAAAAAAAGAACATTTTTGATAATAAATAAAATAGATCTTAAATTGAAAATCGAAGAGAGCGAGTTGAGGAGAACAGACTACAACATGGAAATTGTAAGGGTTTCTGCATTGAAAAAAACGGGAATAGATAAACTGATAAAGAAAATAAGAAGAAACCTTTTTTTTCAAGAAGGCGGTGTTGATGAAGAGGTGCTTCTTACCAATGTCAGGCACAGGGAGTCAATATTAAAGGCGATTTCCCATATTAAGACTGCACGGGAGACTATTGAGAAGGGGCTTTCACAGGAGTTTGTTGTGCTTGACCTGCGGGGAGCATTGGATTCTCTTGGCGAGATTACAGGAAAGACTACAACAGATGATATATTGAATAGAATCTTTTCCGAGTTTTGTATTGGTAAATAGTGTTTCACGTGGAACGTTAAAAACTGGATCGAGAAAGTTAAAATGAAAGATAGCGACTATGATGTGATAGTTGTTGGAGGGGGACATGCAGGATGTGAAGCAGCACTGGCATCTGCGAGGATGGGAGCAAGAACCCTGATGGTAACCATGAACATACCGACAATAGCCCAGATGTCATGCAATCCTGCAATCGGTGGTCCAGCAAAGGGCAATCTTGTGAAAGAGATAGATGCCCTTGGTGGCGAGATGGGTTTGGCAATAGACCAGACAGGAATCCAGTTTCGGATGCTGAATGTTTCAAAAGGACCGGCTGTCTGGGCACCAAGGGCGCAGGCAGATAGATTAGAGTATTCAACAAGAATGCGATTTGCCCTCGAGTCACAGGAAGGGCTGTCGATATTTCAGGCAGCAGTTGTTGGAGTATGGAAAGCGGACAAAGCCGTAGGAGGTGTGATAGTCGATAGCGGAAGGAAGATTTCCGCAAGAGCAGTAATACTTGCGTGCGGTACTTTTTTAAATGGCCTTATTCATATCGGATTGAAGAGCTTTCCTGCTGGAAGGGCGGGTGAGTTTGCAGCAAGAGGTTTGAGTGAGTCTCTTGTATCCCTTGGCTTCAAGGTTGGAAGATTAAAAACAGGTACTCCGCCCAGGGTTGACGGTAAGACAGTAGATTTTTCGAAGATGGAGATACAGAACGGCGATCTCAATCCGAGGCCCTTTTCATATAGAACCAGGGCTATCAGCACAGAGCAGATACCTGTATTTCTCACAAAGACAAATCCGTTAACACACGAGATTTTACGATCTGGACTAGACAGGTCTCCACTTTATACAGGCAAGATTGTTGGTATAGGTCCAAGATATTGTCCTTCGATCGAGGATAAGATTGTAAGATTTAAGGAGAGGGATCATCATCAGATATTTCTTGAGCCAGAGGGAAGAAGGACCCATGAGTACTATGTCAATGGTTTTGCTACAAGCCTGCCGGAGGATATTCAATTGAAGGCTTTGAAGACCATTCCTGGTTTTAAAGATGTTGAGGTTACAAGGCTTGGATATGCTATTGAATACGATTTTTTCCCTCCAACTCAGATAAAGCCAAGTCTGGAAACAAAGATGGTAGAGGGACTGTTCTTTGCGGGTCAAATAAATGGAACCTCTGGTTATGAAGAGGCTGCTGCACAAGGTCTTATGGCAGGAATAAATGCAGTACGAAAGATTCGCGGAGAAGAACCCGTAATAATTGATAGGTCAGAGGCCTATATAGGTGTGCTGATCGATGATCTAGTGACAAAGGGGACAGAAGAGCCGTATAGGCTCTTTACATCCAGAGCAGAATATCGCCTTCTTCTTCGACAGGACAATGCTGACCGAAGATTGATGAAACATGGATACAAACTTGGACTGATTCCTGAGAGTTTGATGTCCAGGCTCGAGAAAAAAGAGAAATTGATATCAAGCCTGATAGAGGGTCTGAAGAGAGTTAAACCAGATGTTGATGTAATTAATCGGATATTGATTGAAAACAATACTGAACCATTGAAATCTCCTCAGAACCTTTATAGTCTGTTGAAGCGGCCACAATTGAACCTTTCATGTCTGAGGAAAATTCCAGAAATGGAAAATATGCTTAACGATCTGGGCGATCTAAAGAATGAAGTGGTTGAACAGGTTGAGATTGAGATTAAATATGAAGGTTATTTTAGGCGCCAAAAAGAGCAGGTGAAGAGATTTTTGCTTCTTGAGAAGAAGCGTCTTCCACAATCTATTGAGTATAAGAAAATAGAGGGTCTGTCTCTAGAGGCAAGAGAGAAGCTTTCTGCTATCAGGCCAGTATCGCTCGGTCAGGCAGCAAGAATATCGGGTGTTTCGCCAGCAGACATAGCCATTCTTTCCATGATGATAGCAAGAGGAATTCTTGAGGGAGATGTTCCACGTGGAACAGATCGGTCTATTAAAAAAGGCTCTTGAAGATCGGGGAATTCCATTCCAAGAACGCACCATTTTGAACTTCGAAAAGTATCAGAAATTAATTCTCGAGTGGAACAGTAGAGTAAATCTTATTTCGAAAAGAGATGAGGAGAGACTCATAACCAGACACTTTTTAAGTTCATTGGGATTGGTTACAGTGGTCAATATTGGAGAGAGGTCAAGGGTTTTGGATCTTGGTTCTGGGGGAGGATTCCCAGGGATACCCTTGAAATTGTTAAGACCAGACCTTGAGGTTTTTTTAGTCGAATCAAAAAGAAAGAAGGGAAATTTTCTCAACGAAGTCATTGGGTCTCTCGATCTTGAGGGTATAGAGGTTGTGGTTGATAGAGCGGAGAATATTGAAAATAAGATAGAGCCTGTTGACTTTGTTGTGAGCAGGGCTGTGACAAATCTATCTGATCTGTCGAGATGGAGCAGGGGGTTGCTAAAAAGGGAAGAGGGAAGGCTTGTTGCATTCAAGGGGATGAATCTGAAAAAGGAACTTGAGATGTTGAAGAAAAGAGCCTCGAAACTAAGAGTTAAGGGATGGAGGGTTTCTCGATATGATCCCTTTCCATCGGTTTTCAATCTCAAAGAAAGCTATATAGTGGAAGTATTTTTTTATAGAGAGTTATTATGAAGAGAGAGATAGAGTCTATCATAAAGAACTCAAATAGTTATAAGTATATATATAACAAACTGTTAAAAAAAGAATCGATAGAGGCAAAAAATATTATAGGCTCGCTTAAGTCATTGATTTTTCTGTTGGTTACGCAAGAATTAAACAGGCCCGCCATTATGATTCTGCCGGACAGGGAACAATCTGAACTTGTGGCAGAGGAGATAAATGGTTTGGTAGATTATGAATCGGTAATGTTTTTCCCTGGCGGTGAAGAAGAAAAAGACAGCCCCCTGATAATAAATCCGAGAAGGTCAGGCCTGCAGATGAAGACTCTTGCAGCCATTGTTTCTGGAGGTGTGAAGCATGTTGTTACATCTCCAGAGGGAATCATGCTGAGAGTTCCACCTCCTGAGGAGATAGAGAGAGGGTCAATAGAGCTTTATATTGGAATGGAATGTAATATGTATGATTTAATCGAGCGGCTGATCGATTATGGATATACGCGGGAGAGCATGGTCGAACGACCTGGCGAGATAAGCACAAGAGGGGGTATACTTGATATATTCCCTCTGACAGGTGAAGAACCGCAAAGGATAGAATTTTTTGGAAATCGAATCGATTCTATAAGAATCTTTGATATTGAAACTCAGTGTTCAAAAAAAAGGGGAGATAAGATTGTAATTGTACCTTCTCCGATATCTTGGAAAGACAGAGAAGCGACTATTTTTTCATACTTTAATAAAGAATTAATTCTCTTTATTGAGGATCGAGATCTGGTTTTTACAGAGATTGAAAAGATCGAAAATAGATCAGACGGAGATTTAATCGGCCTGGAAAGAATCAAAAAATTGATTGAAGATTACCAGATTATTTCTATGAATACAATTGGCAGGTCCAGGCAGGCCTTTGATTTTGGGGCAAGACCGATCAATAAAACATCAAAGAGGGTGGATGAAATAAGAAGAAATCTTTTAGAAGAATGTGAAAAATATAGAAATTGCTTTATCGCTGCTGAGGATGAGATACAAAAAGAGAGATTAAAAGAGTTTCTCAATTTAGAAGTTGACTCAATACCTGGCCTTACCATGAGTATCTATCCAATTACACAAGGATTTGTCCTTCCAGATGCAGATCTTGCAGTATATACAATTGAAGACATTTTAGGCAGAAGAGTAGTGAGAAGGAAAAGGAGAGGATTCAAGGATGCAGTTCCGATTAGAGAGCTTTCAGAATTAAAAAAGGGAGATTTTGTAGTTCATATTGATTATGGAATTGGTCAATATCAGGGACTCGAGAAGATAAGGATAAGAGGGTCTGAAAGCGAGTGTCTATCAATACTTTATAAAGATGGAGACAAACTCTACGTGCCAGTCGATAAGATGGAGAGAGTTCAAAAGTATTCTGGACGTCAGGGTGTGTCTCCCCCACTCACAAAAATCGGAGGGGGAGGATGGGAGAAGAAGAAGTATCGAACCAAAGAGTTTATTAAAAAGATCGCAAGAGAGTTGATAGAGATCTATTCGGCACGCGAGGTCTTGCCAGGGCACTCCTTTTCAAAAGATACTGTGTGGCAGAGCGAACTCGAGGCTTCATTTCCATATCAGGAGACACCAGATCAAATAAGAACGATCGAAGAGGTTAAGAAAGACATGGAAAAGAGCAGACCAATGGACAGACTGGTCTGTGGAGACGTGGGGTTTGGAAAAACAGAGGTTGCACTCAGAGCCGCATTCAAGGCTGTAAATGACGGCAAACAGGTAGCAGTTTTAGTGCCTACAACGATTTTGGCCCAGCAGCACTATCAGACATTTAAAGAAAGATTGGATCGTTTCCCAGTAATAGTAGAGGTTCTCTCCAGATTCAAGAGTAAAGGAGAGCAGAAATCAATAATTGAAAGAGTGAAGAGAGGAGAGATCGACATAATAATAGGAACCCACCGTATCCTATCTGCAGATATTGTGTTCAAAGATATTGGACTTGTTATAATAGATGAGGAGCACAGGTTTGGTGTAAAACACAAGGAGAAACTAAAGAAGATCAGAAAAACAGTCGATGTGCTTACTCTTACGGCAACACCAATTCCAAGGACGCTTCAGCTCTCTTTAATGGATATCAGAGATATGTCGATCATAAACACACCTCCAAAGGACAGGCTTCCGATTATAACAGAAGTGGTTGCCTTTAATGAGGATATAATTCGAGATGCAATTGAGGAGGAAATCGATCGGGAAGGACAGATCTTTTTTGTACATAATCATATTAATTCTATAGATGCTGTTGCCAGGATGATTAAAAAGATTGTTCCTCACCTGCGTCTTGCTATTGCTCATGGGAGGATGAAGACAGATGAATTGGAGAGGGTTATGCTCGATTTTATCGAAAGAAAATATGACTGTCTTGTTGCCACAATGATAATAGGATCAGGACTCGATATGCCCAATGTAAACACACTCATTGTAAACAGAGCAGACAAACTTGGACTTGCCCAGCTATATCAGTTAAGGGGAAGAATTGGAAGATCCGACAGGCGTGCATATGCATATCTTTTGACCCCGCCCATTCAATCAATGACACAAGATGCGATAAAGCGTTTGAGAACCATAGAGGAGTTTACAGAGCTTGGTTCAGGTTTTCAGATTGCATTAAGAGATCTTGAGATACGGGGCTCGGGAAATCTGCTGGGAATTCAACAGAGCGGCTTCATCGATGCTGTGGGTTTTGATCTATATCTGAGATTGATTGGTGAGGCCATAGAGGAGTTAAAAAGAGGCGAGAAAGAGAGGGAGATGCCCTCACTTGAGATGTCAGAGTGTGGAGTCGATATTGACATCGATGCATTCTTTCCTGTTTCATTTGTGCCTGACGAGAGCATTCGTGTTAATCTCTATAGAAAACTCTCATCTTTTAAAACAGAAGAACAGATCAGCAGTTTTACAAGAGAGCTTCGCGATCGCTTTGGCAAATTACCTATAGAAGCAGAGAATCTTTTAAATGTATCGGAATTAAAGATTCTGGGAACCAGGATGGGATTCAAGAGGATCATTATAAATGGTCGAAAGGGAGAGATTCTATTTAATCAAGAGTGGACAGAGAGATTCTCTTCAGAGGAACAAATTTCAGAATGGCTACGTTCAATAATAGAATCCAGCCCTGTGCCCGTGAGGTTTAAGCAGAGTAAAATATTTGCAGTGATGTTTGATATTCCAGAGGAGAGGGATAAACTCTCATTTACCAGAAAGTTGTTGCAAAGCTGGAGTTGAATCATTATTTTTATTAAATATTAAGATTAAAGAGGTAAGGAAATGGTTAGATATAGAATAATAACGGCTGTTTTTATATTAATATTTATTTTTAGCAGTTGTTCAAAAGAAGATCCAATAATCGTTAGGGTTGGGGAAAACCAGATAATAACAATAGATGAGCTTAAGGAGAGTTTCAACACTGAGAAAGATTTTTTTAATGCAGATTCTGTTAAGATTTGTGCTAATCTGGACTCTCTAATAAACATAAGAATAATGACTAATTACTGTTATAAACAGGGACTCGACAGAGATTCGACCGTTCTGAAGAGTATAGAACCCATAGAAAGGTTTTATTTAACAAGAAGACTTTATGAAAAAAAGATATTGAGCAAACAGATAAAAGAGGGAGACATCAGAGATTTCTATAATCATATGGACAGAGATGTTTTGATAAGATATATATATTTTCAAGTTCCATCTGGTTCAGGGAAAGACGAAGAAGAGAAGATAAAAACAAGAGCAGAGAATGTATTAAGGAGACTCAAGCAAGGAGAGGATTTTGAAAAAATAGAACAGGAGTATTCCAGAAGTACCAGAAGTGGTTATGTAGGCATAGGCACAGACTCGATATCTTGGAACTGGTCATCTTATAAGAATCCTGTTGAAAACACTGCATTCTTATTAAAGGAGGGCAGTATTTCTGGCCTGATAAGGGGGCACATGGCTTATTACATAATAAAAGTAGAGAAAATCAGAAAAAAAGAGAGAAGGCCATACAATGAATTAAGAGGCTATATTTTAAACCAGCTTGAAAACAGGGACAGGAGAATTTTATTAAAAAAGAAAGACCGTTACAGAAGCAGAGTTCTTGCTGAGCACAAATTTTCATGGAATAATGAAGGGATAAAATATTTTTTTGAAAGGCTTGGAATTAATGGGCCGGTTTATTGTGATATGTTAATAAAACATATTAAAGAGAATTTTACTGATGAGGAAAAGTCAACGGTCTTGGCCACTTTTGACAACAAAGTCTTTACAATCAAAGAGTTTATAGACAGGTTAGAGTGGATTCCTCCCAAGAGCTCGATTCGTTTATACGCAATAGAGAGATTAAAGGGCAATATAAGACTTATGGTTGCAGAAGATATTCTGGTAGAAATTGCAAAGAGAGAGGGGCTGGATTCAGACAGATTTTTTAAGGAGAAGATAAGAGAGGAAAAAGAGAAGGCAATGATTGTTGTGCTGCTTAAAAAGATATATGGAGATATTGAGCCAGAAGAAGAGGATCTGAGAAGATTTTACAATGAAAGTGTAGACAGCCTCTACTCTGTTCCAGAGCGAGTCGTGGTTCAGGAGGTATTGGTGACCGACAGATCAAAGGCAGAGAAAATAGTAAAAATTGCCAGGAGAGGAGAATCGTTTTCAAGGTTGGTTGAGCAATTTTCAGAAAGAAGTGGGTTCAAGAAGATTAAAGGGAAAATTGGGCCGTTTGAGAGGGGAATGTGGGGAAGGATAGGTGAGGAGGCGTTCAAGATGAAGGAGGGAGAGATAGCAGGTCCAATAGAACTGGAGAACAATAAGGGATATTCAATAATAAAGCTTATTTCAAGAATTCCTATACAGAGAATTCCATTCAACGAGATAAAGAGGGATGTGATAGATGATTATATAGAAAACATTAAAAGGAGGAAGCTGGAGGCCTGGCTTGCGGAGAAAAGACAGGAGATTCCGGTAACTATATACAGAGATGTTTTAAAACGAGAATTGGAGGGATTATAAGACAATGAAAAAAAGGGAATTTCTTATTTATCTTGGTGTATTGTTAATTGTCGCATTTTGTTGCAAAAGAGGCGGTTCTGAGGATGAGATTGTTGCGCGTGTTAACAATGCAACACTGACTAAAAAGCAGTTGCGGAAGCAGATGGAGTGGGACGGAATAGACATCCAGCAGGAGTCGGAGTATGTTGACAGATGGATAGACAGGGAACTGTTATATCAGGAGGCAAGAAGACTAAAAAGAGAGAACAGAGAAGAACTCAAATGGATGCTTGAGAAGATGGAGAAGGAGTATTTGATAAATAAGTTGATAGAGAAAACATTCTCAGAAAAGATAAATATCACAGACGAGGAGATCAGTTTCTTTTATGAAAACAACAAGAGTATGTTCACCGTTGCAGAGGATGAGGTGCGAGCGCTTCATATATTAACAAAGACAAAAAAAGATGCAGATGCGGCAAGACAGCAGATAATGGCAGGCAAGCCATTTGATCAGGTCGCAAAGGAGTACTCTGTTGGAATTTTTAAAGACAGGGGTGGGGATATGGGGTTTTTTAAGAGAGATGAGGTTATTCCAGAAATAGGACGCTATGCCTTCAGGCTTTCAGAGGGTGGTGTTTCACCTGTTTTTAAGAGCAGCCATGGGTATCATATTATAAAGGTACTCAAGAAGCGGTTGAAGGGTGAAGTTAGATCTATAGAAGACGTCAGGGATGAGATATTTCAGCAGCTCAGAGCAAGTAAGGAACGGTCGGTTTACCAGGATCTTCTCTATCAGCTGAAGAACCGGGCAGATGTTTTAGTGGTTATTCCACCAAGAGAAGTGAGGCCCGATTCTTTAAAACAAAAAGATTAAAACAAGCTGAGGATAGACATGAGAAAGAGCCAGATTATATTTTTAATTTTCATGATCATGAGTCTGATTTCAACATTATTAGGTCAGGAGGTGCTGGAGTGTATTGTTGCAATCGTTGGGGATAAGGCAATTCTTAAATCAGAACTAATGAGCACATCCCAGGCAATAGCATTACAGTATGGCATAGATCCAAACACTGAACCAGAGAAGTTTAAAAGACTAACCAGAAGTGTGCTAGAAAATATGATTAACGAAAATGTTCTTCTTGCAAAGGCTGAGGAGGATACAATTACAGTTGACGATCAGACTGTGGAGAAGGAGCTGGATGCAAGAATACAGAGTTTTATTGATCAGCTGGGTTCTAAAGAGAAGGTTGAAAAATATTTTGGAGAATCAGTTAACAAGATAAAGAGAGACTACAGAGAGGTTATAAAAAACCAGCTAATAGTGCAGAAGGTGCAGAGCAGGAGGCTTATGGAGGTGCAGATATCGCGACGTGAGGTTGAACAATTTTTTAATGCCATTAAGGACAGCCTTCCTGAAATAGGAAGGCAGGTAAATCTCCGTCACATCTTGCTTGCATTTAAGCCGGGAACAAAGGCTAGAGATTACGCACTCGAAAGAATGAGAGAGATAAGGAAAAGGATAGAGAATGGAGAATCCTTTGAGAAACTGGCCGCGCAATTCTCTGAGGATCCTGCCACTGCCTCAGATGGAGGAGATCTTGGTTTTATAGAGAGAGGCACACTCTTTCAATCGTTTGAAGAGGCAGCCTTTCGGCTATCAAGACCGGGAGAGATATCAGAGATTGTCGAGTCGCCTGTTGGGCTCCATCTGATTAAACTAGTGGAGAAGAGAGGCAACAGGGTGCATGTAAAGCATATACTTATACGTCTTTCTGTGACAGATGTTGACGAGAGTGAAATATACAATAAGATACTGGAGTTGAGAAACAGGGCACTTGCTGGAGAAGATTTTGGTGCTCTTGCGAGTGAGTTCTCGGATGATCCCGATACAAAAGACAGCGGTGGCAGTTTAGGCTGGCAGCTTGTAGATGACTTTCAGATTAAGGAGTTTAAAGATGCAGTCGATACTCTGAAGGAGGGGGAGATATCGCTTCCGTTTAAGACAAAGTTTGGTTATCACATAGTTAAGGTTGAGGGCATAAGAGAGAAGAGAAGATACTCACTTAAGGAGGATTGGGAGCAGATAAAGGGCTTTGCCCTCCAGAGAAAACGGCAGAAGGTATTGGGGGAATGGTTACAAGAGCTTCGTAATAATATATATATTGATATCAAAGAAGACCTACTATAACCATTGATGAGCATAAATTAATGAAGAAACACTTCTTTGCATTAATTGTACTTATAACGATTCAGTTTTTACAGGCAGGGCTTCCAAAAAAGTTTGATCTTCGCGATGTTAACGGAAAAAACTTTGTAACTTCTGTTAGAACTCAGCAAGGAGGGACCTGCTGGACTCATGGAACAATGGCAGCAATCGAGGGCAATCTTATGATAACGGGTGTATGGAGTGCGGCAGGAGAGCAGGGAGAGCCAAATCTTGCAGAATATCATTTAGACTGGTGGAATGGATTTAATAGCAATTCCAATAAGGATCGCACTCCTTCCGATGGAGGTGGGCTGGTTGTTCATATGGGTGGCGACTATAGAGTAAGTTCTGCATATCTTTCAAGAGGGGATGGAGCAGTTAGAGATGTTGACGCTCAGCAGTACGAACCTGCTCCTCAGCAAAGAAGTACAGAGTATCACTACTATTATGTTCGTGACATTGAGTGGTACAGCGCAGGAGAAAATCTGGAACACATAGAGATAATCAAAAAGAAGTTGATGGAGCATGGAGTGATGGGTACGTGTATGTGTTATAACTCATTGTTCATTAACAGGCAGTATGAACACTACCAGCCAGAATACAATAATGCAGACCCCAATCATTCCATTGCCATTGTTGGCTGGGATGATGATGTAGAGATTGATGGAGCTCCTGGAAAGGGGGCATGGTTGTGCAAGAATAGCTGGGGAGCCTACTGGGGGCTGAATGGATATTTCTGGATCTCATATTATGATAAACACTGTGGTAAACATCCAGAAATGGGAGCAGTCTCGTTTTATAATGTTGAGCCTATGAGATATGATACAATCTACTATCATGATTACCACGGCTGGAGAGATACAAGGCCTGAAATTAAAGAGGCCTTTAATTGTTTTGTTGGTAATGAAAACCAGAAACTGGAGTCTGTGAGTTTTTATACGGCAAAAGACAGCATTGAATATATAGTAATAATTTATGATAGATTTAAGAATGGCCAGCTGCTGGATGAGTGTTCTGTAAAGTCGGGAACAATTTACCATAAGGGGTTTCACACCATAGATCTCGATTCTTCTGTGGCTCTTGCGGAAGACGACTCCTTCTATATATATCTCTATCTTTCGGATGGGGGCCATCCTATTGACAGAACATCAATTGTACCGGTTCTTCTTGGAGCAAAGAGTTATTATCCTCTAGTGGTCTCTAAGGCAGATCCTGGTGAGAGTTATTATATGAGCGATGGAGAGTGGAAAGACCTTTACAATTATAGTTTTAGCGATCCTTCATGGAACCATTCAGCCAATTTTTGTATCAAGGGTCTTGCAGTTAACGAGTCGGGTGCAGAGGATTCGTCATCTGGTAATGAGAGTCCAACCTCTTTTCAACTGTTTCCAAATTATCCAAACCCGTTTAATCTGACAACAAAAATCAGGTACTATCTCCCCCAAAAGACGAGAGCCGTTGTGAGGATATATAATCTCCGTGGAGAGAAAATAAAAACTCTAATAAATCAGATTCAGAGTTCTGGCATGAAGGAACTGACCTGGGATGGAACAGACGAGGGCGGCATGGTAGTTGGTTCAGGCATATATTTGTGCGTGTTGCTGGCAGACGGAGAGACCTCAAGCATCAAGATTACACTCATTAAATAGTTTATTTCTACCTGAGAAATCAGGAGGGCGGATTGGAAATTGCAGGAATCATAATTTTCTGGATCGTTCTTATAGGTGGAATTGTTGTTATTCCATTTGGAATTCCTGGTACATTCATTATTGTGGCCGATGCATTGGTATATGGCCTTGCAACTGGTTTTGAAAAGATAACACTGCTATTTGTTGGTATTCTTCTGGCAATGGCGGTTGCTGTGGAGGTTGTTGAGGGTATTCTTGGCGCATTCATGGCAAACCGTTTTGGTGGATCGAAATGGTCAATGGCAGGTGCAATATTGGGTGGATTTATCGGGGCAGTAATCGGTACACCAATAGCGCCAGTTATTGGGACACTGCTCGGTGGATTTCTGGGAGCATTCACAGGAGCAACCCTACTGGAGTGGATTCACTCATCAGATATTGAACGCTCGCTCAGAGCAGGACTTGGTGCATTTTTTGGGGCGGTTGGAGGAAAGATTACCAAGATTGTGGTAGCTATCATCATGGTAATCATGACAGGCATCAGAGTGTTTTGATTTGATATGGGAAAGATATGGTTCGTTGCATCAAGATCCTTTTGTTAACAATTTTTATTGCTCCTAATGCTCTGATGCAGACAGAAGAGGCGAGCTCTCTGGTAATAGCAAGGGTAAAATATCGGGGAGGAGGTGACTGGTACAACGACCCTTCCATTTTGCCAAACCTCTGTAGATATATAAAAGAACACACAAATATCAAGATATCAGATA
This sequence comes from uncultured bacterium, assembly GCA_964651045.1. Classification (GTDB taxonomy): domain Bacteria; phylum Zhuqueibacterota; class QNDG01; order QNDG01; family DSAB01; genus CAZYVD01. The sequence continues at coordinate 68,473 of CAZYVD010000002.1, forward strand.
AAGAGGAATCGGTATCGCTGAGTGATGATGAGATGTTTTCATATCCTATTCTATTTCTAACAGGGCACGGAAGGATAACGTTGTCAGAAGAGGAAACGTTGCGGTTAAGAAAATATCTTTTACACGGAGGATTTCTCTATGCAGATGATGACTATGGCATGGACAGATATTTTCGGGCCATAATGAAGAAAGTTTTTCCTGAACGTGAACTGGTTGAACTTCCCTTTTCTCATGGAATCTATCATATATTTTATGAATTTGATCATGGTCTTCCAAAAATACACGAGCATGACAATAAGAGCCCACAGGGCTTTGGAATTTTTGATGATGCAGGAAGGTTGATGGTCTTCTATACGTATGAGACCAATATCTCTGATGGATGGGCCGATCCTGAAGTACATAACGATCCGCCAGAGAAGAGAGAAGAGGCATTTCGAATGGGTACAAACATCATAATCTGGGCATTAATCAACTGAGAGGATATTTTGGAAAGGGATCGGGATGAATATATAAAAATCTGTAAAAAGATCGACGAACTCAGGCAAAAAGAGAAGAGAGTAGAGCTGATATCATCATTGATCTTATATCTTTCAATTCTGATTTTAATGCTCTTTGTGTTCTCAGTTCTTGAAGCGGTTTTTCATTTTAACTCTTTTGCAAGGGTTTGTATTTGTGCGGTGCTCTCCGTTTTACTTTTTTTATTTTTTATTATCATCATAGGGCGGAAAATTTATTCGCTTCTATTCAGAAGGAATCATCCTTCGGATGACTCTATTGCATTGAGGATAGGAAACCACTTCCCAACAATAAAGGATCGTCTGGTAAATGGGATTCAGGTTTACAGGCAGAAATCGGAGAGAGGAACATCGAAATTTCTTGCAAGTGCTGCCTTGACACATATTGCAGAAGATTTCATATCTCTTGACCTTTCGAAGGTAGTTCAAAGAAAAAATATTTTTAAGTCTCTTAGGATGCTTCTTATCTTAATTGTGGTTGTGACAGTTTCATTTGTACTATTTAAACAAGATTTAATTTCATCGATTAATAGAATAAAATATCCGCATATGGATTTTTCTAATATTTCAATACTTGGAATAGAGGTCCATCCTGGAAATAGGATAGTAAGAGCAGGAGAGGATGTTGAGATCTGGATTGATGTAAATGGTAGAGTGGAAGATGGCCTGGTGCTGTGCTGGAGCAGGCAGAACGGAAAAGAGGAGTTTCGAAGACTGGAGAAGCCCTTTAAATATCGATTTTCATCAATGCGGAAATCGATCGATTATTATGTCAGATATAAGAGATATAAATCTGAAAAATACAGGATAGAGGTTGTTAGGCCGCCCTCAGTTGTTGGACTAAGAGTATTGATCAAACCACCCCCCTATGCAGGAGACGGTGTCTGGAAGGAGGAAACAAATGATGGAGAGATAGAAGCACTGAAGGGGTCTGCAGTTAAAATAATTGTGACATCGAATAAAATATTAAGAAGAGGTGCGATTGTCTTTGAAAGCTCAAAAGAGGAAGAGATGGATGTGAATGGAAGAGCTGCAGAAGGGTTCTTTAGAATTGAAAAGGACGACAGCTATTTTATCATTTTAGAAGACACGCTTGGTTTTAAAAATTCAGACCCCGTTTCACACCAGATAAGAGTTCGGAAAGATTTCTATCCATTGGCAACTATTCTTTATCCAGAAGGAGATGTAGAACTTGATAGGTCGATGAGTGTACCACTTCGGCTTAGCGGTGAAGATGATTTCGGGATCCTTAGATACTATCTTGTATTTCGTATAAAGAGAGAGATGTTTGGTGAAACTTTCTCTGACACAATTTTCTTTTCACAAAGAGAAAAAGGAGTCAGGTCAAGGAGGGAAGTATACTTAGATTTTGTATGGGGTCTTGATACACTTCCTCTATTGCCTGAGGATGTTGTAGAATACAGATTTGAGGTGTGTGACAACGATTTTGTATCGGGGCCAAAGATCGGGAGGAGCAAGATACTCTCAATACATTTTCCATCGATGTGGGAAATTTTTCAAAAGGTAAACAGTGAGCAGACAGATCAGATCGAAACCGTTTCTGCAATACTGGAGAGGGCAAAGAGAATAAAGAAGAAGTTGAGAGGCCTTGTAGAAAGAGTAAGGGGTGAAGATAGATTGAGATGGGAGAGAAAACAGGATTTGGAATCAGTGATTAAACAAGAGAAGATGGTTTTTAGTGGAGTCGACAGCCTTCAGCGCAGATTGGAGAGGATGATTGAAAGATTGGAAAGAGAAGATCTTGCTGCAGCCGAGACTATAGAAAAATACAGAGAGCTTCGGGAGCTCTTAAGTCGGATTTCATCACCAGAATTAAAAAATGCAATGGAGAGGCTACAGAATGCGATCGAGAATCTTGATAAAGACTTAGTTGAAAAGGCTCTTGAAAAGATGAATATATCTCACGACGATGTTTTGCGTTCACTGGACAGGACGATATCTCTTCTAAAGAAGATTCAGATTGAACAGAGAATAGACAGGTTGGTAAAATCGATTGAAAGGATTATTGAAAGGCAGGAAGGAATAAGAAAAAGTGCAAGAAAAAGCAGTAAAGAGGCAGCAGAGTCTCAGAAGATTAATATAGATGATACTAAAAAATTTGAAGATGAGATGAAGGTGCTCTATAGCAGAAGAGATAATTTCCCTGAAATAGATTTTACTCTTTTAAAGGCAGCAGTCGATACGTTTGATTCGAGTGGTCTAATTAAAAAACTTGAAGTGATTCAGAAGATGATTGAGGCAGGCAGAACAGAAGAGTCGTGTGAGATGAGTTCTCTTGCAGAGGGCAAGCTATCATCGGTCTCGAACTTACTTAAAATGATGCGCAATGAGATTGGAAGAGAGCAGAGAGAAAAGACCGTTGCAATATTGAGAAGGGTTTGCTATGATTTACTGAAAATTTCAGAGGCAGAAGAGTCTCTGATCTTTGACATCAAAGAGGGAGAGATACGGCCTGATGAAGCTGCGGAAATGCAGCTTTCACTTTTTTCAGGGTTAACAGCCATATCAGATTCTCTGCATCAACTCTCTCTTGAGACATTCTATGTTACACCCTCTATCTGGGCAATAATTGGAAGTTCACAGCAAGAGATGATGCATGCAATAAGGAGACTGGAGCAGATGCAGCACTTGCAGGCAGTAGTTCACCAGAAAGAGGCAATGGGTCTTTTAAACAAGGGGATAATCGAGATTCAGAACATATTGAAAAGAGTTAAAGAGAATGGTTCTTTTCTGGGGATGGAGGAATTCTTTAAAGAGCTCGAGGATATCTCAAAGAGACAGGAGGGAATAAACAGTGCTACCATGGGGCTATTTAAAAACAGGATGATGTTGGGCGACCAGACATCAATTTTAAAACTTGCGGCCGAGCAGCAAGCAGTAATGAAAGAACTTCAGCGGCTGTATGATCAGGTTTCAGATCGGTCAAACATAGCAGGGGAGATGGGTAGGGTAGTCGAAGAGATGGAGAGGGTTGTTGATGATCTAAAAAAGAGAAGAGTAAGTAAGGAAACAATCAAAAGAGAGGAACGAATACTTTCCAGGCTGCTCGATGCGCAGCGCTCTCTATATAAGAAGGAAGTCGGCAGAGAAAGAGAGGCAAGAGCTGGCATTAATACTGTTAGGGAGGGTCCTGAGAGGTTGGTGAGGAATAAACAGCGGTTAAGGGATAGACTGAGGAGAGACATACTGCGTCTGAAGGAGGAGGGTTATTCTAAAGAGTATAGAGAACTTATTAAAAGGTATTTTGAGGCAATAATTAGAGAGATGAAGAGATGAGATTTATCTGTAGTGGTAATAGATGGCTGTCAGTTCTATTAATAGTAATGTTTTCTATTCTGAAAGGATGGGAAGGCGATCAAAATCTGAGGAGCAGAATAATAGAGGCTGCCAGACTTGCCGAGCGGGGAGAGATAGAGTCTGCAATCAGAAGGTTTGAGCTGCTGTATAACGAATTTCCTGATAACAGAGAGGTTGTTACAAGACTTGGGGAACTCTATTTAAAGTCTCAGAGATATGAGAGAGGAGAGGAACTTATAAGAGACCAGAAGAAGAGGGGCAGCAAAGATCCTTTGCTTGATATTTTTATGGGGAGAATTTTTTATAGAGGAGGAGATCGTGAAAGGGCAGAGCGAGTATGGAGAGATGTTCTTGATGCTAATCATATGAATGCAGCTATTTATATAAAGGTAGCAGATGCAATGATCAAGGAGAGGCTTTTTGATGAGGCAGTGGATGTTTACTATCTTGGAAGAGAGAGGACAGGAAACAAAACTCTCTTTATCTTTAATTTAGAAAATCTATTTGCCTCTCGTATGGAATTTGGAAGGGCAACTGATGAGCTTCTCAGATATTTAAAGGTACGTCCAGAGAATTATTCCATTGTAGAACAGCACATATACAGGTATCCGAAGACTAAACGTGTCATAAAAGAAGTAGTAGAGAGGGTAAGGGAGGCAATAAAAGAAAATCCTGAAAATATTGGACTGAGAAGGGTAATGGCTGGTGTATGTTTATGGGCAGGGCTTTACAGTGAAGGGTTGAAGGCAACGAGAGAGGTTGAGGAGAGACTGAAGAAGGGAGAGAAGGGAACGGCCTATTACTACTTCGGTATGCAAGCATTTGAAAATAAGAGAGCCGATGTGGCAGAGAAGGCCTATGAGGAATTTTTAGAAAGATATCCATCCTCACGATTGGTATGCAGGGTTTGCTTCGAACTTGCGAGGTGTTATGAGGTCCAGGGCAACCATTCAAAAGCTATAGGGTTATACAGACGGGTCTCATCTCAAACAGATGATCGGTATCTTGCAATTCGTGCACTATATAATACAGGAGTTTTACTGGCCCAGATTCTAAGAGACCCTGTATCGGGAGAGGAGACATTTGCTGAACTGGTCGATAAATTTCCGGATTCAAAAGAGGCAAAAGAAGCCAAGATCGAAATTGGGAAATGTAGAATCATGAGAGGAAATCTGGACGATGCAGAAACTTTGTTCAGAGATATTATAAAGAGAGAGGAGAATAGGAGGGGAGATTTGTGGGTAAGATCACTTGTTGAGTATGCAAGAGTAAAATATATGAAGTGTGATTTTAATGAGGCGCTCTCTGTTTTAAAGAGAATCGATGTGAAGGGAGTGAAGAGACAGGCTTTTCAGGAGCAGCTCTTAAATGATGGATTGAGACTTCGGATGATGTTGGATGAGTCAATAAAGAATGATTCTGAGAAGCTTCGGTTTTTATCAAGGGGGGAGCTGCTTATCACTCAGGGGAGACTGAAGAGGTCGGTTATGACACTAGATAGTATGATCAACAGATGGCCTGACCACTACCTGACAGAGTTTGCACTGCTCATGAAGGGTCGTGTGGAGATCGAAATGAGAAGATATGGAGAGGCTCTCAAGGATTTTAAGAATATGTACAAAAAGTTTCCGACAGGATTATATGCTGATAGGGCGCTTGAGAGAATAGGGTGGACATATGAAAAAATGGGGAGAAGAGAGGAGGCAGGGAGAATGTATGATATGTTGCTAACAAGATATCCTCAGAGTTTTCTGTGTGGTGAGGTCAGAAGTAGAATTCAGAGAATAGAGAGGCAGAAATGAGGAGAACATTAGTATTTTTTTTGTTATGTTTTAAGTTTGCCTTTACACAGACAATTTTGATACCAATGGATTTAAGTCAGACTGACCATTTAAAGGCGTATGGTATTGCATACATGACGCTGAAGAGAGGCGCAAGAGTGGAGTGGTTGCTCAATTACAGAGGAGGTTCTTTCATGACGGGGTATGATGAGGTGATAGTGAGTGAATGCAGGAGGAGGGGGGTAGTTTTTGAGACGATAGAGAGTTCACAGGCAAATCAGATCTACAGAACTATAGAGAACAGCAATATGGATGTAATAGTGCTTGAGAAGGCTCCCTCAATAGCAGTGTATACACCACCAAACAAACAGCCGTGGGACGATGCGGTTACCCTTGCATTGACCTATGCAGAGATACCCTATCAAACACTTTGGGACGAGGAGGTATTGAGGGGGGAGCTAGTACGATATGACTGGCTTCATCTGCATCATGAAGATTTTACTGGTCAGTATGGAAAGTTCTATTCTACTTATCATAATTCTGCATGGTATATAAATCAGCAGCGATACTTTGAGGCAGAAGCAAGAAGGTTGGGGTTTAGAAAGGTTTCAGAGTTAAAGGCAGAAGTTGCAAGGAAGATAAAACGATACATATCAAGCGGTGGATTTCTATTTGCCATGTGTTCTGCCACAGATACATATGACATAGCCCTTGCAGCAGAAGGGACAGATATATGTGATGTTGTTTTTGATGGCGATCCTGTAGATCCCGACTATTTAAAAAAGATCGATTATACAAAGTGTCTTGCATTTGAAAATTTCAAGATATATACAGATCCTTATGTATATGAATTTTCTAACATCGACATTACACCAAAGGAGAGGGTAAGTGTGGATAAGCTTGTGAACGGATATTTTTTACTGTTCGAATTTTCCGCAAAGTACGATCCAGTTCCTGCTATGCTGACGCAGAATCATGTTTCTGTAATTCATGAATTCATGGGACAGACAACAGGATTTAATAAAAAGTATATAAAAAGGTCGGTTGTTATTATGGCAGAGAATAGAATGTATAATGAGGCAAAATATATTCATGGAAATTTTGGGAAGGGAACATTTACATTTTTAGGAGGGCATGATCCTGAGGACTACCGCCATTTTGTTGGTGATCCACCAACAAATCTGGCGCTTCATAAGAATTCACCGGGTTACAGGCTGATTTTAAACAACATACTATTTCCTGCTGCCAAGAAGAAAAAGAGGAAAACATGATACAAACATTTCAATGTAGTTTCCGTAAAATAAGAGTAAATCGTGGAATCTAAAAATAATTAGGAGAGGGCCATGAAGATTTATTCGAAAGCTGTTTTGTGGGGGATATTTCTGATTTTGTTGGGACTGTTTCTTCTAATGACTTCTTTGAGAATAATTCCAACAAATGAAGGGATAGCAGTATCTGCCATATTTGTATCTACTGGTATTGTTTTGGTGATAGCTTATTATTTATATAAAGAGAAATTGTGGGCCCTTATTCTTGGTATGATATCATTTTTTATTGGCTCTTCTGTATATATAGATGAGAGCAGGGGCCTACCAGACCGGCTCATAGGAATGGTATTCTTCATACTTACTGCATTAGTATTCCTTAACGGGCTTCGGGAAGGCAAGAAGAACTGGTGGGTAATAATACCAGGCGGATTTTCACTCGTTTTTGCGGCTCACATTTTAGCTGATGTGCTGTGGTGGATACCAGATGAGTATCATGGAGTGATTTTCTTTGGTGGAGCAGGGATTATTTTTGGAGTCGTCTATCTTTTAAAGGATAAGATGTATGATCTGGATTGGGCAAAATATCCGAGTATCATATCATTCATCATAATGGGAATCATCTTACTCTCGATCGATTTCGATGATATTTTTTCAAAGTTGATTTTTCCATTAGTACTTATCATGATAGGAGTTCTCATTATATTAAAATCACTTAAGAGTAGAGAGAGTATTGCGGAACAGATAAAAAGTAAGACCGTACAGGAGAAGAAGAAAGAAAGGAAGGGTAAGAAAAATAGTGACCAAGAGAAAACCGTCATGGATGAATGATATAGTTCATAATAAAGAATAGATGTTAGAGAGAGCCTTACCGTGTAAAAAAAGATGGTAAGGCTTTTTATATTGACATAAATGTACAATTGATTTAAATTGATGTTAGGCCATATTAAATTTAGAGATTTTTAATAGATGATTTTTAAGAAGAAAAAAGTGGGTTTAAGGTTTGTATTTATTTTTTTGTTTTTAATAAATTCTGTTATTTATTCAAAACACATAGATTTTAAGGGTCAGCTCTCTGGATGGAGCCTTTTTTCAGAGTGGTATAAAAATTTTCAGATAGGGTTGAGATATATTCCGGAGTTGAGTCTTGAGAAGACAATATCGGATAAATTTTCTATAGATACAGAATTGTCGCTGAATTTATACTCTACTCTTTTATATGGCAGCAGAGATGATGCATGTACTGAGAGTAGAATGAAGCCATATCGCATCTGGGCAAGACTCTCTACATCACATTTGGAAGTGAGAGTTGGTCTTCAAAAGATAAGTTTTGGATCTGCCACACTTCTTCGACCCCTCATGTGGTTTGATCGTATAGATCCACGTGATCCACTACAGATTACAAATGGTGTGTATGGTTTGCTGTTCAGATACTACTTTTTAAATAATGCAAATATATGGCTGTGGGGCCTGATAGGAAACGATGAGACAAGGGGATGGGATGTTGTGGTTTCGGATTGCAGTAATCCTGAATATGGAGGAAGGATACAGTATCCTTTACCCAGAGGAGAGATAGCAGTAAGCTATCATCACAGAAAGATAGATACTGAAAGGTCTATCGATTACCTTTTGAAGAGCATGGGCATCGGCAGCGATCCGCTTGTTAAAGGCTTGTTGCCCGATATTCCCAGATCGTATAACGAAGATCGACTCGGGATAGATGGAAAATGGGATGTTGAGGTTGGTATTTGGGTCGAGATGTCGTTTGTACGTTCAGATATCGATTTTTCATTTATGCGGTATCAGAAGATGATATGCACAGGAATCGATTACACATTCATGCTGGGCAATGGTCTTCATGTGCTTGCTGAGCATTTAATAAATGAGATGTCAGAGAGATTTTTTAGTTCAGGAGAGAGCCATCATTTTTCAGCAGCAGAAGCCGACTATCCAATAGGATTTCTTGACTCGGTAACAGGAATAATCTTTTATGATTGGGAGAATAGTCAATGGTACAGATTTATTATGTGGAAGAGAACATACGACAAGTTGAGTATATTTTTGATGGGGTTCTGGAATCCCGATAGATTCCAGATAGATCAGATGAAATATGGAGGCAATCTCATAACTGGAAAGGGCATTCAGTTGATGCTAGCGTACAACCACTAGTGAGTTTTTAAGGGGAGAAAAAAATGAAAGACTCCAGATTGATAGAAATTAAAGGTTTAATAAAGCGATTTCCGATGGGTGCAGGAGAGTTTACTGCACTGAACAGTATAGATATTACATTCAAAAGGGGTGAATTTGCAGGAGTTGTTGGGCCGAGTGGTTCGGGTAAGACAACGCTGCTCAACATAATAGGTTCGCTTGATACGCCTTCTGAGGGAGAAGTAGTTGTTCTTGGAAACAGTGTTGGGGATTTGAATCACAGAGAAGCGGCAAGGCTACGTTTAAAGCATATTGGATTCATTTTTCAAACATACAATCTTTTGCCTGTGTACAATGTTTTTGAGAATGTCGAATTTCCACTTCTTTTGCTTAAGATGGATGCCAGCAGGCGTAGAAAGGCGGTGTTGGATGCGATAGAGTGGGTTGGATTGACCGACAAAATAAAATCTCGTCCAGCACAGCTCTCTGGAGGTGAGTGCCAGAGGGTGGCCATTGCAAGGGCAATGGTAAAGAAACCGGAAATAGTACTTGCAGATGAACCCACTGCAAATCTTGATGCAGAGAATTCTCATCATATTCTTCAAACAATGGAGAGATTGAACCAGGAATTAAAGACAACATTCATTTTTGCCACACATGACGAGAAGGTAATTCGCTATCTAAAGCGAAAAATATCATTAATAGACGGAAAAGTGGTGAAGGATGAATCTATGGGAAAGAAGTAGATCCATTTTTATTCTTTAGAGGAGGTATTGAAATGGTTGCTGTGAAATTGGCGGTTCGCAACCTTATTGGTGCTGGGTTGAGGACATGGCTTAATGTGATAGTACTCTCTTTTTCGTATGTTGTAATAATATGGTACAGCGGACTGCTGGAAGGCTGGAACAGGCAGGCTCGCAGAGACATTATCGACTGGGAAATAGGAGGGGGTCAGTACTGGAATCAGAGATATGATCCCTATGATCCATTTACAATAAGAGAGAGTCATGGGAAGATACCCGAACAATTAAGAGATTCCATTGAGAGAGGAGAACTGACTCCAATACTGATTTCTCAGGCAACGATCTATCCTGAGGGAAGAATAAAGAGTGTAGTACTAAAAGGGATAGATCCGTCTCAAGAGATATTGAAGATTCCTTCAAAAAAACTTGATGTAGAAATAGAAGAGATACCTGCAATGATCGGAACGAGGATGGCAAAAAATAATAGATTGAATATTGGAGATTATGTTACTGTTAGATGGCGCGATGTAAGTGGGGTCTTTGATGCACAGGAAATGAAGATAGTAGCAATCTTTAAAACCAATGTCCAGACAGTAGATAATGGTCAGATATGGATACCGCTCGATCGTCTTTATGAAATGATGCAGGTAAGTGATGAGGCAACTATTCTTGTAACAGGTAGAAATAAAAACTTTACTGATAATGTTCCTGGATGGAGTTTTAAGAATCACGACTTTCTACTCTCTGAAGTGGATCAGATAATAAAGACAAAGTCTTTTGGTGGTTCAATATTTTACATTATATTACTTTTACTGGCAATGCTGGCAATTTTCGATACACAGGTTCTTTCAATTTTCAGGCGTCAGAGAGAGATAGGGACAGATATTGCCATGGGCATGACCCGGGGGCAGGTGATTCGTTTGTTTACAGTTGAAGGTGCAATGCATGGGGTTCTGGCAGCACTCTTTGCCGCAGTCTATGGAATACCGCTGCTTTCACTACAGGCGACTCATGGATTTTCTATGCCTGCGAGTACAGACAATTATGGTCTTGCAATCGCAGAGAGAATATTTCCAGTTTATAGTTTTGGTTTAGTTGCTGGGACGGTGTTGATTGTGATGACTACTGTGACCATAGTGAGCTATCTTCCGACAAGAAAGATAGCAAAGATGAATCCAACCGATTCGATAAGAGGAAGGATACAATAAGAGATTTGTTTCTTAAAAACAGGACATAAGAGATGTTTAGATTTATATTGAAAGGCATAATACGAGACAGGAGCCGCAGTTTGTTCCCCATTATTGTTGTTACTACAGGAGTTATGCTTACAGTGGTTATGCAAAGCTGGATAAGAGGGGTCATGGGAGACATGGTGGATTTTAATGCCAGATTTTTAACGGGACATGTTAAAATAATGACAAGATCATATGCAGAGAGTCAGGACCAGATGCCTAACGATTTAGCCATGATTGGGGTTGATGAGCTCATCAAAAATCTTAGGAGAGATTTTCCAGATGTTGATTGGGTAAAACGTATCAGATTTGGTGGCCTGATCGATGTTCCAGATGAAAATGGAGTGACCATTTCACAGGGGCCTGCACTTGGATTGGCCGTTGATCTTCTCTCAAAGAGTAGTTCTGAGATTGAGAGATTAAACATAAAAGATGGAATGAAGAGGGGGAGAATGCCCAGAGACCGTGGAGAGGCGCTTCTCAGCGATCAATTTGCCACAAGGCTCGATGTTAAGCCGGGAGATGTTGTAACGCTGATAACATCTACTATGTATGGAAGCATGGCGATGAAAAATTTTATCGTATCAGGAACAGTAGAATTCGGAATAAGAGTGATGGACATGGGTGCAGTGATAGTAGACATCAAAGATGCGCAACAGGTTCTGGATATGGAAGATGGGTCGAGTGAAATACTGGGCTATTTTAAAGGTGGTGTATATGATGAGCACAAGGCTAAAGGATTAATGGAGAGATTTAATGCGAAATATTCAAATACAGATGATGAGTTTTCGCCCATCATGCTGCGGCTGAGAGATCAGAACGATCTTGCCAGCTTGTTGGATTATGTCTCTGATTTTTCGAAAATAATGATTGCTGTATTTGTTGTTGCAATGTCGATAGTTTTATGGAATGCTGGATTGATTGGCGGACTCAGACGTTATGGTGAAATAGGATTGAGACTTGCAATGGGAGAGAGTAAGGGAGGAGTACACAGATCAATGATAATGGAGTCAGTGGCGATTGGAGTGATGGGTTCATTATTTGGAACCATTATTGGTCTGATCATAGCATGGATCCTACAGACCAGGGGAATCGATATAAGCTCTATGATGAGGAACGCCACGATGATGTTGCCTAGCACATTTCGTGCAAGAATAACACCAGGAGCATATTTTATAGGCTTTGTACCAGGACTTTTTTCTACTGTTCTTGGTACGGTCCTTGCTGGAATAGGAATTTACAAAAGAGAAACGGCAGGGCTTTTTAGAGAGCTTGAAGCATGATTTTTATGGAGGTCTCAATAGAAAGGTAGAGAAATAATGAAAAAAATTATTTTACTAATCGTCTCACTCATTTCTATTAATTTGAGTGCACAGATGATTTCCGGTGAAGAAGTGCTTAGAAATATTGACAGAAACCTATCATCTAAGAATAAAGTGGTGAAATCTAAGATGATAATACATGGTAGAAGAGGCAGCCGCACAATAGAATCAAGATCATGGATAGAGGGAGAAGAAAAATCTTTTACAGAGTATCTTTCACCCCCAAGGGAAAGGGGAACAAAGATGCTTAAACTTAAAGACAGGTTGTGGATCTATTCGCCTTCAACAGATCGTGTAATACTAATTTCGGGTCACATGCTGAGGCAGTCGGTAATGGGTTCAGACCTTTCCTATGAAGACATGATGGAAGATCCGAGATTGAGCAACAACTATCATGCAGAAGTAACAGGAATAGACACTGTTGATGGTAGATCTTGCTGGCTTTTAGAACTTGAGGCAAAAAATAGAAATGTATCATATCACTTTAGAAAGTTGTGGGTAGATAGAGAGAGAAGCATTCCACTCAGGGAAGAACTTTATGCAAAGAGCGGTAAGCTTTTAAAGAAAGTGGAATTAAAACAAATAGTCTGGATTGAAAATCGCTGGTATCCTAAAAGGATGACTTTTAAAGATATGCTCAAGATAGGCAAGGGTACAGAGTTTGTGATTGAATCTATCAAGTTTGATGTTGATATACCACAATACATATTTTCAAAAGCATCATTAAAAAAATAGAACAGGGAGAAGAGGTGAGAGGATTTAAACACATTGAGAGTAGAGATCAGATTTTTAATGGTAAATATCTAAAACTTGAGAAGTTGAAGATAAATCTGCCAGACGGCAGGAGGGGAGAAAGAGAGGTTGTCAGAGTAGAGGACGCAGCAGCCGTGATTCCGGTAGATAAAAATGGTAAGGTTCAATTAGTACGCCAGTACAGGCATGCAATAGAGAAAGATATTTTGGAAGTGCCGGCAGGACTCATCAACAAAGGCGAGACCCCAGAACAGACTGCTGTTCGAGAGTGTGAAGAGGAGACAGGCTTCAGGCCGCAGAGGCTTAAAAGGCTGCTTTACTATGCACATGCAGAAGGTTATTCGTCGGGGTTTACGACTCTTTTCCTTGGCCTGGATCTTATTTATACAGGTAAAATAAATCCCGACTCTACTGAACTTCTCGAACGGGTATCGCTTCCTTTTGAACAGTTGCTTAAAAAAGTAAAACAGGGAGAGATTCTGGATTCCAAGACAATCTTGTGTGTTTTATTATACGAAAGAATGAGATACGATATAGAGACGTAAGTTCATGGGACTATATTCTTTTTTCCTGTAATTTCTTTAATATCGAGTCGTAGAATGTTTACTCCCTCATAGCATGTTTTGTCTTTTAAAATTTTCTTTTTGATTGGATCAGGATTTTTTTCAAGATGATTCAAAAGAACATCAAGACCATGCTTTTTTTCTTTTATATTCTCAACTTCATACATGATTCCCAGGAATACAACTGATCTATAACTGTGATCGCATTTTCCGTGGCAGTAACCCCTATCTTCAATAACACTGCAACAGACAGACGGATTGTTTCTAATAAAGTCGGTCTTCAGGCCCTGCTTAGCACAGTGAAAATATAGACATTTTTGATTTTCGTCAAATCCATAGTTCATTGTCACAATATACGGCTCATTGGCTCTACACATTGAGATTACAGCATATCTTCCCCTCTTCAGGATTTCGAATATTTCATCCTGTTTTTTGATCTCTTTTTCCTTTTTCTTGAGATGATATTTGCTCTTTAAAATCTTTGTTGATGATTTGATTAATCTATTATTTTTGTGCATGAGACGCGGATTTCCCTTAAAAGATTTTTAGCACTGTTTATACCTGTTAGATCTGTAATGAGATGATCTACCCGATCCCACTGATCGGTTCGTCCGATGAGTATCGGAACATCCGATTGCCCTATAAGAGCTTTAATCTTTCCACTATAGACCAGTGAAGGCTGACCGTTTCCGTCCGGATCAGGATGACCATTTTTTTGGAGTGGCGGAAAGGAGTCGTTGTAGTCACCAGAGGCGTTGACCTCAATGAAATACTTCCATGTAGTCCCTGGTGGAACGGTTGTCTTGACTATCAGTTCTTTGGATGGTGTTGCCCCTGTTAGCGCATCTGGCAGGGGATTTGTTATTGTAATCATTGTATTAGTGCCTGTTTCCTCGTTGTATCTGCTTACCCAGTAGGGAAGGGATGTGGGACAGATTACTTTACCTCGCCACCTGCCTGTTGCAGTGCGCGATGTTACCCAGATGGTTTTTATTATACCACTGTCAGGCTGTTCGATCCAGATTGCTATTTGTGGAGGCTCCCCATAATTTGTATCCTCCCATGTCTTCTGGTCTATGAGGAGCCGGAACACAATGACTGCTCCCTTTTCTACTCCAGAGGAGTGATTACTAGATTTTTTACATCCTGTTGTGATTATAGAGAGAACAAATATTAAACAGAATGTCTGAATAGACTTGAAGCTCACACAATTATCCTATTCTTCAATTATACCTAAAGGCTGTCTGGTTTTCCACAATCCACGAGTAAAGTCGGGAAAGTCCACAGGTCTCGATCTATTTGCTACGGAGATCTCTGTCAGTCCTGATACAACACTCCATGATGCAGCATCATACACATCCATGTCGGGATTTGTTCCAGTGCGAAGGGCCTTTATTAGACGGTAATCTTCAATAAAGTCGGCACCGCCGTGTCCTGCTCCCTTTGAAATTTCGCGAATCCTTCGAATGAGTGGATGTTCATATTTATCTTTATAGTTGCTTAGAGGTTCCCACCTGTGACGCGGACTCAACCCTTCTATGTGTATAATATTTGAATGGGTAAGATCGCAGAATCCACGAGTGATCCCTTTTGTGCCCTGAATAAGATTTATTCTGCTGTATGGCCGTGGAAGATTTGTATCGTGAACCAGATATATAGTTTTTCCCTTTACTGTCTTTATCATGCTTGTATTTATGTCGCCGCATTTATAATTGACCTTTGAGAACTTGTTATCTGGCCCAAGATGTTTGATTGCAAACTCTTTGAGACCTCTGGCCGGTGTGCTCATCGATACGAGGTAGTCGAAACGATCTCCCCTGTTTATATTCATACATTGTGCTATAGGTCCAAGGCCGTGGGTTGGATAAAGATTGCCGTTTCGATTTATGGAGTGATATATTCGCCACTGTTTTTCATAGTATCCGCTGCTGAGTTTCAGGTTGCGCAGATCATGGTTATATGCACCTTCTCCATGAAGTAGTTCTCCAAATAGGCCCTTTCTTACCATGTTTAATATCATGAGTTCTGGTCCCATGTAACAGCAGTTTTCAAGCATTACACAGTGCTTTTTATATTTCTCTGCAGTTTCTACAAGCTGCCAGCATTCCTCTATTGTTACAGCGGCAGGTACTTCTGTTGCTGCATGACTCCCATTCTCCATAGCTGCAACACATACAGGTACATGCCATTTCCATGGTGTTGCTGTCATAACAAGGTCAAGGTCTTCCTCTTCACACATACGTTTGAAGTCATACTCTCCTCTGGTGTAACCCTTCGGTTTAGGTTTTCCTGCCTCTACAGCCCATCTCTGGGCTCTGGCAACCTTTTGTTCGACAATATCGCAAAGTGCAACAAGCTCAACCCCATCTATTCTGAGCAGATTTCGAACATGTCCTGAGCCCTGGTTTCCAATTCCTACAAAACCCACCCTAACGGTGTCAATAGGCTTAATCTTCGGCAATCCAGGTTTTGTCCGGATTTCCCCCTTTTTACAGCTCGTGATCATTGAACCAGCAATGGCTGCTCCCAGACCGAGTGTTGTTCCGATTTTAATAAAATCCCTGCGGTCATATTCTCTGTTCTTCATTGTAAGACCTCCTGTTGATATTTAAGCATCATGTAGATGTTCAAACAAATCTTGCATCTTATATTTTTAAAAGAGTTTACTGTCTATCTGGATCCTTAAGGTCTTTAAACATATCGATTATGTTTCGTATTCCACCAAAAAACACTATTACAACGAGTAGACTATAGCCAGAAAGTGTAAAAATGAGCGTGAGCTTCCACAGCAATATCCAGTTCATTTTGTTTTCTCCTCATGGGCTTTTTTATCAGGAAAGAGAGTAGATCCTATTACCATTCCAAGGAACGAAATAACAAAGGTCATTATACCAATAAACTTATCTGTAAGATACCATGCAACATTTTCACCCCTAGTCCACGGACCAATACCGAGTATTGCAATTAGACCAGCAATCAGGGCTATGAGGGCACCCGTGGAACTTGCTTTCCTCCAGTAAAGACCGGCAACAACTACTGTAAATGCACCTGAAAGATATATTGTACCTGTTACTGCCATATAGTTCCAGAGGGAGACCGGTGCCTCAAACCATAGACCCCATATGAGCAGAAACAATCCAATACACACAATACAGATACGATTAATAAGAAGTCGTGATCTGTCGGAGATCCTGTTTTTCTTTAGTGGCGCAATGATATCTTGAGTTATTACAGAGCTCCAGCTCAAAAGATAACTGTCATGAGTAGACATGAATGCAGCAAACATTCCTGCAGCAAGAAGACCGATAAATCCACTCGGCAGAATCTTTGCAATAAATATAACCATTCCAAATTGAGAATTGAGCGGTTCGGGTCCCTTAAAGGCAGAGTATAGAGTTGGTATATTTGAGATAAATATAAAAGCACAAACTCCCCACAACATTGGTATTACCCGTCTGGCCATGTAGGAGACAGAGCTCCATGCATAGAGACGTTTTGCGGTTTTTGGATTTTTTGATGCCAATGCTCTGAGTGTGGAGGACTGCCAGAGAGTTGCTACCGACAGACTGAGGATAATCATGAATATTACATAGATTATTCCAAATCCTGATTCCTTTGATACAGGATTATACCATGCCTGGCTGTTTATGTTTGATGGGATCTTGAAGATTGTTTCCCACCCGATTGTCTTTATAACAAATAGAGAACAAATCAGCATGCTGATCGAAAGCACAATAAATTGAAGAAAATCATTAAGCACCACAGATACCATTCCACCTAAAACTGTATATATTAGTACCATTATCAGCATTGCAGACATAAAGATCTTAAGGCCGGCAGGATTGCTGTATCCTGTAATTCCCATCATGAAACGTGCACCAGCCTGGAGAAACAGTCCCATGTTCAGTATCCCCCCCAGGGCAAGAGTTGTTCCTCCAATGATTCTCACTCCTCGACCGAATCGTTTTTCATAGAATTCAGGAATTGTCATTATTTTTAATTGGCGCAGTTTATAGACGATAAATCCTGTCACGCCCACGGCGAGGACACAGAAGGATTCGATGAGCGCCACATGAAAGGCCGAGAGACCATATTTAAATCCAAGCTCTGAATTGTACATTACAGTGACCAGTCCAAGCTCTGTACCTGTAAGAGTTGCGATTGCTATAAAGAGACGGAGAGAACGACTTGCGACAATAAAGTCGCTGAGTTGTCTGATGTGTTTTCTAACAACAATGCCAATGACTACTGGAATACATATATAGATAAGTACGATTATCCAGTCTGCAGTCCTAAAGTTAGTTGCAAATACATCCATCTATATTCTTTTCCAATCTAATCCAGCCGGACACCTTCATCTACAGAAACAATATAGGGCTTTCCTCCGGCCCTCCTTATGGCTTCTGCTACTTCTTCAGTGTTATTGGGTGCATATGCAAACATGCATCCTCCTCCTCCCGAGCCGTTGATCTTTGCTCCTGCTGCACCTGCTTTCAGGGCAAACTCTATCATCCTGTCGATTTTGGGAGTGGATATACGAAGCCCCTCCCTGAGCTGTGCTTGATGTGCATTCAACAGCTCTCCAAGTCTTTTGCTGTCGATCTTTTTCTCCTTGAAAATAGAGATTGCCTCTTTTGTTATTTCTCTGTTGATGATGTTTGCTCTGATCAGATAAAACTCTTCCCTTGAAAGCATTCCTTTATAGTTTTGGAGCTGTTCCAGGGAGATGTTTTTCATGTTGACAGTTCTATTTTTCTTGGATATGAGTAGCAGAGCACTCAATGTTCCATCTTTTACTCTGGAAAGGATTTTTTTTGTGTCTTTTGGTTCCAGTGAGTCACCCAGCACAAAATTGCCCGTTTTGTGGTCGAGAAGTTTGAGTTTTTGGGAGTCGGAAAAGTCTATGTATAGAATAGAGCCGAAGCTTGCTGCAAAATGATCCATCATGCCTCCTGGTTCATTGAATTCTATCACTTCGGCTCTGTGTGCCAGCCTTGCTATTTCGAACGGGTCGTCTCTTCTGCTGTCGGATGAGATTTGGAGCAAGAATTTTATCCATGCCACAATCAGTGCGGATGAACTGGATGTTCCTGAGTTTATTGGAATTGTTCCATGTACTGTGCAGTCGTACCCATATTTAAACTCAAGCCCCTCTCTTATAAGAACATTCAATCCACTGCGAAAATAGTCCCGTTCCTTTTTATACATTATGGTTCTGCTTAGATCGATTCTCTCACTTTCACCTATGTCCGGAAGTTTGAGTGAAAATGTTCTGTCGGCCCTTTGTCTTCCTTCAATTTTTATCCTGAGATTTATTGCAGCAGTAATCACTGGAAGACCGAGATAGTCCTGATGTTCACCAAATAAGCATATCCTGCCTGGAGCAGAGACAGTTAGAGAGCCGATACTCATAAAAAGGGTCACTTCTTTTTTTGTTCTTCTTTATCGTTTCCTTCTATCTTTTTAACCATCTCTTTCAGATGGTCTTTTAGCTTCAAAAATGGAACGCCATCCGTTAGCCATTCTGGAGCCGGCTTTCCCAATAGATAGTGGTCAAAGAACTCTTTCATTCTGAGCGTGTAATCTTTTTGGTTTTCTGGTCTGCGGAGACTGTGATTTTCTCCCTTATACTGAAGCATAACAACCGGTTTCTTGAGTCGTCTGAGAGTGTTAAAATATTCGATTCCCTGATTCCAGTCTACTGCTCCATCTTTATCATTATGAAGAATTATAAGTGGAGTTTTAACCTCTTTTGCATAATATACGGGTGAATTTCTTGTATATGCTTCGAGATTATCCCAGTACCCCCCATAGAACCGTCCCTGGCTTGTTTCAAAGATTGGCTGATTTGCAGATCCGGTGTTCCAGTAGACCGAATTGTACATACTGATCATGTTTGTTAGTGGGGCGCCGGCAACCGCTGCCTTAAATATGTCTGTCTGAGTGATAATAAATGCAGTCTGGTATCCTCCCCAAGAGTGGCCGTGGATGCCAATCCTCTCCTTATCGACGATTCCTGTTTTAACGGCAGCTTCGATTGCAGGAAGAACGCACCACACAGCAGACATTCCAGGATCGTTTATCTTGTAGGTTATGTCTGGCATCAGTACTGCATAACCGTTGCTGTTGTAGATAGATTTGTTAAATCCGCGCACGCTTGGTGTAAAGTAATAATTCAATCTCTGAGATAGTTTTTCATATATATAAACAATGGTAGGATAGCTCTTACCCTCCTGATAATTAGCAGGAAGGAAGAGGGCTGCCTGAAGTTTTTTACCTGTTTTACTTTTGTAGTCTATGAGCCTTACTCCAGAAGACCAGAGGAACTGTTTTTGCTGAGGGTTGGCATCTGTTATTTTTTTACCATTTTTAAGTGAGGAGTGAGCAAAATAGTAGTCTGGATACTCTTTATATGTTTCACGGGTGTAGAGATAGATATCTCCCTCTTTGGCCTTCATTAGGCGTTTGAATGTTGCGTTTTCCCACAGCAGGACTCTTGGCCCGGGTTTGCCCTTATCGATTCGGGCCACACCTCCCTTTTTATTCCATTCTCCATACATAGAAAAATAGAGCGGCCTTGAAAGATCTATTCCCTTTTCATCAGGATCAAGAATAAAACGTCTTCTGTATCTGATACCATCTTTCTTTCCATTTATGGTAAGATTTACTCCCTTTCCACCATGAACAGGTACGAGCCATGAATCCCAATTGTCATAAAGAAGGACAAACTTTCCATCCTTTGTCCATCCAAAGGGCCTTATAGGTGGGTTCTTAACATTGTGATCGTCTTCTGTATTGATAAAAGAGGTAGGAACCTTTTCAGTGATGTTGTACGACTCTCCTGTAGAGAGGCGATATGTATAAAAATTGCCGTCTTTGTAGTAGAGAAGATGAGTACCATCTGGAGACACATTAAATGACCACCTCTGTTTTTTCAGCGCAACTCTTCTCTTACCACTCTTCATGTCTATTATGTATATGTCCTGATATCTGCGGCCATCGAGACTTGCAGATAGTTGATATTTCTGATCATCGTATCCTATTGCCCATCTGTCCTTGGGAGCAATCGT
This sequence comes from uncultured bacterium, assembly GCA_964651045.1. Taxonomy (GTDB): domain Bacteria; phylum Zhuqueibacterota; class QNDG01; order QNDG01; family DSAB01; genus CAZYVD01. The sequence goes on from CAZYVD010000002.1 coordinate 89,183, forward strand.
TACTTCTCGAATAGTATCATTTGCAAGTCTTACAAATTTGTTTTCTTTGATTCGATAGAGAGATAAGTAACTGAAATTCTTGTCTCTGCCTTGCTGTACCTCCTGCATGGGCTGAAGCCTCTTATCCTTCCAGTGCCATATTACCATGTCGGGGATATCTTCATCTGACACCTTGTCCATTTTTTTCTTTTCACTCTTTTTACCATCATTTTGATCATTTTTCTTTTTATCTTTTTTAACATCTTCTTTTGGTTTTATCTTGTGGATTCCAAATATTATTGCAGATAGATCCTCAGTAAATCTTGGTCGCTGATTTGGACTAATTGTCATTTTTTCGGGGAATGATTCATTTTTATGTGGATCGTATATTATCTTTTTTGGTGAACGCGATTTGAAATTTGTAATACCAACCACACTATAGAGTTTTTCTTCATAATCTTTGCTCTCCTTTCCCTTGAGGAGTGCAAGACCGTCTCCCTTCTCGGTCCAGTTCAGACTCTTGTATATTGCACTATCGCTGTCCATTGAGTAGATTACACCAGTGTCCATGTTTCTAAGATAGACTCCATTTCCCCCCTTGTCTTCAACATTGACTGTCCAGGCAAGCCACCTGCCCTTTTTATCAAAGGAATACTCCGACACATTACCAATGTTGAATGTTTCTCCTGTCGCAAGGTCGCGAAGTATTAGATCTGAGCTGGCGGGAGAGTCACTTTTACCTCTCTTTTGATCTTTGGGATATTTGTGGAATGCTATCCATCTTGGATTTTCATTGGAAAATGAGAATGATCGCACCTTTTCAAATTCAACCTTTTTGCCAGAAGGAAGTTCTACAAGAGCAAATTTGTCGTATGTTTTTTTATTCTTTGATTTTTTCTTCTTCTTTCTGTCAGGATGAATCATAAAGCCAAACCATTTAGAATCGTGGGAGAATGAAATTTTACCATAGGATCCTTCACCCGCAGGGAATCTGTATTCAGCATCTCCCATTGTCTCTCTCACAACGATTTCGCTGTTGCCTTCGTTGGGTGAGAGGCGGTATGCAAACCAATTTCCCTCATTCGATACCAGAGGATTTCTTATTGTCTTCCACCCAAGGGCATCCTTGATTGTTATTGGTCTTGGCTGTTTTTTTTGTGATTCTTCAGCATATGCAGAGAATAGTACAGTAAGAAAAATCACTGCCAAGAGAGAGCGAAAATATTTTCTCTTCATGATGATTTCCTCCAATTTATTGTTTCCATTTATGGTAGATTTCAGGCCTTCGATCGATCAGGAAATGAGATCGGGCATGACTATTTTTTACCTCATCCAGATCTATTTCTGCATAGAGTATTGTATCTTCTAATTTAGGTGCCTGTGCAACAATACGGCCGTCTGGTGCTGTAACAAAAGATTTACCTTCAAATGTCAGATATTTTTCCTTACCGACTCTGTTGCACAGAGCAGTAAAATATCCATTCTGGAATCCAGCAATCTGCATCTCTGCTTCAAATATGCCGGATGGCCATTCATCTACACTACCTGCCTGGGGTATAACCACTAGTTCTGCTCCAAGAAGACCAAGCCTGCGCATGTATTCGGGGAAGTGTCTGTCATAACAGATTGCTATTCCTATCTTGGCTCTTCCTGTATCATATACCAATGATTTGCCGTCACCAGGGCTATAGTAGTTTTTTTCATGAAAGTGTAGTGATTCTATGATATGGACCATTCTGGTGATCCCGAGTATCTTACCATTATCATCGATTAATGGGGAGGAGTCAAAGGTCTTGTCTTCTTTTTTTTCGAATAGATTTAATATGGTGATTACTCCATGTTTTTTTGAAAGGGCAGAGAAAACCTCTGTAGTAGGACCGGGGATGGTTTCAGCAACAGATGAGACGTTTTGATCCGGAAGGGACTGGGGATAGAATGGTGTAAATGCCAGTTCTGCAAAGCAGATTATATCTGATCCCTTATCTGCTGCTATTTCAAATGATTCTACCCCTCTTGTAATATTTTCTTCAACATCTTCTGAAGCATGCTGCTGAATAAGAGCAATTTTTATGACTCTATTCATCTTTTCCTCTTTTTTCTTTAAAAAGAATTTTTAAATCGGGGTGTTTTAAATGAAAATCGGTTGCATCCTGAAAAGCCTTGGCTATCAGGAGGATTTTCTCTTCTTCATATAGATTTCCTATAAATGTAATACTGGTCGAATTGCCATTTTTATCCACACCGGTCGGAACCACGACTGCAGGATGACCCGTAAGATTGGTCAGAAGAAGCGTTCCACCTCTAAATGTGGGGCAGACAAATAGGTCAACGTCCCTCATTTTTTCTGCCGTTGCCTGCATCAGTATTGCGCGGTGTCTATTGGCCTGGATATATTCTACTGCGGGTATGAATCTTGCCTGTCTGAATATATTGGGCCAGCTGCCTCTTTCCTGTCGAACGAGAAGGTCGTCGCGATTGCTTCTTGTTAATTGGTCAAATGCAGCCGCAGCCTCTGCATTGAGAATGAATGAGAGTGGGTACACAGGATAGGATGGAAGCTGGACAGGAATAAGATCGATGCCAAGAGACTTTAAGGTGTTGAGTATAAAGTTGTTTTTATCCCTGTTTATGCTATCCCTTTTGAAAACCTCTTTTAGGTAACCAACCCGAAATTTTCTTATGTCTTCTTTTATATCCCAGTTGAAGGGAATATCGACAACTGTCAAGTCCTTACCATCGGGTCCATAGATTGCATTGAATACAATTGCACAGTCTTCGACTGTTCTGCAGATTGGCCCAATCTTATCCATGCTCCAGGAAAGAGCCATTGCACCGGAGCGGCTTACTCTGCCGAAGGTTGGTCTGAGGCCTGTAACACGACAGCGTGTAGAAGGAGATATTATAGAGCCCCATGTCTCGGTACCGATTGAAAAGCCCACGAGTCCTGCGGCTGTTGCAGCGGCAGGACCGGCAGAGGAGCCGCTTGAGCCCTGTTCAGGATTCCATGGGTTCAGTGTTTTTCCTTCAAACCATACATCTCCCATTGCAAGAGCTCCCATGGAGAGCTTTGCCACAAGAACAGCACCAGCCTGCTCCAGACGTTTAATTACAGTAGCATCTTCGTCTATAATTTGATCCTTATATGGAGCTGCACCCCATGTTGTTTTGATTCCTCTGGTTGCAAAGAGGTCTTTGACTCCATATGGTATGCCGTGCAACAAACTGCGATATATTCCCTTTGAAATCTCATCGTCTGCCCTTTTTGCCTGTTTTAAGGCAAGTTCCTCGGTAATTGTCACAACACAATTCAATTCAGGACCGTATTTTTTCAGCCTTTCTAAATAGAGTTTTGTTAGCTGTGTTGATGTTATCTTTCTTGATTTTATTAGATAAGCAAGCTGTGTGATTGGAAGGAATGCGACATCCTCAAAATTTTTCGGAATATCTGCGCCGTCTATTTTTGATGGATTAAATTTTCTTTTCTTAAAAATCTTTTTTTCAAATCTGTTGCCCGGCAGAGCGGGATTGAAATAGAGGGCAGGCGCAGTTGCGTTTTCAAGTTTATATTTTCTTAGAGTCTCATAGGATCTGAGGTTTCTTCTGAGATTGGGAATCATCATTTTTTGTTCTTTGGCGGTCAGGTCTATTCCTATTAAATTTTTTGCAGCAGAGATCGATGTTGTAGAAATTTTATTGATCGAAACATAGAAGAAGATGTTTGCCACTGTGCTTAAGATCAATAAAAGTATTAAGACAAAAAACAGGCCGATTAAGATTTTACGGCTCTTTAAAATGTCTTTAATAGATTTCATTCTTCTATATCTCCATTTTTATTATAAGTATGCCATGATCTTATGGAGTGGCAATATGTTCAATTGATTTATACGAACAGTTTGATGTCATTTTTCAATCCAATTGATCTGCGATGATGTTTTGCTGGATCGCTTTCAATATTTATACACCATATTTTTCATTTAAGTATAATCAGTTTTCTTGATTTCTGAAATTTTCCTCCTGTAGAGAGTGCAGTGATTTGATAAAAATATACACCACTCGGTACATTGTTTCCATATTTATCATGCCCATACCAAGGTATATTATAATATCCAGCCTCTTGAGTCTTGTCTACAATTGTTAAGACTTCTCTTCCAGTAATATCGAATATTTTAATAACAACCCTGCTCTCCTCAGGTATTCCATAAAAGATGTTTGTAACAGAGTTAAACGGATTTGGATAGTTCTGCATTAAGACATATTTTTCTGGTACAACGCCTTCGATTGTATATGGAGTCGACAGGTTTTCGATGATAATTGCTATCTGTTTTTCTGCAGTAAGTTCTCCATCTGAAACCTTAAGATTAATGCGCATTGTTATACTAAAATTGAACTCTACCCATAGAATAATCCTGCTGTTAACAGAATCAAGATCACAATGTATGAGTTTACTTGAAGGATGCACCGTGCAGTCCCATGTTAGAGATGCTAAGCTGTCATCTATATCGCTGACCAATTCATTTAGTAGAAGTGTATATCTTTCCCCTGGGTTTAATAGAATCGTATCTGGAACCTGATCTGTAAAACATGGAGAATCATTTACAGGATTTACCTTCAATATCCATAGAGTAGAATCGCTAAGTTGTCCATCGCTTACGATTACTGTTATTGTGTCGGTTCCAAACCAGTCTTTTTTTGGTGAGAAGATGCAGGCGTTGTTGTTAAGGAGTATGGATATTGAGTCATTTTCTGAAAAGTAGAGCAGAAGCTGCTGGTCAAGGATGTTTGGATCGTCGATATATTGATAGAAATAGGATTTCGGGATAGTTAACTCTTCATCTTCATTTAGTGTTGTGTCGGGTATCTGAGTTATGACAGGAGGAGCATTGTCTGGTTCAGGCATGACATCGATCCCGTCTGAGGGGGGGCTTTCTTTTCCTGTAGAATCAACAGCAGAGATTGCGTAGTAATATGTCTGTCCATTTATAATGTTCATATCGATGTATGATGTGTCGTGAGATGTTGCAAGAACGCTGTCTATAAGATTTAGAGATTCAGGAGACATTCCCCTGTAAATGTTATATTTATAGATATCGGGTTCTATGTTTGGACTCCAGTAGATTTTTACCTTCTTGCTTTCATATTTTACTATTATGTTATCTGGTGCGGACGGTGGAGGTGTATTTATACTCAGCGAACCATCTCCTATCAATACCATGCCGTACCACCACCTTGGAGCAATGGGTGAATATTGAACAGTATTGAACCAATCCTTAAAGGCGTCACCGAATGTGTTTCCATAAGAAAGAGAGGAATAAAAGTAGCGATCTGAAAGCATTCCACCGGTCTTTGTGCTGCCCCAGCTGAGTAGACCCAGGTCCTCTGGATTGAAGATTGCCAGACCAGCAAGGTAGTTATTATAAGTATAGTCTGAACCAGAGCATACAAAAAAAGAATAGAAAAGCGCGGCAGGATCAAAATAGAGATAATCTGTATTATAGACAAATTCAAAGGTTTGTTTGTTGTTTCTGTAGAAACCGTGCCCTCCAGGGTATCCGTGGGATCGGATCAGCATGAGTTCATAGTCGGCAGTTAATCTGGCCTTTTTAAAATCTATTGCTGTTGTTCGTTCGGGATCTTTGACGGCTGTGATTTTAGATTTTTGAAATATTAGCGAAAGAGAGGCAGAATCCTCAGATGCGCCATATCTCCAGTCGTCGTCAACATAAACCAGTCCCTTGCCAGATACTGTGAGTTCCCCTGTACGGAATTTGTGATTCTTGTTAAAGTATTTATTCAGGATATCTGCCTCGCTTCCAAGATCTGTTAAGTTGTCTGTTCTCATCCTGCACATCCAGATCTCGAGGTCCATATTTCCACTTCTTCTATCATATTTGCCATTCCCGGACTCGACATCTACATTGTCAATAACATCTTCCCACTCTCCATCCAGATCCATGAAGAATAAGTCACACGGAAAGTCCTCGTATGAAGGAGGATCTCCACCACTGCCATCCCAGTCCTGCATCATTTCGTAGATGATATAGGGAATATTGCCGATAAATATTGATCCTACAAGCGAGGCCGATTCCTGGTATAGATCTCTAAGAAAGCTTCTAAGATCTTCTGCGCTTCCTGTAATATACTTATAGATGACTACCTGATATCCATCCTGTTCGATGTCAGAAGCATATTGATCGATTTTTGAACTAATTGCATTGTATAAATTGTTTTCAACAACAATACAGATCCTTCCGATCGATTTAAGGCTCTGTTTTTTCTTTGTAAGATGCACCTTACTACATCTCTCCATAGATAATGGAGATTTTATAAGCAGCGGTTTGTGTTTTTGGGGACCTTGACCAAATGGATCTCTCCATCTTGTAACAACAAATCCCTGATCTTCTGAGTCGAAACCTCTCTTTTCAACAGAAAGCAGAGTTGAAGTCTGAATTAAGATGATTGCAGCGATAATATGTCTAATATGGAGCGATTTCATTTTTCTTCCTTCTAAAATAGAGACTTTATTATTAATACGACTGATGATACAAATGAGATTATCAGAATTGCAGGTTTTGTAAAACCGCGGTCAAAAAATTTTGCGGTCTTTATTGATATAGAAAGCCCGATGAGAACACCAGCAATAAGAATTGGGGATATCATCAGCTCTCTTGTTCCAAATTTTCCTATTATTACGAGAGAGGCAATCGAAATTATTGTTCCAACAACAAATATGCCTGATAAAGTTCCTCTAATTCTTGGGCCTTCTTTATCGTGATAGATCAGAGCAAGAGGCGGGCCGCCTATGGAGGAGGTAGTACCCATGAATCCAGATAGGATCCCTGCTCCAAACAGATTGACGGGAGTCAATGACAGGCGGAAGGGGCCAGAGAGTAGAATAACGGCGATCAATACAATGATTCCAAAGAACAGAGTCAGCGAGTTGCGAGGGATCGAGGCTAAAAGAAGTGCTCCTAAGAAGGTTCCGGATATACGACCGCTGATTGCCCATTTTAATTCACCACTTTTTACAGCATGCTTTTCTCTAAAGTACATTATTGTTGTTAGAAATAGTGCAGAAACAAGAAGTGGACCAGGAACGAAGATTGGATTAATCATGACAAGAAGAGGTACAGAAAAAGGCCCTAGACCAAAACCAACAGATCCCTGAACAACACTGCCGATTATAACAATGATAAATGCAATTAATATTTCTGTCAGGCCAAGAGGAAAATCCACAATGCTATCCATTGAATGATTTGTAATATTAAATACTTAATCTATTTAAAAATATTTTTTAAATCAAGGATTAAAATTGGAATTAAAATTCTTGACTTAATGAGAGTTAAAATGTAATTTTATTTTAATGTCAGAAGATCTTTACTATACAATAAAAAATGAGGCATCGGCTGAACTCAGAGTAAAAGGCTCGCGTTTTGTTGGCTATGCTGGATTGGTCAGGGACTCTAAGGAGGCAGAGGCTTTTATTCAAAAGATATCTAAGAAAAATCATGATGCTACTCATAACTGTTATGGTTATCGTCTTGGTAGATGTGATGATTCCAGCTTTCGTTATTATGATGATGGAGAGCCTTCTGGTACTGCAGGGAAACCGATCCTTAGTGCAATTGATGGGAGAGTCCTTTCGTATACTATCTGTGTTGTAAGCAGGTACTTTGGAGGAACCAAACTTGGTACAGGCGGACTTTCGAGGGCGTATCATCAATGTGCCGCTGATGTACTGGAGAGGGCTGGAATAAGGAAGGTCTATTACACTAAAATATATCGAATAATCTGCAGTTATGAGTTTACTGGCAGAGTGATGAGCCTGATAGATGAGTTTGGCTGCAGAGTGGTCGGCACACATTATAGTAACGAGATGGAACTAGAGGTTGAGGTTCGATGCTCTTTGGCAGAGAAATTTACTTATGAGCTAAAAGAGAGGTGTTGTGGAAATATCTCTATTATGAAGAGCAAGGAATCTGTATGATTGGTTTTTTAATACTTCTTGTTTCTATTATACTTTCTGCATTTTTTTCTGGTTCAGAGACTGCACTTATATCTGCGAGGCGCATAAAGCTGGAGGTCTGGATTCGAAATAATGTTAGAGGAGCAAAGAGTGCGTATAACTATATTCAGCATCCCGAAAAATTTTTAACGACCACCCTTGTTGGAACAAATATTGCGGTAGTAACTGCATCATCGTTCATAGCACTATATCTTCAGCGTTATTTTAATGGTTTTATAATAACTGTGATTAGCTCTACATTTCTTTTGCTCTTTGGTGAGATCTTACCAAAGTGTATTGCAAGAGAACGTGCCACAACCATTACACTCTATGTACACTGGTTTCTTAGAGGATTTTATATACTGTTTTTCCCATTAATAATATTTGTGTTAAACATATCTCATCTGCTTCTGAAGATAGTGGGGACAAAAGAGGAAAATGTAAAGTGGTTTTTTTCTCGTAAGGATATTGATATGCTTGTAAGGGAGGGAAGGCAGATTGGACTTGTGGATGATGAGAAGCAGAATTTAATATCAAGATTGATATTGAGAGGGAATCAAAAAGTGCGTGATGTAATGATACCAAGGACGGAGATAGTGGCAGTCAAGAAGAGTGATAGCATAAGTAAGGTTTCAGAAATATTTGCAAATACAGGTCTTTCCAGACTTCCAGTAATTGGCAAAGATATCGATCATATAGAAGGTATTGTTACGGTCAAGGATGTAATATTAAAAAAACCAGCAAACATATCCGAGGTCATTCGCGACCTAATGTTTGTACCCGACACACAGATCATCGCACGGCTGCTCACGATGATGCGAAACAACAGGACAAGCATTGCAATAGTTGTAGACGAATATGGTGGAACTGCGGGTCTGATTACTCTTGAAGATATTATAGAGGAATTTTTTGGTGAGATACACGATGAATTTGATGAGGTTGCAGATATATACAGGAAGATTACACCAACCCAGATAGATGTTGACGGCAGGGTCTCAGTTGATGAATTGAATGAGAGATTTAGCCTGAATCTTCCAGAAGGAGATTACAATACTTTAAGCGGTTTAATGATGAAGCACTTGGGTCACATTCCTCAGAGAGGAGAAAGGGTCGAATTTCCCGATTGTACATTGATGGTATTAAAGGCCTATCTTAAGAGAGTTGGGTGGGTGAGGATACTAAGGGGGTCAGAAAACAGGAGAGGGTGATGCACAAAGAAGAAGAGCATCACCCTCAAAGGATCTGTATTAATTACAACCCAATAGTTGCTCCAAATGTAACCACCAGGGCATGAAACTTATACTTTCCAGCATAATTTTCGGGCACTCCAGTTGTTGTGTCGACATTATACTCTTTAATATCCTTATCTCCAAAGAGTACATATTCACATGCAAGGTTGAATGCCATTGTTCCAAGATCGAGACCCACTCCGCCTGTTATTACATATCTTCTATTGGGATCAAGAATTGTCGGGCTCATTGTCTTGTCCGGAGCAGGTGTATCGACTGTGTAGAATCCACCCCTTACAAAGAATTGACTGGAGCTGTTGTTAATAGCCATCCACTCAAACCCGCCTCCAAGCTCAAGGGTATTTTTCCATTCCTGCTTTAGAGTCACATTGTCACCATTCTCGACCTTGACTGTTATGTCTCCCCAGCTTTCCCAGTTGGTTAAAGATGCATCGGCAGTAATGGTAAGACTTGGGCAGACCTTATAGGCAAGACCTGCTCCTATTGTCCATGGTAGAGGTAAATTTGCTGTGACTTTATATTTTGTCTCAACATTCTGCCCAGAAAATACAGAGGTGATCTGTGCAGCTTGTTGTTGAGTAAGGTAGGTAGGTACGAGTGCATTTATTGCTGCTACAATGTTATCATCCTTTGGGAATGCCATTGTCTGGGTAAGATCGCCCTTAAGAGCAAGGTCTGTGTGATAACGTCCAGAGAGACCTATCGAGAATTTGTCAGTAACATTAACAAGAATTCCAACGTTTGCTCCGTATGCACATCCACTGCCGTCGAGATTGTTCTCTACTATTAATCGGTACTGATCAGTACTCAAAGGAGGAATTACTCCGAGTGCGACAAGTGCATTTAGAGGATTTGTTGGGTCTGTCCAGATTCCAAGAGTAGGATTGTAGGGAAGCACAACCTGATCCAAAATCATCTTTCCCCAGATGTAGCTCAGTCCCAGTCCTATCGATATTCTGTCTGTCAACTTAAATCCAATTGTTGGCTGAATGTTGATTACCTGATGGTCGCTGAAATGTTCGTTCTTTTTTGATATGGCGTTTGTGTTTCCATAGTTGCTGGGCACGTCGTATATATCCCATTCAGCACCTAGCCCAAAAGGAGCAAAGACTCCTATTCCAAAGACGAATCTTTCTGATGGTTTGAAGAAGAAACCGCCTGATGGTACAGGAAAATTTTTGGGTGTTGCTTTAATTTCTGTCAAGTTGAGTCCTGTAAATGGTACAGAGGGCAGCTGGTATGGGGAGTAGGTCCCACGAGGCATGATCAGGCCCATAGATCCACCAATAGTAAATCTGCTGTTTAGCTGGGTCAATCCAGCCGGATTGAAAAATACAGCACTCCAGTCGTCGGCAAGGCCTCTAAAACAGCTTCCCATGGAGGTTGATCTTGCACCAACTGTTCCGATCTGTGTACCATTACTTGCGAGAATGTTAGAGGAGATAGAAATGACAAATAAAAGACTCAATAGGACTAATAAAGTTTTGCGAGTCATTTTTTCCTCCCTTATTTAATTTTTGGTAGGCTATTTATGTTGATTAATTACAATATAAAATAATAATTGAAATTGTCAACTCTTAAAAACATCTTGAACTTGGAAAGGCTATTTTGTATATTTAATTATGAAATGATTTAAGAAAGGCATTTTATTATGAGAGCAGATCTTAAGATGTCTGTTTTCCTTCTTCTTTTCATTGTTTCATGTTCTTCTTCCCAATGGGGATGGAAGCCAGAAAATGAAAGTGGTGATAGGGGAGCAAGGAAACAAAATATGGTGGAAGATTTCGATCCTCTATCATTAAATGATGATGACATAATAGTTACTCCTGCAGCGGTTAATAAGAGCAAAGAGGAGCAAAGGGGGGAGGAGACTATTCCCACAGAAGTAGAAATGAAGCAAAGAGAGGTTGTTAATGGATACAGGGTTCAATTGATAGCAGTAAAGGATGAGGATGCAGCAAGGAAAGTGCAGGAGAAGGCCATTTACCTTTTTGAGGAGGAGGTATATTTAATATTTGACACACCAAATTATAAGGTTCAGGTGGGTGACTGTAAGACAGAGGAAGAGGCAAATGAGCTTGTGCAGAGAGCAAGGTCTCTGGGCTTCAGTGATGCATGGAAGGTGCCTGCCAAGGTATATACGAAACCTGTTAAGAAGATGAAGTTATAACATAAAGTTTTCTTGTTGATCATGTATAAAGGAGCGGTATTTTTGTTTTAGTAATACCGCTCTTTTATTTGTAGATGTGTGATATTTTCAATTTGGAAAAAGAGGAAAAAATTATTAAATTTATATGATTTAAGAAGCCAGGAGGAGGGAATGTCGGGTCATTCGAAATGGAGTACAATTAAGAGAAAGAAGGCAAAGGCTGATGCAGAGAAGGGGAAATTATTCACAAAGTTTATAAAGGAGATCACAACAGCGGCTAGACTAGGGGGAGGTGATGAGGATTCGAATCCTCGATTGAGGAGTGCAATAGCAGCAGCAAAGGCAGTAAACATGCCGATGGAAAACATCGAGAAGGCGATAAAGAAAGGAACAGGAGAGCTTCCTGGTGTAGTATATGAAGAGAAGTCTTATGAGGGATATGGTCCTGGTGGTGTTGCTGTAATGATTGAAACATTGACAGATAATACGAATCGAACCACATCTGAAATAAGGCATCTCTTTTCAAAAAACAATGGAAACCTGGGAGAGACTGGGTGTGTCTCATGGATGTTTGAGAAGAAGGGTCTTGTTGTGGTTAAAAGAGAGTGTTGCGAAGAGGATCGATTGATGGATATTACAGTGGATGCAGGAGCAGATGATATAGCAGTAGAGGATGATGTATATGAAATAGTTTCCCCTCCGGATGAGCTTATGAATATAAAAGAGGCACTCGATTCAAACAACATACCCATTGTATCGGCCGAAGTAACAATGATCCCAAAGACAACCATAAAGGTAAAAGGGAAAGAGGCCCAGCAAGTCCTGAAACTCATCGAGGCATTGGACGATTGTGATGATGTTCAAAATGTATATACAAATTTTGACATAGAGGAGAAAGATTTATAAAGGTGATAGAGACTTGTTAGTGCTTGGGATTGATCCAGGAACCAGATCTCTGGGATATGGACTGGTTCGCTCAGAGGGAGAGAACTACAGGGCAGTAGATTATGGAAATTTAATAATAGACGACTCTTTTGATTTTCCACAGAGATTGCTGCAGATCTATAGATATGTTTCTTCTATTATCGACAAATGGAAACCAGATGGATTGGCTGTGGAGGAGGTTTATGTAAGTCAGAATGCAAAGACAACGCTTCGTCTCGGACATGCGAGGGGAGTAATAATTCTTGCTGGAGTCGAGAAGAACATATCCATTGCAGAGTATGCTCCTCGTGAGATTAAAAGATCGATCCTGGGAATGGGAGGAGCATCAAAGAGACAGGTTCAACACATGGTTGCTCAGTTATTAAATATAAATTGTGAACAACTACAGGAAGATGCTGCCGATGGTTTGGCAACGGCGCTTTGCCACATTTTGAGAAGTAGTAAACAATCCAGATATCAAATAGAATGATTTCATACATTAAAGGAAAATTGACTGAAAAATCCCCGACTCACATCATTGTTGAAACTGGTGGTATTGGTTTCAAAATAAGTATACCGTTATCGAGTTATCATTCAATTGGTGAGACAGGCAAAGAGTATACTATATTGACATATCTTCACACAAGAGAGGATGCAGTAGAGCTCTATGGGTTTGCAACAAAGGAAGAGAGGGATTTATTTCAACTTTTGATATCTGTTAGTGGAATAGGGCCTCGTGTTGCCCAGGGAATACTTTCTGGTATATCTGTTGAGGAATTTATCAGGGCGGTCAGGAATCATGATTTTGCATCCCTTACCTCTGCACCGGGTGTGGGGAAAAAGACGGCCGAGCGCTTGGTTGTAGAATTGAAAGATAAGCTGGGTGAGGAGAAGGGTGCGACTGGAGTTTTTGAGGCAGCCCCTATAACTAGGAGTGGAGAAGAGGCACTGCTCGCACTCCTCTCACTTGGTTATCGCAGAAGGAGGGCGGCAGAGGTTGTGGAACAAATAGTAACAAAGAGAAAAGATCTTCCCACAGAAGAGATAATAAGAGAAGCATTGAGAAAATTGTAGCCAGTTTTTCTATCTTAGAGGCAATATGGTCTCCCAGAGAATTACAAGCCCGGCTCTTCTTGATGGTGAGCAGGAGTTTGACAGGTCGTTAAGGCCAAGGAGTTTCGAAGAGTTTGTTGGCCAGAAGAAGATAATATCAAATCTAAAGGTCTTTATTCAGGCAGCAAAAGAACGGGATGAAGCGTTAGATCATGTACTTTTTTATGGGCCACCCGGCCTCGGCAAAACAACGCTTGCACATATTATAGCAAATGAACTCGGCACAAACATCAAGACGACCACCGGGCCTTCAGTGGAGAGACCTGGTGATCTTGCTGGAATTTTAACAACACTTAAGGCACGAGATGTGCTTTTCATTGATGAAATACACAGGTTGAATACTGTTGTCGAAGAGTATCTATATCCGGCAATGGAGGATTTCTGTATTGATATTGTCATCGATCGTGGACCACATGCAAGAAGTGTTCGTTTGAACCTTCCCCCCTTTACACTCGTAGGAGCAACAACAAGGGCAGGATTGCTGACTTCACCCCTGCGCAGCAGGTTTGGTGTTGTTAACAGGCTCGATTATTATCAACCAGAAGAACTAATACAGATTCTTTTGCGATCTGCCAGCATTTTTAATATAGAGTACCAGGAGCAGGGTCTTGTGGAGATTGCCCAAAGGTCGAGAGGTACTCCAAGAGTTGCGAATCGTCTGCTTCGCAGGGTAAGAGATTTTGCACAGGTCGAGGGAGATGGATGCATAACAAAGAGTATTGCAATAGATTCTATGGAACGGATGGATGTCGATGAATATGGAATGGATGAGATGGATAAACGTATTCTATCTGTAATAATCGAAAAATTTGGCGGCGGTCCTGTTGGAATAAATACAATATCTGTAGCAGTTGGTGAAGAGAGTGGAACAATAGAGGAGGTATATGAACCCTATCTAATAAAGGAGGGATTCTTAAAGAGGACGCCGAGAGGCAGAGAGGCAACTGAACTTGCTTATACGGTTTTGGGTTTGGCTCCAAAGGGTTCGATTCAAAAAGATCTTTTTTAGAAATAAAGTATTTTAATAATTAAGAGGAGAGTCTGATGAAACTTTCCGATTTCAAGTATGAAGTGCCTGAGGAATTGATTGCACAGTTTCCAAGCAAGAAGCGGGGGGATTCGAGGCTGATGATTCTTCATCGCAAAGACAGGACCATTGAGCATAGAACCTTTCGGGATTTAATAAAATATTTAGATGAAGGAGACTGCCTTGTAGTAAATGAGACCCGCGTTTTTCCGGCACGTCTGACAGGGATAAAGGATAAGACCAATGCAGAGGTCGAAATATTTCTATTGAGAGAGCTTGAGAAGGATTTATGGGAGGTTTTAGTAAAACCCGCCAGAAAGGTCAGGGTGGGAAATAAGTTGAATATTGGTGGGAAAATAGTTTGTGAGGTGGTAGACAACACGGTTTCAGGAGGAAGAGTTGTTAGGTTTCAATATGAGGGGGATTTCAATGAAATAATAGATCGGATAGGAAAGGTGCCGCTTCCTCCATATATCAAGAGAGAACCTGAGGATATTGATAAGGATCGATATCAATCGATATTTGCAAGAAGACGTGGTGCTGTAGCAGCACCAACAGCAGCCCTGCATTTTGATAAAAAGATAGTTAAGAAGATCCAGAATAGGAATGTAAAGATTGTTCCGATTCTTCTTCATGTTGGTCTTGGAACATTTAGACCGATTGTTGTTGAAGATCTTACCAGGCACAAAATGGATTCTGAATATTATGAGGTCTCTGAAGAGTCGGCAAGAATAATTAACGAGACAATCGATTTAAAAAAGAGAGTCATTGCAGTTGGTACAACCGTTGTAAGAGTGCTGGAGTCTGTTATAACTACAGATGGGCATGTAAAACCAGAGAGCGGATGGACAGATAAGTTTATCTATCCACCATATAATTTTAAGGTAGTGGATGCATTGATAACAAATTTTCACATGCCTGCATCTACTCTTCTAATGCTCGTATGTGCTTTTTGCGGCCGCGATTTTATTTTTCAGGCCTACCAGGAGGCGATAAAAGAAAGATATAGATTTTTCTCATATGGTGATGCGATGCTGATCCTTTAGTGGGAGGATAATTTGGGACAATTAGATTGTAAGGTTTCTGCACTTGTTGTAGCTGCAGGATCAGGGAAGCGTATGGGAGCCGAAGTTCCAAAGCAGTATTTGCCGATCTATGGGAAGCCGTTAGTCGTACATACGCTGGAGAGAATAGCCTTGTGCAAATCGATTGATGAGATTGTGGTTGTTGTCCCAGAGGGAGACGAGAGAAAGATGGAGGAATATATAGAAAAGTGGAGAGTAGATAAGATCGAGCATATAGTTGCAGGAGGGCCGAGAAGGCAGGATTCTGTATTCAGAGGATTGAAAAAGGTATCGGAGAATGTTGAAATTGTGATTGTTCATGATGGTGTGAGGCCACTGATCTCTGTATCAAAGATTTGTGAATTGATTGTTGCTGTAAGGGAATACGGGGCAGCAGTGCTTGCAGTGCCTTTGAATGATACGATCAAGATATGCAGAAATAATTGGATAGAAAAGACACTTGACAGAAAAGATGTGTGGAGAGTGCAGACTCCTCAGGGATTTAAGAAGGAGTTGATAGTTAGAGGATATGAAAAGGCATTTGAAGAGAAGATAGATGTAACAGACGATGCCTCTTTGATAGAGAGGTTGAACCATCCTGTGAGGATCTTGAGAGGGGAGGATACCAACATAAAGATTACAACAAGTGAAGACCTGAGACTGGCAGAACTAATCATTTCCAGGAAAGAGCAATGAAGGTTGGTTTTGGATATGATATTCATCCGCTGGTGAAAGAGAGGCCGCTGATACTAGGCGGCATAGAGATTCCCCATAATAAAGGATTAGGTGGACATTCAGATGCAGACCCTGTTTGTCATGCAATCATGGATGCCCTCCTGGGAGGAGCTGCGCTTGGTGATATTGGAACTCATTTCCCAGATACAGACGATGCGTATAAGAATATATCGAGCACAACACTTCTCATGAATGTAGTCGAAAAGGTGAGGCAGGAGGGATATAATATAGTTAATATTGATGTTACAATTATTGCAGAGTCTCCCAGGATAGGACCCTATCGCTCAAAGATTGTTTCAAGGCTTTCTGAACTTCTCAATGCCCAGGTATCGATAAAAGCAAAAACAAATGAGGGGCTTGGCCCGGAAGGAAGAAGAGAGGCTATTTCTGTTTATGCTGTTGCCTGTCTTGAAGAGTCGACTTAAGCATGGATGGAATACAGAATTTTTTCTTATCACTAGAAGGAGTCGGAGGTTATCTTTTTTTATTCTTGAGTTCCATGTGTGAGAATCTATTTCCACCAATGCCAGGCGATACATTTGTAGTGCTGGGCGCGTTTCTGGTTGGAAGAGGCCAGATGATGTTCTTGCCTGCATACATAGCCACAACCATGGGAAGTCTTACAGGATTCATGTTAATGTACTCTGTCGGTCTGTTTTACGGCAGGAGGTTTTTTGATAGAAGAGGGGGACGTTTTTTTTCAAAGGAGAGGTTGGAGAGGTTAGAAACATGGTTTGACAGATATGGATTTGGCATAATTGCAGTAAATAGATTTCTTTCAGGATTTCGCAGTATAGTAGCAATCGGAGCCGGAGTGGCAAAGATGAGATGGGGAATAGTATTTGTTTTGGGATTGGTGAGCTGTCTGTTGTGGAATGGATTGCTCATGGGTGCTGGAATATGGATAGGTGAGAATTGGAAGACGATAGTCAAAAATTATCAGATTTTTACATTTTCAGTTATATGTTTGATACTGATTGTTGTCTGTATAAAAAAACGGATCAGAAGGAAAGATAGAAGATAGTTTATGTATGAAAATATTCGAACGAGATTTGCTCCAAGTCCTACTGGACGATTGCATATAGGGAATGCAAGAACGGCTATTTTGAACTGGTTGTTTGCAAGGCACAGTGGGGGCAGGCTGATTCTTCGCATTGAGGATACAGATCGCCAGCGCTCAACCAAAGAATCAGAGGAGGCGATAATTGAGGATCTTAAGTGGTTGGGGATCGATTGGGATGAGGGACCTGATTGCGGTGGTGATTTTGGACCATATCGTCAATCTGAGAGGTTAGATATATATTCGAGATATGCAGAAAAACTTCGCGAGATGGGGAGGGCATACCCCTGCTACTGCAAACCCGAGGAACTGGAGGAGAGGAGAAGAGAGAGACTGAAGAGGAAGGAGACAATTATTTATGATGGTAGATGCAGAGAGCTGACAGAATCTGCGAAGAAAAAGTTAGAGGCAGAGGGAAGAAGGCCTGTTCTGAGATTCAAGGTTGAGGAGAAAGAGGTTTCTTTTGAAGACAGGATAAAGGGAAAGATATCTTTTCTTTCAGAGAACATTGGTGATTTTGTAATCATGAGGCAGAATGGTATGCCGATGTACAACTTTTCATGTGTTGTGGATGATCATCTGATGAGAGTCTCGCATGTAATTCGTGGTGATGATCATGTTTCGAACACTCCAAGGCAGGTGCTTCTCTATCGCGCACTTGGTTGGGATCCCCCTGTTTTTGCACACGTACCAATGATTTTAGGAAAGGATGGTGCCCGTCTTTCCAAGAGATGGGGGGCAGTATCTGTTGCCCAGTACAGGAATCTTGGCTATCTGCCTGATGCGCTTTTTAATTTTCTTTCACTTCTTTCATGGTCATCAGAGAGTGGAGATGAGATTATTTCAAAAGATCGGTTGATTAAAGAGTTTGATTTCGACAGAATTTCTGCTTCTGCTTCTATTTTTGATCAACAGAAGTTAGACTGGATGAATGGAATATATATTAGAAGGCTTAGCATTGAGGAGTTCACAGATATGGTCTATTCTGTTTTGAAGAGCTCTTATGATTCTATTTCTAAAAAAGAAGAGGTTGAGCCAATAGCAAGGATGCTTCATAATAAGGTTGAGAGACTGAGCCAGATCAGTGAAATAGCAAAGATATTTTTCCAAAAAAATCCCATACCGGAAAACGATGAGGCTTTTAGTATTTTAAAAAGCAGTGATTCACAGAGGGTTTTGGAGGCCTTTTTAAGGGCAGTTGAAGATATGGATAAGATCGACAGAGAGAGATTTCAAAAAGTAATGAATCAAATAAAGAAAGACACAGAAATATCTGGAAAGTCCCTCTGGATGCCTGTCAGGGTAGCACTTACAGGAAGCATGCACGGGCCAGATCTTCCCCAGATAGCAGAGTTTCTGGGTCTTAAAAAGTGCAGAGAATTTATCAGTCGTGCAACGGGTCAGAAGAGAGTTCAGGATGGTTAAGATAGATGGGCGAGAACAGAGAAAAATATAGAGATATTAAAAAATACAATCGAGTAAAGATTTTAGTATCGGTTGTCTCAATAATATTTGTAATCGGTTTTCTGATTGCTGTACTGTTCAGCGGCTTTTCTCTTTATCTGGAGCAAAAGGTAAAGATTGTAACCGGCCATCAATATTTGGCCATGCTGATTTTTGTTTATCTGCTTATGGCAGTAGGGGGTATCTTGACTCTTCCGTTAGAATTCTATTCCACCTATATAACAGAGCATAGATATGGACTTTCAAACCAGAGACTCATACAGTGGATGTTAAATAAGTTGAAAGAGATTTCTATTGGGGTTGTAATTTTTACACCACTTTTAATTTTGTTTTATTACTTTATAAGAAAATTTCCTGTTAACTGGTGGATTCCGCTGGGGGCTGCCTATTTTCTATTTTCCGTAATATTAGCAAAATTGGGGCACATCATAATCCTCCCGATCTTCTATAAATTGGAGAGGCTTTCGGATGAATCACTGAAGGAGAGCTTGAAAAGGTTAGCAGATGAGGTAGGATTGAAAGTGTCGGATGTATATACATTTAACCTGAGCAAGGAAACAAAGAAGGCAAATGCGGCTTTTGCAGGATTTGGAAGGACAAAAAGGATTATTCTCTCAGACACACTTCTGCAAAACTTTTCACCCCAGGAGATAGAGGCTGTGGTGGCACATGAGGTTGGTCATTACAGAAGGGGCCATATTTGGAAGGAACTATCAGCAGGGTTTGTTCTTACCTTTGGAGGTCTATTTGTAGCATCCAGGCTGTTCAGGCTGAGCATGGGATATTTCGGTGGATCAGATGGTTATGAACTTTCAGTTCTTCCACTTCTTGCACTTTATTTAGTTGTATTTGGAATCGTCACTATGCCTGTAATGAATATGATCTCTCGTATTTTTGAAAGACAGGCAGATTCTTTTGTGGCATCGATTAAGACTCTGATCGGTCCTTACATTACTGCGCTTGAGAGACTGGGAGAGATGAATAAGGCCGACAGAGAGCCAAATCCAGTAATTGAACTGTTATTTTACACTCATCCCTCTATTGGCAGGCGGATCGATTATTTAAGAGGGAAATTAGAAGATGTCAGGATCGGATAAAAAAAGACTCTTTCTTCTTGACGGTACTGCTCTTGCATACCGTTCATATTTTGCATTTATTAGAAATCCACTGATCAATTCAAAAGGGATGGATACGAGCAGTGTCTTTGGTTTTACAAATACATTAATGAAGATTTTACGTGAGGAGAGGCCCGATTATCTGGCATGCGTTTTTGATACAAGAAAACCTACATTTCGACATAAGAAATATCCAGAATACAAGGCAACAAGAGATAAAATGCCTGAAGAGATGGCAGAACAGCTTCCTGTGATAAGAGAGGTAGTTGAAGCCTTCAGGATTCCTGTAATAGAAATAGAAGGATTCGAGGCAGATGATGTAATAGGAACACTGGCAAAGGATGCGGAGAGGCAGGGCATAGACGTATATATGGTAACAGGTGATAAGGATTTCATGCAACTCGTGTCAAATAGAGTGAAGATGTATAAATACAGCGGGGGGAGGAGTAAGGGGGATGTGGAAATAATCGATCCCGATGGAGTAGTAGAGAGAATGGGGGTAAATCCTCAGCAAATAGTAGATCTTTTAGGTCTAATGGGCGACAGTTCTGACAACGTACCAGGCGTACCCGGAATAGGTCCAAAGACCGCTAAACAGCTTATCGAATCTTTTGGCACAATAGAGGCTCTTCTTGAGAGAGTGGATGAGGTGGAAAAAGAACGAATAAGAGCAAAACTCATTGAATACAGAGACCAGGCAAAACTTTCTAAAGAACTTGTAACGATTCATACAGATGTTCCAGTTGGACTGAAAATTTCAGACCTTAGGGTTCAGGGTCCAGATCAGGAGAGAATCATAAGGCTTTTTCAGGAACTCGAATTTCGTACTCTTCTTAAAGAGTTGTCTCAAATTTCAGGCAAAACCAGGACAGAGACCAAGAGAAAATACAGGGCAATTAAGACTCTATCAGAACTTGACAGACTTGTTGAAATATTAAAGAGTTCAAAGATGTTTTCTGTTGACCTTGAAACAACATCAATCGATCCAATGTCAGCAGACATAGTGGGTTTGTCCTTTTCATGGAAGAAGGGTGAGGCGGCCTATGTTCCAGTTGTATTTCCAGAAATGGATGAGTCTGGCGATATTTTTGAAGAACACAGGGGAGAAGAGATACTAAAAAGGCTGAAAATTGTTCTGGAGGATCCAGGGATTAGGAAATGCGGTCAGAATATTAAATATGACATTCTTGTGCTTAGGCGGCATGGGATAAGACTTGGTGGTGTGGATTTTGATACAATGATAGCCGCATATCTGATAAATCCATCCTCTCGCCAGTACAGCATAGATGCACTGGCTATGGAGTATTTGAAAGAGAAAAAAATATCGACAAAGGAACTCATAGGAAGGGGAAAGAGTCAGATATCGATGGCAGAGGTAGACCTTGACAAGATTACAGAATACAGCTGTGAGGATGCGGATGTAGCATATAGGTTGCGCACGGTTCTTGAGCCAAAACTGAAAGAAAACAAAATGGAGGATCTTTTTAAAAATCTTGAGATGCCGCTAGTTCAGGTGCTGGTTGAAATGGAAGAGAATGGTGTGGCGCTCGATACCGATCTATTAAATGAGATGTCCATGGAGATGGAACAGCAGCTTGAAAGGCTTAAGGGACAGATATATGAGATTGCTGGAGAGAGTTTCAATATAAATTCTACTCAGCAGCTTGGCACCATTCTCTTTGAAAAGCTAAAGGTTCATGAGTTTTCTGGAATGAGGCGTCCGAGAAGAACAAAGACCGGCTATGCCACAGACATAAAGGTTCTTGAGTCGCTTTCTGGTCATCCTCTTCCCAGGAAGATTCTTGATTACAGACAGTTGAAGAAGTTGAAGTCTACATATATCGATGCCCTTCCACGGCTCATAAATCCTTCAACAGGAAGGGTTCATGCATCTTTTAATCAAACCACTGCAGCAACAGGCAGGCTCTCTTCCAGCGACCCGAATCTTCAGAACATTCCTGTGCGTACCGAGCTGGGAAGAGAGATAAGGAAGGCCTTTGTTCCAGGAAAGAGAGGATGGAAACTGGTTTCTGCAGATTACAATCAGATTGAGCTTAGAATAATGGCTCATCTTTCGGGTGATGATAGACTGATCGAGTCGTTTGTCAGGGGTGAAGATGTGCACAGAAGAACTGCATCCGAGATATTTCAAATACCTCAGGAGAGGGTCACGGAAGAGCATCGCCGTATGGCAAAGACGATCAATTTTGGGATAATGTATGGAATGGGACCCTATGGACTGTCGAGCAGATTGAATATTTCAATTAAGGAGGCTCAGGAATTTATTAATGCCTATTTTACAAGGTATCCAAAGGTTAACGAATTCATTTCACGTATAATAGCTCATGCATATGAAGATGGATATGTTACAACACTGCTGAACAGAAGAAGATATTTGCCAGGGTTGAGAAGCGAGAACAGAAATATCCGTGAATTTGCAGAACGCATGGCAGTAAACACGCCAATTCAGGGAAGTGCTGCAGACCTGATAAAGGTTGCAATGATAAATATAGCAGAAAAGCTGAGAAATGAGAAGTGGAACTCAATAATGATTCTTCAAATACATGATGAGCTTGTCTTTGAGTCGCCAGCAGATGAAGTAGAGTCTCTGTCTGATATGGTGCGGTCTGATATGGAGGGGGCGATTGAGCTTGATGTTCCAATAAAGGTGGACATTGGTGTTGGTAATAACTGGTATGAAGCTCATTAAAAAGTTTGAAAGAAGTAGAGTTGTGAGAGAAAATAGAAATGTTCCCATGAGGGAACATTTCGAGTGCCGAAGGGGGGAGTCGAACCCCCACGTCCGTTAAGGACACTGCGCCCTGAACGCAGCGCGTCTACCAGTTCCACCACTTCGGCATTAAAAAAATTTAACCAATAGAGCGATAAATGTCAAGCTGTTTTAAGTATAATATTATATAGAAATTGATATTATGTCTATAAAGATCGTAACTCAAAATCGAAGGGCAACTCACGACTATCATATATTGGAGAAGTGGGAGGCAGGAATAGTACTTAGGGGAACCGAAGTAAAGTCTCTACGAGCTGGTAGCGCAAACATTAAAGACAGTTATGCAAGGGTAGAAGGAGGAGAGGTCTTTCTTTATAAGTTTCATATAAGTCCATATGATAAATCTGCCCATTATAACCATGATCCGCTCAGAGTAAGGAAATTGCTTCTTCACAAAAGAGAGATAAAAAAACTGCAGGGCAGAGTGGAAGAGAAGGGGTTGACGTTGATACCGCTTAAGGTTTATTTCAGGAATGGTAAGGCGAAGGTAGAACTGGCACTTGCAAGAGGAAAGAAACTATATGATAAGAGAGAACAGATTTCGAAAAGAGATCACCAGCGAGAAATAGAAAGAATTATAAGCAAAAAGAGAATTAGAAGGGATGTATAATGGAGGAGAATGTCTTTCAGATACTAAAAGAAAGAGGGTTCATCTATCAGACAACAGATGATGAGGCATTGAATGAAATTCTTGGAAAGAAGAAGATCACATGCTACATTGGTTTTGATGCTACTGCAGATTCGCTTCATGTAGGGAGCCTTGTCCCGATTATGGCCCTTGTACACATGCAGCGCTGCGGCCACAGACCAATAGCCTTGCTCGGCGGGGGAACAACAATGGTCGGCGATCCGAGCGGTAAGACCGAGATGCGTAAACTGCTCACAGTAGAGCAGATAAAAAAGCATGGAGAGGGGCTCAAGAAGCAGTTCGCCAGATATCTTTCATTTGAAGACGGCAGAGCACTTCTTTTGAACAATGCGGACTGGTTGATGCCTCTTAATTATATTGAGTTTTTAAGAGATATTGGTAAACATTTCAGTGTAAATAGGATGCTGGCAGCCGAGAGTGTAAAACAGCGCCTTGAGACGGGACTATCTTTCATAGAATTCAATTACATGCTGCTTCAGGCCTATGATTTCTATGTTCAGGCCAGAGATTACGACTGTATTCTTCAGATGGGGGGTCAGGATCAATGGGGAAACATAGTTGCCGGGATCGATCTTACACGCAGACTCCTCAACAAACAGGTCTATGGTATAACATTCCCGCTCATAACAACATCAAGCGGCGAAAAGTTTGGTAAGTCTGCAGGAAATGCTATCTGGCTGGACAGAAGAAAAACCTCTTCATTTGAATTTTACCAGTACTGGCGCAATGTAGATGATAGAGATGTTGAGAGGTATCTGGCCCTTTTTACCTTGCTGCCAATGGATGAGGTCAGAAGACTACCAAAGGAGAATATAAATCGCGCAAAAGAGATACTTGCCTATGAAGTAACAAAGATGGCACATGGGAGAGAGGAGGCTGTGGGTGTTTACAGTGCAGCAGTAGGACAGTATGGAGCGAGTGATCCAGAAGGAAGAGTTAATACATCTTCAGACATAACAAAGATAAGCCCCAAAATAGGAGGCAAGATACCAGAAGTCAAGATGTCCAGAAAGATGATTAAGAGCGGTATGTGGATTGTAAGACTTCTGGTCGAGGCGGGTCTTTGCAGTTCAAATGGAGATGCACGCAGATTGATAAGGCAGAGAGGTGCATATTTAAATGATGATGTGATTTTAGATGAGAATTTTACGGTGAAAGAGAAGGATTTGGAGGATGATCATATCATTGTACGTGCGGGGAAAAAGAGGGTTAGAAAGATCGTTTTCATTTAGTGCCGGGATATGGAACTTTTGTATTCAATAGATGAGGCTGTATTCATTTTTTTAAATCGGGATACTGCCAATCCAGTGTTTGATTTTTTTATGGTCATTATTACAAAATCGGATTATTGGCTTATTCCTATTGCTGCAGTGTGGCTTGCATTGATTATTTTTGGAGGAAGAGAGGGCAGAATCACTGCAATTTTGGTAGTTGTGGTTGTTGTATTAAGCGATAAAATATCTAGTTCACTGCTTAAACCTCTTATTGAAAGAACCAGACCGTGCTTTACAGTCGAGGGATGTAGAGTTTTGATTAAACAGTCCCACTCCTATTCTTTTCCTTCTTCACATGCAGCAAACATGGGCTCTGCAGCATTTCTATTTTCGTTTAAGTATAGACGTTATGCCCCCATCTTTATTGCAGTTGCCATATTGGTAGGTTATTCAAGAATATATGTTGGAGTGCACTATCCGCTGGATGTTGTTGCTGGTTTTATATTAGGAGCAGCCTGCGGATTTTGCATTATAGGGATAGAGAGAATGGGTGTAAATATCATGGAAAAAAGAAAAAAGAAGTTCGTGTTATTGAAAAACAGCAATGGAGCCGGAGATGGAAATGAGGATAAATAAAACCGTGATAAGGATTGTTCAGGGTGATATAACAGAGATGAGAACAGATGCAATAGTTAATGCCGCAAATTCGATGTTGAAGCATGGAGGAGGTGTAGCAGGAGCGATCGTAAGAAAGGGGGGAACCATCATACAGGAGGAGAGCGATACATGGGTTCTTGCAAGGGGAGAGGTTGAGGTCGGCAGTTCTGCAATAACCAGTGGTGGTAATCTTGCTGCTCGTTACGTCATACACACAGTAGGACCTCGAATGGGAGAGGGTTATGAGGACGCGAAGTTGAAGAGAGCAACACTTAGCGCTCTTAAAATGGCAGACAAACACAACCTCAAATCTATCGCCTTTCCTGCAATAAGTACTGGGATATTCAGATATCCTGTAGATAGATGTGCAGAGATCATGCTTTCAACTACTAGAGAGTATGTTGAAGACAATACTGGAATAGAGCTGGTAATATTTTGTCTTTATGGCAAAGAGCCATTTGAAATATTTAAGAAATCGTTTAAGGAGATAGTAAAGAGAGGATAGCGGCTATCCATATTTTTTAATAATAACACAGATCAAATTCTACTTACAGAGTCTGATACCGAGGTACTTACATGTTCGTTCTTGAAATGTGTTTTCTCTATCTGTTGTGCGAAGGTGTTCTTCCCAGTGATTCCAGGCACCCCCCCTTTTTACTTTAGTATTCCATGGACCGTATGTAGGGCCAGTAGGATTATTTTCAGGACTTACACTGTAATAACTGCCATCATACCAGTCCCAGCACCATTCACATACATTTCCACTCATGTCATATATTCCGAGTTCATTGGGCAGTTTCAACCCAACCTGATGTGTGTCTCCCCCTGAGTTGCCAAGGTACCATGCAACTTCATCAGGATTGTTGCTTCCAGCATATATATATCCATTGCTAAGGTTGCCACCACGTGCTGCAAATTCCCATTCTGCCTCTGTAGGAAGCCGGCCACCTGCCCATTCACAGAAGTCTTTTGCGCCATACCATGTTACTTCTCTTACTGGATAATTTTCAAAACCACTCTTTGAAACAAACGTGCCCCATTTATATTCTATCTGACAGTCGGGGTCACTCATTTCAATGTACATGACACCGCCACGAGACCCATCAGGCTCGGCTGACACTGAATTTAGAAACTTAGCAAACTGGCTGTTAGTAATTTCATATTTACTTATATAGAAGCTGTTTAATGTTACTGTATGTACAGGCCTTTCATCCGGGTCTCCATCTGTGCTTCCCATTTGAAAAGTGCCGCCTTCTACATACACCATCTGGATTGTTGATGGATCAAATGAAGAGATTATGAACCGCCATACATCAGACCATTCACCCCAGCGGCCTTTGTTATCCATGGCTCTTACTTTCCAGTAGTATCCGCCATCAGGAATAGAAGAAGCAGCAGTAAATTCTGAGATGGTCAAATCTGACTTGTGAATTTCGGGATCGTTAAATGATATTGAGTTGTCCACCATGAGTTCGTACTGAACCGCTTCTGCAACGTCTGTCCAGTCAAAGCTTGGAGTGTTGTCGTTAAGTGTTGCCATATCATCTGGTGATATGAGCGATGGTGCAGGTGGGCCCTGTGTGTCTATTGTGAAGGATCTTACCTCTGAGTACTGTCCCCAGTTTCCTGCAGCGTCTCTTGCCCTTACCTTCCAGTAGTAGAGTCCATCTGCAAGAGATGAGGCTGCCGTGTAGCTCGATGCTGCAAGGTTTGTTCTGTGTATTTCGGGACTGTCGAAAGATGATGAGTTATCCACCATTAGTTCATATTGAGCTGCTCCTGCAACGTCTGTCCAGTCAAAGCTTGGAGTGTTGTCGTTAAGTGTTGCCATATC
>CAZYVD010000002.1:116309-140157 GCA_964651045.1 uncultured bacterium
CCCAGTTTCCTGCAGCGTCTCTTGCCCTTACCTTCCAGTAGTAGAGTCCATCTGCGAGAGAATCTGATTTATATGATGTTTTAGATATGTTATTGTTATCGATTACTGGGGAAGAAAAGCTTGCAGAGTCATCCACAATTAGTTCATATGATTCACATCCATCAACTTTATTCCAGACAAATGTCGGTCTGCTCTCAGACAAAAGAGAGCTGTCTGCAGGGGAGATGAGAGTTGGTGCTTCAATTTTATCATCGGGCGCAGCTGGATTATTAGAATTTTTCCTGGTACATAGAATTAGCAAACAAATCGAAATGAATATATAGAAAAGAACACGAATCTTTTTCGTAAAAGATTTCAAGGAGACCTCTTATATTTCTGCTTTAAATTAAAGATAAATATAATAAAAAGGTTTAGAAAAGCAAGCATTAATCGCAAAACGTTCTAAGGTATTGGTAGTCGCATTGACTCAAAAATAAAGTAACTTTAGAGGAATTGAACTTTTTTAAAAAATTGGTTGTTGCCTCATAATAGATGTAGCCATAAAACAGGAGAATTAATTATGAGTACAACGATCAAATATCTAATCGTTCCCAAACTCGTTTTTTGGAACGATGTTGAAAACCTCTCTATATAAATTCTATACGAAAAATATATGTATTCTTTTTTTTTGGATTGCGCGAGCATGTTGCCGCTTTTAAAAGCGACGCCAAGGTGTCGCAATCCAAAAGTGAATATAGAAAATTTGAATACTGCTAATATCTTCGGTTACATTTTATTTTGAGGCAATATGTGGATAAAAGTGCTTGATTTTGTCATTAACAATTTTAAATTAGATTAGTCTAACTTTGTTAGTTGTGGCTAAAATATGGTGGTATTATGAGTGGCAAACTATCCTCAAGCATGGAAGATTATCTTAAGACAATACATTCCCTAGAAAGCAGTGGGCGAATTGTAAGAGTAAAGGATATTGCAAGAGAGCTCGAGATAACGATGCCGAGTGTAACCAGTGCTCTAAAAAATCTCGAGAAGCTTGGATTTGTGAACCA
Organism: uncultured bacterium; assembly: GCA_964651045.1. Taxonomy (GTDB): domain Bacteria; phylum Zhuqueibacterota; class QNDG01; order QNDG01; family DSAB01; genus CAZYVD01. The sequence continues at coordinate 117,356 of CAZYVD010000002.1, forward strand.
TTCAAAATATGACATTGTGGTGTTGACTGAGCTGGGATCAGAGGTTGCAAAGAGAATATATCATAGACACAATATAATTAAGAGTTTTCTTCATAATGTGTTGGGACTAGATGAGGAAATTGCAGAAAGGGATGCATGTGGAATGGAACACAGCATGAGTCCTGAGACGCTTAATGGTCTGGTTCAATTTATGGAGAAAAGAAGAAAGGGTTCATGATGAGCAATAGTAGTATGAAGAGATTTGGGAGATAGAGATGAAAGAACAGTTGCGGCTTACCCAGGTTCAAAATATGAAGAGAGTAAGGGTAGTCAGGATTGAGGGAGGATGGGGTGCACGACAGAGATTAAACAGGGTTGGTATTCATGAGGGAGACGAGATTTTTATAAAGCGAAGCGGAATCATGGGAGGGCCTCTACTTGTAAGAATACATGGTTCAGACATAGCGCTTGGAAGAGGAATTGCACACAAGGTTGTGGTTGAGGAGAAAGAGGAGTGATGGTACCGAGATCAGGAAAGAGTATTGGAAGAAAGAGTACTCTTGATTATCATAGAAGACATCCAAAGATAGTTCTAATAGGACAGCCAAATTGTGGTAAGAGCACACTTTTTAATGAAGTAGCAGGATATCGTTCTATATCTGCAAATTTTCCAGGAGCTACAGTTACATATACTCAGAGTCATGTTCGCATCCTTGGAAATATCTTTGATTTGATAGATCTTCCTGGTGTCTATTCCCTAACCTCGTTTGACGAGGCAGATAGAGAGACTCAGCGTTATCTGCTGTCAGAAGATATCGATGTGATCATCAATGTTGTGGATAGTTCACTTTTATCGAGATCTCTAGAGTTGACTCTTCAATTGATGGATTTAGAAATTCCAATGGTAATGTGTCTTAATATGGTCGATGAGGCAGAGAGAAAGGGTATCAAGATAGACATTGAAAGTCTTTCGGAAAAGTTGGGAATATCTGTTGTTCCAACAGTGGCTTCAAAAGGAAGAGGTGTAACAGAACTTTTTGAGGTGGTTTTTAAGACTGCCCAGTCCAGAAAGATAGGCAGACACATTCGTATGAGCAGAGATGTAGAGCTCGTTGTAGCACAACTTACACGCCATTTAAAACAAACAATTAAAGATGGGATCGATTTTTCTTACCATCTTCTTGCAACAAAGCTGCTTGAAAAAGATCAATTCTTTGAGAATGTTATTAAGGATACTCATCCTGAAATCATGGATAGAGTCTATGAGTTTCAACAGCAGCTTGCACTCAGCCACGGCAGATCATCTGATCAGGTAATTGATGCAGAGAGGCATTCTCTTTCAATGTCAATCTTTGAAGATGTTGTTAAAATAGTAAAAAATCCTCATCTTCACTGGAAAGAACGGATCGACAATGTATTGATGCACAATCTTTGGGGTTATATGTTTCTTGTACTCTTTTTATTTATATTTTTCAATTTAATCTTCAGGGTTGGTTCAATAATTGAAGCGCCCATGATGGAACTATTTAACAGGATCGTAAATTCGATTCAGGCACATTTGGGGACAGCATCGTTACTCTCTACAATCATTTCAGGCGCAGTACAGGGAATAGGTGGAGGAGTTGCAATAGTGCTTCCCTATCTTTTACCATTCCTATTTGGTCTTGCATTGTTAGAAGACATTGGATATCTTCCAAGGGTGGCTTTTCTTATGGATGCATTCATGCATAGAATAGGATTACATGGAAAGGCTGTAATACCTGCAGTACTTGGGTATGGATGTAATGTACCAGCCGTTCTGGCAACGAGAATACTCGAGTCTCCTCGCGATAGATTCATAGCTTCTCTTATATCTACAATGGTTCCCTGTGCTGCTCGTATGACAGTAATATTAGGACTTGTGGGATATTATCTTGGTGGAAGCGTTGCTCTGATAATCTACTTTACTAACATAGTTGTAATTGCCATTACAGGCAGGGTGGTTTCGAGGATGATGCCAGAGGTGACACCAGGAATGGCAATTGAGATACCAGCATATCAATTGCCACAACTAAGAGTCATTTTGATGAAGACATGGCTGAGAATAAAAGACTTTATAATTATTGCATGGCCCCTTTTAATAATAGGAAGCATTGTTTTAAGCATTGTTGAGCACTATAATTTCAGTCAATTATTGAATCAAATCATATCACCAGTTACTACATTGCTTGGACTTCCCAGGAAGGTGGGTCTGACTCTTATATTTGGAGTGTTTCGCAAGGAGCTTTCGATGCTGATGCTATTCCAGGCGATGGGAACCAATGAGATTTTGACTGTCATGAGCAAGGGACAGATTCTAGTCTTTACTACATTTATTGTATACTATGTTCCCTGTGTGGCCACTATTGGTGTGCTGGCAAAGCAGATAGGGTGGAAGTCTACTTGGATTGTGGTAGTATTCATGTTTATTCTTGCGCTTGTAATTGGAATGATCACGAGAGGATTGTCCATTTTAATCTGGTAGAGAGGAGATTTTATGAAAGAAGCAAGATTGTACAAAACACTGGAACAGGGAAAGGTGAGGTGTTTAACATGTGCTCATAGATGTGTTATAGGGAATGGCAAGAGAGGGGTTTGCGGTGTTCGAGAGAACAGAGATGGGAAATTATATACTCTTGTCTTTGGAAAACTTATCGCTATGAATGTAGATCCAATTGAAAAGAAGCCGCTCTTCCACTTCTATCCAGGTACCAGATCATTTTCAATTGCCACAGTTGGATGCAATATGCACTGCCTTCACTGTCAGAACAGTAACATTTCACAGATGCCAAAGGAGAGGGGCCAAATAGAAGGCAGTGATTTTCTTCCCGAAGATGTTGTGAAGTCAGCCCTAAAAAATGGGTGCAAGACAATTGCATATACATATACAGAACCAACGGTCTACTGGGATTTTGCATTCGAGTGTTCGCGACTTGCTCACGAGCATAATATCAAAAATATATTTGTTACAAATGGATATCTGTCAAAGGAATCTCTTAATGAGATCGCTCCCTTTCTCGATGGAGCAAATGTAGATTTGAAATCGTTTAAGGACAAGACCTATCGTACTGTTTGTGGAGCAAGATTAAAACCCGTTCTAAATACAATACAAAATATGAAAAGGCTTGGGATCTGGATAGAGGTAACAACTCTTTTAATTCCTGATCTCAATGATTCTGATGAAGAATTAAATGATATTGCAGTCTTTCTGAGAGATCTGGATCCAGGAATTCCCTGGCACATCACTCGTTTTTATCCCACATATAGAATGACCGATAGAAGGCCTACCGATGTCGAGGCACTCCGGAAGGCACGGGAGATTGGATTTAATGCAGGCATAAGATATGTTTATACTGGAAATGTGCCTGGGGAGGATGGAGAGGCAACATTCTGCCATTCATGCGGTGCAAGGTTGATACACAGATGGGGCTTTGATCTAATGGGAAATAGAATAACTGAAGGGAGATGCCCTGAGTGCGGTGCAGAGATCGACGGGGTATGGTAATGAATTGTTGATTAAAAGATTTTAAAATAGAGGAACAGAATATGATTGAACCAAAGACTTTTTACCGAGAACTCGATGCAGTGCTTTCAAAGATAGATATTGAAAAGTCGGATAAGAATTTTTTTATAAAGATTCTTGATGAGCTTAAGAAACGTTTCAGTGCAGAGCTTAACATAAAGGGAAGCTGTATATATGAGAAGAGAGGGGATAATTTTGTATTGATCCACAGAGACGAAGAGGCGGGCAGATTAAAGATTAGAGAAACAATAAGCGGCGAGGTAGATTCAATAAAGGATATTATCAGGGGAGGTAAAAAAATAGTTACTTCTCCAGAGATGCTTAAAGATTTTGTCTCAGAAGTTAATCTTGAGTGCAGGGCCCTTGCTGCAATATCCATACATACACCTGTACGAAAATGGATAATTTTGTTTGTATTAAAAGAGGAGTGGGTCGAGGAGGAGATAACCCTTTTTCTGAATGCCATGAGAACGGCTCTTAATTACAGATTGTTTTCTGAAATGATGAAGAATGATCTTGTATTAACCGAACAGATTCAGAAAAGTTTGCTTCCCAAAATGGCCCCTGACATTGAGGGATATGATATATATGGATTCTCACAGCCTGCTGCAATTGTTGGTGGGGATTTTTTTGATTTCTACCAATTTGATGAGGAAGATCTGGTTGTTAGCATAGGCGATGCGAGTGGTCACGGTCTTCCAGCAGCCCTATTGGTGAGGGATGTTGTAATAGGATTGCGCATGGGTCTAGCAAAAGAGATGCGGTTGGCCCATACACTGAACAAATTGAATAATGTAATACAAAGGAGTACCTATTCAACAAATTTTGTATCGATCTTTGTTGGCGAGATTGAACAGGACGGCCATCTCTTTTATGTGAATGCAGGGCACCCGGCACCATTCTTGATTAAAAAAGACAGGATTGTGGACCTGGATGCAACCGGAATTACACTTGGATTTTTACCAGAAGTAGATCTGGGCCGTTCATATGTAAGGCTTGAGAATGATACTGTTCTTGTGCTGTACAGTGACGGTATAATAGAAAGAGAGAGGGGTGAGGGAGAGGAGTTTGGAATTGAGAGATTAAAAAAGCTGGTGATGGAAAATCATCAAAAGAGTTCCAAAGATATTGTAAGTTTGGTTTTTGACAGTGTAGATGAGTTTGGAAAGAGAAAATCATGGGAGGATGATGCTACATTAGTAGTGATAAAAAGATTGTAATAACGCCCTTTTTGTTCATAAGCTAAACGAAACATGAAAGAGAAAAACAGTATTTCGATTAAAAAGAGAATCTCCGACCTATCACGCATTATAAGAGAAGATTTAATAAGATTTTTAATGGACATGATTGCCATTCCATCTTTCAGTGGAGAAGAGGGGGATGTTCTCGATAGAATAAAAAAAGAGATGGACTTTCTTGATTATGATGAGACATTTTTTGATGGCATGGGAAATCTGATAGGCAGGATTGGTACTGGTAATAGGATCATTGCATTAGATGGACATTGCGACACAGTGAGGGTTGGCGATTTAAAGAATTGGAGAACCGATCCATTCAAACCGCTTCGTAAAGATGGCCAGATCTTTGGCCGCGGTGCTGTTGACCAGAAGGGAGGAGTTGCATCTGCAGTATATTCAGGAAAAATAATCAGAGAGATTGGACTTGGAGGAGAATTTTCGCTTTATGTGGTTGCTTCAGTGCTGGAGGAGGATTTTGAAGGATTGTGCTGGAAACACTTAATACAGGAGGAGGGAATAGTTCCTGAGTTGGTCATTCTTACCGAACCCAGTGATCTTAATATCATGATAGGACACAGGGGGCGATTGGAGATAAAAGTGATAATATGTGGGCGATCATGTCATGGGTCAGTACCGGAAATGGGTGATAATGCAATCTACAGGGCAGCGCCAGTAATTAAAGATATTCAGACTCTAAACAATAGGATGAAGTACTCTCCATTTCTTGGCAAAGGAACAATTGCAGTTACAAATATTACTTCTTCTGCTCCCTCATTGTGTGCTGTGCCTGATAGAGTCACAATACACATAGACAGGCGTCTTACAGCAGGAGAGTGTCTCAAGAGTGCTGTTCAGGAGGTTAATAATCTCTACTCTATACGAAATACTGGTGCTGAGGTGTTTGTTCCTGAATATGATGTTGTAAGCCATACAGGATTGAGAATCAGTTGTGATGGCTATTATCCAATGTGGCGCATGAAAGAGAATGACCCATTGATTCAGACTGCAGTTGAGATTTTTAATTCCCAGTTTGGAGAAAAACCAGAGATCGGAACATGGAGGTTCTCTACAAATGGTGTTGCAACAAAGGGGATTTTTGATATTCCTACTTTTGGTTTAGGCCCTGGGAAAGAGCAGTTAGCACATACAAATGATGAGAGAGTAAAAGAAGATGATCTTATAAGGGCAGTTGAGTTCTATTCTGCTTTTGTGTTTGCATATACATCTTAATGGACTATCAATAAATTTAATGGATTTGCCTTACTTCATGTAAAAAATTTTTAAGATATTTTTTCTGAGTCTGCTTTTCCTGTTTGGTCAAATTTTAACTCCTCTAAGCAACCTTTCTGTGTCTTAGTCGATCCACGGCTACTGCAGTGATTATTACGACACCAGTAACTACTTGGGTTACCCAGGCAGGCCAGCCGTTGAGCTGACATCCAGTACGAATTATTGTCATGATGACTGCACCAATAAGGCTTCCTATTACTGATCCTTCTCCTCCTGAAAGGCTTCCTCCTCCAATCACAACCGCGGCTATTACATCAAGCTCCATTCCGATTGCGCCGGTTGGATCACCCTGTTCCTGATACGACATTAACATAAGGCCTGCTAACCCGGAGAATGCTGCAGAAAGGGTATATACAACAATAGTAACTTTTTCTACTCCCACTCCGCACAGCCTTGCAGTCAACTTATTTGATCCAATTGCGAATATGTGGAGCCCGATCCTAGTGTATTTTAACATTCCAGCAACAAGCAGTGCAAGAAAAATCATGAGCCATGCTCCTGGCGGTATTAGCTGCCATCTCCTGTCAGGAGGAAGAGCAGCAAGAAGGTTGCTGAGCCATGTTTGCCCGACATTGATGGGCATGCTGTGAGCAAAACCCTTGGCAATTCCTCGTACTATGAGTAGAGAGCCAAGAGTGACAATAAATGGTACGAGTTTTAGTCGGGTGATTATAATACCATTAAAGAGCCCGCACATTGAACCTGCAGCGATCCCAACTAATGCGGCCAGTATTGGATCGCAGCCGAGGGATTTCATGAAAAAGGCAACAATTACGGAGCTGAATGCAATTATCGAACCTGCCGATAGATCTATTCCTCCGAGTATTATGACAAGAGTCATTCCTATTGCCGATATGCCGACTATTACAGACTGCTGAATTATTGTTTCTACAGCAGTTAGTGTAATTATTTTTGAGTTCAGTATCGCGAAGAACGAATAAACCAGCATCAGGGCAAGTAGAGGACCAAATTTATTCAGAAGATCGGTCCTGGCTCTGAAAAGATTACTTTTCATATCACCTCTCCCCTTGCTGTTGCATACATCATGAGAGTGTGTTGGTCTATCTTATCAACGGGTAATGCTGGGCCCAGTCGACCCCTGTACATCACGGCAATCCGATCGCACATACCAATGAGTTCTGGAAGGTAGCTGCTGACCATCAAGACCGCCTTTGGCAGCCTGCCTCCTTTTTCAGAAGAGGTGAGACTGTCGATAATCTGATAAATCTTTGCTTTTGCTGCGACATCGATTCCCTTGGTTGGTTCATCCAACAAAAGAATATCGACATCATGCTGAAGAAGCCTTGCCAGTGCAACCTTTTGCTGGTTTCCACCGGAGAGATATTGAACCGGCTGGGAAGGATTTTCGCAGTGGATGTCCAGTTCTGTAATCCATCTCTGTGTAGCATCATCTCTACGCCTTGGGAGAATCAGGCCCATAGGGCCAAAGCCTTTGAGCATTGTTAGCGTGACATTATCGGAAATGCTGAGATTTAATGCAAGTCCCTCATCTTTTCTGTTTTCGCTAAGCATTCCCACACCCTGCATCCATCTTCTAACAGGTGAGGCGGGTCCTGTATAGATACCGATTTTGATCCGGCCCTGTTTTACTGAATCGAGTCCGAAGATTGTACGAAGAAGTTCTGTTCTACCGGATCCAACAAGACCTGCAATTCCAACGACCTGCCCGCGATAAAGATCCAGAGTGGCAGAAAGAACCTTTGATGTACCCGAGAGGTTTTTTATTTCAACGATTTTCTCTCCTGCTCTACGATCAGAGCGTGGATACATCTCCTTTACCTTTCGACCAACCATCATGCGAATGATTTTCTCTGTTGATGCTGCTCTCATTTGTATGGTTGAGACAACAGCCCCATCTCTAAGCACTGTTATGCGGTCTGCAACCTTTTTAACCTCTTCTAAAAAATGGGATATGTAAACAATTGAATACCCCTTTGCCCTTAAATCTTTAATTATTTCAAATAGTCTAGTTATGTCGTGCTGGCCGAGACTGCTTGTTGGCTCATCGAAAACAAGGACCCTGCATCCAGATGCGAGCGACCTTCCTATTTCGACGAGCTGTTGAGCGCTGATCGAAAGAGTTCTCACAGGGGTATCTGGTTTAATCTCAGGATGGTCGAAGTTTGAGATTGCATTTAATGCAAATTTTCTTACTCTATTTTTTAGAATAAAACCCCATCTTGTGGGTTCCATGCCAAGAGAGATGTTTTCCTCAACAGTGAGATGTGGTGCAAGAGAGAGTTCCTGGTATATCATTCCGATTCCTTTCAGCCGCGCTTCCAGAGGATTGTTTGGTTTATAGGGCATGCCTTCAAGAAACATCTCACCACTGTCTGCTTGATATGCACCTGAAAGGATTTTCATTAGGGTAGACTTGCCAGCGCCATTCTCTCCAACCAGTGCATGAACCTCTCCTCTGTTCAACGAAAAATCTACATCCTTCAGAGCAATGGTTGCTCCGAATCTTTTACATATTCCCCTCATCTCAAAGAGAGGGGACTGTGAATCGGTTTTTGCTATTCCATTCGTAACCATCTATCTATGTCGGGACTTATCAGTTCCTGTATTTCCTTATTTTCGAGGTCCTTTTTTTCAATAAAAATCACACCAGTATCTATCCTTTTTTTCACCTCTTTGCCATTAAGAATCTGTACCATCATCTTTACTCCAAGATATCCCATCTTCATGGGATTCTGGACAACGAGTCCATCGATCTCTTCGTTTTTTAATCCTTCGACGAGCATGGGTTCTGCATCAAAGCCGATGAATGTGACACTTTCTGTAAGCCTCTGACGCCTCAGAGCCTGAAGCATTCCGTATGTTGTTGATGCATTGGGACAGAATATCCCATCAATTGTGAGATTGCCTCTTGGATCTTTAAATCTGAACAGAAGATTTTCGCTTGCCTGCTGTGCTGAGGCCTTTGTTGCTCCTCCATACTGCTCATCACTTACGACTTTGATTTCTGGAAACTCATTCAATACTTCGAGAAATCCCTCTTCTCTGGCTTCTGTACTGGCAGATCCTTCAAGGTATCTTAGAAGTATTACTCTTCCCTTTCCATTAAGCATTCTGACCATGTTTTTTCCGGCGATTCTTCCTCCCTCTCTGTTGTTTGTTGCAATAAAACTCGATATGAACTCATCCGATTCTCTGAGAGCAGAATCAATAATGATCACAGGAATATTTCTCTGGACGGCATACCTTACGGGTCTTCGCAGTGCCATTGCATCCAGTGGTGCTAGAACAATGCCATCTACCTGATTCATGACCTGATTGTCCACCAGAGCGATTTGCTGCTGACGGTTATCTTCCTTCTCAGGACCGATCCATATCATATTGACTCCCAGCTCCTTTGCTGCTTTGATCGCTCCTGCGTGTACTGACTGCCAGAAGATGTGTGTTGTTGCCTTTGGTATGACTACGATTGTTGGTTTCTTACCATCCTCGTTTTTCTGACACGAGAGGAAGATGGATATTATTAGAAGAAAACATTTAATGTTTTTAATTATGATATTCATGTTGTTTCTCCTATACAAAGAACCTCTTTACGTTTTCGAATTTTTCACTCCACAGGTCATGTTCCTCAGGCTTATATCTCTTTAAGGGAAAGGATGAGGCAATGATTTCACGCCCCTCCCTGAGGGAACCGATTTCTTTTTTTGCCATTGCCTGAATGAGGATATTTCCTGCTGCCGTTGCTTCAGAAGGGCCTGCAATTACAGGAATGCCCGAAGCATTTGATGTGAATTGATTCAGCATCTCGTTTTGTGAACCTCCCCCTACTATATGTATTGTATCGATAGTTTTGGGCAGTATAGCGCAGAGTTTTTCTATAATATATCGGTATTTTAATGCCAGGCTTTCAAGAATGCATCGAACAAACTCTCCAATTCTTTCTGGCGTGTCCTGACCTGTTCGGCGGCAGAATTCAACTATTGCCTTTGGCATGTCAGATGGATTTAGAAATGAGCTGTCATCTGGATCTATTATACATTTAAATGAAGGAGCATTATGAGCCATTTTAACCAATTCACTGTAATCGAAATTTTTACCATCCAATTTCCATTTTTTCCTGCACTGTTGAAGGAGCCAAAGTCCCATTGTATTTCTCAGCAGTCTTATTGAATCATTCACACCGCCTTCATTTGTGAAATTGTTCTTAAGGGATAAGGAATTGATGATCGGTTCTTTTGTTTCAACACCTATGAGTGACCATGTGCCAGAACTGATATATATCCAGTTTTCCGATTGTACGGGTATTGCTGCAACAGCGGAAGCAGTATCATGGCATGCAGGGGCAATCACATCGACAGGTGTGATACCAGTTTCTTCAACAATTTCTGAGACAAGCTTTCCCACGATTGTTCCAGGTTTGACTATTGGCGCCATTATTATAGATGGAATATTGAGAGCATCAAATATATTTTTTTCCCACGATCGGTTCCTTGCATTTAAGAGTTGAGATGTGGAGGCAATTGTGTATTCAGAAAATTTTTCCCCTGTCATCAGAAAGTTAAAAAGATCGGGCATAAAGAGTAGAGTCTTTGCATTGTTCAGTAAAGGATCCCTGGAATCGACCATGCTCATTAATTGAAATATTGTATTGAGCTGCATAAACTGAATACCGGTCGACTCATATATTTTTTCTTTTGATATGATTTTAAAAGTTTTTTCCATAATTCCGTCTGTTCTTGAGTCACGATAGGAAAATGGGAAACCGAGAAGGCGGTCGTTTTTATCAAGAAGGCCAAAGTCTACTCCCCATGTATCTACACCAATTCCAGATAGTGGAGCCCTTTCTCTTTTCGCAGCCATGATGAGGGTCTTTTTTAATTCATTAAAAAGGTACAATATGTCCCAGTATATATTACTGAAGATTTTTATCTGAGGATTGTTAAACCTGTGAATTATTTCAAGGTCAAGCCTGCCATTTGATAACAGGCCGAGAATGCCCCGTCCGCTTTCTGCACCAAAATCAAATGCAAGGAATTTTACACCCTTCATTAATCCTCATCCATCATTAATACTACGAATCTTCTCGGGCCATGTGCGCCAAGTATCAAGATCTTCTCGATGTCTGCGGTACGACTGGGGCCCGAAACAAAGACCATATTTTTCAAATTTTCCTGTGATATTCTGTCAAAGAGTTCAAATTGGTCGTGCACAATTGTTTTTTCCCTTACCAGTGCAATGACCACTTCGGAAAGAAAAAATGAAAGTGTTGTGCCTGTGTTGTCATAAAAAAAGCAAAGAGAGCCTGTTTCTGCAATCCCGAATGAGGCTTCGGCAACAGAGAAAGAGATGGATGCAAGTTTTTCCTTCCTGTTTGATGTGATTTCTGCTGTTTTGACAATTTCTATTTCGCCGGCTTCAATTTTCAATATTCTGGAGATCACGTCGCAGAGTCTGCCGTCAGAGAAGCAAATTTTTACGTCTCCCTCCTCTTTTAAAATTTTTCTAACAATCCCTGCTCCCTTCTCATAGTTTTCGGCCCTGTAGAACTCTGTAGAGACACTTATGAGTTCTTTTTCAAAGAGTTTTATGATTGAAACTCTCTCTTTTAGCCTCATACTCATCAGCTGGCTGTCGATCTTTTTATCAATATCTCCTGGTGCACTTTTGAGACTCGATGGTATGTTTGTAGCTTCCTTCAATGATCTTAAAATAATTTCGCGACTTTTGCTCATCTGTTACCTCATCTACTTTCTTTGAGAAGGTCGTAGTATCTTTTTCTGAATCCTTTTGAATCGAATCGTCCGATTGAGCGCTCTTTAATATATCCTGGTACTGGGAACGATCTGCCTTTTGGAATCAAGAGTTGGACCCTGCCGGGAAACCATGTGGCGAATCTGTATAGTTTTGGATGTCTTATAAGGTATGCCCATAAGGCTATAAATATGCGTTCAAGGAGCATCGACTTTTTTGCTTTTACTATCCTGTTTCTCAATTTCAGAAGATGGTTTGGAATCTCAATTTGTACCGGACAGTTTTTATAACAGGCATAACAGAGACTCGAGAGGAATGGAGCATATTTCCCCTCAGACAATCCGAGATACTGGGGAATCAAAACACATCCGATGGGACCCATATAGACCCATCCGTAGGCATGGCCGCCGATCTGTTGATAAACAGGACAGATATTGAGGCATGCTCCACAGCGAATACAGAACAGAGATTCTCGGAGTTCGGGATCTTTAAGAATTTTTGATCTTCCATTATCGAGCAGTATTACATGAACCTGGCCCGGCCCCTCTTTGAATTTATTCTGTGTCGGACCGCCTATGATATTAACATAGGTGGAACACTTCTGACCCGTTGCACTTACTGGCAGCACCTTTAAGAAGTATGGAAGCGATTTTGTAGATGGAATGACCTTCTCGATTCCCATGATTGCAACGTGTATTCTCGGCAGATAGACTGTCAGATGAGCATTGGCCTCATTTTCGATGATGCAAAGCGCACCGGTTTCTGCTATTCCAAAGTTAACCCCTGTTATTCCCATGTCTGCAGTGAGGAAGTGACCACGAAGTCTTTTTCGTGCGATCGATAGCAGTCCTGAGGGGTCGTCCGTATAATCAACGCCGAGTTTTTCGCTGAAGAGTCTTCCGATATCCTGCCGCGACAGATGAAGTGCCGGCATTGTGAGGTGAGATGGAGTCCTTCCCTCGAGCTGTACAATATATTCACCAAGATCTGTCTCTATTGTCTCTATTCCTTCCTCAATCAATGCACTGTTCAGATGGATTTCTTCTGTTGTGAGTGATTTTGATTTTACTACTTTTTTAACATTGTTTTCTTTTGCGATCTTCAAAACAATTCTTCTTGCCTCCTCAGAATCTATTGCCCAGTGTACCTGAAAGTTGTTCTTTTTACATTCAGATTCGAATCTAAGAAGATATCTGTCTAAGTTTTCGATAACCTCTCTTTTATATGAATGGTTCTTTTTACGCAAAATCTCCCAGTATGGTATCTCATCTACCAGTTTCTGCCGTTTTTCGACAGCTATAGCAGTAGCCTTTCTTACAGCGGCTCTCATGAGATCGTTCTGTAGAGATTGTTTAACATATTTTTTGATTCTCAGCGGTGTTGTTTTCATTAAATGCCTCTTTTCTTACACACCCATGTTCTTAAAGGTTCAGGCTCTTTGCCAGAAGTTCGGCTATGTGCATTGTTTTTGCCTTCATGCCGTGTTTTCTCAGATATCCTTCGATATTCATGAGGCAGCTCGAATCTGCTCCTATACAATATTCAGCTCCAGTGGACTCAATATATTCACACTTGCGTTTTACCATCTCTATTGATAAGTCTTTGAATTTGTAAGAAAAAGTACCACCGAATCCGCAGCATGCCTCTGAATTTTCCATTTCGACAAACTCCAGATCTTCTATTCCATGAAGAAGTTTTCGCGGCTGCGATTTAACACCGAGCTCTCGATTGAGATGGCACGAGTCGTGATAGGTTACTCTGTGAGCAAACCTGCCGCCGAGACTTTCTACCCCGTAAACATCAACAAGAAATTCGGTAAATTCAAATATCCTGTTTTTAAGATTTTCGAGATTCTTTCGTGCTCTGTCGTTAATAGGCAGCTGGTCGTAAAAGACCCTTATCATGGCAACACAAGAACCGGATGGTGCGACTACAAATTCCTTATCTTTGAAGATTTCGATGAATCGTTCTGCAGCAGGGATTATCTCTTCCCAGTAGCCCGAATTGAAGGCAGGCTGCCCGCAGCATGTCTGGTTTTCGACATATTCAACATCTATGTTTAGATGTTTGAAAATTTTCACCATGGATATTCCAGGTTCAGGAAAGAGATGTTCTGTAAGACATGGGATAAAAAGTGATACTTTCAATTTTCAACCTTTCATGTTTCTATCCATAAAGAGGACCAAAATTACTGCATGCTCTATAATCTGCACCTTCGGGATCAGAGGTACCAAAACTACTCCACACACTTGGCCTGAGGATTCGATCAGAGGGAACATTGTGCATATTTACAGGAATTCTCAGTATTGAGGCCAGTGTGATCAGGAGGTCTCCTATATGGCCATAGCAGATAGCACCGTGATTTGCCCCCCAGTTGGCCATGACAGAATAGACATCTTTAAAACTACCCTTACCTGTAAGCACGGGAGCAAACCATGTTGATGGCCAGGTGGGACTTGTTCTTTTATTTAACTTTTTATATACATCCTTAGGAAGATCGACCGTATATCCTTCTGCAATCTGAAGTACAGGCCCAAGATTCTTTACAATGTTGACTCTCGACATTGTAACAGGCATTCCTCCCCTTGTGAGGAATTGAGTCGAGAATCCACCTCCCCTGAAATAGTCCACCTCTGCAGCGCACCATCTTGTTGCCTCAAGACATTTCCTCACCTCATCCGGCTGAATTTCCCAGTAAGGTTTTATTACCGGATTTCCATCTCTTTGTTGCTGGCCAGTACCATCCAGTGCTGCCGGCCCTGAATTTATTAAATGAATTATTCCATTCTCTCCCATTCCCTTTAATGTGTATCCAGTCACTCGTTTGACAGCCTCTGGGCTCCAGTAAGTTCTGACGTCAGAGAAGATCTGTGCAGTGCCTGTGACCAGATGCCCAAATAGCATTGCAACCCCGTTGAGACTGTCGTTTTCTGTGGCAATTATGAATGGCTGGCGTATGCCTGTCCAGTCAAACGAGGAGTTTAATATTGCCTCCAGAAAGTCACCATTTGGATAAAAGTCGGTCCACTGTCGCTGTCCCTGAAATCCTGCTGCTATGGCATTGTGTCCCATCGATTCTTCTTCCCAGCCCATCTCTTTCAATATTGGATTGCCTATCATGAGGTCTCTAACAATAATAGCCATTTTAACAACAGTCTCCCACTGGCGATCCTTATCCTTTCGGGAGTACTGTTTTTCTGGAGGGTTTATATCTTCTCCTTCTATGCAGTTTTCTTTTACCCAGTTTATTGCTTTTTTATATTCTTCTTTATCATAAATCTGATTTTCTATTCTGCGAATCAGTTCACTCATATCAACATATTCGTTTCGCATTCCAAGATAATCCTGGAAAAAGTGATCATCCACAATAGATCCTGCAATTCCCATGGAAACCGATCCAATCGAAAGGTAAGATTTGCCTCTCATTTCGGCCACTGCAAGAGCTGCTCGTGTAAATCTGATGAGTTTTTCTTTAACATCATCAGGAATCGTTTCATCATCTGCGTCCTGTACATGTCGACCATATATTGAAAAGGCAGGAAGCCCTTTCTGGTTGTATCCAGCCATGGCAGCGGCGAGGTATACAGCACCCGGCCTTTCGGTGCCGTTGAATCCCCAGACGGCTTTTGGCACTAGAGGGTCAGAATCCATTACTTCTGTACCATAACACCAGCATGGAGTAACGGTAAGAGAAACTCCGACTCCCTCACGCATAAATTTTTCCGCACAATCGGCTGCCTCTGCAACTCCTCCAATGCAGGTGTCGGCTATTACACATTCTACAGCGAGTCCGCATGAATAACGAAGATTTTCACTCAAAAATCGGGCAGCTTTTTTCGCCATTTTCATTGTCTGGTTCTCCAGAGCCTCTCGAACACCTTTTCTGCGTCCATCGATAACAGGACGAATACCGATTTTTGGCAGTGAACCATGAAGACGATTTGACGGTCTGTGTGTTTCTATTTCTTTCATGGGCCTTCTCCGATGATGATTTTATGTTTCTTAGTTTAATGATTTATTTTGAAAATTAGAAATCATTTTTCTGCTCCTGTTCAAAGAATTTCAGTGGCGTTCCATCCGATATCTTTTCATTGATGAATGCCTCTATTCTAAAACGTGCAATTCTCTCTACTGATGAGGCATTGTGTGCCGCCTGCTCTAATGTTGTACTTCCTGCAGAGATTACTCCATATCCTGATACAATGCAGCATCCCTTATGCCATCTGAGCATGTTTAGTATTGGGTTGTCATCACTCATATTGGTGATATGGTAGATGTCAACAAGACCAACTCTTGGATTAAGATATTTGGCTTCTGCATCAATTGGTATGATTACCGGGTGATTATCGGGTTTGTATGGAATCGAGTGTTTTTCTCCCAGCAGGGAATCGACTCCATATTTTTCTGCCATGACAGCCATGCCTTCTGCAGTGGCGAGCGGGCTCGTAGTTATCATGCATGTGTTAAGATGAGTGTGTTGATATATTAATTTATGAATTCTAATATCCAATGAATCATTTTTTTGGAATGTGATTTTTGAACGAATTAGAGGGAATTTAAAATCCTCGGGTACAGCCGATGTTGGACAGTATATCATCTCGTCTGAAGAGACCTTTTGGCTCATTGAGCCAGTTCCAAATGTTCCAAGTTGATGATTGTAGTTGTAGTTGAGTCTCTGGGAGAAATCATCTATAATTGTTTCATCTTTAACTTCACATATTGAAAAATTGATATCATCAAATAGATGAGGCCTGAATGAATATGGAGCATTCTTATTGCTTGTCATTATACTTTTTTGCAATTTAGCAGTATCTACACCCCTTCTTCTCAATGTAATTGATAGTTTTGCACTGTTTTCCAGTAGGCTCATTAGATAGAGCGCTTCTTCTGGTGATTTTCCGCATGCAAAGGAGCCGTGTCCGCGTACGATCGTTACCTTATCTTTTGTTAGATATTTAGGGATTCTCTCTTCCATTTCTGCAGAACCAACAGGCTGTAGGTAGCTGCCCACTCTAACACTGCCGAGAGCAAAGTGTCCATAGAGATCTACTGGATGGAAGATAAACTCTTCTCTTCCCTTATTATCTGTTCCGACAAATTGGAGGAAGAGTTGTTTTTCTCTGGTGTCGAACGATATGAATGTAGTATAGAGATAGTGTGCGTGAACAACCGAATTTACTTCAGGAAGGCTTAATACCTTCCGATGTATGGTGGATTCTGTTGATCCTCTGGCATCACCCCAGCTGATGTCTGAGAATTTAAGCGGTACAATATCTTGGGGTATTAAACAGCCGCATTGAGCTCCGGTTGAAGTTATGAAGAAAAGATCGCGGTCTTGAGGATGCCTCATAGAGAGGTTGCCGCTGTGTGTATTGTTGCCTTCAACCCTGTCAATGGCTGCCCCAACCCGCCGCAGTCGCTGATATATTTGTTCGATTATTTTGTCAGACACTTTAGTAATTATCCTTTTGATCTCTTAGCTTTCTTTGCTCTTGCCCATTAAAACTGTCATATTAGTGATATGCCATCTATAAGTTTATCGAGTTTAAGTTCTTTTAAGGTTTCCTGTGTTGGTCTTCCATGATCATCCCAACCCATTGACCTGTAGTACTCTATATGCATCTTGTGGAAGCCATCTCTATCACAACTCAATCTTCCTTCATTTGTATCGATCTGCTCATTATAGAATCTATCTGGAAGCCAATCATCCCTGTCTGTGAATCCGCAGAGATAGTTGAAAGTTCTTTCAAGAGTAATTGTGCGTCTTGCAATTTCTTTTAGTGTGCCCGAATCGTGATTATCCCCGGTTACACCATTTACAAGTGCGGCATATTCATCAAGTTCCAGAGAAAATGAGCCATATGTGCATGCTCCGATTATGTCCATGACCGTATTTTTCAGAGTTGCATTTTTCGATATAAGTGCAGTACCTTCGATTCTGTGAGCAGGCCACTCTCCATATCCTGCACAATAGGCGTGAGGTGCGGTATATCCACCTTCAAGATGACAGCCGCCCCTGTTGTTCATTTCATAACACAAGGCCTGGCTGAACGATGTTCTTGGATCATAGGCAGGAAGTTCAAGTTTTTTTACGCTCATTGAAAGTTCAGGATGACCGTAACGACTGCAGAATCTGTATGAACCCTGAGCCAAATATCTCCCTATGTCCTCACAATTTCCAATGAGGTCGATTATTGGGATAAGAATTTCTGGCTTCCCAAATCCGGGTTTACCATATTTTGCAGTGAAATTTTCTGTCTCCTTTAATAACAGTTTTTCAGGATCTATTAACTTTTCTTTTTTGCTGACAAGAGTATAAAGTTCAAAAAAGGAAGCAATTGTTCCACCCAGTGATATTGTGTCGAGACCATACCTGTTTGCTAAATAGCTTGCCTGAGTTATGAGAGAAAGATCATATATTGATAAATTTGCACCAAGAAGAGTGACAGATTCAAATTCGGGACCTTCACCCTTGTCTATTATTCTGCCTTTTTCATCGATAATAGTGGTTTCTCTTTTGCATGCAATGGGACAGTTAAAGCAAGAGCTCTTTTTAACTCTGATTCGTTTTTCTCCTGATTTTGCATTCTTGTAGTGGCTTCGAAGAGCTTCTCCGCTTATCCGATTGATATTTTCTGGAGTGTGATTTGTATCCTTCATATTATTATGAATGAGCTGTTTGTAGTTGTTAACCATACCAAGTATGCCCAGGGATCCCATTGCGGAGAGGATTCCATAATTCTCCTCCCTTCTTGTAAATTTACCCATGTCCAGTTTCATCTTAATATGATACATAGCGCTCTTTTTATTCTTAAGATCAAAGCTTTCTGGATGAGCCACTGGAATTGTTGTCCCCGGTTCAGAGACTGCACAGATTGCCAGAAGGTTCTTTGATCCCCATACGGCTCCCCCGCCTCCCCTTCCCAGAGCCTTACCTTTGTCCACCATTACTGATGAGAAAAGCACCTTATTTTTACCACCCTTCCCGATTGCAAGAACCTGTGCCCTTTTGCCATAGTTTTCCTTAAGAAAATTTATGGTTTCTGTAGCATCGAGTCGTGCAAGAGAGGATCCATCCCTTATGCTGATTTCGGTCGGTGATATCAAAATGTAAACGGGCTTTGGTGACCTGCCTGTTATCACTACTGCATCAAAACCATTTTTCTTGAATTCCACTGCCCATTTGCCTCCACCGTTTGAGCTGCCGTAACCCCCTGTAAAAGGGGATTTGAAATTCATATGAATTCTTCCGCTTGTTGGCATGCGTGTACCAGTTGTAGGAGATGTTGAAAGTATTATTACATTATTCTCTGAAAGGGGATCGACCTCTATAAATGCATTTTTATAATTTCCATTTCTGGTCAATGACGCAAAATGTTTAAACAGAAGAGCAATGCCAATCCCTCTTCCACCAAAGAAGAGTCTGGCGATTCTGAGATCGAGCGGTTCTGTTTTGATATTTTTATTGGTAAGATCTATACTCAGAATTTTACCTGTATATCCACAGGGAAATTTATCAACTTTTTCTATCATCAAATTTTTATATATAGCATCTTATTTGAAACTTTTTGTTTTGGAACTCCTCTTCCTCTGAAACTGACAAAGAGATCATCCCCTCCTGTTTTTTCAAAGAATGTTACTCGAATACTATGAAACCCTTTAGCCAGCGGGATCACTCCCTCTTCTTCATGCATTCCATGCAGTCCGTCATTGTCTACTACCAGTTCATTGTCTATGTATAGACGGCTGCCGTCGTCGGAATCTGTATAGAATGAGTAGACACCATCCTCTGGAATCAGAATATAACCTTCATACATGAATCCAAAATGTTCTGTTTGATTTTTAGGTGAGAGGTTAAAGTTAGATAAATGGCCGCTTTTAACAGGTTTTAATTTATTAAAATCTGGAAGCCTGTTCCAATCACCTTCATAATAGGAATAACTGATGCCATTAACTGGATTGCTGACATCTACTGCAGGATGAGGTTTGACCTTTCGGAATATCTTTTTTACAGTCTTGCTTACTGGTTTTCCATCTCTAAAGCAGCGAGCCGATACTGTTGTTGTATTGGTTATCCGGATCGGGCCCGTGATTTCAGCAGATCGAGCATCCGGATCATTTCCATCCAGTGTATATCTTATAGTCACATTATCACGATCGGAGCTTATTGATATTTCAAGCTCATTAACAAACTGATCAAAGTCGGATGATATATCTGGAGGAGTATTAATGTCGGGTTTTCCCTTTATATCGAGTACTACCACACTGTTAATCCTGTATGGAGCCTTTTCAGGAACATCGATTATAATAGTGTCGTTTTTTACTGTCGTGGAAAGAGGTGTTTTTTTAGGATCTGTAATTAGATAAGCCTTTTTTGGTTTGTTGAATATTCCTGGGACAATAAGTTTTCCATTGACAGGCCAGTCAAACACATGAAGATAGAGTCGTGTTCCGCCGGTTATATGTTTTCTTGTGCATCTTCCCCATTTTAGATGTTTAAATGGACTGGCCTCTGCTCCATAGATAGACTCACCATTTAACCTCATCCATTTTCCTATGGCCTTGAGGCGATCTATGCTTTGCTGTGGAAATGTACCATCCGATTTTGGCCCCACATTTAAGAGAAAGTTGCCTCCTTTGGATGCAATGTCAACCAATTTATGAATAAGCTCTTCAGCAGATTTCCAGTTGTTGTCGTGTTTGTTGTACCCCCAATGGTCATTCATTGTCATACAGGTTTCCCAATCGACACCTGGGAGGCCTGTGGCAGGTATCTGTTGTTCGGGTGTTCCGAAGTCTCCGGCATATTCTCCTTTTTTGGTGAGGCCCTCCATTCCCGATCTTCCGGCACCAACACGGTTGTTGATAATTATGTCCGGCTGGAGGGATCGTACATAATTGTACAGATCACGGCCATACTTGCTGTTCCATGTACTCTCCCATTCACCATCGAACCAAAGCACGCCGATTTTTCCATAATTTGAGGTAAGTTCTTTCAACTGATTTTTCATATATGCAATATATCTGTTAAAGTCTGCACCTTTTGTGGAGCGGTCTGTTTCCCATCTGCGGCGAGGCAGGTAATCGGGATGATGCCAGTCCATTATCGAATAATACCAGCAGATTTTGATGTTTTCACGTCTGCAAGCATCTGCAAGTTCTTTTAATATGTCTCTCTTGAAAGGCGTGGACATTATATCGAATTCTGTATACTTGGAATCAAAGAGGCAGAATCCATCATGATGTTTCGAAGTGATGACTATATATTTCATGCCTGCTTCTTTAGCTGTTCTGACCCATTCGTCTGCATTGAATCTGATTGGATTGAATTTATTAACAAACTTTTCATACTCTTTGAGAGGAATCTGTGCACTGTTTCTGATCCATTCTGCGTGACGCGTCTCTCCTTTCCATTCACCTGCAGGTATTGAATAGAGCCCCCAGTGTATAAACATACCGAAACGTGCCTGACGCCACCACCTCATGCGGGTATCGTGATCGTTTGTTGAACAGAAGAGAATGAGGAGTAGGGGCATCAATATTAATAAAAACATTGTTCCTTTTTTTCCAAGTTTCACTGCTGTTTTCTCCTTGTTTATTAAAAGATTGATATATTTTAATAATTTAAAGATTCAAATGCAAGCTGGTTTATTGGAAATAGTCCTGCTTAATTTAATATCTCTTCCTCAATGCACCAGAGATGTTGAAGCTGAACTGTTTTCTGTGAAGGGATATTTTTATAAAAAAGCCTATAGAAAAATTATTTTAATTTTTTCTTGACATTTTAAATATTTACCCTTAAAATATGACTATAATAGATAATAATAATTGTTTAAAAAGGAGGTGATTTAAACAGCAGGATAAGAGTCTGGTTTAATAGACGCACATAATCAACAAGACGTCTGTTGCACGAGGAGAGGCAGCAGGCAGCCTTGAAAAAATAGAGATGAGCCTTGCTTTTGAAGAGAGATGGGATAAGTTTTGAGCAGGGCTTTTTGTGTTTAAAAAGGCCTGGGGGTATTTTAAAAATGAGGAGGAAAAAATGAATTACAATAGGCTTAAATCGAAAGAAGGATTAAAAAATTATTTAATTATCAAAATATTTATTTTTATTGTTTGTTTTATTACAAATCTTATAGCCCAAAGTTTAAATGAGGATTTACGGCCATATGGGGTTGAAACTTCAGAGGATACATGCATGGCACGATTGTTATGGTCTAATATGCCAATAAGTTTTCAAATATTTGGAAATCAAGTGAATGTAATATTTAATGGAGATGTACAATCAAAAAATCCTTTGTGTTATTATTACCCAGGAGGAAATGATCGTCATACTGTAAAATTATCTATGTATTATTATTGGGGAGATGCTAGTAAAAATATTTGGGGACCTAAGAATGGACCAATTATTGAGGAATTCAGAGAACCGGGGGTAAATTATTATAGAAAAACACCGTGGATATCACTATGTAGAAAGATGGATGTTATTTGTGAAGCAGACATAATACAAATCAAAAATCCAAAGATTAAATTTAATCCAATATTTAATAAAGACGAAAATTCAAAAAAAGATCTAAAGGTAATACTTAAACCGAGCGCAGATGCATCAGGAGGTTTTTATGGAACAGTTAAAATACAGGAAGGAAATTGGATTAATTTTGAATCAATTGCTTATGGAATTCATGCAAATTATCCAGAATTGAATATCAGTACAAATACACTCGACTTTGGATTAGATAAAGAAACCCTTACATTTGAAGTTTCGAACGAAGGCGGAAACGGACTAGATTGGAAAGCTAAAAAGAATAAAGATTGGATTGAAAAGATTGAACCAAATCATAATGAAAATCAGATGGCTTCAGACGGTCCTGTTACTGTTACGGTTACTGTTGATAGGAGCAAGATGGATACTGATGAATGCTACGACACAGGAACGATTACTATTGAAAGTAATGGTGGTAACAAGGCTATAACAGTAAAAATCAGAAAAGCACCCGCTACACCTTCTAATTTACATATTACAA
>CAZYVD010000003.1:0-62674 GCA_964651045.1 uncultured bacterium
CTGTTCCTCTTCTGATCCAATCACAGATAGGAGTGATAGAAGATGGTTTGTGAACTCATTTTCTTCCTCCGCTGATAGTTGTGTGAGATCGGTCTTTCCCATCAATTTAAAGATTGCCCTAAATAGTGATCTGTGGTTGTATGCACCAACATCTTCGTTTAATCTTTTAATGAATGTACTGTTGATGTACCACTCTGGGATTAACTCGACAAATCTATCAAAATCGAGCACCTCTCCTGTCTGCGGATCCATGAAACTGCATGAGCCGGTTCTTCCTGGTTCATCAAGTTTTACTTCTGGATATACTCCTGTCATAAAGTAGATTAGCCTTTTTACTACCCCGATGTATTCATCGTTTGGATAGATTTGAAAATTTTTACTTCTCAGCAGTTCTAAATTCTTTAAGGATGGAATGCAGACCAGAGGCTCATCCTCGAGGTTTACATCCGTACCAGCCGGTATTGAATAAACAAAATCGGTATAGAAGGGTTTAAAAGAGTTGTGGAAAAGGCTGTCGGAATCAAAAAGGAACAGAGTCTGTCTTTCAATTGTTGAGTCGATGTTGGACTGTATGAATACAGGGTCATAATTTTGTTTAAGAAAATATCCAACCGTGTGCCAGTATTTTTCCTTGTCGATCTTATATGCCTCTATTATCTGTCTGTCGACATCTGTTTCTTCAAAATAAAATTTTCTGCATGTGTGTGCGTTACCAATGATAATAATGAAGCAGCCATCGGGATTGTTCTTTATCATTTCCTTGATTTTCATGAATGACCTGAAGTCTCTGAAGAAACGAGAATATATATACTTTATTATAAAAGGAGCTCTGGATTGGGCAACTGGTATTTTTTCAATCTCCTGGACTGAATCGATTTGTGACGGCAGCAGATACCGTTTGTTTTTACTGTCATAATATAGAAAACTATTTTCGAATCCAAATATATCGAATCTGTCTGGATACTTTTTTTTGACTTCATGATAGAAGAGATATTCGCTCAGACCTTTTGTTGAGAATAGTGCCCAGCCGGGTGGACAGAATGTTGCGAATCGTTTTTGTTTATAGTAACTGTTGTTTTGGATCAGATTGAGCACGTAATCACATTCTTCTGTTTCCAATCCAACAATCAGCTTTTTAATGTTGTTATCATTTTCACACCAGCGTCTAATAAGTGCCATGGGAAGTCGTATTGCATCAAAGGAGTCATGGGAAAGACATTCTGGAATTACGAGTATCCTGTGGATGTATAGTTGATGCAGGAGAAAATCTTCTATTTTTGTATCTCTTATTCTTCTTACCTTCCAGTCCGATTTGCTGTTGCAGGAGAGTGAAACGACCAGAAACAAGGTTAAAGGGATGGCCATGAATAGCTTTAATGTTTTCATGATTCCTCCATACTAATAAAGAAGCAGTCTATTCATCATCTTGCGGTTTTGAAAACCAGGAGGGTATTGTTATTGAAATAATTGTTTATCTGAAAAAATTATAACAAAGGGCAACTTAAATGTCAAGATAAAATTAGAATGTTACTGTTTTGGACATAATAAGGCTGCACCTGTTCACATTTTTCTATCTACCAATCCTCCAACCTCACTTAATCAATATCGACTCATTCATATAAAAAGTGCCTGCAACTGCAGCGGTCATCAGGCAGGCAAGGGTTGCAGCCAGAAGGGCCTTTGGTCCAATAAGAGAAATATCTCTTCTCCTCGTCGGAGCAAGAGCAGATATTCCTCCGACAAATATCGCAAGAGAGGCAACATGTGCGAATCCACACAGAGCGTATGTACATATTACTGCAGACCGCGGATGCTGAAGCATACCATCTTTGAGAAGTTGCGAAAGATCCTTATACGATGCAACCTCTGTGGCTACTATCCGCTCACCTATTACCCTCGAAATCTCTGCTGCATCTGCAGGAGGAATGCCAATTATGATAGTAAACGGATAAAAAACAACACCCATAATCCCTTTAAGTGTGAGATGTAGCTCTACACCCAATATTCTACCAATTCCGCTTCCAATCCCACTTAAAAAAAGATCCAGCAGTGCAACAATTCCAAGAAAGGCGAGCAGAAGTGCACAAATGCCGACAACCAATTTCACACCAGCATTTGCACCATTGATGATGGCCTCTAAAATGTTACTGTCCTTTGAGTATTCTGGTTTTATGTTTATGCCGAGAGTCTCTGGTCTTTCACCCTCTGGGATTATTATTTTCGACATCACTACAGCCGCAGGTGCGGAAAGAATCGATGCAGAAATAAGATGACCAGCAATCATTGGAAACTGGCTCCTCAACATCGCAACATACATGGCCAGCACGCTCGATGCTATAGTTGCCATTCCTGCAGTAAGAATCGTATTGAGTTCTGACCTTGTCATTTTGGAAATGTGTGGACGAATCGTTAGTGCAGATTCTACTCCAACGAATATATTCGATGATGCACACATTGATTCTGCACCGCTTATCCTCATCAATCTGGTAAACAGAGAGGCAAAACACCTGATAAGCATGGGCATTATCTTGAGAAAGTAAAGTGCTCCCATGAGTGCGGAAAAAAAGATTATCGCAGGCAGGGCCTGAAATGCAAGAAAAAATCCGAGCGAAGTTTCGCCCTGCTGGCTTGTAGCACCCGGCGCCAGTGCCAGACGGCCAAATAGAAACTGAGTGCCTGCACTGGCGCTGTCGAGAACCTTTACGACAATATCATTTAAAAATAAAAAAACCCTTGTTCCTGAAGGTATGGTAAAAACAAATATTGCCAATACAAACTGGAGCACTATTCCCCAGATTATCACACGCCAGTTCATCATCCTCCTGTTTTCAGAACAGACCCATGCAAAAAGGAGAAGAACAAATATTCCGCCAAAACTGATAATGTTGTATAGATCCATATCGATCTCCAGGATAAATTATTTCCCAAAACCGGCAATCAATCCAAAAGAGATGTTGCGGACTTCTCCCATTCTGCGCTCAATCTGTGCAGAATGGTAGTTCAGGGCATTGTTAATAACAAGCTGTAGCGTAAGGTTTTTCCATAAATATCTCAGCCTGAAGAACAACAATTTCACAGGTACACGGGGATCGAGCGGATGAATCTGTACCTCCTCAATTCTGCTTATATATCTATATTCTGTCTGTAGCGATATAGGACCGCTCTTTACAGTCCACTGGAGATTGCAGCTAAATTTGGGTCTGTATGGTAGAGTCTTTTTGTGATAAAGATCTTCGGGATCCATCCATGTAAAATCTGCTTTGAAACCTATACGCTCCTTCCACAACCACGATTCTATTTCACACTCCACTCCCCGAATTCTTGCTCTTACATGGTTCTGAAACTGTATTGTCCCCAGAAAATTTATTACAGGCTCAATCATGTTCCAGTAGTCTGACTGGAAAAGCGAAAACTCTATATGACTATTCTTCATAAAAATTTGTCTTAGCCCAAAGTCGAAAAACCATGAGTATTCAGGCTTCAAGTCCGGATTTGGGATAATATTGAATCCCGAATAGTCTGCTCTGATATACTTCTCAAATACTGTTGCTGCCCTGAATCCGCTGCCAGAACTGACCCTGACTGTTGTGCCTGAGCTGGGCCTGTAGTTTATGCCAATTTTTGGACTGAGCCGGCTGTTTGCCTCCTCTCCGATGAGGAGATGATGATCAAGCCGCATGCCAAGCGAAATCTTAAGATTCGGCAATATTGACCACTCATCCTGCAGATATGGAGAAACCGTATATCCCCTGTGATTGCCAAAATATTCAGAACCTGAAATATCCCATCTGAATTCACAGCCTGAAATCAGGAAATGACTACTCCCAACCATCCAATCTGCTTGCAGCTCGCCCCCATATCCCTCGCCAGGCCGGAATACCCCAGGATCGTATACAGTAAGTTGATTGCCTATCTGAGACAAGATAGAGGAGATACGAAACCTCAGTCCCAATTTAGAAGAAACAACCATCCTGTACTGTGCATAGAGGTTCAAGGTATTAAAATGGATCTCATCATTTTTGTTAAACGGTGGAACCTCGAAGGGACTGTTCTGATTGATCCATTGAATAAAACCTCCTCTCGTGCACTTCATCCATGCTGCATATAGATCTAGAGTGGAGTGGTCTGGAAATCTGAATACAAGCTTGCCAGAGACATTCCACATGTCTTCCTGATTGTTCTCCATGTATCCTGTGGAGACATGACGGGATAGAGAAGTTCGAAAATCGACCGGCCCCATGCTGCGGCTGTAACCAATATCTAACTGTTGGTAATATAGTAGCCTGTCAGTCCAGTACCACTCTTTATAATGAGGCCTGTCGTATACTCCGGCAACCGTACGCAGCCTTAGAGTTCCACTTTTTGTCGGCCTCCTTGTGATTATGTTTACTGTACCCCCCATTGCAGAAGAACCATAAAGGGCAGATCCTGCACCCTTAACAACCTCTATCCTTTCAATGTCTAGGAGTGGAACACAATTCCAGTTTATTGCAGCCATGTCTGAAGTAAGTACTGCCACACCATCCACAAGGAGAAGAACCCTGCTTCCGACATTGTAGACACTGAATCCAGACGATCCCCTGATGCTGATATTTTCTTCATTAAAATGGATCCCCGATATACCAAGAAGAGACCCTTCAACTGTGCGGCTCTGTCTCCCGATTATATCCAACTTCCCCACAACCTCAACAGATTGATGAGAACTGCCAAGAGCATGAAGATATTTGCTCGATGTAATGACCACGGGATCCAGCATTATAACAGACTCTTCCATTAACACCCTTACTCTCTTCTCCTCACCAGACCTTACGAGTATTGTGTCGATCCTCTCTGTACGATATCCAATCATTGAGACAGCGATTGTGTATCGGCCTGGGGGTATGTTTGAAATAACAAAATTTCCGTTGTCATCAGTACTTGCTCCAAGTACCGTATTTATAACAAGTACATTTGCACCAATCAATGGACGTTCTGTCTTTTTATCGATAACAATTCCAGTTATTGTTCCTCTTCCCTGTGAAAAGAGATGTGCAGCAAATAACACCATGACTGGAACCAATATTTTGGGGACTCTGTAAAACACGATATATGAATTCCTATAATTCTGAAAAATCAACAGTAATATCAATGTTTATCAATTCATCCTCTGATACAGTGACTGTCTTGGGAGTTAATGGATCGGATGGATCTGCATAAAAACCGATGTCTGTTATTGTCGAAAGATCGAAATTATTGTCTATCCACAGTACAGCAATATATTTTAGAACATCCTTAGAGCGTACCCGCAGTCGATAGTCATACGACTTTACAAAAATTGGCACGCTGTAATCGAGGGCTAAATTCTTGAAAAAATAGTCGGATATATTGTTTTTCTGTGGAATCTCTGAAAATGCTCCTATCCCCACTACTCCTGTATTTTCAGGCCATTTACCTAAAAATGTTATCGTTCCCTGAATGAGTGTATCACGATTCACCCGGTTGAGATTTGCCTCAATATCGATGTTTTCTACCACAGAATTTGGGCCATCTATTGTGACAGGCAAATATGTTGGTATCAATAGATCACCAACAAATGATCCTCCATAAAGGCCAATTATGTCTGACAGATTCCAGGGGTGCTTTACTTCCTTCCACACGACTGCTACAACCTCATATCTGCCAGGGGGAAGATAGAGTTCCCATTCAACAGGATTTTTTGTGATAGTGTTGCCTTGAAAAAATGTCAGTGCATCACTGAATTGAAGTTCATTGATGCTTCTCGGTGGAAAACTACTAACAGCAGCTACTCTTACCTGATCAGTATACTTTGGAAGCTCTCCAGTAAAGTGGACACTTCCTGTTATCTTACTACTGATTGGTTCAAGGCCGTGATCTATTCGACAAGAGCAAAGAAGAATTGTGAGGAACAGTACTTTTTTTATCCAGTACTTTTTCATCAAAACCCGTCCATCTCAAAGACCATACCGTTTAATAAATGGATAGGTTTTTCTATTGATCTTATAATTTAAGAAAAACCTTCAAGTTCAAGGAGCCTCTTTTTCATCTCTATTCCTCCCCCAAATCCAGTCAGGGAACCATTGGCCCCTAAAATTCGGTGGCATGGAACAATTATCGGGACAGGATTTCTCCTGTTGGCCTGGCCCACGGCTCTTGCAGCGCCTGGATTGCCTATTATTTTTGCAATCTCACCATAGCTTCGGGTCTGGCCATAAGGAACACATGAAACTGCCTCCCAAACCTTTCTTTGGAAACCTGTTCCACGGAGGTCAAGATTAACAGAAAATCTTCTTAAACAGCCATCAAAATATCTCTTCAATTCATCAACTACCCTGATATTCTTATAATAGTCCTCGACTGGAGTCGATCCTGGGAATTCGTTTCCAAGAACAGCTACAGGATCTATGGCCTCCTTTCGAGGAAGAATAATACGAACAACTCCTTCCTCTGAAGAGGCTACCAGCAACTTTCCAAGCGGAGAGTCGAGTGTGATATAGAAAAGCATCTCCATATTATTGACTCTTTTCAAGGAGTGTTACTACCTCGATGTGACCTGTATGAGGGAACATATCTACAGGCTGTACTGCCTTTAGCCTGTATGGAGCCCTTGCCAGAATTTCTAAATCACGGGCAAGAATAGCAGGATTACATGAAACATATACTATCTTTTTCGGTGCAAGATTCAGGACTCCTTTTATCGATTTTGGATGCGTACCACCTCTGGGTGGATCGAGAATAACAACATCCGGCACGCCATATCTGCTTATGAGTATGAATGGCTCTTTCAATGCCTCCTTTATATCGGCCATCTCGAACCTAACATTCTTCAGGTTGTTAAGCTCCAGATTCCTCTTGGCATCTTTAACTGCCGATTCGACCACCTCAATACCAAGAACCATCTTAACCCTGTCTGCAATAAAAATACCAATAGCACCAGTACCGCTGTAAAGATCATATACAATCTCATCCCCCTTAAATTCGGCAAGCTTGACAATTGCATTAAAGAGTTTTTCGGTCTGAGATGTGTTAGTCTGAAAAAAGGCAGATGGAGAAATCTCATAAACCTTATCCCCAACCTTTTCGGTGATTTTCCCCATACCAAGCATCAGCCTTTCCGACTCTCCGAATGCAACCTGAGCCTTTTTGTCGCTTATTGAGTGAATTATTGTGGTGATTTCCGGATGACGCCAGAATAACTTATGAACAATCCAGTCAATAGCCTTATCACCTCTCTCGCCCTCCTGGCTCGATGTAACTATGTTCAGCATTATCTCACCAGTATTAAAGCCAGAACGGATAACAAGAAAACGCCAGAATCCCCTGTGGCTTCGGATGTTGTAAGGTCTCATCCCAAGTTCCAGTACAAGTTCCTTTACTGATCTAAATATTTTGTTGCACTCCTCAGGCTGAAGCAAACAGCCATCTATGTCCAAGACCTTTTCAAAGTTTCCTCTGACATGAAATCCAAGGGCAAAATCGTTCCTCTTCCCGGGTTCTTCTCCATTCACCACCCATCTCCTGTCTGAAAATGTAAATTCCATCTTGTTTCTGTATCCATATAGAGTCTCTGCTGAAACAACAGGAAGAACATCCACATCTTTCAACCCGCCAACTCTTTCGAGTATATCTTTAATCTGTTTTCTCTTTATTTCTACCTGCTTTGTGTAATCTAAATGCTGCAGCTGGCATCCACCACAAACACCAAAATATGGACAGGGAGGTTCCACCTGGTGGGGAGAGGGTTCAAGAACCTCTTCTACATAAGCTTCTCCATAGCTCCTGTGCATTTTTCTTACCTTTGCACTGACCTTCTGACCCGGTATCCCCCTCTCAACAAACCATACAAAGTCATCGAGTCTTGCTATTCCCCGTGCTCCAAATGCAAGATCATCAACATGAAGCTCTATTACATCTCCTTTTTTAAATACTTTTGCCATTCCCTCACCCGATTACCGATAAGTCGAAAATTAATCTAAGAATATATGAATATAAAAGCAAGAATATATTTTGGTTCTTGACAATATGATTATGAATGATTATAATAACAAAACTGAATTAAATGGTATAAAAATCCAATAGTGATGAGGTATTTCTATGAATAAACAACCAATACAGCAGCAGATTAATGTAGAGCTTGGCGAAAATGAAGCAGGGGGAATATATTCAAATTTTGTCCTGATAAGCCACTCTCCAGCAGAATTTGTAATTGATTTTACACGCATGCTGCCAGGCATTCCAAAAACAAAGGTATATGCACGTATCATTATGACTCCTCAGCATGTAAAGTCGTTCATGAAGGCACTGAGCGACAACATTGAAAAATATGAAAGCGAATTTGGAGAGATAAAGATAGCAGGCACTCATCATGGAAAGCATTACGGGTTTAAAACGCCGGATGATGAAAAAAAGACCGACAAGTAGGACCCTGATCATAGAATGGAAAATTAATGATGAGAAGGTTGTCTTTTACAATAATGATGCTATTTGTGTTAGTTGCCTCTTTTTTCCCGCTTAAGACATCGGCAAAAGATCTTACAAAGAGGATATCTTTTGGTTTCGAAATAGGCAATTGGCAGCCCCACAGTCTCAATGACGAACCGCGATTCGATACATTCGGTGCTGCTGGTGCCACTCCCTATTTAGGAATCTCCTTCACAACTCCAATAGCCTCGGGGATAAGTTTTCGCATCTCTGCAGGCTACTGGTCACTCCGCGATCTTCGGGAGACCGAAAAGGTTCACTCTCTTACCCTGCATCCGATAACGATCGAGATAAAACACTGGCTCGTTCCAGATTATATTCTCTCGGCATATGTAATCTACGGCGGAGGCATATACTGGGGAATCGAAAATGAGACAGACCCTCTCGGCACGAATCTTCATGATGCTAGAGGAGGATGGGGAGCGCATATCGGAGCCGGATTTGATCTCTCGATAACCTCCCATCTCGGAATAGGAATGACATTTCAATACAATTATGTTCACTTTTATGAACCAATCGGTGGTGTCGATGACTTTAGCGGTCCTAAAATTACTACAATAATCTACTTCTATTTATAAATAGATGAGGGGTAGAATCCAATGAACAGAGAATTCAAATATCTAATCAACAACAAGTGGATAAGTTCAAAAGAGACGATAGAAGTAAGGAATCCCTTCAATGGCGAAATCGTTGGCACTGTCTTTCGTCCTTCTGCCGATGATGTTGAAAAGGCAATACAATCATCGGTCGATGCTTTCAAACAAACTAGAAGGCTTCCATCATACCGCCGCTCAGAAATTCTGAAGAAGGCTGCAGCAGAGGTAGAAAGACAAAAGGAGGAGCTCGCCAACATCCTGTGCAGAGAGGCAGGCAAGCCAATCAGGCATGCAAGAGGAGAGGTAACAAGGGCAGTAAGTACACTCACGATTGCCTCTGAAGAAGCAAACAGAATAGAGGGTGAAACACTCGCACTCGACATCACTCCAGCGGCTGGAGACCGCCTTGGAATAGTAAGGCGTTTTCCTATCGGCCCTATAGCAGGAATATCCCCCTTTAACTTTCCCTTAAATCTTGTCTGCCACAAGGTTGCACCAGCCCTTGCTTCTGGCAACACCATTTCCATAAAACCTGCAAGTGCAACTCCTCTCTCATCCTTGTTACTCGGAAGGATTCTCTCTGAGGCAGGTGCCCTCCCAGGTTCGATCAATGTGATACCTTGTTCGGCATCGACCGCAGAACCACTCATCACAGATCAGCGGATCAAGATGATCACATTCACAGGAAGCAGTGAGGTCGGATGGGAAATAAAGAAGAGGGCCGGAAAGAAAAGGGTCTGCCTCGAACTCGGAGGAAATGCTGCCCTAATTGTTGAGCCTGATTCAGACATCGAATTTGCAGTAAAGAGATCGATTCTCGGAGGCTATGCCTATGCTGGTCAGATCTGCATCTCTGTTCAGAGAATATTCATACACAAGAGTCTGTATGATGACTTCACCGATCTGTTTATTAAAGGGACAAGAGAGCTGAAAGTGGGTGACCCCCTATTAGATGATACAGATGTTGGCCCAATGATCGATGAGAAATCGGCAATCCGCACCAGTAAATGGATAGAAGAAGCCGTATCACGAGGAGCACGCGTTCTCTTCGGAGGGAACAGAGACGGAACACTCTTTGAGCCAACCGTTCTCGATAATGTTCCTCCAGATGCAAGGGTTGCATGCCAGGAAGTATTTGCTCCTGTTGTTGTGCTCGATGTGTATGATAGCTTTGAGGAGGTCATAGACAAGGTAAACGACTCTGTGTTTGGACTGCAGGCAGGCATATTCACAAAAGATATTGAAAAGGCATTCAGAGCATTTAACGAAATCGAAGTCGGCGGAGTTATAGTAAATGACATCCCTACATTTCGAGTCGACCACATGCCGTATGGCGGCGTAAAGGATTCAGGCTTTGGCCGCGAAGGCGTTAAATATGCAATCGAGGAGATGACAGAGCTTAAGATCATGGTTGTGAACCACGGATTATAGCCAAATATTAACAAGAGGAAAAGGTATATCTCGATGGCTTTCGATATTCCAATAAACCGATTCAATACATACAGCCAGAAATGGGAAAAATACAGGGGAAGAGATGTAATTCCACTATGGGTTGCAGACATGGATTTCCGCTCGCCTCCTTCTGTTCTCGATGCACTCCACAAATATGTAGATCACGGCATTTTTGGATATGCCGTCCCGCCCGCAGAGCTAGTTGATATAATATTATCAAGATTAGAAAGATTGTATGGATGGAAAATAAAACCGGAATCTATTGTTTGGCTTCCAGGCCTTGTTCCTGGAATAAACCTCTGCTGTAGATCTGCAGGAAGGGATGGGGATTCTGTAATAACAACAACTCCTGTTTATCCACCATTTCTCACTGCTCCTGAATACTCGAGACGAAATCTGATAAGTGTTCCTATGATAGAGGAAGAAGGGCTCTGGCTTATGGACTTTGACATGATAAGGGATTCTATCACAGAGGATACAAAACTATTTATACTGTGCAATCCTCACAATCCAACAGGCAGGGTCTTTAGAAAAGATGAACTGTTGCGATTAGCAGAAATATGTGAGGCAAATAACCTGATAATCTGTTCAGACGAGATTCACTGTGATCTTATAATGGACAACAATCTTAACCATATCCCAATTGCATCTTTAGACCCTGAAATTGCAAAGAGGACGATCACACTAATGGCTCCGAGTAAGACCTATAATCTTGCCGGACTTGGATGTTCGTTTGCAATAATTGAAAATCAAAGGCTTCGTAAAAGATTTATTCAGGAGAAGGCTGGCATCCTCCCGGATGTTACAATTACAGGATTTGTTGCAGCACTCGCCGCATACAGAGATGGTGATGAGTGGCTTGAAGAGCTGCTGGAGTATCTCAGAAAGAATCACAAACTGGTCCTTGACACTGTAAGAGAGATCCCAAATCTCTCGATGAAACCAGCAGAAGCTACCTATCTTGCATGGATCGATGCCCGAATGATTGGAGTAGAAAATCCTGCCCTTTTCTTTGAAAAGTATGGTGTCGGCCTTTCAGACGGAGCAGATTTTGGCAAAAAGGGTTTTGTTCGTTTGAATTTTGGATGTCCCCTCTGCACACTCGAGGAGGCATTAAAAAGAATAAAAAGAGCACTGGAAAAAATCTAATCAAAATTACAAGGAGTAGTCATGAAAGAAAAGTTGATTGCAGCCATTGAAAAAATTCGTCCTTCTCTTCAGGCCGATGGAGGCGATGTAGAATTTGTCGATTATGAAGATGGAATAGTCAAGGTGCGCATGAAAGGAAGCTGCGCCGGATGTCCATTCTCACAGATGACACTTAAAAATGGAATAGAACAATTATTAAAAAAGGAGTTTTCAGAAATAAAATCTGTTGAAGCGGTATGATATTAAAGGCAGCCTCATTTCCTATACCACTCGATAATTTTTGGAGGATTCTATGGAGACTGAATACCACGATATCAGTGTGAACAAACGTTTCTCCTCACGTCTCGGACTTCTGCTCAGTGTCATTGGTATTGCTGTCGGTACAGGGAACATCTGGCGCTTTCCACGCATAGCGGCTCAGTGCGGTGGTGAGGGAGGAGCAGGAGCCTTTCTCATAGCATGGATATGCTTTCTCTTCCTCTGGAGCATACCTTTGATTATTGCCGAATACGCACTAGGAAGAAAATACAGGGGAAGCGTAATATCTACAATATCAAAAGCAGCAGGTAAAAAATTTACATGGATGGGAACATTCGTTGGTTTTGTGTCGACAGCAATAGCCTTCTTTTATTCAGTAATAGTAGGATGGTGTATATACTATTTTTTCTATATGGTCGCCCATCCACTTCCAGGCTCAACAGAGGCTGCAATGAATATATGGAACAACTACCAGAGTAGCTGGTGGCCTCTTCTTTTCCATGCGGCTGCAATGGGCTTTGGAACATTTGCTATCTGGCGCGGAGTATCTTCAATCGAAAGAGTAAACAAGATCTTGATACCATCTCTTCTGGTAATAGTAATAATCTCGGTAGTAAGGGCACTCACACTTCAGGGAGCATGGGATGGTGTCTCCTATCTCTTTACTCCTCAGTGGAATCAGCTCATCAAACCAAAGATATGGCTCGAGGCCCTCACACAAAATGCCTGGGATACAGGAGCAGGATGGGGGCTTTTCATGACCTACGCAGCATACATGCGCCGAGAGCACGGTGTAGTAAAAAACGCCTTCACAACAGGCATAGGAAACAATACAATATCGCTTCTATCGGCATTGATGATTTTTGGGACTGTCTTTGCCGTTCTCAGCAGTGAGATGCACATGTCAAGACCAGAAATTCTGGGAATCATGAAGACAAGCGGCCCAGCATCTACAGGACTGACATTCATATGGATGCCGCAGCTTTTTGCCCGAATGTTTCTCGGCCGTCCATTAGCCATAATCTTTTTTCTCGGCCTCTCATTTGCCGGATTTTCCTCTCTAATAGCAATGATGGAGCTCCCAACAAGAGTATTCTTGGATGCAGGCATGAAACGTTCCAGGGCAATACTCATGGTAGTAGGCTGTATCTATCTTCTCGGCATTCCATCTGCAAGAAATCTCAATTTCCTCAGCAATCAGGATTTTGTCTGGGGAGTTGCATTGATAATATCAGGCGGTTTTGTTGCCTTCACTCTTGTTCGTAACGGTATATCAAAAATGCGTACACAGGAACTCCTCACAGATAAAAACGACTGGAAGATAGGGAAGTGGTGGGAAGGATCTATTAAATATTTCATCCCAATCGCAGCCCTTGCTCTTCTTGTATGGTGGCTTACCCTTTCTGTTACCATCTATGCCCCACACCGCTGGTACGATCCATTCAGCACATTCAGCGTAATGTCTGTACTCTCACAGTGGTTTGTTGTGCTGACAATATTCTTACTGCTGAACAGGTGGATGGCCAATAACATGGTAAGAATCAGCATAAAAATAGATGATTAAAAAAACAATGCGGCTATTAACAAGAGAAGATATTGAAAGCCTCATAACAATAGACGAAGTCATTGAGATCATGAGGGATCTTTTTGGATCCATTGCTGAGGGAAAGCTCTTTCTTCCTGAGCGAGTAGTGGTTGAGTGTGTAAACAAAAAAGACTCTGTTCTCTTCATGCCAGGCTATATTCCTGAAAAGGGCGGACTCGGCATCAAAATAGTGAGTGTGTTCCCCACAAACAAATCTCGAAATATACCGACAACAACCGGGCAGCTTATCCTGAACGATCCAGAAACAGGGAAAATAATAGCGATCATGGAAGCAGGTCTCATCACGGCTCTTCGCACAGCCGCAGTATCGGCAGTAGCAACAGATCTTCTCGCACTTAAAGATGCAAACTCTCTCGGCCTCTTTGGAGCAGGAATCCAGGGCCGATACCATATACATGCCATCTCAAGAGTCCGTCCGATCGAGAATATTTTCATCTATGATACGGACCGTCAAAAGGCAGAGGACCTTGCCTCTCATATTGAAAGTTCTATAGAAAAACTCAGCACGATAAATGTTGCAGATCGCCCGAAAGATGTAGTCACCCGCTCAAAAATCATCATAACCGCAACAACAGCAAGATCACCTGTTTTTAAGGGTTCAGACATTCTGCCTCAAACTCACATAAATGCTATTGGTTCATTCAAACCAGATGTCAGAGAGTTGGACGATGAGACAGTGCTCCGCTCTATTATCTATGTAGACAACAGAGATTCAGTACTGACCGAGGCAGGCGATCTGATAATCCCAATCAAAAGCGGTCTCATTTCTCCTGACTGTATCAGGTCCGACCTTTCCGAATTAATAAAGGATAAAGGAAGGGGGCGTAACAATGAAGATGATATCACACTGTTTAAGTCGGTGGGTCTTGCTGTGGAGGATATAGCTGTAGGAATAAACATATTAAAGAGAGCGGAAAAAAGAAAAACAGGATTGATATTTTGAGGAATAAAAACAATGCTGGAGAAAATTAAATCGTGGAATCCTCCAGAAGAGTGGATAAAGATCACAACATTTGACATTCACACAGCAGGCGAGCCGCTAAGAATAGTCACTGGAGGAGTGGTAGAACCTGCTGGCGCCACGATCCTTGAAAAGAGAAACTATATGAAAGAAAATCTCGACCACATAAGAACCTCACTAATGCTCGAGCCTCGGGGCCACAGGGAAATGTATGGATGCATACTCACTGCTCCTGCTTCTCAGGATTCAGACTTTGGAGTGATTTTTATGCACACCGAAGGATACAGCACAATGTGTGGTCATGGAATAATAGGAATCTCAAAAGTCGCTGTCGAGACTGGCATAGTGGAGTGCAGGGAGCCTGAAACTATAATTAAAATCGATACACCAGCAGGACTCGTAACAAGCCATGTAGTTGTGGAAAATAATAAAATCAGGAGTGTCTATTTTGATAATGTGGTTTCTTTTGTTCTTGCCCTTGACGAAACTGTTTATGTGGATGGCATCGGAGAGGTAAGGTATGATTTAGCATTCGGAGGTGCATTCTATGCATTTGTGGATGCTGAAACTCTATCTTTCAGATGCACTCCTGAGGAATCGCTCAGACTAATAGAAAAAGGTATGGCAATAAAGAATGCTATAATAAAGAAAAGAATCATCCAGCATCCAATAGAGGATGACCTGAGCTTCCTGTATGGTACTATATTCATTGCTCCTCCCATGTCAGAAGATGCAGATAGTCGAAATGTGTGTATCTTTGCAAATGGTCAGCTCGATCGATCTCCAACTGGCACTGGTGTGAGTGCTCGCATGGCCATTCATCATGCAAGGGGTGAAATAGGGGTTGGTGAGAAAATGGTAATAGAAAGTATTGTCGGCGCAAGATTCATTGGGAGTGTTGTGGAACAGACCCGATTCGGTCAATATGATGCTGTTATTCCCAGAGTCGAGGGCACATCTTACATATGTGGGAAAAGCGAATTTTTTATCGATCCAGAAGACTCTCTAAAAGATGGTTTTATTTTACCTTAACAGAAATTTGAGAAGGGGATGAAAAGAGTTCTCGGTATAATATGCTCACCAAGAAAAATGGGCAACTGTGAAATCTTTGTTAAAGAGATCAGCAGGAACATTCCACATGATCACAGACTCTATCTTCTAAGACTTTCAGACTTTTCAATAAAACTTTGCATGGGTTGTTATGCATGTCTATTTCGAAAGGGCCGATGTAGACAGAGAGACGACCTTCCAACGATCCTGGATCAGATGGCCATGGCAGATGGACTCATTATTGCATCTCCAACATACTTTCTGGGTGCAAATGCATCTCTTAAAAATCTTCTGGACCGGTGTTTAACAGCCTACAGCTACAGTGACAGGTTATGGGGCAAGCCTGCTGTAGCTGTTGGAATAGCAGGAATAAAGGGAAAGGAAGGAAGCACACATTATGATATCGAACGATTTCTCAGGCTGCTGCTCTTAAATATTAAGGGTATAAAGATCGTTTATGGTGCACTGCCTGGAGAAGTCATGCTTAAAGATAAAAACAGAAAAATAGCAGCCTCTCTGGGAAAATCGTTATTTGGAAAAGATATTAAAGAGGAGGGTCCGGAGTGCCCTGTCTGCGGCGGCAAGACGTTTCGATTCATAAAAAAAGATATTGTGCAGTGTCAGCTCTGCAGCTTTAGTGGGAAAATAGTCACAAAAGGGGCAACAATAGATTTTGAGATAGAGAAGAAAGATCATGCCATTTTTCTGAGCAATGAGGAGGCTGTAGAGCACAGAGAGTGGCTCATAGATATGTGCAGAAATTACATGAAAAAAAAGAGAGAGCTAGAGTCGGTCTCTGAGCCCTATTCCAAATATGGAAGGTGGATAAAACCAGAAACAAAAAATAGAGAGCCCGATGAAAAAAACATTTGAAAAAAGATTATGGTTTTATATATTATCACCCTAAATTACCTGAAAATTTGAGGAGGACTATTACAATGCCTTTTATTCCCAACACTGACGAAAACAGAAATGAAATGCTCAAGGCTATTGGAGTGTCTGACTTTGAAGAACTACTCAAGCCAATTCCAGAAAAAGTGCGATTCAGAGGCAAGATGAATCTCCCAACTCCCCTGTCCGAATATGAAGTCACACTACTGGTTAAAAAACTTTCAGAAAAAAATAGACACGCTGGCAACTATTTATGCTTCCTCGGAGGTGGGGCCTACGATCACTTCATTCCTGCTGCAGTAAACCACCTGATTAGCAGATCTGAATTTTATACTGCATATACACCATACCAGCCAGAAGTCAGTCAGGGAAACCTTCAGTCGATCTATGAATATCAGACAATGATAGCAAACCTGACAGCAATGGATGTAGCCAATGCCTCGATGTATGATGGAGGTTCTGCTCTGGCCGAGGCGGCACTGATGGCAAGTGGAGAGACAAGAAGAGAAGAGATAATAATCTCAAAGAGTGTTCATCCATTCTACAGAGAGGTTGTAAAGACATACTGCTACAGAAGCGGAATGAGAGTAGTAGAGGTGGAAATTAAAGACGGAACCACAGACCTCAACAGATTAAGGGATGGTATCTCTGAAAGGACTGCTGCGGTTCTGATACAGCATCCAAACTTCTTCGGAAATCTGGAGGAGGTTGAGGAAGTGGAGAGCATAACGCATAAGAATGGTGCACTCTATGTTGTCTCTGTTGACCCAATCTCACTCGGTGTTCTCAAGCCTCCAGGAGAATATGGTGCTGATATAGCAACAGGTGAAGGCCAATGTCTCGGAAATCCATTAAATTTTGGCGGTCCCTATCTTGGTATCTTCGCCACAAGGAAAGATTTGATCCGCCGTATGCCAGGGCGACTTGCAGGTATAACGGTAGACAGCAAAGGGAAAAGGGGCTTTGTACTGACACTTCAGACCCGCGAACAGCACATAAGAAGGGAAAAGGCAACCTCCTCGATCTGCACAAATGAACAACTGTGTGCCCTCTCATCGACAATATACCTGGCACTTATGGGCAAAGAAGGAATTCCCACAGTTTCAAGGCTCTGCCTGCAAAAGGCACACTATCTCTCAGAACTCATCAAAAACATAGATGGCTTCGAACTTCTATTCAACAAACCCTTTTTCAAGGAGTTTGCTATCAAGACTCCAGTGGAACCTGCGAAGATAATAGAGCTTATGAAAAAAGAAAAAATCTTTGCCGGAATAGATCTAAAACGATTCGACTACGGAATCGGTAATGGACTTCTTGTTGCGGTCACAGAAAAACGCACAAAGGAAGAAATGGATCACTATGCCGAAGTGTTGAGTAAGATCGGATGACGATCTCTCTGGTATCTGATATACGCTTGTAATTTCTCCTGATTGAACAGGATATGTATCCTGTTCGAATTGTTGAATTTAATTTACACCTCTTCATCGCAAGATGATCGATACACATTGTATAGATCGGGAGCCGCAGCCTCCTGATCATCTGAATTTAATTTAAACATGCGTTGCGAGACGATCGGCGCTCTCTACCAAACCGAGCCTTTTCCATTGACATTTTTCGCCTCAGTTGTTATAATCCTCTTGCTTCTTTTTAGTACAGTGGAAGGAGATTCGAGGAGTCATAAAGATGCATCTTAAAAAAGAGTTCATAGCTGTTCTTCTTATTTCTCTTTTTTCTTTATGTAAAAAAGAGATTACCAAAGAAGAAGATAAAAATATTTACCCTTTACACAAAGATATAACGGTTACAATCTTCTGGATCGGTGAACAGGGAAATGAGGAAAATGGTTTTATCCCGAACACGCAGAGTGCATGGGATGACAACTGGATGACCCATTATGGCGGTGTAGACGATCCAGATAACAGAGACGGTTACTTCCCTGCAGGTTTTACTCCTAATGAAAATCCATTCTACTGCGCCCTGCCTTACAACGATTATGATGATAGTGGAAATAGAAAATCATCAGCATTCAATACTGTATATTGGGCAGATGAGAAGAAATGGGGCACACTCGAATCGATGTGTAAAAATAGGTGGATAAAAATAATCAAGGGCAAAAAGGTTGCTTATGCTCAATGGGAAGATGTAGGACCATTTGGAGAAGACGACGCACAATATGTTTTCGGGCTGCAAATGCCAAAAAACAAAATAAACAACAATGCAGGAATCGATGTCTCCCCTGCTGTGAGGGATTATCTCGGGCTGAATGACATCGACAAGGTAAACTGGCAGTTTGTCGATTCCAGTAGTGTTCCAGACGGTCCGTGGAAAGAACTTATTACAAACTCACAGATAGATTGGAAATAGTGGAGGTACTGAACCGCTGATACGATCTTATAGCAGTCTATAAAAAGGGAAGACCAGACTGACGGCTCTTTAGTAATAGGACCATACTGTCTGGTCTTTTGATTTTATGTTTTTGATTTTCCATTAACATCATTAATCAGATCGATAACTATATCTCCTGTGTCAGAATTTATTGTATAAACCGAATTGCCCGTTCCAATAAGCTTGAATCGCTTTCCTTCATTGCTCCCGTTGATTAAAACTTTCCCACTCACAGCAGAACACCCTACAAATCTTACCCGACTTTTAATTATTTTAAGTTCAACACTTCCACTACAATTTTCGATATCCATGGAATCAAAAATACCATTTACAGAAATCCTTCCCCTCTGAGAATGCACAACAACTTTTGCCGAGCTCGGCAGATAAATATAATGAGTATTACTTTCCCTGATAGTTGAAATTCCAATCGTATATATTCTCTTTCTTGGAACAGGCCTTACGATTACCATGCCTCCAGAATTTTCGATACAAACATTATAATCTCCTCTTTTTTTTATGTTAGAATATCCCCAGACTCTGCCAGTTACAACAGATTCAACCTTCACATCTATTTTTGGCAGATCCCAGCTGTTAATAATTATATCCCCTTCTAATTCAATCAATACCGTTGTGGCTTTATCTACTGCGGTGGAATAAGTCTTTGTATTTATCTGTTGAGAAACGACTCCACCAACACAAAGAAGCAGTACTAGTGATACTACTAAAATTTTCATAGTAGATTCCTCCAATTAAGTTGTCTTACGATTTATTATTTCTTTTCAAATACTTTGTTATACGATGTTCTAAATAAAAAAAATCACCTCCTTCTAATTG
Source organism: uncultured bacterium (assembly GCA_964651045.1). GTDB lineage: Bacteria > Zhuqueibacterota > QNDG01 > QNDG01 > DSAB01 > CAZYVD01. The sequence continues at coordinate 19,661 of CAZYVD010000003.1, forward strand.
TAAGAATCTTTAACGATTTTGTCAGTACAAAATACAATAAAACAGAAACAAAAATTGCAATTGGTACTATCCAGTAACCCAAAAGTTCCTCAGCATATTCTGTATCTTTTATTATGCCAAATGATATTCTACCATCTAAAAATTTGAAAAGCCCAACAGAATCCAAAAATAAATTAACTTTAGAGGAATTTAACTTTCCCTCCTCGTTCCCAGACAGAAGCTTGGGAACCAGAGGTAAATATCTTCGGTTACATTTTATTTTGGGGCAACACAAACATCAATTCATAAATAAGAGCAAGACTGTTTAGTAAGCCAGACATATGATTTATAGATAAGTTCTATAAGAAACTAACTGTTATTAGGAATTGTAAAAAGTGAAATAGTTAAAAGTAAATGGCGGTTAATATTTTGTTTTACCTTGACTTTCAGATTGAATAAGTGTAAATTCGAAATCATGGATTTATTTAAACAGGAAGAGAAAAGGGAAGGCGCTCCCCTCAGACCCCTTGCAGACAGGATGCGACCTTCAGACTTATCGGAATTTGTTGGTCAGCGTCATCTGGTCGGTCATGGAAAGGTCTTGAGAAATATTATAGATGGGAAGAGCCAGGTACCATCAATGATTCTCTGGGGGCCTCCGGGCACTGGAAAGACGACGATTGCTAAAATAGTCGCATCGTCTGCCAATGCGGAGTTTTTCCACATAAGTGGTGTGAATGCAGGACTTGCAGATGTAAGAAAAATAATAGAAAAGGCAAGATTAAACATAAAAGGGCTCGGGCGCCGCACAATCCTATTCATAGATGAGATACACAGATTCAATAAGGCACAGCAGGATGCTCTTCTTCCTCATGTGGAAGATGGTACTGTTGTTCTCATAGGGGCAACCACAGAAAATCCATCATTTGAGGTCATTGGTCCACTTCTTTCGAGATCAAGAGTATATAGACTCCTTCCTCTGGAGGATAAAGAGATCGAGGAGGTTATTCACAGGGCATTAACAAGCGACAGGATTCTGTCTGGTTTAAATATCAAGATAACAACAGAGGTGATGAAACTCATAGTCAAATTTTCAGGCGGTGATGCAAGGATAGCGCTAAATACAATCGAGCTCTGTTCGCAGCTGACAAAACCAAGAGGCGGGCTGCGAACAATTACTACTGAAATAGTGAAAGAGGCCCTGCAGAAAAGAGCAATAATGTACGACAAAAAGGGAGACTATCATTATGATACGATCTCGGCATTTATTAAATCAATGCGCGGCTCCGATCCAGATGGTGCTGTTTACTGGCTTGCAAGAATGATAGAGGCCGGTGAAGACCCGCTCTTCATTGCAAGGAGAATGGTAATCCTTGCATCCGAGGATATTGGCAATGCAGATCCTAATGCTCTTGTTGTAGCAAATTCGGCTTTTCAGGCAGTACATGCCGTTGGAATGCCGGAGGCGAGAATAATACTGGCACAGGCAGCAACATATCTTGCCAGTGCTCCCAAGAGCAATGCATCATATATGGCAATAGAGAAGGCAATAGAAGATGCAAGGAAGAGTTCAAATGAACAGGTCCCGCTTCATCTTCGGAATGCTCCAACGAACTTGATGAGAGAGATGGGTTATGGTAAAGGATACAAATATGCTCACGACTATGATGGAGGATTTGTTGAGCAGGATTTTCTTCCATCGAAGTTGAAAGGCAGGATATATTATAGACCCAAAAAGATTGGTTATGAAGTGACGATAAAGCAGAGGTTAGAGGAGTGGTGGAAAAAGAGAAGAAATAAAGACAAGGGATCAGAATGAGCAAGAATGAGATTTTTGCAGGTATAGATCTTGGAGGCACAAACATCAAGGCATGTCTGCTCACAAGGGAAGGAGAGATAGTAGCAGAGAGGATAGTAGGCTGTGAAAAGGAGGGTGGAGTGGACCATGTGCTCGACAGAATATCGGATTTGATAAATAAGCTTTGCAGCAGTGCAGGCTGTCGAGTATCCTGTGTCGGGATCGGAGTTGCCGGTCTTGTGGATGCAGAAAAAGCGGTCTTGCTTGAGGCTCCAAATCTACCCGGATGGCGTGATGTGGAGGTTGGATGTGAATTAAAAAGAAGATTGAATCTACCAATTAAAATGGATAATGATGCTAATGTGGCTGCACTTGGTGAATATATGTTTGGAAGCGGTAGTGGTGTGAAGAACATGATGATGGTAACACTCGGTACTGGTGTTGGAGGAGGATTGATACTTGAGGGAAAGATATACAGGGGCAGCAGTGGTTCTGCTGGTGAGTTCGGACACATGACAATAGATCCGAACGGTCCTATATGCAGCTGCGGAAGGAGGGGTTGTATTGAGGCCTATATAGGAACCCGTGGAATTTTACGCAGAACAAAGGAGTGTTTATCAAAGGGCAGTTCATCGTTGTTGAGTGGAATCAGAGAAGAGGAGATGACCCCAAAACATATAAGCGAGGCAGCAGAGAAGGGGGATGAGGTTGCAATAGAGATATTGAGAAAGACCGGTTACTATCTTGGAGTTGGAATCGGAAATGTTTCAAATCTTCTCAATCTTGAAATGGCGGTAATAGGAGGTGGCGTTTCCAATGCAGGAGAGCTCATTCTTGGACCTGCAAGAGAGAAAACAATGGATGTTGCACTCGAGATTCCGGGAAGAGTGATCGAAATAAAATCTGCCCAACTTGGTGAGAAGGCAGGTATGGTAGGTGCGGCTTGTATTGCGATGAGTATGGTGTAACCTTTTAGCGTGTTTTATTGTATTTAATAATAATCCGATTAAATGATGAGAAAAAGAACCTTTCAATTATTCTTATTTACAGTACTCACCGCATTTGTATTTGACATGCTCGGTGGTCAGGAAAGGGTGGAGTCTGCAAAGGACACTACTGCAAAAAAGGCTGCATATGGAAGTGGACTGGAGGGACCGATTAATTATGAGGCTGTAGAGATTTTCAATAAGATGGATGAGCATAAGACGATTCTTCTTGGTAAGGCAGTGGTCAAATATCAGGACATGGAGCTCAGGGCAGCAAAGATTACTGTGGAATGGGACAGAGATCTGATGATAGCAGAAGGAGTAATCGATTCTGTATGGGTTGTAGATGAGGAAACAGGCGATTCGACATTTGTTGCAAAGACTTTAGGAATGCCTCAGTTTACACAGGCCGGCGATGTGATGATAGGTGAGGTTATGGAGTTTAACTTCAGATCCAAGAAGGGTCGTGTTCTCAGGGGAAGAACTTCCTATGAGGAGGGATTCTATACAGGCAGTACTGTTAAGCTCGTCAAACCAAAAGTGCTGCATGTTAAGAATGCAATATATACCACATGCGACAAGAAAGAGAATCCCCATTTTCATTTCTGGTCGTCACAAATGAAGCTCCACTACAATGATAAGGTTGTGGGGAAGCCCCTTGTCATGTATATTGGAAATATTCCTGTCATGGCTCTTCCATTTATTTTTTTCCCGATCAAAAAGGGGAGACATTCAGGGATAATATTGCCTCGCTACGGCTCTAGTTCGATAGAGGGAAGATATTTGAAGGGTTTTGGATATTACTGGGCAGCAAGCCAATACTGGGATGCAAAAGTTCAGGCCGATTTTTATGAAAGGAGTGGTTTCTTATTCAGGGGAAGCCTACGCTATAATATCAGATATATTTTAAATGGATTAATTTCTGGAAGCTGGACACAGAAAAATTTTAATGCATATGGAAACGAAGAGAAAAGACGGCTTTGGGACATCAGGGTTCAACACAGCCAGGAAATTTCTCCCACAACAAGGTTCAATGTCAGCGGAACTTTTCTTGGAGGAGGTACTCTGTATAGAAATTACAGCTCGGATCGGCAGCAGAGATTGAGAAGGCAGATAATATCAAACGCTACCCTGACAAAAAGGTTTGCAGGCGGACAGAGTATTACGGTTAATCTGAGCCACAGTAGAGATCTTCAGACTGGTAATATAACAGAGACACTGCCGAGGATTAATTTCAGGGTAGGCCAGTTCCCACTCATAAAAAGACCCAAGGCTTCGAGGGGAAAGAGCGTAGAGAGCAGATGGTACCACAACATCTATTTTAATTACAATTCAGAGGCAACCGTATACAGATCAAAACAGAGGCAGATTACATACTCCTATGCAGACAGCTCTTATGACACAACCTATGTTACAGATGAATATATGAAGTGGAATCACTCGATGAATGTTTCATCTTATTTTACTCTTCTCCGCTGGTTTAAAATCAGTCCTGGTATGAGTTATAATGAAAACTGGTATAACAAGGGATACGACTATGTTTTATACCCTGACACAAACATAATATCTGCAGTGGAGAAGAAGGGATTTTTTTCTCAGAGGACCTACCGTATTTATGTTTCTCTCAACACAAAATTATATGGTCTGTTCAAGCCGAAATTTCTAAAGACAGTCATGCTGAGGCATGTGGCAACACCAAGCGTAAGTTTTAATTACAATCCAGATTTTCGAAATAAACGTTTCGGATATTACAGATACATCGAAGATACGACTGGAACAGTCTATCAGAAGTATTGTTTCAGCAATATTGGTTCTACTCCTCCTGCTGGCAGTAAATCTTTGAGCTTCAGTCTTAGAAATGTCTTTCAGATGAAGATAGGGGATGGCGAAAAGGAGAAAAAGATCGATATTTTATACTGGAATCTATCCTCTTCATACAACTGGGAGGCTGAAAAATACAGGCTCGGCAATCTCTCCTCTTATTTAAGATCATCAATATCAAAGGAGATCAACCTCACACTTAACTCAACATATTCTTTCTATCAGGTAGATGAGAATGGAAGTACTATAAACAGACTCATGATAGATAAGATCGATTTCAGAGACTGGAAAACTATTTTTAAGAATCCATGGCTGCGTCTTACAAGCATAAGCTTTAATTTAAACATCAGACTTAAGGGAAGTTTCAAGACAGGCGGCAGATCGGCTGGTGTCTCTACACAGGGGCAGGAGACCGCCTCTGGAACACAGCCCTATGAAATGGCTGCTGCTGGACTCAGGCCTGGTGGTAGTATGGGCAACAGTGTCAGTCCGTGGAACATGAATACCACTCTTTCATACACAGAGAGCAGAACTAACCCGAAGAATCCAATAAAGACATTCTGGGCAAGGACAATGATTTCATTCAATCTTACAAAAAACTGGAAGATTTCCTATAATGCCCAGTTTGATTTTGTAAGGAAGGAGTTTGTCAGCCAAGATATTAATATATACCGCGATCTCCACTGCTGGGAGGCAAGATTTGTCTGGTCTCCTGTTGGAAGATATAAACACTTCTATTTCAGGATAAACATAAAGTCGCAGATGCTTCAGGATATTAAGTTTGAAAAGGGAAGTGGGAGAAGAGGGATCACGGGTTCTATTTTTCGAAACATCTATTAACAATAATTACTGGTTTAAGTTAAGTATGTGTTGATACTTCTACTGTAATTTATTATATTTTACAAAATTTTATAGGACTTTGTATGAGTGTATCGAAAAAAAAGAGAGTTGCAGTTGTTTTTGGTGGCAGGTCAACAGAACATGAGGTTTCATTATCATCGGCCATTAACATTCTCAAGAATATGGATCGCGACAGGTACAGTATCATACCAGTAAAAATTACAAGGGATGGAAGGTGGATGCTTCTTCCAGATGTCTCAGAGCTTCGTGATGTTGATGACCTGAGCACAAAGAACGGTCCCTATCTATTAATAGGTGATCCAAAAAATAGGGGTTTTTTCGAGATAAGAGATGATGGCAAGGGAACTGCAAAATTTTATCGGTTCATACCTGTAGATGTTGTCTTCCCAGTTCTTCATGGAACATTTGGAGAAGACGGTACTGTTCAGGGTATGTTGAGCCTGGCTGATATTCCATTCGTAGGAGCAGGAGTTCTTGCATCTTCTGTCAGTATGGATAAGATAGTGATGAAGCAGATATTCTCTAAGAATCAACTTCCAGTTCCCGACTTTATCTGGTTTTTACGAAAGGTGTGGAGCAGTTCCCCGGAGATAATTTCAGAAAGAGTTGAGGAGGAGATTGGTTTTCCATGTTTTGTAAAGCCGGCAAACACTGGTTCAAGTGTTGGGGTCTCGAAGGTTCACAAAAGGGACGAACTGAAAGCTTCAGTGGATAATGCTGCAATGTATGACAGAAAGATCATTGTAGAGAGAGCGATCAAGGCAAGGGAACTGGAGTGCAGTGTGCTCGGGAACGATGATCCTCAACCATCGGTTGTTGGTGAAATAATACCTGCAAATGAGTTCTACGATTACGAAGCAAAATATATAAGCGAGCACAGCAGGACAGTGATTCCTGCAGATATTCATGAATCTATCTCGAAAAGGGTGGCAGAGCTTGCGGTTCAGGCTTTCAAGGCCGTGGACTGTGCGGGAATGGGAAGGGTCGATTTTCTTCTCGAAACAGATACAGATAGGATATTTGTAAATGAGATAAATACAATACCGGGCTTTACGCAGATCAGCATGTATCCAAAGCTATGGGAGGCAAGCGGGATCTCCTATTCGCAACTGATAGACAGACTGATAGAACTGGCAGAGGAGAGGCATAGCGATCTCAGACGTTCAAAGTTTCGGAAAGATTTGCTTGAAAGATAAAATATACAGGGGTTGACAACAATGATAGAACTGGTAAATTTAACCCGTAATTTTGGGGATCTTGTAGCTGTTGATGGAGTTACATTTGAAGTTCCAAAGGGTCAGATTTGCGGTTACCTTGGACCGAATGGTGCTGGAAAGACAACAACTGTAAAAATGTTAACATGCATGATTCCTCCCACTTCTGGTACTGCCGTTGTATCGGGGTTCGACATACTCAAAAACAGCCTTGAGGTAAAACGGTTGATAGGATATGTTCCAGAGTCAGGGGCAGTATACCAGAGTCTTACACCACATGAATATTTGAGTTTTGTGGGCAGGATATATGGAATGAATCGCGACCTGATAGAGAGAAGGATAGACGAGTTTTGTGAATTTTTTGGCCTAAAGGATAATCTTCACCAGAGGATGAGTGAATTTTCAAGGGGCATGAAGCAGAAGGTTGTTATAGCCTCTGCAATGATTCACAATCCAGATGTTATTTTCATGGATGAGCCGCTTAGCGGTCTGGATGCCAATACTGCTGTTGTTCTAAAAAAGCTTTTACGAAACCTTGCAGATGCTGGCAAGACAATATTCTACTGTTCACACATACTCGAGGTTGTTGAAAACATATGCGACAGGGTAATAATCATAAACAAGGGAAAGATTGTTGCAGACGGCTCTGTTGGAAAACTAAAAGAGATGACGCGCAGATCAACACTCGAGGATGTCTTTAGCGAACTCACAAGCAGTGAGGACCTTGGAGAGGTAGCAAGAGCATTTTTAAAGAGTATAACACAGGACAGGACCGAATGATGGCTAAAGGAATTTTCAGATTTATTGGTATCGACTGGAATCAGTTTAAGTGTTTGATGAGTGTGAGCATAAAGAATGATTTCAGGCGCCACAGAGGAATGGCCGGTAGAAGTAGCAAAATCTCTCCTATGGTGTGGTCTATGATATTCTATTCAATGATGAGCATAGCCCTGGCAGCCGGTCTTGCTCCTGTGACCACGACATTTCTTTATTCCCTGCTGATACTCTCATACTCAATGGTCATCATGGTGCTTATTGTTATCCTTGAGTTCAGTACCACAATAATAAGTTCTGACGATTCTGATATACTCGCATATCGGCCGATCAGCTCGAGGACCTACTTTTTTGCACGGCTGGGAAACCTCCTCTTTTATGTTTTCTTGATGACTTCTTCAATATGTTTTTTCCCATCGATAATCGGTATTACTATCAAAGGCTCGTCATGGCTTTTCCCATTTCTGTTTTTAATAGTGGCAGTAGTTGCAAATGCTGCGGCTGCATCCTTTGTAGTATTGATCTATACAACTCTTATGAAAGTCGTTCGTGGCGAAAAATTCAAGGATATTATTGCATATGCTCAGGTATTCTTTACATTTTTTACCATTCTCATCTATCAGCTCGTACCAAGGCTCAGCCAGAAATATTTATCGTCAGATTCGGAGATCTCTGGCAAATGGCTCTATGCTACTCCTTCTGCATGGTTTGCAGGTCTTATTCAATTTTTACTCGGGAGAGATGAGAGTATCTATATTCTGTTGTCAATAATAGCAGCAGTTTCTACTTTCCTGCTCTTTTTTATATCATTCAGGCGTATTTCGATGCAGTATGCAGACAGACTATCTGCGCTTCAGGTAAGTTCTGAAAAGAGGGATAGAACATCTAAAATCTTTAAAAAAAGAAAAAAGAGCATTGCATTCATCTTTTTGAATAGACCAGAGGCAGAGGCGGGATATGAATTATCAATACAGATGTTTAAAAGAGACAGATTAATCAAGATGGGAGCCTACGCACTCTTCGGTATGCCGCTTGCATTTATTTTAATCACAATGATGGACAGGGGGTTGGAGGACCCCTTTGCTGGATGGTTCAGTTCTCCCACCTCATATCTGGGAGTGTTTTTTATATTTTTTATGATATACTCTTTTTTAACGCTTATCCGTTATGCTACCGACTGGGAGGCATCGTGGATATTTAGAGTAGCACCTATAACAAGTCCGGGATTGATATACAGGGGCATAAAGTTAATGATTTTTTCCAGGTTTGTGATTCCATTTTTCGTGGTCTTGGGAGTGATCTATTCTACCCAGATTCCCCTTATGCATGCACTCAGGCATATGTTAACAGTTGCTGTCTTCGGACTGATCTTTTTATCTTTTACATCCCTCTTTATAAAAGAATATCCATTTTCGAGAAAAAGAGAAAGGGGAGAGAGGTCTCAGAGGCTTGCAGTAATGTTTTTCTCTTTCCCCTTCTTTATTCTCCTCATTTTTGTACAGCGGTTCATTTATGGTAACTTCCTGGGCTGGCTGATTATGCTAACCGCCATGTTTGTTCTTTTTATAATCTTGGAGACACTCTCTGTAAAAGTGATAGATAGAAGAATAAAGAGTCATCTCCTTTCCAGATCATTTTGACGCTATTGTAACCATTTCGTATTGAAAATATTCTCTTACAGGATACTCTTCATCTTTAAGACAGAACTGATGTTCTCCCTTGAGGATTGAATAGTGGCCATGCTCAGCATTTGAGAGGTATTGAAAGATATCCATGACTGCCCTGTTTTCTATCTCTTCCGAGAAACCATCATAGAACTCCTCATATGTTTTTTCTGCATCGAGTGCTATTTCTAGCAGGTCTGCTGCCGAGCTTTCTTCTTGTAATGATATTGATATTTTTGGAAACAGGGATTTTTCTGTTTTAGAGACCTTTGTGTCTGGAAACATCTTCTGAATCATTGCCTGTAGTATTTGTTGATGTATCTTTTCTTCTTTTATTAAAAACGATAGTTTTTCTTTAAAAATAAAATTGTTAACGATTTCTTTTGCCTTCTTGTACAGCTTCCAAAGTTCGATTTCAGATTTAAGTGCAATATGAAGTGCTTCTTCCAGTGTTATCGTGCTGATGTCTAAAGCCATTTTATTTTCCTCCAACATTTTTTGGTATTCGAAACGATTTTAAAAGTGAAAGATTGACTTTATACATTTCATCACCACCAGGAGTTTCGAGAATCATGGCATGGTTTGAAAATCTTTTATCATTGACCAACATGCGAAACGGTTCCTCTCCCATCAATCCCTTTCCTATGTTTTCATGTCTGTCCACGTGACTCCCTATTTCGGTCTTGGAGTCATTGAGGTGAAAAACCCTGAGCCGTTCGAGACCGATAATTCTATCGAACTCTTCAAATGTCTTCTTATATGACTGCTCTGTTCTGATGTCGTAGCCAGCCTCAAAGGCATGGGCAGTATCAAAACACACACCCATTCTTTTCTTGTTTTCCACATTTGAAATGATCTCTGCAATCTGTTCGAATCTGTAACCGAGATTGTCTCCCTGTCCTGCAGTTGTTTCAACAAGAAGCATTACACTGCCATTGTGCTGTTTATCGATGGCCCTGTTCAGGCTATCTGCAATCAGGCCGATGCCGGCCTCTTCTCCGCTTTTCAGGTGAGAGCCTGGGTGAAAAACAAGATATGGAATATTTAACTGATCTGCCCTTATCATCTCATCAATAAACGAATCGATGGATTTCTGCCTGCTCTCCCGGTCGGGATGGGCAAGGTTTATCAGGTATGAGTCGTGGATAACGACCTGTTTTAGTGGAGATTTCTCTATATTTTCTCTAAATTCTCTGATTGATTTCTCAGACAGTGGTGCAGATTTCCACTGCCTCTGATTCTTGCTGAATATCTGTACTGCCTCGCATCCCAGCTCTACTCCCCTTGAGATCGAGTTTTCGACTCCCCCACTTATTGAAACATGTGCGCCAAGGAAAGCCATTTTTAACAGTCTAATTTTTTTGATAATATTTATTTATGTATTTGTTCATCAGTGCCTTGACCTCATCCTTGCATTCACCACACACGGTTGAGACCTTGGTCCTCTCCTGTAGAGTAACAAAATCTCTGACCCCTTCAAGCACTGCTTCCTCAATGTCATGGTCTGTAATATTCATACACTTGCATATGACCTTTTCTTCCCTTTTATGAACCTTCTCCTCCATTCCGTTGCGCCTGTAATAGTCATCGATTGCTGCCCTGAGTGCTCTGTCCCCTAGAACTGAACAGTGTATCTTTCTGTCTGGCAATCCTCCGAGCTCTTTGAGAATATCTTTTGGAGAAATCTTATAGGCATCTTCCAGCTTCATGCCCTTTACCATCTCAGAGAGTATGGATGTACTTGCTATTGCACTTGCACAACCGTAAGTCTTCCATTTGCAGTCTGTTATTATGCCCTTCTCTTTATCGACCTTTATCACAAAGAGCATCTCGTCACCGCATTTTATATTTCCAGTAAGGCCCCTTCCATCATAGTCATAACTCTCTATGTCATCGAGCACGTTTCTAGGATTGATGAAATGGTCTTTTACTTTTTCACTGTATACCCAATTTGACTCATCCATTTTATTATCTCACTCCCTTGGTAAATGTCGACATTTTTCTGAGTTTAGTGATTACTCTCTTGAATGCTTCTATAGTGTACTCAATCTGTTCTTTTGTAGTTTCTCTTCCCATGCTGATCCGTATCGAGCCGTGGGCAAATTCTTTTGGAATTCCTGTTGCCATTATTACATGAGAAGGGTCGAGTGAACCAGAGGAGCATGCAGAGCCAGTGGAAACTGCTATCCCCTCCATGTCTAAATAGAGCAGTATTGCTTCTCCTTCGACTCCCTCAAAAGAGACATTGAGTGTTCCAGGGATGGAGTTATCGGGATCGCCTATGAATCTGACATCCGATATTGAGTCCTTTATGCCCTGGCGAAGAAGCGATTTTAATTTTAGTAGTCTTTCTGCCTCTTTTTCCATCTCCTTCTCTCTCATCTCCACAGCCTTCCCAAATCCAACTATTCCCAGTGTGTTTTCTGTTCCTGCTCTTCTTCCCTTTTCCTGATGTCCGCCGCGTATCATGGGGCAGAATGGTGTGCCCTTTCTGACATAGAGTGCGCCCACTCCCTTTGGGCCGTATATCTTATGAGCCGACATTGAGAGAAAATCGACATCCAGATCGACCACATCCACCGGTATTTTGCCCACTGCCTGTACTGCATCTGTGTGCATGAGGGCGTTATATTTGTGAACAATCCTTGAGATTTCCTTTATGTTTTGTATGGTTCCGATTTCGTTGTTTGCCATCATTACAGATACGAGAAGAGTCCTTTCTGACAACAGATCACGAAGCTGATCGATATTTATTCTGCCCTCTCTATCTACATCCAGATAGAATACTTTTGCAGATTTATCTGCAAGACATTTTGCAGTCTCGATTATGCATGGATGCTCTATCTTTGTTGTTATGACCTCAGGCTTTCCGAACTCCGGTATGCTGCAGCCTCTCAGGGGGCATGTTGTTAAAGACAGGACTGTGTTGTTTGCCTCTGACCCACTTCCAACAAACACGATCTCATCTGGTGAGGCACCGATGAATGTAGCTATTTTTCTCCTCGACTGTTCCACATATTTTCTTGCCCTCCTGCCGAACGAATGCATGCTGGATGGATTGCCGAAAATCTCCATTGCTTCGATCATTGCCTTTTTAACTTCAGGATGAATTGGAGTTGTTGCATTGTTATCGAGATAGATCTGTTTTTTAGACATGGCTTTTCCTCTGCTGTTCAACTGTTTTCTTTTTGTCATAGGAGTTTTAAAAGACGATGTATGTGACTTCTTTCTTCTTCAATAATCTTTTGTATTACTTCATGATCCTCTGGCCTTGTTGAATTTAACATCTCGCTAAAAAAGAGAATTGTATTTTTTTCAAATGTGATTGCCCTCTCAACAATATCCCTAATGCTACCCGTATCTATCAATTCTGACATGTTCTCTTTATCTGATGGAAAAACGCTCCTGTCTACCAGCGAGTTGAAATACAATATCATCTCTCGGTCGTCATATATTCCAGTGTCGGGTTCTTTATCGAGTGTTTTCATCATCGACCTGAAAGTCTTTTCATGCTTCAGTTCTTCATCGGCCAGAAATTTAAATGTTTCCTGGAGCTGCTCATCCTTTACATCGCTGTGGAGTTCTTCATAAAACTTCCTGCCATTTATTTCAAGCTCTACAGCGATCTGAAGAATCTCGCTTCCTGCATATTTGGTGGTCATTGGGCATACCTCACAGAGTTGTTATTTGTTTAATTTGACCCTTAATTATCCTTTAAAACAAAGTCATCATACTCTTTCTCTAATCGATTCTTGTGTTTAAGCTCCTCCTGGACAAGCATCTGGAAGAGTCTTTTTATGTTCTCATCCTCGGTGCCCTGCAAGAGATTGGTGTAAAGGTTATGCGAGGCCTCTTCTCTTTTCATTGCGAGGATGAGAAGCTCGTTATAACTCATCGATGGATCAAATTTCATGTCCACAAGATAATCGCCTATTTTAAGGTCTGGTGTGTTTTTGATTTTTACTGAATCTAACTTTTCTTGCTTGAAATTTTCAAGCATTTTTACATGTCTTTTTTCTTCGTCGGCCATTTCAAGGAAGGCCTTTTTCATGCCAGAACGTGTGGTTAGCTTGCTGCACTGTGTGTAAAAATCCACGGCTTCTCTCTCTTTCTCAATTGCAAACTCTATACTCTTCTTTAGGCTGTCGATGTCCACTGTCTCTTTTTTCAATATTTGTAAATCAGGTTCATCGATTTGTTTAGTAATAAATCACTGCTCCTCACTCTGTGCTGGCGGAGTATAGACTCGCGATGCAAGTTCTTTATCTATCATAAACAGACCATTCCCTTGGTTGCCTGCCAGTTTCAATTTGTCCAGTATCTCACTTACATTGGATTCCTCTTCTACCTGTTCTGTCACAAACCACTGAAGAAAGGCCTGTGTAGCATAGTCTTTTTCTTCTACTGCCGTTTCGATTAGTTTATTAATCAATCCGGTTACCATCTTTTCGTGAGAGAGGGTTTTTTCAACAATCTCTAAAACATCTCCAAACTCTGTCGGCGGCTGATCGATTGCCTTTAGTTTTATCACTGCTCCCTGGTCCTGAAGGTATCGGTATATTTTCATTGCATGGTCCATCTCTTCCTGAAACTGCACAAAATACCAGTTAGCAAATCCCTTTAATCCTTTGTGATCTGTATATGCAGACATCGATAGATAGAGGTATGCAGAATAGATCTCTTTGTTTATCTGTTCATTCAGGCTGTCTGCCATTTTTTTTGTAATCATTTCTGCACTCCTCACTTTTTGTTAATCAAGCAGTCTCTTCTCTCCTTTTAGTGACTGGATTTCGGTTATGTTCTGTGAAGCCTCGAGACATCCAAGGTAGTTGCCATCCTGGTCTCTGAGGGCGTAGTATTCAATCAATATCTTTTGAGGTCTTTCTGATGATTCGATCCTTTTATCGATCCAGAATCTTGCCCTGTCCCGTTTGCCTGCCTTCATCTCACTTAGGATTTTTTCTACCTTCTCGATGCTTCTCTGAGGATGACATTTTCGAACATTCTTCCCAACCACGCCTTTAGGACGCTTGAATATTCTTGTTTCGTGTTTGTTCCATCCGATCACATTATCATCTCTATCCACAACAGAAAAGTCTATTGGTATTGTCTCCAGTATTGCCTCTATCATTTTGTTGTCAAAATTTCCAATCATTTTTGAACTCTCCCTTTAATTTTTTCTGCGAAATTTCTTCCAAGGGCTTCGCCCTTTCTCAATAGATCCTGTGTTGGGCCTCCCTTGAACTCGATTGAATCAAGAACATTCCAGTCGAGATTTTCTATTATCTTTTTCATCTCTTTTAATGCACCTCCACTCCAGCCGAAACTCCCAAAATATACAGCCGTTTTGTTTCGTATGTGTTTAAGTGCTGCCATCTGAAGTACAGATGCCACTGGGGGAAAGAGCTTTCCTTCGTAGGTTGGGCCACCTACAATAATACCAGATTTTGTCCACAGAGATGGGAGTATGTGGCTGACGTTCGTTCTTGTAACATCAAATATCTCAGGCTCAACACCTGCTTTGGCGGCCCCCTGTGCCACTGCATTCATGAGTGCTTCTGTATTGCCATACATTGAGCCGAAGATCAGGGTTATTCCAGGATCGCTCTTACCCGATTGACATTCTGCCCACCTTTTATATAACTCTACAATCCTCCCAGGGTTTTTTCTCCATATCAGTCCATGTGAAGGCGCAATGATTTTAATCTCAAGCTCCCTTAATCTTTCTATGGCCTTGAGTACTGGACCACTAAAGGTTGCAACGATGTTGGAGTAGTACCGGAGAGCCTCCCTTTCAAAAAGAGCTAAATTTTTACATTCATCTTCAAAGATTGTTCCGCTGAAGGCCCCATAACCACCGAATGCATCGCAAGAGAAGAGAATTTTTTCTGTGGTTTCATATGTAACCATGGTCTCTGGCCAGTGGATAAATGGAGTTTGAAAAAACTGCAGCTTCTTTCGACCCAATGATAGGATATCTCCATCTGCTACAACCTGAACATTGCTGTCTATTCCATAGTACTGACTCATCATTTTTTTCATTTTTTCTGTACCCAGAATAGTTGCATTTGGAACAATCCTTTTAATTGTAGGAATGATGCCAGTATGATCAGGCTCCATATGATTTATTATGATGTAGTCGATATCAGACAGAGATATCAACTCATCGACCTTGCTGAAAAATTCTTCTGACTTTGTGCTGCCAACAAGGTCTATTAAGGCCTTTTTTTCATCCATAATTAGATAGCAGTTATATGTAACTCCAAATTCATCTATTGGCCAAATACCTTCAAAAAGCTCTGTTTTTCTGTCGTTTACTCCAATCCAGTAAACATCCGGTCTTATTTTGATTGTACTCATTCAGTCCTCTATTTAAAAAATCTTCTATCCTCGATTACATCTTTGAGAACATCTCTTTTCCTGCACCACATTCCGGGCAGACCCAGTCGTCTGGAAGATCCTCGAACGACGTTCCAGAATTTATTCCATTATCAGGATCTCCCTTTGCTGGATCATATATCCATCCGCATACGTCGCAAATCCATTTCCCCATTTCATGCCTCCTTGGTATTTAATTTAAAGTGTTCTTTTTATTTCTGCAAGTCTATAAATGTGTTTCTTCTCCTCGCCAATTATCCGCTCTACAACATCTCTATTCACATCTTTAACGATCTCTTTAATCTGGTAGAAAAAAAGTAGTGTATCTTTTTCAAATTTAATTGCAAAATCTACCGCCTCCTTTTCTTCATCGACACTTGATGAAAGATTGATATTCTTGTCCGCGCCTATAAAGAGGCTCGAGTCTATCATTGCCTCAATGTAGAGCTCGACATCTTTCCAGTCCACAGGAAGGCCCTGGCTGCTTTCTGCTATGGCATCTGTCAATCCTGAGTAGATCTCTTTGTGTTTGAGTTCTTCTTTCGCAAGATAGTCGAACAGGGATTTAAGCTCTTTTGTTTTGGCCTCATCTCTTGCCTGAGAGTAGAGTTTATATCCCGCATCCTCTGTTTTTATGGCCATTTTTATTATCTCTTCTCCTGAGAATACAGTACTCATTTTTTCCTCATGTTTTGTTAGATTTTGATTTCCGATCCATCATTCCCATCTTTATCGGGGAGAATCTTCACGACTGTGAGTGAAAAATCGTCTCTTAAAGGCTCGCCTCCAACATGAATCCTGAGAGAGTCGAATATGCTTTTAATTATCTCCCTGGATGATAGATTACGCGACTCCCTCACAGAACGGATCAGGCCCTCCTCCCCGAACATCTCTTCACCTCTACTGTATGTCTCTGTAATACCATCTGAGAAGATTACAATAACATCTCCCTCATCCAATGAATGAGATTCTGTTGAGTAGCCGATCTCCCTTTCTGCTCCTATTAGAAGATCTGTAGCATCAGGATCGTACAGGACAGAATCGCCTCTTATTAGAATCGGTGGATTGTGACCTGCTGATGTGTATTCCATCCTCATCCCTTGAGTGTCGATAACAGAATACAGTGCTGTAATGAAGCGACCAGCTCTCCTGCACTCCTCAAAGAGGTTCAGGTTTATATGAGAGATCAGAAGAGCTGGATTGGAAACATCTCTGCCTGAGCTGCTATCACGGCTCGATTCCAAAAATTTACCAACATGCTCTCGCATTTTTGATTTTAATTCTGAGGCCTCGATTCCATGACCCATCACATCGAACAGGAGTATGCCAAGGGCAGGCTCTTTCGATCTTCTATTAAGGATTACAGTATCGAGGTAATCACCACCTAAAAGTTCTGTAGGAAGTGAGACTGCGGCAATATCTACCTTATTTGTAGATTTAATTGTCTTAAAGTCTATACTGTCAGGGATTTGATATTTGACAGAGTCCTTCCTCAGAAAATCTTTATCACTACTGCCCTGAAGAAGAGAATCGAGTCGTTCGATCTCACCAGTTAGAAAGTATCTGTGCTTTCTCTCCTCTTCCGCAAGCTGGCTGAAGAGAGATGTTATTTCAGGTATAGAGGAGTCTTTGCCCTTTTTTATATAGTAGTTAAATGCGGCAGTCTCCTTTTTAAGTGCCCTTTTGAGAATGTCTATTATAACAGTCTTGTATTTGTAACTCATAAATAATTTACTTTTATCTTAATGGTTTATGACAGAACCACCAGTCGTAGCAATCGTACTTTTTCAATCTCTCGGCTGCACTCTTTTCGTCTGAGGGTGGCGGAACTATCACACGGTCTCCGATCAGCTCGTTTTCGGGCCATCCTGCTGGAATCGCTCCCTGCTCATCAGATATCTGTAGTGCCTTTACTGCACGAACAACCTCATCGATGTTTCTTCCGATCTCCTGCGGATAATAAAGAATCACTCTGACAATTCCATCCGGGTCAACAATAAAGACGGCTCTAACAGTGTTTGTACCCTTACCCGGATGTAGCATGCCGAGCCTTGAAGCAATCTCATCATTGGCTGCGATTACCGGAAATTTAATTGTTACATCGAGATTTTCTTTTATCCATTGAATCCATTTTATATGAGAGAAGACCTGATCAATAGACATTCCGATCAGCTTGCATCCGAGCTTTTGAAATTCATCATATCTTTTTTGAAATGCAACAAATTCTGTTGTACAGACTGGTGTAAAGTCTGCCGGATGGCTGAAAAGCACAAACCACGAGCCCTTCAGGTCTTCAGGAATTTTCATCGGCCCATGTGTTGTCTTTACCTCTAATTGAGGGAATCTATCTCCCAGAAGCGGCATATTGATTTTATTCTCTTCCATTTTTCCTCCTAAGAGTTTATTTACAACTATTGTTTGCTTAATCTTTTTGGTGTATATCCTGTCTCTCTGATTGCGTTCTCAATATCTTCGAGCGGCAGGTCTCCATCCACACCTACAGTCTTTGATTCTATATCGACTACTACCCTGCTTACTCCATCTGTATTGTTTAACTTGTTCTCAATAGTGGTCTTGCAGTGTTTGCACTTAAGGTCCGGAACCAGCAGAGTGTGTTTTGTTGGCACTGCTCTTTCCCTTGATCTTAACATACCAACGATTATGAGAAAAAGCAAAGCTATACCTGATAGAAGCCTGAGTACTATAGGAAGGTTTCCCCCATGAGGAGAAATAAGATTCTGATTTCCACCCAGAAGATTCCATGTTAGATTCATGATCCATCCAAGTAAGATCGAGACCGCTATGATCGAACCAAGATAGAGGTAAAATGCCTTCTTTCCGAGTTTTGATCTTACAAATGACAGAGTAACAGTATTGGTTGCTGGTCCTGCGATGAGAAAGACCAGCGCTGCACCGGGCGAGAACCCCTTTTGAATGAGTGCAGCTGCTATTGGAATGGAACCTGTGGCACAAACATAAAGTGGAATGGCCAGAATCAACATTACAATAAAATGCAGAAATGGATAGGGAAGAAATTTTTCGAACAGGTTGTTTGGTATTGCTGCGGTGAGTATTCCTCCTATGAGGACACCAATAACGAGCCATTTACCTATGTCCGCTGTAAGTTCTAAAAATCCGTATCGAAATACCTCTTTGATTTTAAGATGTTGAGACTGACGTGGATGATCGTGTTCATCCTCTTTCTTTTTGATTTTTTCAGGGTTGAAAATTCTGTTTAAGAGTCCGATCGTGATTCCCGAGAAAAACGCTGCCAGCGGCCTGAAGATTGTAAAGAGCGGTCCCATGAGTGAGTATGTGGCAAGGATTGAGTCCACCCCAGTAGTAGGAGTGGAGACAAGAAAGCTCAAGGTCGAACTCCTGCTTGCTCCCTCTTTTTTTAATGAGGCCGCAACGGGTATGACTCCACAGGAACATACAGGAAGTGGTATTCCGAAAATCGTAGCCTTAAGTATTGAGGCAAAACCAGTACCACCAAGATGACGCGATATGAATGCCGGACCGAGATAGGCATGGAGGATTCCTGCCACAAACATTCCAAGAAGAAGATACGGAGACATGGCTGTCCAAAGATTTATTGATTCTTTTATTATATTTATTAATAAATCAATCATGTTAAAATCCTTTCAATTTAACTCTACCATGCTGTATCTGCATAGCGAAAAATCATATTTTACCGGATCTTCAGGACATGACTCTGCAAGTTTTTCTGTAATCTGCTCTGCCATTTTCCAATCACCACAACTGCGTGATGTCATACCTAAATATCGAGCTGCCCTGATTATGTGGACATCGAGGGGTATAATCAATATCTCTGGTGACAGATCTTCCCAGACCCCAAGATCGATTCCATCCTTTTTTCTGATCATCCATCTCAAATAGAGATTAAGCCTCTTGCATGCACTGCCATTTTTCGGCGATGGCAGAAGATATTCAAAATATCTCTGTTTTTTAATCTCTTTGCAGGGCGCATACTCTTTTAATTTATTGGAAAAGGATGTTAGGGCCTCTTTAAGTGTACCTCTCTTCTGCAGGAGCAGTCTAAAAAGATTGCCAACAGTTCCATGTTGTAAAATTGCATGTTTTACAGACTCCATTAGAAGTGCCATGTCTTCTCCACTGTTAAAACGATGACGAAAATTCTTTAATAGATTCTTTTTCTCATCAAGAGTACTTTCCATGACAAAGCCAGATAGGTCGTCACCAGTAATGATAAAGATACTATTGAGCGATCTGATGATATTGTTTATACGGCCATATGCAAGCGAGGATGAAATGAGTCCTGCAATCTCCTGGTCTCTCTTTTCATCAAATCGTCTTACACATGATATAGGGTCGTTATCAATATAAAGGGTGGAGTGGTATCTGGTATAAATAGATTCGAGTCTCTTTTTAAGATTATTATGTTTCATTTGATTTTTTTAATCTATGGAAATATGCCTCTTTCTGTATAGACCTTCTGGAGCCTCTTCAGGGCTACGATATATGCTGCACTTCTGAGATCCACATCGTAGCTTTTAGATGTCTCAAGAACCCTGTCGAATGCACTGACTATAATTCTCTTAAATTTTGAATCTACTTCATCCAATTCCCAAAACTCACTCCTCTTATTCTGGAGCCATTCAAAGTAACTTACAATTACACCTCCTGCATTGCACAGTATGTCTGGAATAATTTCGATCCCTTTCTGATTTAGTATTTTGTCACCTTCTATGTCTGTTGGACCATTGGCCGCCTCGGCAACAAGCTTCACATCTAGTTTTGGGGCGGTCTCGGCCGTGATCTGATTCTCGAGAGCTGCAGGAATAAATATATCTGTCTTTGTAGATAGAAATGTTTCATGGTCAATAGGTTCGGCTTCCGGATAACCAGATACTCCCCCCTTATTGCTCACATACTGGCTTAGTTTGTCCGGATCGATTCCCTTTTTATTTATTATAGAACCAGTGTGATCCTCGACCGCAATGAGCTTGATTCCGTATGGTTTAAGCAGTCTTGCGCACCACGAGCCGACATTTCCAAAGCCCTGAAGTGTGTAAGTTGCATTCTGCAATTTAAAGTTTTTAACCTTTGCCCAGTGATCTATGATAAACACAACTCCCTGACCAGTGGCCTTGTCTCTTCCCTTGCTGCCTCCAAGCTCTACTGGTTTTCCTGTCACAACGTGAAGACTGCGCTGGCGTTCCTGTGGAGGTACTGTTGTAGAATAGGTATCGAGCATCCATGCCATTATCTGAGGATTTGTATTTACATCCGGGGCAGGAACATCATAGTCAGGTCCAATATTGCATCCAAGCGCATATGTGAAACGACGTGTAATTCTTTCGAGTTCAGATTTCGAGTATCTGTAAGGGTCGAACCGAACTCCGCCCTTTGCTCCTCCAAGCGGTATGTTTGAAAGGGCCGTTTTCCATGTCATCAGTGTTGCAAGTGCGCGAACCTCATCGATATCCACCATAGTATGATACCTTATCCCACCCTTGAATGGTCCCAACCTATTTACTTGGTCTCGATGTTTCGTCTTCAATGTCTTACCTTATCCCACCCTTGAATGGTCCCAACCAGTTGTTGTGCTGAACGCGATACCCAGTGAAAATCTCCACCCTGCCGTTATCCATTTTCACAGGAAAATTGACAGTTATCTCATTCATTGTTTTTGAGAGAATGTTTCTTACATTTTTATTCAGATCCATTATATCGGCTGCGATATTATATTGAATGGATACATTCTCGTACATACTTTTCTTTGCTGCCATCTTACCTACCTCCTATTTTACTAAAAGACTGCAAATTCTTTTCCTCTAAGTCCGCAAACCGGGCAGTATTCTGGGGATGGAGACTCTGCAGTATATCCACAAGTTGTGCAGATATAGATTTTCCCGAGGTTTAAATCTTCTCCCTCTCTTAAAGAGTGTTTTGCCTTTATGTACATTGCAGAATGGATTCTTTCGGATTCGATTGCAAAGTGTATGGACCTGACTGCATCTTTCTCGTTTTGTAATTTTGCCACTGCATCATAACCAGGATACATCTCTTCTACTTCAAAGTTTTCTCCATCTATGGCATTCTGAACATTTTCTTCTGTGGTTCCAATTTCTTCGAGTGTTTTCAGATGATTTAGAGCATGAACCTGTTCTGCAAAGCTGATTGCCCTGAAAAGTCTTGCAATGTTGGGTTTGTTCTCTATTTCTGCCTGCCGGGCAAATGCAATATACTTTATGTGGGCAATACATTCGCCAATAAAGGCCTGTTCCATGTTTTTAGTCGTCATTTTTTTCATTTTAATATTTCTTTTTTTTTGTTTTACTTAAGATTTTTTAGGCCGGCGCAGATTAATCTCTACCCGCCCCGCTCTTTTTATTAATTCTTTCCTTCTCTTTTTCCTGGCATTTACTGCAAATCCCCGTAAAATCCAGATGGTGCGACAGTACTATATAACCAGACAATTTGGCTACTTCCTCGGTGCATACGACCGATGTAACTATTGGAACATCGTCTATCCTACCGCATTCGATGCATCTTATGTGGTAGTGAAGGCGAACATCGCCATCATAACGTATGATTCCCTTGCAAATTGTACACTCCCTGATTTTGCCCTCCTCCTTGAGAAGGTTGAGGTTTCTATAAACCGTGGCCTTGCTGATTTTTGGCATCTCTTTCCGCGCCTGATCATAAACCCAGTCGGCAGTAGGATGAGATTTTGTTGATCTTAGTATCCTGAGGATCAGGTCTCTCTGTTTGCTTGATTTTATTATTCTCTTTGACAAAATATACCCATAATAATAATAGGAACTATTATCAATTTAATATAATAAATGATAATGTCAAGCATTTTTTATATTTTATTGAATGACCGTGTTGTCCCAAAATAAAATGTAACCAAAGATATTTACCTCTGGTTCCCAAACTCCTGTTTGGGAACGAGGAGTGAACAATTTATTCTCTAACAACAAATCCCCCTATAATCTCCTTTTGGCAAAGGGGGATATCAAATGCCTAAGGGATGATGAAGAGTAGTATAGTTTTTCCTATATGATCACACAGTATATCTATGCTGGGTGACCTCCTGAGTTTCGGCAAATCCTTAAGCTAAAGGTCGAATACCCAATTCATTTCAGTAATTCAGGCTTGCCTGGGAACCCAAATATGTTAAAAGCTCTGTTTTTGGATTGCGACGCCTTGGCGTCGCTTTTAAAGCGGCAAAATGCTAGCGCAATCCAAAGGCAACAATTTGCTAAATAATACCATTATTTTATGATTACCTCTATTATGAGGAAATGACCAATTTTTAAAAAAGGTCTTCTCATATAAACTTACTTTATCTTTGAGTCAATGCGTGACCCCTTCTTATTTCTCTCAACAGATTTTAGTAGTTTCATTTTATTTTCATTTTTATTAAATTTTAAAAAATGGAACATCTTTTAAAATATATCGACCCTCCAGACAGAACACTCTTTTTTACAAGAGATGATCCAAATGACATCCGACTGGGTGATGTGGTAAAGTACAATTTCTCTGAATATGATATAGCAAACGAAGTAATTATTGGATGTCCACAAGATGAGGGAGTAATACGTAATAAAGGCAGAAGGGGCGCAAGATTGGCTCCTGCTGAAATCAGGCGTTCCCTGTATCGATACCCTGTTTCTGAGTCCCATACCCACCTTAAGCTTTTCGACCTCGGCAATATAAAAATAAAAAACAGTCTCGAAGAAACTCATGATATACTTTTCAGCATAGTGCGGCAAATTATCAAAGATGGAAAAAAGGTAATCGTATTGGGCGGCGGGAATGATATATCTTACCCCGACTGCTCTGCACTATCCTCTGAAATGGAACGAATACTCGTTTTTAATATTGATCGCCATCTCGATGTGAGAGCAGATCGGCAGCGCAACAGTGGTACTCCATATCGCCAACTGCTCGATGAAAAGGTAATATTACCAGAACTATTCCATGAAGTAGGGATAAATTCATTTGCCAATTCTCCTAAATATATAAAATATGTAGAATCTTTAGGCTGCCATATTCACTATCTTGGTCAGTTAAGAAAAGATGGTGTTGCTGAAACGATTCGGTCTACAGCAAAATCAGCAAACGCAGACGCAATATTTTGGGGATTCGACCTTGATGTAGTCAGAGCAGTAGAGGCACCTGGAGTCAGCGATCCAAATCCGATGGGACTGACAGCTACACAGGTGTGCGAAATTGCAGACGTTGCAGCAGAAGAGCCAAGAACCAGAATCATAGAAATTACAGAGGTCAATCCCAAATACGATTTAAACGGAATAACGAGTAGACTGGCCGCTAACATTATAATACGGGCACTTTCGAGATGAACATCTGTACTTTTGAGACAAAACATATTAATTGTATTTTTAATAAAATAGGAGATTTATTATGAAAAAAAGAGTTGTCGCCCGATCATCGCAGTCACTATTTAATCTGTTATTTGTATTGACATTCCTGCTCCTATCTATTTGCCCTGCATCGGCCAGGATTCTGAATAAAAAAACTTCAGCAGATGTCGATACGGTTAAATCAGTAGCACTTACTCCCGAACAGGCAATTAAGAGAAAACGCATATCTGATTTAAATATTTCTCATGATGGAACCCAAGTTGCCTTCACTGTTACAGACCCTGTAAAGGGAAGCGACCGAAAAAGCAATATCTGGATTTTTTCCATAAAACCCAGAGAATTGACTCACCTTACTACTTCAAGAAAATCGGACCATTCGCCCCGCTTCTCACCCGATGGAGACAAACTGGCATTCCTGTCAAATCGTTACAAAACCACACAAATATTTATCATATCAATTCATGGAGGAGAGGCCGAACCCTTAACACAAAGCAAAACAGGTATCCGTTCCTTTAAATGGTCGCCCGATGGCTCAAAAATCGCCTTTTTATCGTCTGATCCAAAAACCGAAGAGGAAAAGAAAAAAATCAAAGAAAGAGGAGATGCCGTAGTTGTTGACAAAGACATCAGAGATCCCCGACTGCGTGTGATTAACATCCAATCCCGCGATGTTGTTACTCTCACTAAGGAGAAGCTGCGAATTTCAGAGTTCGTCTGGCTACCTGATGGGGAACACCTGCTTATCTCTGCCACAGACAATCCACGGCGCGACTTAATCTCGAATCGTCTCTACCTGCTTAATATAAAAAACAAAGAGATGGAAGAAATCGAGACTCCTCGCGGCCCATTCAGGCGTCTCGATGTTTCAAAGGATGGAAAAACACTGGCCTATCTTGGAGCAAGAACAGAAGACGGCCCGAGTGCTTATGACCTCTACATCCGGCCCCTGAGAGGTGGCAGAGCAGTAAATCTTACAAAATCCTCCATTAACCGTCTTATCTATTCATATCACTGGAAAAAGGATGGCTCTTTTCTCGTTCTCGCAGCAACCGGATTTACAACCACATTTTATAATGTTTCAAAAAATGGTAAGGCAGAAAGATTAAAAGATTTTGCGGTATATCCATCATACTCTTTTGCATCATATTCTAGAATTATTGCATTTGTTGGTGAAACAGCCACAAAACCACCCGAACTCTGGATATCAACACATTCTGGCAGTGCAGAACAGGTAACACATTTCAATAATGAGTGGGAAAAAATTAATCTTGCAGAACCAGAAATATTTCAATACAAAAGCTTCGATGGTATGAAGATCGAGGCAGCACTTTATAAACCATTGGATTATAAAAAGGGAGAAAGGATTCCTCTCATAGTGCTCATTCATGGAGGCCCAACAGCGCGATGGTCACATAGATTCCATTCCTGGACCCAGCTTTTAGCAACAAGGGGATATGCGGTTCTCTGTCCAAATATCAGAGGCTCAACAGGATATGGCCACGAGTTTATGATAAGTAACCGCTACGACTGGGGCGGAGGTGACTGGAAAGATGTGATCTCTGGCGTGGATTTTGTGATAAACCAGGGTATTGCAGATCCCGAAAGAGTCGGAATAGGCGGCTGGTCATATGGAGGCTACATGGCAGCCTGGGCAGTTACACAAACCAATCGATTCAAGACATCTGTATCGGGTGCACCAATGACCGACCTTGCCAGTGAATTTGGAACCGAGAGTAATGGGGTAAACATAGGAGACACATGGGCACTCGGAACACCCTACGAGAATCTTGGCCTGTTTATCAAAAGATCGCCGGTAACCTATGTAAAAAATGTTAAGACACCCACACTTCTGTTATGTGGAGAAAGAGACAGTACCGACCCAATAGGCCAGTGCCAGCAGTTCTACAGAGGATTGAGACGATATGGTGTTGAGACCGAATTTGTCAAATATCCTCGAATGGGACATGGGGCAAGAGAAGAAAAACAGCAGATCGACATTATGAAGCGTATGATCGAGTGGTTCGATAGATATCTTAAATAATCGAAACCACAGAACATGCCGAAAAATCGAAAAGATATTTAAATGAGAAGATGCCCGGCACTCTTATGAGTACCGGGCATTTAAATGGAAGGAAAAGAGAAGTTAATTGATTATTAATTGCTATTAATCAGTGCCACCTGCCGCTGTTGCCAAATCGCGGATTGACAACATTGCTGTATATTGAACCGAATTGATAGTTTATGCCAAACTCAAATCTGAAATCATAGTTTGTGGCTATCTCCTTTCTCCGCAGGAGAATATCTTCCGTTGAAGCACCACCCATTGGTAGATATAACTGGTCGTGGATCATCGACGCCCTTCCCGATATTCTTATCGAGAATCCTTCAAATAGATAGATCCTGAGATAATTACTGAATGTAAGGTGATTTTTCTTGAAGTCATGTAGATAGTGTTTTCCTGTTAATGATGCAGTCCATGAACCCCATCTTTCCCTTAGTTCAAATATTGCTGCAAGGCTCTCATAAAAAAGATTTTCATGCGTCTTATAGTAGATCGTTTTATCATAATAGTCTACATAGTTGTATCCTGCCCTATAGAGAAAACGGAATTCCCTTCTTGTACATTCAGAATATGGAAACACATTAAATTCAAGAGCAGGAGCAATATCAATTGTGAGCTTATTGTTGAACCTTGTATCAGAACTAACACCGCCAAAACCACCCACAGACCAGTGCTGGCTAATACTCTTGACAGCAAGTGCTCTGAAGTTTGATCTCTTTCTTGTACTTACTATGGTCGTATCACCCAGATCAAATTTGTTAGTTTCAAAGTTTGAATATACACCAAAACTAAGTTTCAGTTCTGGAGTTACGCGGTCAGCAGAGAGGTTTCCATTGAACTCAACGTCTTTTCTCGATTTCTGCCCGCCCAGATCTGTTCCGAAATCGATGTTAAATACCCAGAAGTTCCATTTGTCTACAACCTCTGTTGGCTTTGATTCTTTTTTATATGAGATTGATATATAGTCTGAAAGAGGTGTGTTTCCGATGTACCGCATCAGTCCTATTTTCAGCTTGTTTACGACCCCGGCACGTGTTATCTCATAGGCCTCTGACGGTTTTGATGCATACCTGAGTGTATCGTTTATTCCATTGAAATTTTTCTGCCCGAACAAGGTTATTGTATATTCAGTACCCCCGCTGCCTGTCCTCTCTGTTGTCAGCATTATGTAGACATGCGCCTGTTTTCTGTCGCGCACATAGTTGACAAATGGGATCTCATCTTTGATATAATCTGTATAGCCTCGAAAACCCCTTCCGCCTAAGTTGAGATAGACCTTTACAGCCTTCTCTCTAAGCAGATCCTCAGATCCAGTTTCTTGAGAATATGATCGACCAGCAATAAGCATAAAACACATCGAGATTGCAGCAAGAGTTAGAGTGTGACCATTCTTCATCTTAATTACCTCATTTAAATTTAAGATTCATTAAAATATACGATTTTAATATTACAGAACCATTACAATTTTATTAATATTGAATTAAATTGTTTAATAATTTCAACCATTGTTGGTGAAAGACTTGCTTATATATAAAAATGAAGTTATATTTAAAAAAAATTGAATTGGAGATGATATGAAGATTCTCATTATCGAGGATGAAAAGAAGGTAGCCTCCTTTATAAAAAAGGGACTCGAAAATGAGGGTTTCGCAGTAGATGTTACACACGATGGAGCAGAAGGATTGCGGCTTTCGTATGATGACTCATATGATGTGATAATTCTTGATCTTATGCTTCCCAAACTGGATGGACTCTCTCTGCTCAGACAGATAAGAAGTGAAGGAGTAACTACCAAGGTATTGATACTTTCGGCAAAGGGGCAGGTAGGGGATCGGATAGACGGACTCAATGTGGGTGCAGACGACTATCTGGTAAAGCCCTTTGCATTTGGAGAGCTGCTTGCAAGAGTGAGGGCATTATTCAGGAGAGGCGGACCGCAGAAAAGCCCTGTATTGGAGTTTGATGATCTGAAAATAAATCCAATAACAAGAGAGGTGTTTCGCAGTGGAGAAAGGATTGAATTGTCTGCAAAGGAATATTCTCTGCTGGAGTTTCTGGCATATAATGCCAACAGGGCTCTCAATCGAGCGACCATCTCCGAGCATGTATGGCATTACGATTTTGACAGAGGAACAAATTTTATTGATGTATATATCAACAGGCTGAGAAACAAGATTGATGAGGGTCATACAAAAAAATTCATTCATACTGTCAGGGGATATGGATATATGTTTAAAACATAGGAAGTGTAATGATAAGCAGATATAAAGTCAAAATAATTTCTCTGTATATCGGGTTGCTCTTCATAACCCTGATGATAGTTTTCATTCTGCTCTATACGATCCTCGGGTATCAGCTGCACAAAGAGATCGATACGCGGCTGGTCGAAAAGGTTAAATGGGTAAACAGGGTGTTGAAAGAGATTGAGTGCCCGCCAGAGTCGAGCAGAGAATTTTTCGAAAGTATAGTCTATCAAAGGAGGCACTATCCCGATTTCTGGAACATCAGAAAGCTGACAGATGTTTCTGATGATCGATATATACTCTTTGTTTTCATGGGCAACAGGCTGATGTATTTAACTAGAAGATACAGAGAGTATAAAGATTCAATTAAACCGTTTTCTTTAAAGATGACCCGACCAAGTACGATAATGCTCTCTGGTACTCCTTTTTCTTTATGCTGTATCGACAAACTTGGATATAAGGTATATCTTGGGTGCCGTCTGACAACTATATACAATGTTAAGAGAAGGATAGTTGAGATACTCTTCATAGTTTTTCCCATCGGCATTATTCTTTCGATAATATGCGGTTATTTTGTGACCCAGAGCTCACTAAGCGTGATAGATAACATCAATCGTACTGCTGCAAGGATCACGTCAAAAAATCTCCATGAGCGGATAAAGATACCCAAGGGAAGAGACGAGATCACAAACCTCATAGTTACACTTAATTCAATGATCGACAGGCTTGAGAAGTCTTTTAACACAGTACAGCAATTCTCTCATGATGCTGCACATGAGATCAGGACTCCTCTTACCATTATTCAGGGTGAAATTGAGGAACTGCTAAAAGATGAAAAGTGTCCTGATAATGTTGTGATAACACTGGAAAGCATTCTGGAGGAGATGCACTATTTGTCTTCGATTGCAAACAAGCTTCTCATGATCAATGATATTGATACAGGAAGAATAAACTATGATTTTACAAGAATACACCTCGATAAAATTGTAAAAGAGACATTCGAGGATGCAAAGATTCTTTCTGCCTCAAAGAGGCTGAAGATTGAACTTAAAAAGCTGGACAGGGTACAGATCTCTGGCAATGAGGAACTGTTGATCAGACTGCTCTGGAATGTGATAGACAATGCAATAAAATATACAGAACCAGGTGGCAGGGTATCTATAGGCTTAGAGAAGAAGCGATCTGAAGTAATCATCTGGGTTAAAGATAGTGGAGTGGGAATTCCTTCTGAGGATATTGATAAGATTTTTGATAGGTTCTACAGGGTGGACAAGTCGCGTTCTAGAGAGCTTGGAGGAAGCGGACTCGGTCTTGCTATTGCAAAGTGGATTGTTGATGTGCATAATGGCAGAATAGATGTGGAAAGCAGTGTTGGGGAGGGATCTGTCTTTAAGATCGTTCTTCCTTTAGACAGTCGTAAATCTTGAGTAATAAGAATAAAATATTGATAGGAACTTCTGGATGGAGCTATGATGAGTGGCGCGGGAAATTCTATCCGCCTGACCTGCCCAAGAGCAGATGGTTAGAATATTATGCAGAGATATTCCAGACCGTTGAGATAAATGC
The DNA here is from genome assembly GCA_964651045.1 of uncultured bacterium. Classification (GTDB taxonomy): domain Bacteria; phylum Zhuqueibacterota; class QNDG01; order QNDG01; family DSAB01; genus CAZYVD01. The sequence goes on from CAZYVD010000003.1 coordinate 49,385, forward strand.
AACATTTTATAGGAGTTTTAAAGAGACGACATACAGGAAGTGGTATGAACGTTCACCCCAAAGATTCAAATTTGTATTAAAGGCTCCAAAGTGGATTACTCACCGCAAGCGTCTCGATGATGTAGATGAGGATATTAAGGTCTTCTCAAATTCAGTATCTGTTCTTGGAGATAAGTTTGGACTTACTCTCATGCAACTGCCTCCTGGACTCGAGTATGAACCAGAGAGGCTGAGGAAAGCACTTTTGGCATTTGATGATCCGGCAACAGTGGCGGTTGAGTTTCGCAGCAGCAGATGGATAAGAGATGAGACAAAACAAATCCTGATCGATACAGGCTCTGTGTTCTGTATTGTGGATTCTCCAACCAGTGAGAAAGTGGATTGGATAACATCCAGTACTGCATATATTCGGCTTCATGGACGGAAATCATGGTATGATTATGACTATTCACACAAAGAGCTGGAAGAGATTGGCAGAATGATCGAGAGGCTGGTCTGTTCAGGTGCAGAAAGAGTCTATGTTTTTTTTAATAATGATATTGGGGCTCATGCTCCAAAAAACGGCATTGTATTAAAAGAGATTGTCAAATCACACTTTTAATTGAAATTTTTACTTTCTTTTAATATAATAATTAGAGAAATGGAAAGTATATCAAGATTTATTGTTAAGCAAAATGCATAGAGATCAGAAATATTTTACTGGAACGGCTCAACCAATTGGCAGACATGCACTGTTTATTGTTCTTGCTCTATATGTCTCTCTCTGGATCGTATATCCCAAGCAGTTTATTGCATCTGATCCATGGGCATATTCTCTTCTTGCACATAGAGTGACTCAGGGAAATTTTTTGGGCTCAATCGCCAATCATGTTACGACTCACAGACTGGCAGTATTTCTTCCTGTATCTCTATTCTATAAAATATTTGGTGTGAATATATTTTCAACAAATTTGTGGCCTCTTATATCTACACTAATCATCATGGTAGTTGTATGGTCGTCGCTTTCGGAATATCCAAGCAGGATCTTTGCACTTCTCTTCTGCTCAACCAGTGTGTTGCTCTTCAAACAGTCGGTCTCTCTGTATCCAGACATAATCGCAACATCTTTCATGGCGCTTTCTTCACTTTTTCTGTTTTATCGAAAGAAAGTTCTTGATAAAAAGTTCTTAAACACATTTTATCCAGTGCTTGCTGTACTCTTTCTATTTATTGCATTCATGGCCAAGATGAGCGCTTACTGGGTCTTGCCACTATGGATATATGCTTTTATCACAGATTTGAAGGAGAGCAACTACAACCTCATAAGGAGGTTTTATTTGCCTGTCGTTATTTCTGCGCTTGTTGTTGCTACTTTCTATTTTGTGATTTGTGATTTAATATGGGGAAATCCTCTGGCCCGTTTCTACAGCATCCAGAACATATCTACGCATCATCTCTGGACATGGAAAGAGCTTTCTTTGATTACTCTTTTCAAGAGATTTACAATCTGGCCAGTGAGGCTTTTTCTTTCCACTTATGGTATAATCCCGATTCTCTCCCTCTTCTCTATCTGGATTCTTCCCCGCAGGCTGAGGTTCTGGGCATGTTATGTTTTTTCCACTCTCCTTTTTTTCTGGTTTGGAACGACCAGTTTTACTACCTATCAACCGATGCCCATGTTTCCAAGAATGACTCTGCCTCTACTTCCCGGCATGGCGATTCTTGCTGGACACTCTGCTGGATGGCTATTTGTGAAATTTAAAAATGCTGGCCATTTAAACACAAAAGTTGTTTTTCTGATCTTCTCTCTCATCATATCTCTTCCATTTATTGTTTATGCATTTTCATGGCCTTCGAATAAGGCGTCAGAATCGCATGCAATGAAGATCCTATCAGATAGGGTTTATGCTGAAAAGAATAGAAAGTTTTTACTGCTCTGCTCAGATGTTCGCAGTCCAAAATCACTCCAATTCTATTTTCAATACAGCTATCCAAAAAACCTTGATGTTGTGTTTATGGGGAATGCTTCTGAAAGAAGAATCAAAGAGAGCGACGTGGTCATGATTTTTTTACATGTCAGGCGTTCTGAGTTTCTGTCCACTACTTTTAATAAAAAAAATTATGATCAAAAGATCAGAGAACTAGATCTTAAAAAAATATTTTCGGAAAATGGTATCATGCTTTTCGAATGCAGAAACAGGGCGGATCTGATAAGAGTCATAACAGAAAACGAGTAGCCCTCTTAAGAACAACTCTAGTCTTTATTTTTTTTAAAAATCTTTTCCTCTGCTATTCTCTTTATCTCATCATGGATCGTGCGGATCGGTATTCCGTGTCTTTTTGCAATCCTCTTGCACTCCTCATATTCGGGCGCAACATATCTCTGGGATTCATTGAAAAATCCTATCTTTACCTTTACATCTCCCCACCGACTTTTTACCTTCTCTATTTTTCTACTGAGAATCTTTCTCATCTTCAAATCTGATATTCGCACACCAAATGTAGTTGTCTGACGAAATACTATGCCTGTCAATTCGTCGGTTTTCTCTGGAGGTGAAATTATTGTTAAAATTATGCCTGGACGATTTTTCTTCATTATTACTGGTGTAAGAAACACATCTCTTGCACCAGCTTCAAAGAGTTTATCGATTATATAGTCGTAAAATTGGGGATTCATGTCGTCTATGTTTGTCTCAATCACCCTTACAGCGTCTTCATCGATCCTATCTGACCGCTCTCCAATGATCACTCTCAGAACATTTGGAATCGAATAGTTGCGGCTTCCCAGCCCATATCCCGTTTTTTCTATTACCATAGAAGGCAGATGGCCAAACCTATGGCACAGGGTTGTAATGATTGCTGCTCCTGTTGGGGTCACCAGCTCGCCCTCTATTCCAGTAGAGTATACCGGCACACCCTTGAGTAGTTCGACAGTTGCTGGAGGGGGCACTGGAAGTGTGCCGTGAGAACATGTTAGGGTTCCTCTTCCCACTCGAATGTTTGACGCAAAAATCCTTTCTATTCCCATCGACTCAAGACCGATCAGTGCACCGACAATATCGATTATGGAATCTACTGCCCCTATTTCATGAAAGTGCACATCTTCTATTTCTGTGCCGTGTATACGGGCTTCCGCCTCTGCTAATTTTTTAAAGATGACCTTCCCATCCCTTTTTATTTTATCTTCGAGTCTGCTGTTATCGATGAGATCAAGGATCTCGTATAGGTTTCTCTTTTCATGTTTCTCGGTTGTTTGTACAATAAACCTTGTTCCAGCGATTCCCTTTCGCTTCGATCTCTTACTAGTTATTTTATATCCAGCAAGGTCCAGTTTAAGCAGTTCCTCTTTGAGCTCCCCGACCTTAAGGCCCGCATCTATCAATGCTCCGATTATCATGTCTCCGCTTATTCCTGAGAAGCAGTCGAAATATGCTATTTTCATTTTAAGAGTCTCTCCTTTTGCCTTTGCTTCCACACATACTATTGATTAGGCTTGCAAGATATCCAGCACCAAATCCGTTGTCGATATTTACAACGCCTATTCCAGGTGCACAGCTATTTAACATTGTTAATAAAGCAGAGAGGCCATTAAAGTTTGTACCATAGCCTATGCTTGTAGGAACTGCAATTACAGGTTTATCTACCATGCCTCCTACAACTCCAGGAAGGGCACCTTCCATCCCTGCCACGACTATTAGAACTGTTGCAGTAAAGAGCTTCTCCCTGTTGTAAAGCAGCCTGTGAATTCCTGCTATGCCAACATCATAGAGCCTTTCGACACGATTTCCCATTACCTCTGCAGTTACTGCTGCCTCCTCTGCAACTGGAATGTCTGCTGTTCCTGCCGATACAACAAGTATTGTTCCCTTTGTCTTCACTTTGGGTATTTTCCCAATTACAACCGCTCTTGCATCCTTGTGATACTGCACCCCCTCAAGGTCATCTTTTATCGAGAGATAGACATCCTCATTTGCTCTGAGAGCGAGTATGACAGAATTTGTAGAAGCCATTTTTTTCACTATCTCTTTTATCTGGTCATTGGTCTTCCCCTCGCAAAATATCACTTCGGGAAATCCCCTTCTCAATGATCTGTGTGTATCGATTTTAGCGAATCCGAGCTCCTCATACGGCAGGGATCTTAATCTTTCCATGGCATCTTCAACAGTTAAATCACCTTTCTTTACCTGTTGAAGCAATCTTTTCACCTGGTCTCTATCCATTTGTTTTGATGACCTCATTCATGCTTCCACTCCTGTAGCCTTCAAGATCTAGCGTGACATATGTATACCCTAGTTCTTTAAATTTAGAGACCACCATCTTGGAGAAATGTTCATCGGAAAACCTCTCTATTTCTCCTCCTCCAATCTCGATCCTTGCAACTGTTTCGTGGTCCCTTACCCTTACCTGACTCAATCTGTTATCTATAAGAAATTTCTCTGCCATTTCAACTCTTTTTAACTTTTCACTTGTAATTTCCGATCCATAGGGAATACGAGTTGCAAGACATGCTATCTGCGGTTTGTTCCATGTCGGCAGGTTCATCATCCTTGATAGTTCTCTGATCTCCTCTTTTTTTAGGCCTGCCTCCTCCATTGGACTGCGGATCTTGAGCTCTTCAAGGGCAAGCCTTCCCGGTCTGTAGTCATTAAGATCGTCATAGTTCGATCCATCTGCAACAAACTCAATTCCCCTCTCGGCTGCTATCCTTTTAAGTTCCTTGAATATCATTTTCTTACAGTGATAACATCTCCTGGGTGAATTTTTTAAAAACTCATCATTTCCCATAACACCACTTTTTATGATTATGTGATTTATCCCGCATCTTTTTGCAAATCGGCTTGCCATTTCGAGTTCTCGCGATGGATGAATCTCCGATGCATCTGTTACTGCAAGAACTTTTTCTCCAAGAAGATCATGTGCTGTCTTGAGAAGGAGAGTACTGTCTGTTCCACCTGAAAAGGCAACAACAAGAGAATCCATCTGGCAGAGAATTTTCTTAAGTTTTTTGAATTTGTTTTCAAGAAGATTCATAAGATATTGGATATAGATTATTTATAAGAATAACTATTTTTTAGATTAAAATCAATGAATTTTTAAATCCCATTTATTTATTGATTCAAAATAAAATATCACACAACTTGGTGTCCCAAGTACAATACAAACTTTTTTATTATCTCCAAATTTTAAGTTGCAAAGTAGGTTCTTTTCTTTTAACTTAAAAATGTATAACTATATAGAGGTTTTAAATGCCAATTTATTTTAATTGCAAAAAAAAGAAGAAGAAACCCAATCGCTCTTTAAAGTCACTGATTTTACCCGCTGCTTTAATTGCAGCAGCGCTTTCTTTCTCTTTTTCTTTTATATATAATCAAACCTCAAGTCTAAAAACTGTGAAACTGCGATCAAACTGCACATCACTTTCAAGGACCGAAGCAAAGAGGATGGTTACTCAAAAGGGCTTTTTTGACAAATACTGGAATAAATCTGGTGGATTTGAAAATAAATATGAAACGAAAAAAAATAAAAATACAAAAATAGTAATAGATCACGCCACAAATTTGATATGGCATCAATCGGGTTCAAATGACTTTATGAATTTAAATGAAGCAATGGAATGGATAAACAAATTAAATAAAGATAAATATGCAGGAATAAATTCATGGCGTTTACCCACATTAGAAGAGGCTTTATCAATTTTGGAAAATCACAAGATGAACGGCAACCTTTACATTGATCCAGTTTTCGATGGTTGGCAGTGGTGCATTCTAACAGGGGATACGCTTGATATCAATAAAATTTGGCTGGTTGCTTTTTCCGGCCGGATCGACTGGTTTGATTCAAATGTAAGAATAAACTATGTACGTCCAGTTAGCTCAATGTAAATCGATACAAATTTTGATTTAATGGATGCAATATGAAGAGCATATTTCAATTTCCATTCAAAAATCTTTCCAGATTTTTCAAGATTTTTTTAACCGATGTTCTGTTAATTTTCTTTTTAATCAATTGTGCAGATCAAAAGACAGAAAATAGATCTACTCCATTTAAAAGACTTAATGAATTTAAGGCATACCTTCAAAAAAGAATGGAATCGACCAGAACACCCTCTATTTCAATTGCTATTTCACGGAAGGGCAGGATTTGTTATGAGGAATCTTTCGGCTGGGCTAATCGCGAGAAAAAGATTGTTGCAACGCCTCATACCATCTATTCAATAGCATCCGTTTCAAAACCGATGACTGCCACGGCAATGATGATTCTTGTTGAACGAGGATTAATCGACTTGAATGAATCTGTCAATTCCTATCTTAGAGATACAGGGCTGAGCCCATGCAATGGAAATGCTGCAGATGCAACCATAGCACGCCTGCTGCATCATACTGCAGGCCTTCCAACCATCTGGAACTTTTATTTTGATGGTGGTCAAATCAAACGTCCCAGCATTTCAGAGTCGATTAAGAAATATGCCATTATTACTTCGCCACCAGGAACCGTTTATGAGTACTCCAATTTAGGATATGGAATCGCCGAATATATCATTGAACTGGTCTCTGGCACAAGTTTCAAGCATTTTTTAAAATCCGAAGTTTTTGAACCGCTCGGTATGCATCGGTCATTTGTTATTACCAATAAGGCTGAGTATGATTCGACTGCTGCAAGATATCTGGAAAATAAAAATAGATCACCATTCTATGAAACGATGTCCAGAGGTGGCGGTGGAATTTGTACCAGTGTTCATGATCTTCTGCTTTTTGGTATGTTCCATCTCAAGGATCATCTGCCTGATCAAAAAAGAATAATCAGCGACAGTACAATCGATTTAATGCAGTCGAGTGTTGATCCTGGAGTACCAGACAGTCCCTACAAACTTGGATGGGATGTCAAAGAAATGCTCGGATATCGGGTTGTAAGTCATGGTGGCGGTATGCCTGGAGTATCATCATTTTTGATGCTTGTTCCTGCGGAAGATGTAGCGATCGCCATTTTGTGTAACGGTACCTATCTTGATTTATATGAAATTGGTCGGCTGATCCTCCGCCTCATGTTGCCAAAGAAGGAGAATAGAGAGTCAAGTTCGGATAAAGAAAAGATCGGTTCAGAGGGAGCAGGGTTCCCATCACAGGAGTTTATTGGTCAATGGAAGGGTGAAATCAGGACAGATGAAGGCCGGATTCCTATAAAACTGCACATTGATGATGCTGGAAAAGTAATACTGACCCTGATTAACGAAAATAGGAGATGTGAACCTATTGAACCTTTCTACTATAAACAGGGCACTTTGCGAGGAAGCTTTGATTTTGACATACCGACCAAAGATGCGTCCCTGTGCCGCCATAAAGTATACATGAGTTTGAAACCATATGAAAATAGATTAATCGGTTATGCGGCTGCTGTTTCATACAGGGTCGAGGTTTTTTACCTCCCCTATTATATTACGCTTGAGAAGATATGAATATTAATTCCTGTTCTACAGGGGCATGAGCACTTGAAAAACTCAAATCTCTGATCGAATATGATATTTATCCTGTTAATGGGGATGAAGGGTCTTCTTGTTTGGTGCGGGGTATTATACAGGCAGAGATCAAAATGGTATTAACATTTTATATTTGTTGTGAGATTAACTCTGCAATCTACTTGATAATAGATGTTTCCAAATATTAATTAATATCAAAATCTCTATGGCCCTGCAAATGAAAAAGATTGTGATAATGTCACTGTTATTTATCTCATTTTCTGCCATTTCATCTGCTCAACCACCATTTCATAAAGGGTTTAATTTGTCCCGATGGTTTGAAAAACCAAGTGCACAGCGGATTCAGTTCACACGTTTTACAATGGATGACTTTATAAACATAAAAGATTTAGGCTGCGATCATATCCGTCTGCCGATACACTTTTTCAACATGACCGGAGAGGGACCCGATTATCAAATAGATCCTCTTCTTTTTACCTTTCTCGATCAGGTCATCAACTGGATTGAAGATCTGGGTCTGTACCTGATCCTGGACAATCACAGTTTTGATGTAAATATAAATACATCTCCTGAAATATTAGACGAACTGATAAAAGTATGGAAGCAGATTGCCCAAAGATACAAGGATCGCTCCGAGTTAATATTATACGAGATTTTGAATGAACCCCATGGCATTGCCGATTCTACATGGAATCGAATGCAGAAAGCTGTAGTTGATTCGATCCGTTCAATTGATAAGAAGCATACAATAATAATCGGACCTGCATGTTGGAACAGCTATCAAAATCTGAAATATATGCCCGAATATAAAGATAAAAATCTAATCTATACTTTTCATTTCTACGAGCCGTTTCTGTTTACTCATCAGGGTGCAACCTGGGTAACACCGCCAATGGACATTGCAGGAGTACCGTTTCCTTATGAGGAGTCGCGGATGCCTGAGCTGCCGGAAAAATTAAAAGGAACATGGATCGAATGGAGATATAATAATTATCCTGAAGAGGGAACCAATGAGTGGGTTAAATCACAGATAGACATTGCCGTTGAATTTTCTAACAAAAGAGGGGTTCGGATATGGTGTGGGGAGTTTGGAGCTTATATCCCGAACAGTACCACATCAGACAGGGCAAGGTGGCTGGAGCTTGTGAGAACATACTTTGAAGAAAACAATATAGCTTGGACAATGTGGAACTATGCGGGAAACTTTGGTATATTCGAACCAGGAACAGCGTGTCAGTTTGATTATGATATTAATATACCAATTGTAGAAGCTCTTGGACTTAATGCTCCTCCGCAGAAAGAATTCAATATACTGCCTGACACAACAGGATTTACAATTTATGATGATTATATTGGAAATCGCATCTATTATTCAAACTGGATATCCTCTGGCACACTGAATTACTACTGTACTGAAGATCCTGCACAGGGAATATTCTGTATTAAATGGGAGGGAGCAGGGCTATACAACAGTGTAGGATTCTATTTTGCCCCTGTACGGGATTTCTCCTATTTAGTTGATATGGGATATACCCTTAATTTCTATGTAAAGAGTTCTTATAAAAATCTCAGGTTTGATGTGAGGTTTATAGACACAAAAACAGATGATCCTGATGACCACCCGTGGAGGCAGAGGTTTATAATTGATAGTACTGTCTGCGCATGGGATGGCAATTGGCATGAGCTTCAAATACCTTTGAGCAGTTTCAGGGAACACGGATCCTGGGATAATGACAGATGGTATGAACCTGAGGGTCTGTTTGACTGGACAAGGATTCAGAGTTTCGAAATAGTTGCGGAACATCACAGCCTGGCCGGTGTGGATATTAGAATAGATGATATTAAAATTGCCCTGCCAGCTACAAATGTACAGGATGAAAAAAGCAGTAGGCCTGAAACCTTCATATTATATCAGAACTATCCAAATCCATTTAATTGTGAAACAAAAATAATGTTTAAAATTGCAGAGCCATGTGATGTACAATTGAAAATTTATGATATACAGGGACGGCAGATATACAGGATCAATAAGAAGATTTCAAAATCAGGTGTAAATTCAATATCATGGAAAGGTATTGATTTTTCAGGAAATCGGGTAAGTAGCGGTGTATATGTGTATAGAATATCAGCCAGGGGGAGATCTTGCTTTGGCCGGATGGTTTTATTAAAGTAAGGATTTAACTTATATAATTTTGCTGCCTGTATATATTAATAATCCTTTAAATTAGGTTGATCTAAATTTCTAAACCCAGGGGCAAAAGCCCCTGGGTTATCTGTAATTTTCTAAAGTCCCCTCTTTTAACAGCCCTATCTTGTATATCTGACTATAAGCCTTTCTGCTAATTTTTTCCATCTATCCAAAACCTTCAAACCGCTTGTCACAGAATAATTGGTCAGATATAACCGAGCAGCATCCGGATCGGTCCTGAAAAGTTCCAGTGCTGTCTTCTCAACAACAGGCTGCATTTTCATAAACTCATCTTCTATTGAATTCTGCTCTTTCTGGATATCTTTTATCATTCTATCATATCTGATATTTGCCCAATTGGAAACAAAATTAAATGTCCACCATGCAGAATCCCATGAAAAATGGTTTCTGTCTCCTCTTGTATAAGCATCCGGAAGCGTCTCTATTCCACAGTAAAACGGAACATAACATGAAAAATATGTATCATCAGGGGAATACCACAAAAGGCCTCCAACCATATCTGGCATGGATGACCTCAGTTGTACAACAATTGAAAAAGCAGTAATCCTTGTCGAGATTCCCCGCTCTTCCCCTCCTCGAGTGCTTTTCTGATAAGGATTCCCAAAAGCTCCTCCTTTTGTCATGTCAAACTCAGTACCCTCATAATGGTCTCTTAATAGCCTGAATGCATCACGGGTTGTCAGGAGCGAATCCGGTTTAATAAAAAGAGGATATCGTTCTGCACCCTTAACACCTCTTGCATAATCAGGAGATAGGTTCAACGAAGAAGCTGCCCTTCTGAAAATACTCCATACTCTCATTGCGCAAATCTTTTTTACCCTCTCATCGGCAGGGTGGTATGCATCACTGAAACTGAAATGCCCATCCTTTGGAGAATAAAAGCCTTTCTTCTTTGCAAAGGAAATCACATCTTTTGAATAGAGACAATTCTCTGGATCGTCGAGCGGGAACTCCCTTATTCTCGATTGATTTGCATGAGCGCATATATATCCATCAGGAACCTTAACAGCAACCCAGACCGCACCCTTCTCTTTTCCCTTTCCAATAATCTCCATAAGCCAGGCTTCATTTTTATCTCCAATAGAAATTGATTCTCCAGGAGCCCTGTAGCCAAACTCATTAGCAAGTCTTCCAATTATCTCCACTGCCTCCCTTGCTGTTTTTGACCGCTGAAGAGCAATGGTCATCAAATCTGAATAGTGCAGCCCTTTCTTATTTGACAATCCCCTTCTTCCTCCAAAGGTTGTCTCCCCTATTGCTACCTGAAATTCATTCACATGACCTATACCGTTTGATGCAAACACCTTATATGTATGAGCTGCCTGGGGGACTTTTACATTTCCTCTTAACTGTTCAGAAGGTACAAATTCTCCCTTCTTGTGGTCTGCTGCAGGAATTATCTGCAGATGAGATGCAAACGGAGCATCGCAAAGATAACATATCATCACAGAATTTGTTTTTGAAGCACCTTTTGTTACAATAAGATTTGTACATTCATCCTTAAAATCTTCAGCAAGCAACAGGTTAATGGATAAAATCAAAAATAGACTGATGAATATCGATCGTTTACGCATACTGAAACTCTCCTTTCTTTAATAAAAAATTAAAATGAAATATCGTCTAATTTAATCCAATTAACATCTCTATTGCAAATTCCATTGATTCAAAATAAGAAATCAGTAAGAAAGTTTCACATTTAACCAATAACCCATGCCCTTTCGATACTTTTTAGTTGCATAAAATGTTTCATACTATTAAATTGGTAATGCTTGACATTTCATCATTTTCATGATGCAGAATTTTTCCTCAATTAAATATTTGATTAAGATAATAATATCCAGTAATAAAACCAAGAAAAATATTTAGAGGAGAATCATCATGAAGGCCAAAATAACAACAAAATATCTATCTATATTCATTTTGATATCCCTGTTTTTATCCTGTAATCAAAAATCATCAAATCCTGAAAATGAGGCTGAAGAGACCATAATCATCAGCTCAAAGATGCCGCAGGGTGATACGCTTCCAAAAAGTGCAATACTGGACACACTAATATATCAATCGCATGTGGAACTCATTCTAAGCTCATGCTACAACGATACAAGTGATCCTGATTATCCAGAAATTATTTATTTAGCTAACAATGTTGTAAAGACATTCGCATTTGTTTGGCTTCCTGAAAACTGGGATAGTTTTTCAAATGAAGAAAAAAGAATGATTATTCACCTTCATGGTCACTGCGGTATTGGTACTAAACGCTTTTGTGAATGGTATAATCTGGCACGTATAAAGAATATCGCAGTACTTTCATTGCAGTACTGGATGGGTGAATATGATTGGTGCGGTGGAAATCCAAAACCGTTAGGCGATTACTCCTACTATATAACAGGCCCCGGTCAAACCTGCGGATGGCACCTGAATATTGAAAATGACATCTATCCATTTATCAGCAAACTAGCAGAATATTTTGATGTACATTCTATAATGCTTCATGGTTTCTCAATGGCAGCTGCTACAGGTGTAATTGTTGACTATCGCGATAAACAAGATCAAGACATCATTGACCTTACTGTATTTAATGCAGGCCATATCGATTCGACTCATTATTTTTACAAGGAAATAGAGTCGTGCAAAGATAGCTCTCCGTTTAAAAATGAGAACTATTTTTTCTTCTTAGAAAACATCGATCCAAACATATTCGCACAACAATCATCAACAAGATCATTTTTAATCAAAAATGGTGTTAAAGAAATCGAAACAGTGATCGCAGTAGATAACAATTATAAACATGGTGCACTATTAAACAACGAAGACTTCTTGCCAGTACGTGAGCGTATAGTCTCGATTTATGACTCCATAACAACAAATCCTCTCCACTGGCTCAGAAGCAAGAATAGGTGATCAAGGATTTTTTACAACTATCAAGGAATACATTAATGTCATTCTTAGATCATCACTATATTTTTCACAAATCGCTCTAATGATTTTATAAAAAATTCATAAAAGCCTTAGAAAAATAGATTTATATTCGTATACTATTTATGATATGAATTTCAGATTGCACAGATTACACATATTATAGAGATTATAACTGATTAAAAATCCGTGAAAATCTTTCCAATCTGTGCAATCTGTGTTCCATGATATTGCACACAGATTGCACGGATAAAGCGGATCAAACACAGATTAATAATCCGTGAAAATCTTTCCAATCTGTGTAATCTGTGTTCCATGATATTGCACACAGATTGCACGGATAAAGCGGATCAAACACAGATTAATAATCCGTGAAAATCTTTCCAATCTGTGTAATCTGTGTTCCATGATATTGCACACAGATTGCACGGATAAAGCGGATCAAACACAGATTAATAATCCGTGAAAATCTTTCCAATCTGTGTAATCTGTGTTCCATGATATTGCACACGGATTGCACGGATAAAACCGATCAAAAACAGAATAATCATCCGTGAGGATCTTTTCAATCTGTGTAATCTATGTTCCATGATATTGCACACAGATTACACGGTTAAAACCGATCAAAAACAGAATAATCATCCGTGAAAATCTGTACAATCTGTGTAATCTGTGTTCCATGATATTGCACACAGATTGCACGGATAAAGCG
>CAZYVD010000003.1:62774-89866 GCA_964651045.1 uncultured bacterium
CACAGATTGCACGGATAAAGCGGATCAAACACAGATTAATAATCCGTGAAAATCTGTACAATCTGTGTAATCTGTGTTCCATGATATAGCAATAGATGCGACAATGATGAAATATAATCCATTCTTAAAATACTCAGCAATTTCAGCACTTCTCTTTTTTACCTTTTCTAATTGTGAGGCTCAAAAAAGTAATCAGGGTAAAGCAAGCAAAGGGAAATATCAAGAGATTTTAGGCTGCTGGAAAGGCGGACCAACAGGCAAATTTTCCGATAGGAACGAAGAGCTGCGTTTGATTTCTTTAAAACCAGATGGAACTTTAGCGATCACATTGACCTTTGAACCTGGACCAAGAAGCAGGGTATGGGATTATGATATCAGTATCAATTATAAGGACGGCGCTATTTCCTGGCTGGCTCATACCGGACATTTGAATGAAAGCAAAGATACAATGAGAGTGATCAAGGAATGGAAGGGTGAGAAATCCACATGGATATTCTCGCGTTATAAAAAAGCGGATGAATTTATGCAGCACCTTAAGGCTTCAATTGGAGGAGAGTATGCTTATCAGATTCCAGAATCTCTCAATGATGGTTGGGAAAGCGCAAATGTCTCTGAAGTGGGAATCGATAAAGATAAAATTATCCAATTTATCAACCGAATCGTAACAGGGAAACATCAAGATATTCACAGTGTGATAATTGCAAAAGATGGCAGACTGGTACTTGAAGAGTATTTTGCGACAAATGGAAAGCGGTTTGGCTCTTTTATAAAACAACTATTCAGGGCAAAGCCGCATCATCTGGCTTCAACGACAAAAGCGATTCTCTCTGCACTCTGCGGAATTGCCATTGATAGAGGATTCATCCAGAATGTAGAAGAGCCGATTTATAAATATTTACCTGATTATGCCAATTTATTTACAGAGAATAAAAAGGGGATTAAAATAAAACACATGCTCACCATGACAGCAGGGTGGGAATGGGAACAATTTAAATATCAATGGAGTGATCCACGAAACAACGCTGCCGAAATGTGGAATCGTAATGATGTAATTAAATATGTTTTAGAGAGGCCTCTTGCAGCAAAGCCTGGAGAGAGATTCAAGTATTCCAATGGAGTTCCTGTTGTAATGGGCGCAGTTCTGGAGAATGGCTGCGGCATCAAAGTCGATAGATTTGCAGAGCAGTATCTTTTTCAGCCGCTGGGAATTTCCAACTATTTGTGGACCAGCTATTACGACGGCTCTCTTGAAACGGATGGCGGTTTGGCGCTACGTTCACGAGACCTAGCAAAAATCGGTCAGTTATTTTTAAACAGCGGCAACTGGCAGGGAAAACAAATTATTTCCGAGAAATGGATACAGGAATCGACCAAACAGAGAATCAAACTCGGTGGATTCTGGGGATGGGGCTATGGTTACTACTGGATGCAGGTGGATTTGAATTATAAAGGAACAACGATCCATTCTTATTTCGTTCCAGGCGAGGGTGGTCAGCTTCTTTCTGTTTTTCCTGACTTGAACATGGTGATCGTTTTCACTGCTGGCAACTATGGTACAGATGTCAAATCGGTTTGCTTCTCAATGATTTATCGGTACATTCTGCCGGCAATTTTGAAAAATTGAATTTTATATTAAAAGAGCCTCTCGAGACCTGTCAGAAAAAGTAAAGTTAAATTTGTTATCTAGGCTAAAAATTGTTAATTCTACCATCGATGATGTAAGAGATATAGTGAAAGAGAAATCGCTTCGTTTAATGATGCTCTTAAGACCAATTATTAAGTGAAATCCTGATCAGGAGATGAGGATGGTAAATGAAATACAAGTAAAGACAATATTAAATAAGCACAAAAAAAGGGATGACTGGTTTCTGGATGACTATTCAGTAAATCCATATTACGGTTGTTCGTTCAACTGTATTTACTGCTACATCAGAGGGAGTAAGTATGGAGAAAATATGACAAAGACATTTTCAGTAAAGGTAAATGCACCTGAACTTCTGGAAAAGCAACTTTCAAGGAGGGCGAAAAGAGGGGAATATGGAATCATTGCACTTGCCTCCTCAACCGAGCCCTACATGCCAATTGAAGAAAAAACAGAGATGACAAGAAAATTATTAAAGATAATCTTGAAGCATAATTTCCCTGTTGAAGTGGCAACAAAGTCGGTGCTGGTTCTCAGGGATTTAGATATATTAAAAGATATTGACAGGAATGCAATTCTACCTGCCGATTTAAAGTCGAAACTAAGGCATGGTGCAATTATCTCCTTTTCCATTTCAACTCTGGATAAAAGATTGGCAAAAATTCTTGAGCCAGGAGCACCAGGGCCTATTGAAAGGCTGAAGGTAATGAAAAGATGTAAAGAGGAGGGATTCCTAACAGGAGTATGCATGATTCCTGTATTGCCATTTCTATCAGACTCAGAAGAGCAGATAGCGGAAGCGGTAAGAACTTCAAAGGAGTATGGAGCAGATTTTATTTTTATTGGGAGTCTGACCTTATTCGGTAAGAGCCAGATGGATTGTAAGGTTCGTTATTACAAATTTCTGGAAAAGTATTATCCCGATCTTGTACCAAAGTACAAGAGTTTATATAGAATATTTTTTGCACCACCAAAAGAGTACCAAACAAAAATCGAAGAGATATCAAAGAGGCTGTGTAAAAAGTATGGAATTAGAAATAGAATTATTTAAAAACGACCATTATCATCATGCTCTGCTCTCGAGATTGAATCATAAATAATTTAAAAGGGAAAAATCATGAATACACAAAACAAAAATCTAATTGCATATTGCGGTCTATATTGTGGAGATTGCCACGGCTATACGGGTAAAATTCCTGATCTTGCAAGGGATCTTAGAAAAGAATTGAGAAGATACAGATATGACAAGTTTGCAGAATTTATTGCAGAAAAAGGCTTTGGCAAAGTTTTTTCGGATTATAAAAAATGTTATGAAGTTCTTGGTGCAATGGTAAAGTTTCGCTGCAAGAAGGGCTGCAAGAATGGAGGTGGCCCACCATTTTGTAAAATAAGAAGATGCTGTCAGAAGAAGAATATCGAAGGATGCTGGGAATGCAGTGAATTTGAGGCATGTGAAAAACTAAGCTTTTTAGAACCAGTACATGGAAGTGCTCATATAAAGAATCTGAAAACACTCAATAAAAAAGGAGTAGAGGGATTCCTGGATGGCAAACGGTATTGGTATACAGACAGCAATATATAAAAGTCCCTCACCATTTAATAGCTTAAGGCCATGGGAATTTGTTCACCCGACAAAAATCATCAATAATGAACGAGAGATAAAAATGGGATCATTAAAAAATTTAATGTTTATCGTTTTATTAACTACACTGGCAACACCACAGATTGTCAAAATACCAGATACAAACGCAGGAAGGCTATTAAGGAGTTTTCTCGATGTTGTTGAAACAGGCAATGTAGAAGATTTTATTAACAACAAATTTGGCGAAAGAATTCTTAAGACAATCCCAGTTGAAAAACACATACGCTTTTTAAAAATGATTCACAAAATGCACGGCGGTTTTGTCGTGTATAAGATAATCGAGTCAGAGGAAAACAAAATTGAAGTCGTGTGCAAGAGCAATAAAAACAGAGGATGGAGAAGAGTATTGATCGGGACAAACGATGATAGTCCCAATAAGATTCTGTTCATCGATATCACTCAGACAACTCCACCAGAGGAATACTTCTCAACTCTTCCAAAGATAAAAATAGAAAGGCCAAAAAACGATGACTCAATAATAAAGGGAAAGCTTGGTAAAAAAATAGATAGTTATATGCGAAAGATAGAATCGATCGGCTTTTCTGGTGCCTTAATAGTTGCAAAGAATGATACTATTATTCTTGCAAGGGGCTATGGATATGCAGACAGAGAAAATAAAAAAATATTCAGCCGCAAGACAGTTTTCACCATAGGATCAATTACAAAACAATTTACAGGAGCCGCAATTGTAAAACTTCACTCCATGGGAAAAATATCATTCAATGATCCAATAACAAAATATTTTAAAAATGTACCTGATGATAAAAAGAAAATTACTATTCATGAGCTATTGACTCATACTGCTGGTTTTTCAGAAGCAATAGGAGACGATTATGAAAAAATCTCAAGAGATGATTTTATCAAAAGAGCGATGAGTAGTAAATTGAAATATGAACCGGGCAAACAATACAGTTACTCAAATGTTGGCTACAGCCTGCTTGGTGCAATCATAGAAATTGTGACAGGCGAAAGTTATGAATCATTCCTTCGGGAGAACCTGTTTCTTCCTGCAGGCATGAAAAATACAGGCTATGTGATACCAGATTGGAACGAGGATGACATTGTCATAGGTTACATGGGTAGTAGAAAATGGGGAAGGCCAACCAATCTTCTCTGGGGAAAAGACGGCCCTGGCTGGAATCTTAAATGTAATGGAGGAATACTTTCAACAATCGATGATATGTGTAAGTGGGGCAGAGCAATATTGGGACCCCATCTTTTTACAGAAGAAGAAAAGAAAAACTATTTAACCCCTTATGTACCCGAAGGTCCAGGAGCCAAGAGTTACTATTCTTATGGATCGGTAAGAATGAAATTGGACAGTAAAATCGATGTCATAACACACAATGGGGGCAATCCTTACATTCAAAACGACATGTATATATTTCCTGATAAAAAAGTGATCATGTTTATTACATCAAATAATGGAGAATTTTCGGCCTTAGATCAGAGTGAGAAAATATTAAAAATGATCTTCAAACAACAAAAGTAGTAGCCAAAACCGAAGAATGAAAATAGATTTAAAAATTAGGCGATGTTGAAAAGTTGAGGGGTTATAAAGACAGCTATGGAAATCATTGGAACACTTTCAAGAGGTAGAAGATAAGCATATGTTTGTCCCAAAACGATATAGATTAGGATGGAAAGCTGATTTCCACTTTGATGTCTCATTTGAAGACGATTAGGTACTTCTATTATCCCTCTCTAAAATAAAAGTCCTGCGCTAGCAAAAGCACAGGACTTACAATTCAGGTTCAATCTATATATCTCAGCTCAACATTCTCTTTACAACCTCCTGAACGGTTCTTCCCTCTGCACGTCCCCTCACACGACCCATTACTACTCCCATAACCTTTCCCATATCCTTTAGACTCTGAGCACCGGTCTCTGAAATCGTATCTTCAACAATCTTCTCCAACTCTTCACTGCTCAAGGGTTCAGGAAGATAGGAAGATATGATTTCAATCTCCCTTTTCTCTTTTACAACCAGATCCTCACGATTCCCTTTTTGATAAAGATCAATAGAATCTTTACGCTTCTTCACCTCATTTGAAAGTACATCAATTACTTCCTCATTAGATAACTCTCTACCCTTTTCAATAGAACAATTCTTTATAGCTGCGCGAACCATCCTCAATGTATCTACAACGAGCCTGTCTCCAGATTTCATTGAAATTTTCATGTCCTGTACAATTTTTTCCTGAATATTCATTGCTAACTCATTTGTAGATGAACACTATTCTCCCAATATCTTCTGCAACTTTCTCTGTTTTCGTCTCGCAGCAGCTGCCTTTCTCTTTCTCTTCTCACTAGGTTTTTCATAATGCTGATGTTTTTTAATGTCTGATATGAGTCCAGCCTTTTCACACTGTTTTTTAAATCTCTTCAAAGCTCTCTCAAAAGTCTCGTTCTCCCGTACCTTGACTGCTGGCATAGATTGATTGATACCTCCTCTCTCAATTTTTTAGTTTTTTTAATATATTAAATTTCTTCCATTAACGCAAGTTTTTTATATTAGTTTTCGTTCATTTTTCTGTGAAAATAATGTGGATAACTTTCTGATCTGCACAATTCCTCCCAATTAATTAAATTTCATATAAATCGAAAGCTTCTACCATATAAAAATATCGATCTTATCAAGTTATTACATAACAGCATAAATGCTTAATATTCTTATTATTACAAGAATTTATATTAATATAAAGCCAATGTATTATCAATATTAATATACAAATATGTATTGATTAACCAATCTTTATTATCATTCAACAAATATTTTGTACAACCCGAATGTGCAAAAGATGTGGATAATTATTAATCATTCTAATTTTCCCATACTTTCAATATTACAATTTTCCAGCAACAACAACAGTCGTCTTTGCAGAAACCACAACCCCACCCATGCTGTTTAATCCTTCAATAAAAATCAAATAAATTCCCATTGGCACCTGCCTCCCCTCATCGTCTCTACCATCCCAGATCACAGAACCCTTAGAACCAGAGGGAGATGCGCTCATGAGACCTCTAATATGCCTTCCACGAATGTCAAAAATCAGCAGATTTACCATTGATGTCTTCATGGGCAAGTTATATGATATTATTGTTACATCATCATGGCCGTCGTCATCAGGTGAAAATGGATTTGGAGATGCATAGATAGTAGCCTTCTTTGCAACAACAGATGTGAAAATAGTATTTTCAGCACCTGGTGTAGAGCCTTCAACAGACACAGAAGATCCCCAATTAGAGCTGTCAGAAGATGACAACAACGGATTTATCCTCTCCAGAGAAAATCCATCTCCACCTCCCCAGCTATTACGATACTCAACCCTGTCTATTACCCATTCTGCAGGATCATAAAGCACCACCCAATCTTCACTGTCTCTTAGATTTGGGAATCCATTCAATACATAGAGGGAATTTTTCAGATATGGGAAACGATCCAGTATTGATGAATCTTCAGATATTACTGCATACCCACCATGAGGTATTTTTAACTTTGTATCAATGAAAAACCTCTTATCAGCAGTATCGCTGTCACTTATTGCCCAGCCCGAAATATTAATATCATCTACGCCTGTATTGTAAATCTCGATCCATTCTGGTTCATCCTCGAGCGGATCATACATTATTTCATTTATAACGACTGCCATCTTTTTAAATCCAACACAGATCTGCTCTAACAATAGATTGTTTTCCGGACGCATATCATCTTCAAAATTAACAACAATTCCAATAATCTGAACTCCAGAACTCTGCACCTGCCAGTGAACATCTACTATTAGAGAGTCTCCACTGGATAAATAATCCATATACAAACTCTCTATTTCCTCTCCATCATCCATACATGAATCTTCATCGATATCCCGAAAAAATGCTATTGAAAAATTCTCTGCCTGATCTGATCCACAATTTATAATCTCGCCCGATATTACAACCTCATCCCCCCTTCTGGGCCTTGATGGATCGATCCACATACTCGAGATCATAAGATCGTGCTTCAATACTGCAATACTATTGCAAAACCCCGGAGTACCATACATCACCCTGCTGTCGCCCCAGTTCTCTGGTTCATCTCCAGCAAACAAATTTATTTTCTCATCCGAATGTCCAGATATATTACCTGTAGAATATGCATAACTGGCTACAACAATACCAGAATCATTATATAATGTCACGACCTCAGATCTTGAATTTGACAGACCTCCACTTCCGATTGTCGTGCCATCGATCTTGACAACTAAGGCACTCTCAGGTATTAGATTATCATATGTATTTGAAAGATTCATATAATCACCATCCAGTATCACGCAATACTGTCCGGGAAGAAGTTTCAATCCCTCTCCAGCATCAATTATAAAATCATCTCCCGTACCATCTCCAACCCTCCATCCAGTTAGATCGATAGTATCCCTGCCGCTGAGGTTAAAAATTTCCACAAATTCATCTGTTTTGTCTGAAGTTGCTGGATCAAACATCACCTCTGTCAATATTACCTGAGAAAAAACCCTGAACGGAATAGTGAGTATGATAAATATGATTAATACTCTACTCATAATAAAAACCTTTATTAATAATAACAATCAATCATAAAAATATAAATTTTTTCTATATTTAAATCAACAAATTATTGCGATTTTCATTGATTTGAACACATTTTTTCTTTTTAATTTTAGATCAAAGTTTAACCGTAAATAAATCTTAAACCCTATTGATGCTTATTGCGGTCAATATACTGATGTAGTGAAAAGTGAATAGGACAAACACAACACGTAATCTTTTAGGGAAAGATACAGATGTCCTGTTTCTCATTTAATATAAAACGGGGCTGTGCATTCCTCACAGCCCCGCAATTAATAATCCAGAAGCGATTAAATTGTACTTCTACTTCCAGTCTGGAAGACGGCCTGGAGTCCATGGAACATGTGCCTGCTCCATGGCCCTTTCCAGCTCAGGCAGTTCGCTCATGACAAGCTCTTTTAACGCCTCATAGCATGGTGTGAACTCTTCTTTTATTATTCTATATGCTTCTCTTTCATTCTTTGTAATCGGTGCTGTGGATCGAAAATGAGTGCGAGTAAGAATTCTCAATCTGTTTGATATCGATGTGGGTGGATTTTCATTATATCTCCTTATTATTGGATCACCATTGAGTACAAGCATGAGTTTCTGCAGCCTCTGCTCCATTTTCCTTACCCTCTCCATTAACTCACCAGGAGCCGTTGGTGTTCTGTGTATCGCCTGTTTGATTGCTTCGAGTCTTTGTGAAAGCTCACCTGCCTCATTGATACATCCCTGAACTACCCTGTAGAGCTCTCCAGCGTTTTTCAGAAAATCTTCAAGCTCTTTGCGATCTTTTGCTGGAAGTGTTGTGTTATTGAGCGAAACTACTTTGAATGATGTTGGCCCGATAAGTTCTGTAATCTCTCCATTGACACTGATAGACATCGAAACCTTATACTGGCCAGGTCTGACAAGATAACCACCACCTCCCCCTCCAACAGGATTAAACTTAGTGCCAAGTCTCACTGGCCTTGTGGCCTCGGTACGGAAGTCCCATACAACCCTGTTAATCCCCTTCTTCGGTGATGTTGTTACCTTGCGAACAATATTACCCTCATCATCAAAGATTGTAAACAACAGATACGGCTTCTCCTCATTCTCCTCCTTTCTAAGCTGATCCCATGTTGGATAGGGAATGGGTTTGCCCTCTTTTCTCAATCTTCTCTCCTTCTCCTTTCTCTTCTCTCTGAGAGTCTTCGGGGTTTTCTTCAAATAGTATGTAAACACCGCCCCCACTGGCGGATTCTTGGCAGCATAGAGTGTTGATCCCTGACCATACTTGCCAGAACTGGGGACAAAGAGAAGTGCATCCTTGATCGGAAAAAGATAAGCATCCTTTTTATATAAATCGCTATTAAAATATCTTAACGGTGAATAATCATCTAGAATATAGAAACCTCGACCAAATGTTGCCAGCACAAGATCGCTCTCCCTTTCTTGAATGGCGATGTCCTTAACAGAAATCGTTGGAAGTCCAGACTTCAGCTTAATCCATCTGTCTCCTCCATCAATTGAGAAGAATAACCCAAATTCTGTGCCAAGAAAAAGAAGATCTGGATTAACAAAATCCTGCTCAATAGAATGAACGGGACAATTCTCAGGCAGATTGTTGGAAATAGATTTCCACGTCCTGCCCTTGTCCGTACTCTTTAGAACATATGGTTTAAAATCATCCCTCTTATGATTGTTAAAGGTTGCAAACACTACATTAGCATCATGTTTTGATGGGCAGATATCGCTTACATATGTCAACTCAGGCACTCCTGGGAACTTCTCTATCTTTGTCCATGTTTTTGCATCCTCTGTAACCTGTATCAGACCGTCATCCGTTCCAGCATAAATCAGATTCTCCTGTAGTCTCGATTCTGCCAGCGACACAATAGTTCCATAGAGCGATGTAGATGCATTCTTTGCAACAGCATCTATGCTCCATACTCTTCCCATAACAGGAAGCTTGTTTCGATCTATCTGACGTGTAAGGTCATCACTGATAACAACCCATGAGTTTCCTCTGTCCTCGCTCCTGAATACCTTGTTTGCTGCACAGTACAATCTTGTATTTGAATGGGGACTCACAAAGAGTGGTGTATCCCAGTTCCAGCGGTATGTATATTCTCCCTTTCTTGGTTGTGGTTTAATGTTTATAGATTCACCACTCCTTCGATCATACCGCACCATTCCACCATATTGAGATTCTGAATAAACTATGTTTGGTTCAGCAGGATCAACAGCAGACCAGAATCCATCCCCTCCACATGTAACAAACCAGTCTGAGTTCAGGATTCCCTGCGAACATATCGTTCTCGAAGGTCCACCCATACTGTTGTTGTCCTGGGTGCCGCCATAGACATAGTAAAATGGAAGAGTGTTATCCACGGTAACTCTATAGAACTGGATAACAGGTAGATTTGAGATGTGCCTCCAGCTCTTTCCTTCATCATAGGTCTCATATATACCACCATCGCAGCCAATTAATAGATGTCTGGTATCATCCGGATCTACCCACAGGGCATGGTCATCTACATGACGTTTGTTATTACCAATCGGTCTCCAAGTTTTCCCTCCATCCTCACTGACCTTTCCGATCGTATCCATTGAATAGACCTTGTCTACATCCACAGGATCACAAAAAATTTCATTATAGTACTGAGGGCTTGTAGAAACCTGTGAACTCATCTTCCTCCATGTAGCACCCCTGTCGGTCGACCTGAAGAAACCGCCCGCACCTCTCTGTGCCTCGATAACTGCATAAATATAGTCGGGATTGACTGGCGATATTGCAAGCCCGATTGCACCCATATCACAATGCGGAAGACCCGATTTTAATTTCTCCCAACTCTTTCCTCCATCGGTTGTCTTATAAATTGCAGTCTCCGGCCCTCCATCTATCTTTGTAAATACGTGTCTTCTTCGTTGATGAGAGGCAGCATAGATCACATCGGGATCTCTGGGATCCATCACAATATCAGACACACCTGTATTCTCACTTATTGTCAATACTGCTGTCCATGTCCTGCCACCATCTGTCGTCTTGTACAGCCCTCTTTCACCACCAGGCCCCCATACAGAACCCTCTGCAGCAACATAGACCACGTCTGAATTTCGTGGATCTATTAAAATCTTTCCGATCTGGCGGCTGTTTTTCAACCCCATGTTCTTCCATGTCCTTCCACCATTTGTGGTCTTATATACACCGTCTCCGTATCCGAGTGCCCTCTGACTGTTGTTCTCTCCAGTACCTGCCCATACAACATGGTGATTGTTTGGATCCATTGCAAGGCATCCAATAGCATACGATCCATAATTCTCAAATACCGGCCTGAAAGTTGTGCCCCTGTTCTCTGTTTTCCATATGTTGCCAGAGGCCACTCCAACATAATACTCACTTGGATTATCCGGATTTACTGCAAAATCCGAAATCCTTCCAGAAGCAAATGCCGGACCAATAGAACGAAACCTTAATCCTGAAAAAATGTTTGATGATATTTCCCCCTTTCCACTATCTTTTGCCCCCTCTGCTACAGATATAAAAAGCAGCAAAACAATAACAAATCTTGATAGATGTTTCATGACTACTCCTCCAATAAAATGTTTAAATTTATCTTATAGTATAGCTATTTTAGAGATATTCTGCAACTCCTTTTCAGCAAAATCATTGAGAGATCATCGCTCTGGGCAGCATCTCCCCGATGTTTTTCTACCTCTGAAACAAGGCTTTCTCCGGCCTCTATTGCCGATAAAGTGTTCATCTTTGAGAAAACTTTAAATAGTCTCTCCTCACCAAATAATTTTCCATTCGCATCCCTTGCCTCTGTCAAACCATCCGAATAAACAAGAATCATTCCTCCCTCCTTTACCCTTATCCTCTGCTCAAAAAATGAAGAGCCTGGAATTAGTCCAAGTGCAGGTCCGCCCTTATCAAGAAACTCTATTTCTCCCTCATCCAACACAACAGGCGGTATGTGTCCGGCATTTAATATTCTCAGATTATCAGAATCCCTTAATATCTCAATGCATATAAATGATATAAACCTTGTAGGCATGCCGTCACGACAAAATATCTCGTTTAGCTTCTGGCCAAGCCTGCTTAGAGACTTCAATCCTGGAGCTATCGCACGAACAGTGGCCTGAAGTTTTGCCATAAACAATGCCGCACCCAGCCCCTTGCCAGCAACATCTGCAAGAATGAGACAGAGCCTTCCATCATCCTCTGCAATATAATCCACCAGATCTCCACCAACTTCATTTGCAGGTCTATTAAAAAGCCATATCTCCCATCCACTCAATTCAGGACAACTCTGCGGAATCAAGGCATTCTGCACAACCCTGCCAGCCTCGAGTTCATACTTTGCAAGCAGCTTATCCTTCAGCTCCAGAGTCAATATTAAAAGCAAAATAATATAACCAACAACCTTAAATTCTAAGGAGTAACTATTGTGTGATATTCGAAAACCGCCCAGTACGAAGATTAAACTAATGACAAGCAGCACCCTTCTTGCAGGTGAAAGTTTCAAAATTAGACTCTTTAAAATAAATAGATTCCTCGCGAACCACCTCTTGATACGCCCCATTGATTCAAGCTTTTCTTTTGTAGCTCGGTCGAGGTAAAATTCATATATCTCATTCAACTCCTGCAGGATCTTACTCCTGATTTCGCTTTTATGGAAGTCTTCCCAGATAACTCTAAAAATCCTGTCTCCCCCGCTCTTTTTCCCATCACCTCTCATCTTTTAATCCTCTTTAACAGCCATGCCATATTCTGGCCAAGCACTCTCATGGTTTCAATTCCCTCATCGTCTGACTGCACATCACCCGCCTTTCCTCCAATTCCAAGATTCCAGTATGTCGATCCAGGCACAATCATCTGGCTTATGAGGAAAAAATGGTTGATTGTGTCAAAAACATGTAATGAACCTGCTCTCCTGACAGCAACTACTGCAGCCCCTACCTTACCCTTAAACATATGGTCGTTACCACGCGCAACAAAACCGGCCCTGTCTATCAGAGCCTTCATTTCGGCAGTTACATCTGTAAAATATGTTGGGGAGCCAAGAACTATTCCATCTGCCTCGATCATCTTTTCAATATAATCATTGACTGCATCCTCCTCTATTGAACACCTCCTGTTCTTGTTTACTCGACACTGATAGCATGCTCTGCATCCCCTAATATCCTCACCTGCCATCTGGACAATCTCTGTCTTGATCCCCTCCTTCTCCAGCTCTTTCATTACTATCTCTATGAGCAGTTTTGTATTACCGTCCCTCCTTGCACTGCCATTAAAACCTACAACCTTCATATTGCTTCCTCCATATTAATTCATCTAAAATCACCTGTTAAACAGAATGCGGCCCATGCAGCAGGATGGCTGTCCACACTCCTCATGACCACAAGCTGAGCCATCCTGAGAGCCTCTGAACGCGAATACCCTCTTCTGAGATACCTATAAAACCTCTTTACCATTACTGCTGTGGCAAGATCATCAACCTTCCACAGACTCGTAACAATAGATGGTGTTCCTGCAAAAATGAAACTTCTCGCCAGTCCTATAACCTCATCCCCCTTTGTAACTCTTGCCAATCCTGTTTCGCACCCACTCAGCATCACAAGAGAACAGTCCAATTTCAGACCAAAGATTTCATGTGCCTCCAGTCGACCGTCATAATCCCCCTCCTTAGACAGGAGCAAGGCGGAAAACAGCGGTGCCTCGGGCTCATAGGTTGCATGACATGCAAAATGGATCACATCATATCCTGCGACATTTTTTCTTACAGCATTTTCACTTGCATCTTTCCTGAAAAATGCAGATACATTTTTAAATGTTCGCCTCAGCGTTCTAACCTCCTTCTCTGCAAATGGAAGATCATAAATGCTGCTTCCAAGGTCAGGGTTGCTGAAAGCAACCACACGCCACTTATCTGGTGAGGAGTGTTTCTTATCCCCCTTTTCCAGACAATAGCCAAGAACAGTTGCACTCGGTGACAGAGAGATCGAAACCTTTTCTAATAAATACTTTCCATTTTCATCCTTTAAAGCAGAAAATGGAAGATAATGCAGTATATTGTGTGGAATAAAGACAACGTGGCTTTTAGAGCTAAAACGTTTCTCCAGGGGTTTGATTAAAATTTTGTAGAGCATCTTACTCTCTACATCTGAAGTAAGATGTGCCTCAATGTTCTCTCTAAATCTTATTACCATATCCCGAATCTCGTCCATGGAAGCATCGATCCTGTTTAACTCTATCCCGTCACGCCAGAGTTCCCAGCAAAAGATCGACTCATTTGTTAAAAAGTACTCAACAAGCAGGGTCGAATCTGGAATCATTGCCTTGATTCTCTCTTCTCTATAAGGTCGAACATCAATAAAAGAGGCAAGCTCTGGATTCCTCTCCTGAATCGAGATGAGCAGCTGCTCGTAGACTCTCCTCCTCTCTTGCAGTGTATCTTCAAGGGCAGCAATCATATCTGTCTTGCTTTTACTGCTCTCTCCACTTCTATACAACAAGTTCAGTCGATCCTGAATCTCCCTAATTTCGAGTCTTATCCTCCTCTCTTTATCCAGCATCTCATCCTGCGCCCTGGCTAAAACTATGCTCTTATTAGCAAGTAGATCAATGAAATTTCGCGACCTGGCCCTCTCAACAAAATTGAATGCTTCTGCAACCATATTGCGTCGATCCAGATATCTTATCACATCAATATAGAGATCCATCTTGTCATCCAGAAATCCCTGTTTGAATGCCTCTACCTTGAGCTCTCCACGCATCTTCTCTACTATATCGACTGCTGCACGATACTCTGACATTGCCTGTTCATCCCTTCTCATCTTTGATAACAGGCCGCCAAGTTGTTTGTGAATCCTCCATTTTATCTCAGGCACAATATACCTCTCAGCCTCTACTCTTGCGCTATCGAGATACCTGAGTGCCTCCTTTTTGTTTCCTGCCAAAACATTTACGCTGCCAAGGCTGTAGAGAGAATAGATTTCATTTCGCTTATCATCTATCATTCTGGAAAGGGACAGCCCCCTCTTAAGAAAATTTATCCCCTCTTCTGCCCGATCCATGCGTACGAGAAGATCTCCCATGTTTCTGCAATCGTATGCTAGGCCCCTCCTGAAACCGAGTGTCGAATCAATAACTCCTGCTCTCCTGAATGCCTCATAGGCCTTAATAAAATCCTTCTGCTGAATGGCCACAAGCCCCATGTTCTTCAGTACTGTCGCCTGATCCTCCATGAATTGATTTTCTTCTGCTATGTCCAGAGCCTGATCCTCAAATCTGGCTGCCTTTGTAAAATCTCCGAGTCCAAGATAAATCAATCCCATTGTACTCTTTGCAACTGCCAGCATCTTTTTGTTATCCATCTGTCTGAAAACCTCTATTGCCTTTTTCTGATATGATAGGGCATTTCTGTAATCGCCAATCTTACAGTAAACATTTGCACTGTGCTGTAACGTTTGTGCAATATGCTCTCTCATATTAAGCTCGTTGTAGATTTCACTGCTCTTCTGCTGGTATTTCAATGCGTCAATATATTTTGTAAGCTTTTCACAGGCCACGCCAAGAAGTTGATAACCTGCAGCCATCTCTATTCTTTCTCTTCTCATCAGGTCTGAAAATGATTTCAAAACTGAAATTCCATGCAAAAGATCCCTCCTCGCCTCCCAATACCTATCTTTTTCCAACTCAAATCTTCCCCTCCTTATTAGTGCCCTTCCCATGCCTAAACTATCACTATTTTCAATGTATATATCAAGTGCCTTCTGGATCGATTCAATGGCATCATCGTATCTTCTTGCTGCCTCAAAAATAAATGCAAGCTGCTCATAATGAAGAGCAACCTCTCTAAGATTCTTCTGTTTTGATATCAAACTTATTATTTCTAGTTCGGCCACTGCAGCACTGTCATAATCATTGTTTTTAAAATATAGTGTAACAAGATTGTTAAGATTCATCATTATCTCTTTATAATCACCCCTCTGCCTTGCCTGCAGAAGCAAGACCTTCTGGTTTGGAATTGCATCTGACCACAATCCCCCATTTTTACTCGCCCTAAGAATAAGATAGCGTATCCTCCTGATCATTACAGAATCATCCATTGCCAGTGCTAAATCCAGTGCCTGCTGATAAAATTTTATGGCTTCTTTATACTCTTGCTCCTTTTCATAACCAAATCCATTTTTAATAACGCTCATTAGATTCTCTCTTGCAAACCTGATCTTATCATCAGGCTCCATACCTGTATAACCAATCAAACGGAATCCTGCCCATGCTACAGCTGCTGGAAATCTCTCCCTGACCCTTATCTTTGCCATCTTCACGGCCCTTGATGCACTCATATGACCCAAGTATCCATAAAAGTATCTCAAAAAAAGATCTCTTTGCTCACCCTTTACAGGCCACTGGCTGACAATGATTGTGGGCACTCCCGCATAAAGAAATCCATGGAAAAAGGGAACATCTTTATGAATATGATAATCTCCTGAAAAAAGTGATAAGAGACTTGCCCTTATATCCATTGAAAAAACATCATGGGCAACAATTCTGCCACCTCTGGAAGATAAATGAATGGTTGATTTCAATGGTCTTGTGTTGTCATACTCAAGCCTGCCCTCAAGATGAATCACATCTGCCGACATAAGAGTCTCTTTAAACATGTTATCGTTTACCAACGTCTTCTCAACAAACCTCATCTTTGAAGTCAACTGCATCATTCCTTTATAAGGACCGCTATCACTCCTCCTTCCAACAACCAGTCCATTTTCCTGATTGACCCTCCGTCTTTTAAAAGCCAGTCTGTAGAGAGACAGGCTCGGTACATAAACAATCTCATGGCTATCCTGAAAATATTTATTCCCATCAGAAAGAAGACCAAAGGGAACATTCCATAAAATCCCATCAGGTATTATGATAACAAGATCCTTATTACCTATTAATGGCACAAGCGGCCTTAAAATTCTCTCATAAAGCCTTACGCTCACCTGGCTGATGAGCGTGTCGTTTTTTATTTTAAACACAAGCTCGTCCACTTCTCTGGAAATGGAGTGTGCATCAGCATCGAGAAATACAACCTCTATTGTGTCGGGCCTGATAATCCATGCTGCACCTTCCTTTGAACCCAGCAAATAGGACACTGCAACACAATTATCCGGCAATATCTTCATTATTTTTTTAAGATCGACAGGTTCTGCACCACACAGATATGCCAGCACCTCATCTTCACTTCTCAACTCTTTCAGCCGATTCCTGTACTCTTTTTCAAAATCATCTATCTGTCTCTTTATTTCATTAATATATGACAAATCCTTACCTGTGGAGTCTCTGCATGCCAGATCTCTCCTCAATCTGTTCAACCTGGAACGGAGAAATCTCATATTTCCCCATGCTATCTTGTGCCGCTCGAGTTTAAACTCTAAAGGATACTTGACAATAATATCTGCGATCTGTTTCTCTCTTCCTCTCTCAATCGTTTCCAGCGATTCCTCAATCCTGCCTCTCTCCAACATGGCAAAGGCCGCATCTACAAACAGATTCCACTTCTCCTCACTGTCAGATAGATACTCATCACTGCTCTGCTCATCAATTGTGGTTGCCTCAAGCATATTTATTGCCTTGGTGTAGTAGTAGATGGGATCTTTCTCAACAAAAAGAGAATCTCTCTCCTGCAGCTTCTGGACCATGTTCGCCATTCCATACATAACCCGCCAAAGTAGGTTCTCGTCTCCTGTCTGTTTTAAGATATTGATGCTCTCCTCCAAACAGGCAATACCCCTCCTATAATCACCTGCCCTCCATGCAAGTTCCCCAAGATTCTTTAGCAAGATCGCCCTCTCACGCGGATACCTCTCCCTGGTTGCAATCTCAAGACCCCTTCCAAAATAGTATTCTGCATTCTTTAGGCTCTCAAGCCTTTCAAGCTCACCACTTATTTCGCCCCTTAAATCTCCCTCAACCTCACCCCTATCCCCTGCACCTTTCATCCAAAGGCTTCCAAGCATGTTAAAGACTATTATTCTCTCTCTTGCGTTCTTTACTTTTCCATCTTCAATATCTTTTTCTAAAATCTTAATTGCCATTTCAATCTTTTCACTCATTCCAGATACTGAACTCTCTGCCAAGGCAACATTTGCCAGGTTGATACTATTAATCCTCTCCCCTCTCGTCTCCTTTCTCTTTCGATTTTCATCCCATGAGAGATAAAAATACTTCCACGAATTCTCAAAGTCCCCCATCTTATAGAAAAGCATACCGAGACGGTTGTAACATATTCTCTGTGCCAGCCTCTCCTTTCTCTTCTTAAATATCTCCAGTCTCTTCATCTCATAATCGATGGCCCTGAGATATTCCTTCAAAGATTCATGACTCTTGCTTAAAAGAGCCCAGAGCAGGGCTGCCTCATCTGCAAGGGTCAGACCCTCTGATAGCGCCCCACCGATTCCCTCCATTCTCCATATGGGTATCGAAAAACCCAGTATTTCTATTCGAAGCGAACTCCCTTTTTGAGACTTCATGGGAATCTTCCACCGCTTCAGAATCTTCTCGGCCTTCAGACCATATTCCAATGCATCGGCTGGTTCGTTTAGAAGATAGAAGTTATAAGAAATGTTTCTGTAGTCCCTCTCTACCTCTCTCCATCTGCCCGCCCTCTTATCCAGGGAAACTATCCGCATATAGACGTCGATCGCATTCTCATAATTCCCAGAAAGGTGATATATAAATGCAAGCATCCTCAGATTTCTCGTTGCATCATACTCCCGTCCCAGATCATTGTAAATCTTTACTGCACGTTTTAAAAAACCAATAGCAATTTCAGGTTCATCTATCACAACTCCACAGTGACCTGCCCTTTCAAAAAAGAGCGATTTCTCCAGAGGCTGGCTGAAGGTTGTATCAAACTCTAATCTCTTGAGATAGTATTTGAACGCCTTCTTATATCCATATTCTCCGAGATTATAAAAATTATTGGCAAGATTCTGCAGTAAAAGTGCCTCCATCTTAGGATCTTTATTTTCATCGTTCAGCTCAACCGCAGTGGTCAGTGCCTGAATTGCCTTTTCATAGTAACGGTGCGGTTTCTCTTCCCCACCAACGAATGGTAAAAGACCTATTAACCATCTCACAGGTGAAATCACAGTATGCCCGATCCTGTACAGGGTCGTGTGCTTCATTTTAGATTTCTTCTCTGCGAGTTTTTCCATTAGTTCATAATTAAAACTCAATGTTCTATATGGATAAATAAGCCTGTAGTCCTCTGCAAGAGCCCTCTGTAAATATTCATTCGATTTAGCAAGAATCTTTGACTCACTTTCCCCTTTATATGAAAGGGCGAGTCCCTTTGCATACAAGAGAACTGTGTTTCTTGGATTTTCATGCAGTTTTCTGTCATACTCCAGCAAAAGCCGATCTATCTTTCCACTCCTGTACATCGTCTCTACCAGCCCTCTGTGAGCCCTGATATCAAACGGTTTAATTTTTAACGCCTTTCTATATCTGGAAAGAGATAGTGAAATGTCATTCAAATCCTTTAAACGTTCTGCAGACTCAAGGAACAGTTTAAAAAGTCTTTCCCTTGCTGTCTGGCCATACCTGCCCCCTTCAAGAGAGCCGTATCTATCCATTACCTCTTCAAGGAGAATAATCGACTTAAGCTCCTCTCCCATTGCAGCATAAACATCTGCCTGCATGATTTTCGATTCTGCCTTTGCCCACAAAAGAGATGGAACAATTTTCTCAACCATCTGAAACTCTCTGACCGCCTGTTCCAATTTTCCCATTTCTGAAAGTGTTCTACCGATCGACAGCTGTGCCTCTGCTATAAGAGAGGGAAAATCTCCTGCCTCCTGTATCAACTTTTGATAGCCCTTTATCCTCTCCTCCGGTGAACCCGTTATCTGATCAAGAAGGCGTTTCCCTGCCCTTTTTCTCCACAGTGGAACCCTGCCATACTCCCGAAGTACGCTCAGATAGCTCTGTGTAGCAGTCTCTCTCTGCCCCTGAGAATTAAAAAGATCGCCTATCCTTAGCCTTGCCTGAGCACACATATTCTTCTCTTCAGGAAAATATCCAATAGTCTGGCTGTATGCAAAAATGCTCTTAGCCTCTTCCCCAATCTCTTTGTATATGTCTCCTAAAACAATCCATGCCTCTGCAATCACCTGCTTCTGTTCAGGATAGTTCTCGATCACTCTCATGCATTTTTCAATTCGCTCCTCTGGTTTTAAAGGAGCTGATGCTGCTATCCTCAATCCTGCTGTTGCAGCCTCCCTTCTTCTGCCAGAATATCTCTGCTCAACGAGTCTGAATAATTCACACGCCTTTGATGAATCGCCAAGTGTAAGAAATATCTCTCCTGTCTGGATAAAGGCCTTTGCACACAACAAAGAATCGAGAGGAAAGTAGTCGATCACGCGATTGTATCCCAGCACACTCTGGTGAAGTTCAACATCACTTTCTGCTACAATTGAATACTGGAGTGCCTTCTGATACTGATCGTCTGCAGATTCTGCTCTTGGAAATAAACCACCTGCTGGAATTGTCCAAATATCCAATCCTCCACCTCTATCAGAGGCAAAGAAAATTCTCTCTTTTGTGCCCCATGAGGGATAGTCATCGTTATAAATATCGGTTGTTATCTCTATAATGTTTGTAGCAGTACTATTTGAATCCAAGCTGCTAAATCGAAGATCTAACTGCCACAAGGAGCTTTTGTCCATTGGGGTCAACATACCATCGCCATCTGTATCTATGCTCTTTCTTAAGAATACTATCGAATTCCCGTCCGGAGACCATGCTGGTTTGCTGTCGATAAATCTGCCTTCTGTTATCTGTAAAACATCTACAGGCTCCAGCCCTTCCAGCCGCATCAAGAAAATATCTCCACCCCTGTCATATCGATAAGATGTATAGAGTATCTCATCTCTGATAGGTGACCAGCAGGGCCACAATGCTCCAGAATCTGTCAGTTTGTAAGACCTTCCCGACTCAATATCCATTATCCATAGATCGGACCTTCCTCCTCTGTCTGAGACATAGACCATCTTCTTGCCATCTGGAGAAAAAGTTGGAGATGCGTCCATTCCAAGATGATTTGTGAGCTGTATTGGTCTTCCCCTTACTGTCGCAGTTGTTCCCACCTTAAGTGAGACGAGCCATATATCACCCTTGGCATCCCTTCGCTTTGAAACAAAGGCAATTCTTCTACCATCAGGCAACCATACAGGAGATCTGTCCTCCGCATAGTGTCTGGTAATCCGAAAGACATCACCTCTGGGCAGCCTCTTTACCCAGATATCGAGATTTCCTTCCCTGTCCGATGTGAATGCGAGCCACCGTCCATCAGGGGATATAGATGGGGAAAAATCGACAGAAGGATGAGTAGTAACCTGCGATATTTTTAATAAATCCCCGTCTCCTGCCTTTACAGAAAATGGAATCGCTATCAGCAGTAATATGTATTTAAATATCTTAAACATATTACTTCTTTATCCAGGTTCCATCCTCTTTCTGTATCCATGTGCCCTTCGGTGAATTCTCATGATTCATCTTTGCAAAGACTGAATAGATCTGCCTCCTGTCCGACTCCTTTAGAGAACTCTTAAGTTCAATTACTCTATCCATTATTATTTTTCTGTCTCTATTCTCTTCCTGAATGATTTCTTTTACAAGTTCCATCAATTCTGAATCCTGCTGAAGCGCACGCGAAGGTCTGATCTGTAGGAATCCCTGATTGTCTTCTCCAACATATCCCTTAATCTTGAATTCATCGATATCATCTTTGTTGAACTTCTGTTCTTGAAGAGCCTCAAGCACTTTCTCTTTTTCTGGAGAAAGCTTTACACTGCTCTCTCCCTTCTCTGATCTTGTAGAGGCTATCATCCACATATCCTCTTCCATCTGGTCATATGTGCCAATCACCTCTTTTTCTAGTGCTGTCTTCTCACCTGTTATTCTTACCTCTGGTGCATGTATGCTACATCCTGCAATAAAAATAACGAGTATCAATACTACATAAAAAATATGGTTCATGTTGCCCTCCTCATGCTTATTTAAATTTTATAAAAAATTCGAGTGGAAGCCTCCCATATTCTAACTTTCCTGGTATTCTTACTGGTGAAAACCACGGCTGGCTCAAGGATAGTGAAGGATACACATATCCATGATGAATATCAAAAGAAAACAGCGTCGGCTTCCATCCCATTCTGATCAACTTTCTTGTCAACCCTATCGAACGGTCTGAACCGTCAGGGTCCAAACTCCTCAGTACTATTTCGGCAAAATCGGAACCGATCTTTGTAATATGGAAATATCCATCTAAGTCGACCTCTTCAGCAAAATTTATTCCCCTTCCTTTTAAGAACATTGTTGCATCAAGCTCCGCCTCTTCTGGATCCTTAATAGAAAAATTCGAAAGCACCGCAGAGTTTATTCTGGATGCCTGGGCAGACAATTCATAAGAAATATCTTTTATATTGTCTTTGCCTATCCTTACGATTACTGCCCCTCCCAGGTTTCCGCCCAGCAAATCAAGAGTAAATCTTGGTATCTGAATCATTCCATTTCCGATATCCAGATCGAGTTCAATATTCTTAATCCTGTACTTATCATACTCTATCTCACCTATCTTGATATTACCCAATTGCGGATAGAAAGAGCGGTATATCTCCCTGTTCGACTCATAGTCAAGCAAGTGCCAAGATTTTGATCCATCTGCAGATGTAAGACCAGGTGCAGACAGATTCATCTCTATGTTTATTGGCAATCTGCAAGTAAAATCGGATATGGCAAGACCCCTTCTGCTCACTACATCAACAGAGTCAAATGAAATATTTCCAGACAAACATATCTGTCCGCCACTGCTGCTTCCCTTCATTTTAATCAGACCGCTTCCTGTATAAGAAATATCGTCTGTGACCACTCTACTCTCTTTTGATTCTATCCTCATAATGAGATCGGCCACTATATCTGCAAAGCCCCTCGATCCATTTACACAAATATTAAAGCCGGCCTCGATTCCAAGATCATCAACCGACAGCTCACCCTCTTCAATAACAATCCTTCCTTCCCGATTAATCGCCCATTTAAACATGAGGCGATTTTTATTTAGGGGGTTTGACCTAAGTCTATTCATCTTGACCATATTTAGTTCAACATCTGTACTACCATTTAAGGAATCTTGATCCCCACTTATTTCAATTCTGCCGCTTATATTGCCCATGAAAAGTTCTTCATTTTGATAACTTGCACCCACATCTCTCAGCAGCACATTTCCCATCATCTCAATATCTGGAGAGCCCTCAGAGATTTTGCCGCCAAGCTTTAAGGTAATTACATCCTCACCCCATAGATCCAGACTTCCAATACTGCTCCTTATGCCTGAAGGAATAAATCCTAAAAGACCTTTGTTGTTAATAGTTATATTTTCGACTCCAACATTAAACTTCCCAGATTTAGATAAAAATTCACCAGACAGCTTACAGCTCACCATATCATCTATATCGAGAGAAAACGATTTTACAAATAGCCTCTGCAAATCTGAATCGAGACTAAAATCAATATCTGAATCTACATCAATGGGAGGAGTGATCTCCCACTTATTGAGCCGATATTCGATTCCTTGAGAACTAAGAGCGATGTTTATTCCACAATCATCCAGTCCGTCTGCTTCTAAATTGATCGAAAGGTCTATACTTCCTCCAAAACGCTTAGGCAGAAATGGCAGGATGTTTAATGATATAGAATCTGCTGCAACAGAGCCCTTAAGGATGAGATTTCTAAGGCTCTTATCCCTGCTGTTCAGGAAACTCCATTTTAACCTTGTACTATAATCACTGCCGCGCATATCAAAAAATTTCAGAAATAGTGACCCCTCATTGGGTACAAACGAGTCGTGAAAATATGAATTTAAGTTCAGCAAGAGTTTTTGTATATTAATTTGTGTCGTATCATCAACCATGAAATCGATCTGGCCTATTCTCACCATTCCATAAAAAGCAGTCTCTTTAAATGTTTGATCCTCAAAACTTCCTGAACAATCGGCTGTAAAATTTAAATCGTTAATAAAAACACCTGACGAATCAATATCTGCTCTTCCTTTTAAGAAATTGCAGGTATATTTAAATCTGAATCTTTTGTAATTACCCTTTACTTCTCCTTTAATCAATCTGATCACTCCATCATATCTTAATGACTCAACACTCTCAGCCCATGCAGAAGGCAATATCGGTAATATCGACTCCTTTAAATCTGAAATCTTTACATACTCCCCATCAAAATATAAATTAAATTTGCCTTCACCTCCCAATCTACCAGCCTCACCTCTTCCTGCAACAAGCAAGTCATCTCCTGCACCTATTCTCAGAGTATCTATCTGGATCGTCTCGCCATATCCAATCCCATGACTCTTAAGTTCAAGATAAAGATTCTTAGCCGAATAATCAGATTCTGGCCCAATCCCCAAGGCCATCTCTACTCCCCACTCCCTATTCTCACCCCAGACTGCCTCCAGATCTAGGCCGACTGCTGTCCTGAATTCGCTTCTTCTGTCTCTAAGAATGAAATTGCTGTTCTGGGTAAAGAGCCTCATGCTCCCCCTGACCATTTCAGAGTCCTGAATCCTTCGCGGCATGGAAAGTTCAGATATAGAAAGTGACAGTCCATTGATTGAAACAAAGGTCTCATTGGAATCGCTTTTCACATCCATGCTGAACGAAAAATCGGTAAGATCGAGACTGAAAAGCCCGATAGAAATCGGCAGACTTAATCCCCTGCTCTCTTCTCCAGGAACTTCTCTTTCAGTAGTGGAATCTTCAATCGTTTTGTGGGTAGTAATGAGGCTTAGTTCAGGATTTCTGATTACGATATTATTAATC
This sequence comes from uncultured bacterium, assembly GCA_964651045.1. GTDB lineage: Bacteria > Zhuqueibacterota > QNDG01 > QNDG01 > DSAB01 > CAZYVD01. The sequence continues at coordinate 87,491 of CAZYVD010000003.1, forward strand.
TTGAGATGATGCCTTATCAATGAAAATGGCGAAAACTTTACTACAACTCTATCCAGGGTGAATAATCTGCCGCCTCCAGCCTTCTCCTCTCCTGTAAACCCGATCTCTATTCCCTTTATATCGATCCTTCCAAATGGATTTATTGAGACACTTGACACTCTAACATCTCTTTCGAGCAATGTTGTTAACTTTTTTGAGATCAATAAAGCCGTCTTATCGGATGGATATAAAAAAAGCATTAATAAAACAAAAAAAACTGCCATTAAGAAGAGAGCAGCAATAAATAAGCAAACTCTCAGTAATTTCTTCTTAAACACCCTCCCCTTTCTACTCTTTTTCGATCTGCTGCTCATTTCAACCGATCATCTTTCTGAGTGTCTTTTTCACTCCTGATTATGGTATAGGTCGGATATGCAAAATTTATATCTTCTTCTCTATTTATCTTTTTCAATACCTTCCTGGTTATATCGTTCTCACTATCCCTTCTATCCTTTGCCTCTGTTAAATAACGAAGAGTTATCTTGACACCGTTGTTCTCAATGTTTGTATATACAATCGGCGTATATTTTTTATAGAAGATAAGATAGTCACGCGACATTCTGTCGATTCTGTGACGCACCTTCTCCTGTACCTGACTGCTATGCTCCTCTCCACACTTAATTAAGATTTTAATTGCCTTCTCCCAGTTGCTCTCAAAGGTTATTGTAAATGATATCTCATTCCAGAGAAATTCGAATCCTTTCGTATAGTTGAACAGTGGCCTGCGAAACACTGCACCATTGGGAACCTGTACAACACGACCTGTGCTCTGATCGCCTTCTACCCAGTTTCCGATCTCAAGAAGAGTGGTCTGAAAAAGCTGAATATCTATTACATCCCCCTTTACATCGTCTATTTCTATCCTGTCCCCAGACTTATATGGATTTCGCAAAACAATGTAAATCCATCCTGCAATGTTCAATATTACTTCATGAAGTGCCAGTGCAATGCCAGCACCCATAACAGATAAAAAGGTGGCCCACTGTTTAGTGCTTCCTGCCCATATTGGAACCAAAATTATGAAATAGAGAAGAGCCGCACCATAGGAAGCGCGTTTGCGGTATTGATGCTTCTTTTTTATCTCTATCTTTAATGAATTGATGAACCGCCTCGTAAAAAAGAGTGCACCATAGACGAAGCCGAATGCTATCGCAGATGTGATCAACTTGTTCACAAAGGGATTTTTAAAGAATCTGAACACCTGAGAAGATGCCCATATCCTTATCAGTATTACACAGCAGAGCAGCACAAGAAAAAATACTGCCCACTTTGCATACTGGTGCCTCTTCTCAAGAGCGATCCTTTTAGAGCCGACTACCCTGCGAACAACTATTATTGAAGCAATAAAAAATATGATTGTAAAGAATGAGATCAATATCTTTTCGACCAAGACCTGATCAAAAAGAAGTCTCAGATATGCAGACACCCACATCCAGAACAGTATTATGAGAGCAAGTACGGCTGCTCCCCTCATTGACCACATTCCCACAAGGCGAGCCTTCTGCGAATCCATCTTTCTCGAATTGATTAAAAGACGGATAAAAACTACAAGCATACCGCATATGAAGAGAACAACAACGCTCCAGATCGCCTTTACAATTAGTGGATCACCAAGAGTCGATGAAATTGTTTGACCCATGATGTTAACTCCTCTTTACGGTCCAAGATAAAGGGGGGTTTTAAAAATAAAGTCTCTTGGAAGTTTCATTCTAAGTTCATCGCTGCTGCTGGCATAGAGTGGACTTATCTCTATTTCCCCAACAACATTTCCATCCTCATCCCTACTAACATCAACACCAGCCTCCTCTAACCATGACCCAAATAGATTGCACATTTTTCTTCTTGCTGTCTCCGGCGAGTTCTCACCCTCCTTGTTCTTCACGGGACCAAACTCCCTGTCCCTCTCTATCTCCATTATTACTGGATTTTTTGCATCGCTCAGTATATCGAAAATAAACATTTCAAACTTATATCCATTTGGCCTCTCAGGAACTACGAGATTGCCACTCTCATCGAGATAGGGTATCTTTTTGTATGCAACATGATAGGGCAGATTCAGGCCGCTGTTTACCTGTCTCTCAACAAAATCGACATTTAAAAGATGAATGGCTATGCTTCCTGCAGAATATTTCAGTGAGCCATCCCTGTTTCTGGCGTTCATATCCTTCTCTCCAATCTCGCTGTACTCTATGACTCTTACTCTTCCATTCACTCTGCCAAAGACACCTACCTTCTCATATGGACTCTTCTTTCTCACCATCTTTGATGACATCTCGCTCTTTTCCATCAAATGATATCCTATAAAAACAGGGTCTATGATGTTAAAAATTGAACTTT
>CAZYVD010000004.1:0-88419 GCA_964651045.1 uncultured bacterium
TTTTATATTTTTTATATTCAAAGTCTGTGATGAAATGGTTGATATGCTAACTAAAAATATCATTAATTCTTTTCTGAATAACATTTTTTACCCCTAATTAATAGTGTTACTATAAAAGATGTTATAAAACTAATGTTTTATCAGAAAAACCATGTAAAATCTAACCTCTTTAAGAAGACTAATGTCACTTTTTCTTCTTTCAACAAGATATAATTAATACGCTTTATAAATCAATACAACAGCCTTAAACCTCACATAATAAATTTTATGTTTCTATCAGTTAATATATTTCTCATATAATCTCACCTATAATTTTTATATTAATATAAAATACAATTAATAAAAATCAATAGTCATTTTTTGCCTATTTTAGTCATTTTTTGCCTATTCTGGTGATAAATTATAATTTTACTTATAAACTCTCTTCCTATTTTAACATTATTTGACTTTTCCCTGAAATTTCGTGGGGACTCCCCAATAAATTTTTTAAATGATCTATAGAAGTGATATTGATCAGTAAAGCCTGATAATTCAGCGATCTCATTTAAACGAAATCCTGGACATTTCATTAAACTTATTGCATGTGTTATTTTTAATACAATCAATAACTTTTTTAAATTTATTGAACTAAATCTTTTAAATTGATGGGCAAGGGTAATCTCTGAGACTCCAAGATATTTAGAAATATCATCAACTCTTCTAAATTTTATATAACTCTTTTGCAATAAACTTAATGCATCTCTAACCAATTCCGAACATTCTTTAAAATTAATTCCAACCCACTCAAGATTAAATACTTGTTTTTTATTTAAAATAGCCTTTTGTATCTCAATTTCAATATTGTTAATCTCTTTAAACGAAATTATTGAAGACAATCCCTTTTCGCCACATAATCTTATATTCTCAATATCTATTTTATCTATAATGCCTATTATTGGTAATATTGGAAATTGAGCTGTTATTTCTTGTATTCTATCAGATATTAATCTAATATACTCATCAACATGGATAATTAGACAGTCCACATGTCTATTCCTAATGCTGTACACTGCCTCTTCTATTCCATCAATAATAAAGAAATCGCATCTTGTAGATTTTATTTTAATATTATAAAACACTTTTTCGTCAGCAATTACAAGACACGCATACTCTTTCGCACTAGGGATCATTTTATCCCATTCCTGTACTTTTATTTTATATTGTAAATAAAAGGTATGAACAGTGATAAATATTTATACAAAAAATATGCTAAAATGTCAAGTAATATTTTTAATTAAACTGATAAAATTAAGCCCAATATACAATAAAATCTGAATCATCTACCTACAAATAATTATGACTCTAATACAATATACGCCTTTTTGCAGCAGAACTTTTACTTTTTCCAATAATTACCATCTCCTCCACACGCAGGCTTACAGCTCCCATATCGTCCACTACCATCCCTTTTAATATGTATGGCCTTACTGGTGTAAACCGTGAACAGTATCTCCTGAAAATATCTGGAAATAAAATGGTTTCATAGAGCGATGTCTGATCCTCAAAACTGATAAATGCCATTGGCTTATCATTCTTCGTATAAACAAGCTTGTTTGTTATCCACCATCCTGCAACACATATTCTCTTACCCACGTACTCGTGTATGTGGCATGCAGGAATCAGCTCTATTTTCTTCAAGATGTTTCCATACAGATCGAGCGGATGAACAGAAAGTGGAAATCCAAAAACCTCCACCTCATTAATGATCATTCTATGTAGATCGTAATTTCCCAGGTTCGGCAACCTTACCGTATCTGAATCGTATAGATCGAGCCACATCTGAGAAGAGCAATTGTCTTGCGAACGAGTCGCCTCTATCTGCCACAGGAGTTGCGCCCTTGTGCGGCCTCCTGATATTGAATCAAAACATCCTGCCTTTATCAGTATTCGCAGATCCGAAGGATCTAGATCTGTCCGCTGCAGGAAATTTTCAAAGGAAACGTAAGGTCCACTGTTTCTCTCCTCTATGATCAAATCGAGTGCCTCGCCTCGCAGGCCCTTTAGCTGCATCAGTCCCATTCTGATCTCTCTGCCTTTTCCTATGTATTTCCGTTCCGATTCATTTATATCAGGAGGCAACACCCTGAGCCCCATTCGCCGCGCTTCACTAATATATGCAAAGGTAGTGTAGTATCCTCCCTGATTGCTCATGACGGCAGCCATAAATTCCGCTGGATAATGCGCCCTGAGGTATGCAGATTTAAACGAGACCAATGCATATGAGGCGCTGTGCGGCTTGCAGAAGCTGTATCCGCCGAAGCTCAGAATCATCTCCCATACCCTCTCGATTACATTATCTTCTACACCGCGATTTCTTGCTCCACTAAAAAACATCTCTCTATATGTGGAAAGCTGCCGTGCACTGCGCTTCTTTGAAAGGGTCTTTCTTAATCCGTCACCATCTCTTGCAGAAAAACCTGCCATGGCAATTGCGATCTTTGTCACATCCTCCTGGTATACCATTATGCCGTATGTTTCCTTAAGCACTTTATCCAGAATCGGATGGATAGGTCGATATGGCATACCCCTGAGGCGCCGTACATATTCATTTATAAAATTGTTTGCAGCTGGGCGTATGATTGAACTGTGAATTACAAGGTGTTCATAGTCTCCCCTGCGTGTCTTTTTTTGAAGCTGGCGCATTGCCGGAGACTCTATATAGAAAACTCCCATTGTATCTCCAGATGCGATCATCCTCTGTGTCTCAGGATCGTCTATCGGATCGAACCTCTCATAATCTATGATCCTTCCACTGTTTCTGCGAATGGCAGATAGTGTGTCTCTGATAACTGCCAATGAACGGTTCCCCAGCAGATCAATCTTGGCAAGACCTGAATCTTCTGTCTGATCCTTTTCCCACTGCAGTATTGGCACACCCTTTGGAGCTTTCTCCACAGGCACATATCGTGAGATACAATCGGGTACAATTACAACACCCCCACAGTGTACAGAAATATGCCTTACTATGTCTTGAAGCCTCGTTGCCCACCTGAGAATCTCCGGCCAGGGATGCTGAAGATCGAACCCGGCAAACATCGGATGATTAGCAACAATATCCTCTATCGACTCATCCCTCCATCTCCAGAGATGGGCAAGGCGATCTGTTGCCCTCTTTATATCTCTCTCTGGCATTCCATATACCTTTGCCACCTCTCTTACGGCAGATCTTGGACGAAATCCTGTATGGTTCGCAACCATTGCAGATCGATCACCTCCATACTTTTTGAATATGTAATTCAGAACTCTGTCACGCTCGTCCCACGCAAAATCCAGATCGATATCTGGCGGGTCTCTGCGCTCAGGATTCAAAAAACGCTCGAAATAGAGATTGTTTTTGATCGGATCTACATGAGTTATTCCAAGACAGTAGGAGACAATGCTTGCTGCTGCAGAGCCGCGGCCGCAGCAGATCGGTGTCCTCTTTACAATGTCATCTACCACAAGAAACATGTCAGCAAATCCCTTCTCCTCAATGATCTTCAATTCATATTCAAGGCGACTTCTTATCTCACGAGTAATGGTCCCATATCTCTGTCTTGCTCCACTCTCACACTTTCTTCTAAGGATCTTCATTGCTTTGCCACGATCAGTGCCGTGAGCCCCCGGGCTGATAAAGCTGCCAAGATCTCCTCTGAACCTGCACATCTCTCGAATCTTTTCTGTATTCGCAATAGCGTCGGGAATATGGGGAAAGTGCTCCGATATCTTCTCCTGAGGCATGAGCCATGCCTCAGGTGGAGCCGTAGCACCTGGCATCAATCTGGAAAGCTTTGTGTTGAGATCAATAGCACGGAGAAGACGGTGCAGCTGATAATCTCCAGACTCTAAAAAATATGCACCTGATGTAGCAACAAGGGGAATCCCATTGCCACTTGCAAATTCAACAACAGGTCGATAACAGCGGCCTGTCATAACTTCACCATATATCTCTGCTTTCCCATTTAGCCTCTCCAGAAGAGAAATCGTGTCGCTCAAAACCACCAGACCATCCCCTTTTTCTGCCAGACTATCCGAGAGAGAAAAGTCTTTCTCACAATGGCGTTGAGTAATGATTTTACAGAGGTTATGGTATCCTCCTCGATCCTTGACAAGGAGCACTGCCCGCTCATCCTCTGTTACAATCTCGGTGCCGATGATCGGCCTAATGCCTGTCTCTGCTGCAATTCGAAGAAAAAATATCAGGCCGTAAAGCCCATTGGTATCGGTCAGTGCCACGCTCTCCATGCCAAGATCCCGAACTCTCCTGCACAGTGCCGACAGGCCGATTGTTCCATGCATCATGGAATAGACGGAGTGAACATGTAGATGCACAAAGTTCACAAAAAATGCAATGCTCCCTGGTTAGACCTGTAGTTCAATTGGCAACTCTGCCCCACCTAACAGCGGCTTCGCCAAACCTTTCCCGAATCCTGTCCAGTGCGCTTACCAGCATCCTCTCTCTTTGATTAAATGAACTCTTAGAAAAGAGATTCATCTGTCCTGTCGGAATTGAAAGATCGGTAAATGTAAGGCTCATGTATCTTATTCTCGCACGTCTTGTGCATGTCTGGAAGTACAGCTTCTCTATCACTGGAAAAATAAGCGGATCGATAGGTTCGATTCGTCCGCCCCTCAGACAGCGTGTAAGGTCTACCCCATCTGTATAACGCAGATGAAGCCAGATCGTACGCGGAATCACGCCTCTCTTCCGCATCCTGCTGCAGGCCCTCTCCACCATTCTGCAGAGGATACCGAGAAGGGTATGGTCGTCATTTGTATCTTGCTCAAGAGTCTCTTCTTCCAGAATAAATGGTCTTGAACCTCTCGGCACTACAGGAGCCTCATCAATTCCCATTGCCTGCCTGTGCAGCACTATGCCCCGTCTGCCAAAGACCCTTGTAAGCTGCGGAACAGAAATCCTGGCAAGATGATGAACAAAACGGATATTAAGTTCTGAAAGCAGCAGGCGATCCCTCCTGTGTTGAACCGCAGGAAGCATCTGAACCCTCAGCGGCGCAAGAAAAGATGCCTCGCTCCCTTCTGGTACGGCATACAGATCCCCATACGATTCTATCACAACGGCTGCAACTCCGCTTACAAGCTTATTAGAACCGATTCCCAGTGTTCCTGAAAAACCGAGTCTGTTCCTTACCTCTCTCTGAATCCGGAATGCAGAGTCCTGGACGCAGCCAAAGAGCCGCTCAGTACCTGTGAGGTCAACATAGAACTGCCCAGGCTTCCCATACTCTACAAGAGGTGAATAACTCCCAAGCACACGGCCAATCTCCTCAACCGCTCTGGCGTACAGTCTCCCATCTGGTGGTACGACTACCAGTGATCTGCACCGCCGCAGCGCCCGGGTTAGCGGAAGCCCCTCATATACGCCTTCTGCTCTGGCCTCCGGGGAAGCGGAAAAAATCGGGGATCTGGGCGAATGTCTGGCACATACCACAACAGGCCTGTCCCTCAGCGAGGGATCTCTAAGCCGCTCAACCGCCACAGCCAGTCCATCCACCCTTAAATGCAGAATGGTGCGGTTCACCTGTAGCGCCTCAAAAGTCCTACAACTACGCCCTGAATGGAGAACTGGCCATCATGCACGACAATCGGAGACATGTTTACATTGGCGGGGCGAAGTTCGACTCTGTCCTTCATGCGATAAAACTTCTTGATTGTGGCCTCTCCATCCACCAGTGCCACCACGGTCTGACCGTTTAAAGCGGTAGACTGCCTTCGGACAACAATTGTATCACCATCCATGATTCCTTCGTCCACCATGGAGTCGCCACGCACCCTGAGTGCAAAATAATCGCCAGAACCCAGCATCTCCTTGGGAACCTCAATGCTCTCCATCTGCTCGATCGATTCAATGGGGGTTCCGGCTGCCACCACACCGGCCAACCGCAGCAGAACCGTAGAACCACCATGCTCTACAAGTGTAATCATGCGACTTCTGTTCCTTTCAGGAATCCGTATGTATCCCTTTCTCTCCAGCTGTGCCAGATGTTTCTGTACCGACTGAAACGACTTGAATCCGAAATGGCGGCGTATCTCATCGTATGTCGGCGGCATCCCTCTCGCCTCAATATAGTCCCGCAGATAGAGATAGACCATCTGCTGTTTCTCTGTAAGATTCATGCTATAATATAGGTATAAATTAGGTATAAATCAAGTGGTTTTTAGATAGATTTTATGATAATGTACTACATAAAATAGTTCCGGAAGGGGGGATAGCAAATATTACGGTAGTCAATGGTTGGTGGTCCAACTCTCCTGTGCTTAAAAAGTTGACATTTGTAAGCCCACAGGGTAGAACCGCTGTTATAGATAATACTAAAATTTGTTAAAAAATGAGCCATTCATAAAAATTTTATATTTCTTGTCTGATTTATGAACATGGTATCCAATTTCTATAAGGTTGTTTTTACTAAGAAATCCCTTCTGCAGAATGTAGGTATAATGGCGTTGAGCTCCTTAACATCCACCTGCACCAGCTCAAAAGGCTTAAGCTTATCCTTGACTCGACGGAGATCCGGTTTCCGCCGATATTTCCGCACCCCCTGCCTGATCAGATCATGCGCCTTAAAAAGCTGGTAAATCGCACCTTCCCTGCAGATAAGCCGATTCTTATGCTTTATCCGGTATGCTACTAAATAAGGCCGCCTGCAAATCTCGACAATCTCCTCTCCCAGCTCGCTCGAAAGAAGACTGGCACATCGCTTCAGAGCTCGACTGCAATCCGAAAGACCTGAAATCCCTTTCGAATCATACCGCCAAAGAAACTTCTGCACCGTCTTGCGCGTGGCACTAAAAACACGCGCCTTTGCACTTACCACATGCTCAAGAGCATATTCGAGAGGCTTTTTACGAAAATTGTATGCACTTTTCATTTGAAAGACCAGCTCAAAAGAATAGATTTTCCCCCTATGATCTCTTTTGTGGTTTGTTTTCTCTGCCGCAAAATATAACCATTTATCCTAAAAGGTAGAAAGCCCTTTTCCTTTCCCCGCTCTTGTCCAATCTCTCCTTGTGGAAATTAGGCCAACCATCCTCTCAAATGTTCTATCTGTAAAAACCACATCAAGCGATAATACTTTATGCCATGTTGATTAATAGTACATATTATAAAACAATAAAAAGGGCAACAGAGTATATTCTATCTGTTGCCCTCTCTATCCTTAACCCGACCCTTTCAGATCTTATCCTCTATGGACATTACAAAGGCCTTTACTCCCTTTCCACCCTTCTCTTTTCTCAATGCCTTTACTTTTCCCATCATTGAATCTACTTTTTCCCTGTCTGTTACAATTAACATCATCTCATTTTCACCAGGCCAGACGTGGGTACCCATTCTCGGTCCACCTGTACTTCCCCTTCCATAAACAACAGGAATAGTTGTAAAGCATGTAATCCCGCACTTTTCTATATCATCTAGAATTCTGCTTCCAAATGCCTTATTATAGATTAACATCAACATCTTTTCCATCTTTTTACCCTTTCAATTTTCCAAACAGTCTTCGTCCTTTTAGCCTCTCTTCAAATATTGAATAGAGAGTAGGTACAAAAACAAGGGTTATGAGTGTGGAGACAAAAAGGCCTCCAATTACGGTCACACCAAGCGGAACCCATGTCTCGGCACCTTCAGCCTTATTCAATGCAAGGGGCATTAATCCAAAAATTGTTGTAAGAGCTGTCATAAGTACTGGCCTCATACGCCGCTGACCTGCAGTCAATATGGCTTCTCTTACCGAAAAGCCTCTCTGACGAAGTATGTTTGTGTAATCTATGAGCACAATCGCATTGTTCACCACTATTCCCACAAGCATTATCATTCCTATGAATGCATTGATGCTAAGTGTGGTACCTGTAATTATCAATGCCCAAACAACACCCACAATTGCAAAAGGAACCGAAAACATTATAATAAATGGATCAATTAGAGACTCGAATTGAGCAGCCATTACAAGATATACGAGTATGATCCCTATAATCATGGCAGTTCCAAGATCCTTGAACGACTCTGCCTGTTGTTCTATAGCGCCTGCCACCTTGTACTCAATACCTTCGGGTAGTTTCAATTTGCTCAACTTTCGCTGTACATCCTTTGCAACGGCTCCCATGGCCCTACCCATTATTCCGCATCCAACAGTAACTATCCTCTGCTGATCCTTTCTTTGAATTTTTACAGGAGCCGTGTGCTGCTCGATAGTAGCCAGACTTTTTAATGGAATCAACATACCTGCAGGAGAAGTGATCATGACATCACCAATATCCGAAATGGTCTTTCTGTCCATTTTCCCAAGTTGGATAAAAACAGGATACTCCTCACCCTTTTCTCTGAACTTGACCTCATCATTGCCATAAAAGCTGTTTCTTAGACTCATTGCAATCTGTGCAGGCGTAAGGCCAACCCGTGCAGCCTTATCTCGATCGAGTCTTACCCAGTATTCGGGTTTTCCTTCCTTACGGGATATAGTTATATCTGTTGTCCCTTTTACCGACTGAAGAATTCCAGCAACCTTTCTTGCAAAACTATCTGTGAGCGCTATATCATATCCATATATCTCTATCTCTATCGGCTTACCGCCTCCAAACATAGCCACAAATGGGTCTTCAGTGGTAAAATCGACAGATTTTATGCCTGGAATCTCTCTTATCTTACTGCTCAACCTGTAACCTACCTCAACATCAGAAGCATCTCTCTGTGCCTTGGGAATCAGTGTACCCTGAATTGAAATAACATTATTCCCCTCCTCGCGTCCCATGGCCACTCCAAATCCATACTCGCTTGTACCGCATCTTGTCGTTATTACATCCTTCTCTGGAATATATCTTTCAATAATGTTTTCTATTTGTTTCATTACTCTGTTTGTTTTATCAAGACTCGTTCCCACAGGAAGCTCTACAGTTCCATTTAATTGTGATTGATCTGCCTGTGGAAAAAATTCTGTGTTGACAAACCTGAAGAAAAACATCGTAATGATAAAAATCATTACTCCAGATGCGATAGTCAAAATCTTGTGTTTGAGTGACCACGTTAACATCCTCTTATAGAACTGTTCTGTTTTTTTAAAACCCCTCTCACTCCATTGATAAATTCTGCTCCAGATTCCAGCCTTTTTCTGAATACTCTTATCTTCTATCTTTATCTTTAAGAATCGTGATGAAAGCATTGGAGTGAGATAGAGAGCAGTAAAAAGGGATGCAGACAGTACAAACATTATAACAAATCCGAGCTGACGGAAAAGGATACCTGATATCCCCTGAACAAAAAGAAGCGGAACAAAAATCACAACTGTTGTTAGAGTCGAAGCCGTGATTGCCGATGCTACCTCACGACTCCCAAAGATCGCACTCTCTGCCCTCCCCTCCCCGAATTCTGTTCTGTGTCGGAATATATTTTCGAATACAACGATTCCGTTATCGACAACCATACCAATAGCAATGGCCAAACTCGATAGAGACATTATGTTTATTGTGTAATTTGCACCTCTTAGAAAAATGAATGCCACAATAAGTGAAAATGGAAGTATAAATGCGATTATCAGACTGGACCTCAGATTTCTTAAAAATACTATTACAACGAGTATAACAAGAACTCCTGCCCACAAAATTGTCCGCGCTAGATTATTAATAGACTGCTTTATGAACACCGAACCATCGAAAACCTTCTTTATATCAACATCTTCAGGAAAACTCTTTTTTAGCTGCTGTATCCTCCTCCATACTGCATCCACAACCTTGACAGTATTGGCTCCAGACTGCTTCTGGATAATCAGCATAACACTCGGTTTCCCATCCATTCTGCTTATTCTTTTCTGTTCTGCAAATCCATCTTCAACCCTAGCAATGTCTTTAAGATATACTGGAGAACCCTTTATGTTGCCTACCTGAACATTTCTTATCTCTTCTACTGTACGAAACTCTGCAGGGAATCTTATGACAAACTCTTTTGTCCCTATCTCCATCTCTCCACCCGGCATCGATATATTGGATGCCCTGAGAATCTGCACTATCTGATTAATCGACATTCCTCTTGATGTAAGAGCAGCCCCATCCACATATACATTTATCTGACGCTTGATACCTCCATATACATTCACCGATCCGACTCCTTCTATCCTTGTCAGCGGATCCACCAATTTCTTATCCGCAAGTTCATACAGATCGGGATAGCTCTCTTCTGCACTTAAACCGATAAACAATACAGGCATTGCCGATGCATCAAATTTAAATACCATTGGGTTGTTGGCCCCATCCGGCATAAATGGTCCAGTGAAGCCCAAAACATCACGAACATCCATAGACGCCTGGTCAATGTCGGTACCCCATTTGAAGAATGCAATCACTGATGAGATATTCTCCTGAGAAGTAGATGATACATGGTCTATATTTGGTACGGTGTTAACAGCATCTTCAATAACCTTTGTGACCTGCTGTTCAACATCCTCAGCCCCTGCCCCAGGATATGTTGTAGTTATAGAGATTGCTGGTAGTGTGATATCTGGCAATAAATCTATGCCTAACTGTGAAAGACTTATTATGCCGATTATCAAAATTATAGTGAAAACGGCCAGTGTGGTTATTGGTCTTTTGACACCTAATTCTGGAAGATTCATGCTACTCACCTCCTACAACTCTTATTCTTGATCCATGTTGAAGCATCTGCTGTCCAGAAGCAACTACCAGTTCTCCCTCTTTCAAACCAGAGACTATCTCTGCAAGACCGTTCTGAATAATCCCTAACTGAACAAAACGTTTTAATGCCTGTTGACCCTCAACTATATATACATGCCTGTCTCTCTCTGTTCCTAAAAGCACATCCGTAGGTACAACTATAACATTATCCTTTGTATCTGTTATAATCTTTACCCTCGCAAATCCACCTGCCTTTAAAAACTCTCCGCTGTTTTTAACAGCAATCTGAACCTCAAATGTTCTTGTGATGGGATTTGCTGCTGAATTTACCGCATACACCTCTCCATTAAATTCTCTGTCTGGATATGACCTAACCTTAATTAATGCAGATTGTCCATTGCGAATCTTTATTACCTCTTCCTCAGATGCATTTACCTTAATTTTTACCTTAGAAATATCTATCAATGTAAGCACGCCTGGAGCTCCAGGCATTTGAGGATTTATCATGTCACCTTCGCTTAAATATTTTCCTGAGATGATTCCAGAAAAGGGTGCCCGCATTATCGAAACCTTCATCTGCCATTTGGCAAGATCAAGACCAGCCTCTGCCTGCTGAAGCTGCGACTTTGCAGAATTGTATGCCAGTTGAATCTTCTCAAACTGCTGCTGGCTCATTGAACCGCTCTTCCAGAGCTCCTCAGCTCTTTGATAATTTCTTTTGGCATCCTCATATGCAGATTTTGCCACTGCAAGACCTGCCTCTGCCTGCTTTAATCTCAACTCAAATGTTTCCCGATCAAGTTCCGCAAGTACTGTTCCCTCCTTGACCCTGTCGCCTATCTCAACATAGATGTGCTCTATCTTACCGCCTACTTCTGGTAAGATGTTCAACCTCCTCCACGGTTCTATATTTCCAGTAAAAGAGAGGACATTTTCAATCTTTCCGGTCGAGGCCTTTATCACTCTTACTGGAATATACTCTTCTTCACCGACCTGTTTTTCGTCTCCTCCACCACATCCATAGAATATATGCGTAAAGACAATAACAATCGATAAACCAATAATTCTCCATTTCATTTTTCATTCTCCTTTCCCAATGGTTCCAGTTACTTGTTTGAGTTTTGCCTTTGCAATATTGTAATCGGCAAGAGCTGTTATGTAATCGGTCTTGGCCTGAGTGAGTAGAGTAGTGGCATCAAGGTAATCACTATTTGTTGCCATACCCTGCTGAAATAGATCTTCAGTGACATTAAAATTCTCCTCGGCCTGTTCCACATTCTTTTCTGCGATCTTGATCCTCTCCTCTGCTTCTTTTAACTTCAAACACACCTGTATTACTTCAAGACGTATGCCTCTCTCCAAATCCTTGAAATTTTCTCTCATCTGATTAAGCCGCCTCTGAGCTTGGCTCCTCTTATAATATGTTCTGCCCCAGTCAAATATATTCATAGAGGCAACTACAGAAATATTCCAGGTCGTGTAGAACTGCATGTTATATAGTCTGTCGGGTTTATTGTAACCATAATTTAAAACCAGTGCTAAGTTCGGATAGTAACCCGCCTCTGCCATCTTTACTGCATTCTCACTCACCTTCAAGCCAGACTTGAATGAGGAGATCTCTGGCCTCATGTTTAGCGCCTGAAGACTCGCATCTTCAATAGATGGTTCTCTAAAAGGTTTATACTCCAATTTCTGAACCAGTTTTATATTTGAATCTAATGGTATTCCGACAAGATTGCAAAACGCCTTCTTTGCCAGCTGTAGCCCATTTGCTGCCTGAATCTCCCGGAGTTTTGCATTCGAAAGCTGTACCCTTGCTTTTAAAAGATCGTTCTTTGTTACCATTCCTACTCTGTGCATATTCTCTAAATCTGTAAGATGTTTATTTACTTGTCTTACAGCCTCTTTAGCAAGTTCTAAAAATTTCTCTGCCTTTACGACCGACCAGTATGCTTCTTCAACTCTGAATATTAACTTATTCTTGTTTGAGAGATATTCTGCATTTGTTGCCTTGAGACCCTCTTTTGCCATTTTGTATCCGTTTAGTACGCGGAAACCTGTAAATAGCGGCTGCTGCAGCGTTACACCAACCGAGAATATTTCGTCTCTTCCAATTGTAATCCTTTTTGGCAGATCGATCTCAGGCATCCCCGGTATGGAGGGCATCCCCTTCTGAAAAATCTTCCCTGGCATGAAGGGCGCAACATCCAGCTTTGTATAGTTGGCACTGCTTGTGATAGATGGAAGGAATCCTGTTTTTGCCTCTCCCAGAGCAGCCTTTGACTCTTCAACTTTCTCTTTTAATGCAGCCAGTCCACTGTTCTTTGAGAGAGCCATATCAATACTTTGCCTGAGGGTAAGAACCATTTTTTCTTGAGGGTATAAGACTCCGGTTCCCAGAAATAGAAATACAACTATATTGATTATAATATTGATAAACCTCATCAATTAGCCTCCTAATCTTTTATTACTAAAATAAATCCCGATTTAACGGATAAGAGATCGATTTATAGCTATTCTTCATCATCTAAATAGAATGAGGTTTGAGTACGAAACATTGCTTATCCGTTAATTCGGGATAAATATAGAATTATCCCTCCACCATATCGGAGAATCCCCTGTTCAGTAAAACCTTCACCAAAGAAGAATTGATCTCGGCATAATAGATAATGAAACACTCCTTCTCCATATATGCTCATCCCAGAATATATTCTTAACTCTATTCCAAAGCCACCGTGGAATTCAATGCTCATCTTTTGTACATTTTCATCCTCAAACCTGATACTCTTTCCTCCAAACCCATTCACTGTGAAGCGCCACGGTACAATACTCAATCCAAAAAGGGAATATATAGAAACTCTTCCTGAATTAAAATATACAAGATTGGTGAAATTGATCCTTGGAAAGAGAAATAGTGGCTCTTTTGAAACATCCTCCCGCATAGATTTCTTTACTCTCATCCATCCAAAATCTACTCCTGCATCTATCGCATAGTGTGGAGAGAGTCTAACCCTTACTCCAATACCATAACTTACTCCAGGATCCAGATAATCACACATTCTCGTTGAATCAATAAATGATCCACTAACTGCATAGAGTCCTGAAGCCTGAATTCTTATACCACTCTTTTTATCAGCCGCAGAAGTTGAACCGACTTGAGCAAGCAGGATGAGAAATATCCAAATTTTAAAAAATCTATTCATCGGCATGACCTCCATTATCGTTTTACTCCTTTTAAAAATATATCCAGTACAGTCGATGTCTGCTGAACCAGACTGCCCTTTGCTTGAATGAATATCCAATCAAATGTAAATGAATTCAAGAGACCGCGCAAAGCCTTTGTTACTGCCCCTGGATCAATGGACCGTAATATACCCTCTTTCTGTCCCTCTTTAATAAATTTTTGAAGAACACTTTCATAATCATAATATGTCTTAATCATGTGATCTCGAAGCCTATTCTGACCCTTAATGTCCATTCTCCCCTTTTCAGAATGTATCAATTTAAAATAGGGCTGGTACTCTTCAAAAAAAGAAAGGTAGTAATTAATGAAATTTTCAAGACGTTCAAGATATGGTGCATCATTCTGAATGGCAGATTTTAACTTTGAAAACAAAAGTTCTGTCTTATCTTTAATTATAGAGAAAAAGAGATCTTCCTTGTTTTTAAAATAGAGATAAAGTGTACCCTTGGAAAGTCCAACCTTCTGAGCAATTTCATCAACCTTTACCTCATGAAAGTCTTTCTCGGCAAAAAGCTTCATTGCTGTATTTATTATATCCCTTTTTCTTTCAATTCTCTCAATATCTTTTCTTTTGAGATTATTCAATTATACCCTCTCATTTATTAAATGAATAACCAGTCAGTCATTAACTGACTGGTCAGTCATAATATATATAATAAAAATATCTTTGTCAAGACATTTTTTAGGGCTCATAAACTTATTTTTCATTTATCAAATAATGATATCTGGGAAGTTCTGTATATAGAGTCTATGGCTTGCACAAAAGTATTGGAAACTATGGGTATTTGGGGAGCAATGCCTATGGTGTTCGGGGATACAACAGCGGTGGAACTGCAGTATACTTTACTGGAAATGTAAACATTACAGGTACACTGACAAAGGGCGGCGGCTCGTTCAGGATCGACCATCCGCTCGATCCAGCAAATAAATATCTTCAGCACTCATTTGTGGAATCGCCGGACATGAAAAATGTATACGACGGCGTAGTTGTGCTCGATGCAAATGGCAGGGCAACCGTGGATCTGCCATAGTGGTTTGAAGCATTAAATCGTTATTTCAGATATCAGCTAACCTGTATAGGCGGTTTTTCACCTGTTTATATTGCAGAAGAGATATCAGGCAATCGCTTTCGAATTGCAGGAGGAAAACCCGGCATGAAAGTCTCCTGGCAGGTTACAGGTATTCGTCATGATGCATTTGCAAATGCAAATCGTATCAAGGCTGAGCTTGAAAAAGAAGGTGATGAACGAGGAAAATATATTCATTATAAACTCTACGGCATGCCAGAGACAATTAGCATATATTATGAGGAGATAAAGGCTTTAAGGGAAGAGGCCAGAAAAATGTCAGATGAAGATAAAAAAATGATTGAAGCAGAGTCTACTGCAGAAAAAGTTTCGGATAAAAACACAGAATAAAGGTAACAATACTATTATTTAAATTCCGTGGGGACTCATGCCCCGCGGAATTAAATAATATCGATTAATTTTCATTCAGGATTAAATTTCAGATTTTGATTATAATATCATATTATCTTATCAATTAAACTCCCTCAGATAAATCGATAAGATTTTCTCGCTCATTTTTTTGTATAGCAAACTTGCCGTACTTTTATTAATCCTGTTATCTTTTCTCCATTCTTTAAGATAACTATTTACATCATCAAATATTTCATCTTCTAGAGTCTCTAATATTTGCAAAATTCCTTTGCCATCTCTATTTATCAGCTCAGATATATTCAAATAGTATTGACCAGAGCCTCTTTTTATTGGAAAGCATCTCTCTTTCAACTTTAATGCCAGATCACACAATCTTGCATGCTCTTTCCCATCTGCAGTCAACACTTCTGGAAGATTATTGCCTGCTTCTACCCAAACTGGCACTGCTACAGAACATAACGGAAATCCAAGAATTGTCCACATAGTTGTTAGCGATGGTGATTCGCCTTTTTTTACACCCTGAATCACCACAGCGGCAGATGTGCTAACACGAGGAATAAAGTCTCTAAAATTCACAAAAACAGGTTTTTTTGAGCAATTTTCATACAGCTGTCTCAAATCTATTCTTGTTAAAGAGTGTTTCAGGCTTCTGGCAACATCTTTTAAAATAAATTGAACCGTGAGATTCTCTAACTGCTCGGCTCCACTGAACAACTCCTCTGCAGTCTTGTATCTTATATAACCATGACCCTTATCTTTTTCCCCAGAAAAAGAAAAATTTGTTCTTATCATATACCCAAATGGCGCAACTGTAGAATCGTTGCAGTCAAACTTTAAGAATCCATAGTTGTCTGTTTCAAAATATGCAGCACCACCATTTGCGTCAATTACTCCAAAATTTGCAGAAGCTCCCATTGGTTTTGGTAGACTTTCCAGAAGTCTTTCAAAATCATCAATCGTTGCACACGACTGAAGAGCCTTCTTCATTATAATACCATTCTTCATTCCCTTTATCTTATCTTTACCATTTAAATTGGTCGAAAGAGAATTCATTATTGCAAATCCAGCACTGTTGCAGCCTGCCCATATCATACTTCCAGCAGTATCATCAGAATTTACCAATCCAACATATTGGAACTTACCATCTCTAAAATAGATAAGTTTATTATCCAGCGTTCCAGTATCCCTCTGCTTAAAAAGCAGTGGTCTACCGTCTGGTGTAACCCTTCCTGAAACGATCGCAGTAGTACATGCATTTAACCTGATTATATTTATGCAAAAAATTATTATTACTAATATTGCAATTCTAACTTTTCTCATTTTAGTATCCCTATCTTTGTCTTTTAATCTCCATACTAATCAACCTCAACTATCCATCCTTCAGGTGGTTCAATGTCACCATTCTGTATCCCTGTTAAGAGTTCATAAAGCTTTTTTGTTATTGGGCCAACTTCCTTTCCATTACCATAAAATCTGGTTGTCTTTCCATTATGGGTTATACTTCCGATAGGTGTTACAACAGCGGCTGTTCCGCACGCTCCAGCCTCAGAAAATCTATCTATCTCTTCAATGCTTATGTCCCGCTCCTCTACCTTCATACCCAGTCTATTCTCTGCCAGATATGTCAGCGACCTTTTGGTAATTCCAGGAAGTATGGAAGGAGAATCTGGAGTAACGAATCTGTTGTCGGGGGTTATGCCAAAGAAATTTGCCGCACCTACCTCTTCAATATTTCTCTTTGATAATGGATCGAGATATATGCAATCAATGAATCCATCATTTACGGCAATCTTATGAGGTCTTAAACTGGCTGCATAATTTCCACCAACCTTTGCACTCCCTGTTCCTTTTGGAGCAGCTCTGTCATATTCGGTTGTCACCATATCACACGGCCTGAGCCCCCCTTTAAAATAGGGACCTACAGGAGTTACAAAGATAGAAAAAATATACTCTTTCGAAGGTTTTACCCCCAGATTTGGACCAACACCTATCATATATGGTCTTATGTATAGACTCGCTCCGCTTCCGTAAGGCGGTACAAATCTTTCATTTGCCTTAACAACCTTTTTTACTGCTTCAACGAATTTCTCTACTGGATAGGGCGGCATCAGGATCGCCTCACAGCTATTTTTCATTCTCTCTGCATTACAATCGGGCCTGAAAAGCAGGACTCTTCCATCCTTTGCTGAGAATGCCTTCATTCCTTCAAAACACTCCTGACCGTAATGAAAAGCGGTTGATCCTTCATGTATCCTTAAATACTCGTCTTCGATTAGCTCCCCCTTGTCCCAACTGCCATCTTTAAAATAGGATATAAATCTGTAATCTGTTTTGATATATTCAAATCCGAGGTCTGCCCACTTTATATCCGCCTTTACTTGTTCTGCCATATCTTTTCCTCCATTAACTATTTTTATTTATTTTACATTCTAAATATCCCATAACTCTGGTCTGGAATGGGTGCATTGAGTGACATCGAAATACCCAATGCCAGTACATCTCTTGTTTCAATCGGATCGATTATTCCGTCACCCCATATCCGTGCAGTAGAATAGTATGGTGTTGCTTCATGTTCGTATCGCTCGATTATCTGCTTCTTAAATTCATTCATCTCCTCTTCACTCATCTTTTTGCCCTTTTTCTTCAGTCCTGCTAATTTAACAGTAAGAAGCACATTCGCAGCCTGTTCTCCACCCATCACACATATCCTGCTGTTCGGCCACATCCACAAAAGTCTCGGGTCATATCCCCTTCCACACATTGCATAGTTACCGGCTCCATATGAACCGCCAACAATCACAGTAAACTTAGGAACCTGTGCATTTGCCACAGCATGTACAAGCTTTGCACCATCTTTTGCAATGCCGCCATGCTCATACTGCTTCCCTACAATGAAACCTGTAATGTTCTGCAGGAAAACGAGAGGTATTTTTCTCATTGTGCACAATTCGATAAAATGTGCTCCCTTGACACTTGATTCTGAAAAGAGCACACCATTGTTTGCCAGAATTCCAATCGGATATCCCATTATCCTTGCAAATCCGCATACAAGTGTCTGCCCGTACAACTCTTTAAACTCTTGAAATCTACTGCCATCCACAATTCTTGCAATCAACT
This sequence comes from uncultured bacterium, assembly GCA_964651045.1. GTDB lineage: Bacteria > Zhuqueibacterota > QNDG01 > QNDG01 > DSAB01 > CAZYVD01. The sequence goes on from CAZYVD010000004.1 coordinate 18,457, forward strand.
CTCTTATGTCATAAGGTTGACGAATATTTTTTGGAATAATGCCATATATCTCTGCTGGATCATAATATGGATCTTCAGGTTCAGATATCTCCAACTCAAACTTCCTTGGAGGATCAAGACATTCTACTATATTGCGTACAATCTTAATTGCATGATCATCATTCTGTGCATAATGATCTGAAACACCTGAAATTCTGCAGTGTACATCCGCACCTCCAAGTTCTTCATCTGTTACAACCTCGCCAGTAGCTGCCTTCACGAGCGGCGGCCCACCAATAAATATCGTACCCTGATTCTTCACTATAACAGTCTCATCACTCATTGCAGGAACGTATGCTCCACCTGCCGTGCATGAACCCATGACAGCAGAAATCTGTGGTATTCCCATTGCAGAAAGCCTTGCCTGATTTGAAAAAATCCTTCCGAAATGATCTCTGTCTGGAAAAGTTCCTGCCTGATACGGAAGGAAAATACCTCCAGAATCAACCAGATAGATGCATGGAAGTCGATTCATCATTGCGATCTCCTGGGCACGCACATGCTTTTTTATCGTCATTGGGAAATATGTACCACCCTTTACTGTAGCATCATTTGCAATGACTAGGACCTCACGTCCATGTATCACTCCAATTCCAGTAATAATTCCGGCAGCAGGAGCCTGATTGTCATACATCTCATAAGCAGCCAGAGTATTAAATTCCAGAAATGGTGTGTTCCTGTCAAAAAGTTTTTCTATCCTCTCTCGAGCAGTCAGCTTGCCCCTCGCCTTATGCTTTTTATGAGCCTCTTCCGGTCCGCCCTTCTTTGCCTGATTCAACTTTTCTTTGAGCTCCTCGACAAGAGCAACCATATGCTCTCTGTTCTCTCTGTATTCTTTGCTTTTTGTTGATATTTTCGATTCAATTCTATACAATGAATCTCCTTTGTCTATTTATTAAAAAGGTACACACTTATATCCATACTCTATTACCCCCTCATCACCCTCCTGCTGTACTCTTCTAAATTCCAATCTTACATTCATGCCAATCTTTAGTTTATCAAAATCACAATCAACAATCTGAGCCGTCACTCTTGCTCCTCCTTCCAGCTCGATTATCCCTACGGCATAAGGCGCCTGATCCTTAAACTGACGAGGAGGCACCCTTATTATCGTATATGTCAGAACTTTCCCTTCCCTTTTCAATTTAATGATCTCAAAATCTCTCGACTTACAGTCAGGGCAGACAAGTCTTGGTGGGAATAGTATCTTCCCACACTCTTTACATTTACCTGCCTCGTAACGATATCTTTGCGGCATTTCCCGCCAAATTCTTGGTGCTATCATCTATTCTGCCTCCAAAATATGTACAACTGCGCTTCCCCCACTTCCACCCATATTCTGCGTAAGACCTACTCTTGCATTTTTTACCTGCCTCTCCCCTGCTTCTCCTCGAAGCTGGTGAACAACCTCCACAATCTGTGCAATTCCTGTCGCTCCAACAGGATGACCTTTCGATTTTAATCCACCACTCGTATTTATCGGTATTCTTCCATCCAGTGCTGTTGCTCCGCTCTCTACAAACCCACCACCCTTTCCTCTCTCTACAAAACCAAGGGCCTCTGTAATGCATATCTCTGCTATTGTAAAACAGTCGTGAACTTCAGCAATATCTATGTCCTCTGGTTTTTTACCAGCCATTCTGTATGCCTCCTCTGCTGCCCTTTCTGTTGATCTCATCCTGGTTATATCATCACGTTGATGTAGGGCAATCGTGTCTGTAGCCTGCGCAGAACCGATAATTTTTATAATTGGTTTACCGAGTTTCTTTGCAATATCAACACTACAAATTATAGCAGCAGCAGCACCATCTGTTATCGGTGAACAATCGAGTATATGAAGTGGATCTGCTACCATTACAGAATTTAATACCTGTTCTACAGTAATCTTCATTGGGAATTGAGCAAGCGGATTCATAGACCCATTATTGTGATTTTTCACTGCTACCTGAGCAAGTTGTTCGGGTGTGGTTCCAAATTCATGCATATGCCTTTTTGCAATCATTGCATAGATACCAGGAAATGTAACTCCACTGAAACCTTCATACTCCTGATCCGCTGCTGTTCCGAGTGCAAATGTCACTTCATCCCCTCCAACATCTGTCATCTTTTCTACACCCCCTGCCAGGACAATATCACTCATTCCTGAAGCCACTTCAATAAATCCTGCCCTTAACGATGCACCTCCAGATGCACATGCAGATTCTATCCTCGTTGCAGGAATTGGCCTAACTCCAAGATAATCGGCAAGTAGTGAACCAATATGTTCCTGATAAACAAAGAGTCCGCTCGACATACATCCGATATACATCGAATCGATATGATCCACACCTGCATCTTCAATGGCAAGTAGAGCTGCTTCAACAAAAATATCTCTCAATGATTTTTCCCACAACTCACCCCACTTCTGCATTCCAACTCCAACTACAGCAACATCTCTCATTTTACCTCCAATTTTAAAATATTTTTAAATTCTCTTACTGCCTCTCTGATGTTATCTGAACCCATTACAGATGAAATGACCGCGACACCATCGCAACCAGCCTTTATGACAGAGCCAGCATTTTTCTTATTGATTCCTCCTATTCCGATCAAAGGTCTTGCAGTCTTTCTTCTAATCTTCCTTACCATATCGAGCCCGCATATCTTCACATCATCTTTTGTATCTGTTGGAAAGATGGAGCCTATACCTAAATAATCTGCATCGGCCATTCTCTCATATTCTGCTTCATCATGAATCGATCCTCCAATAATCATCTTATTTCCTATAACTTTTCTAACCTCATCTACTGGAAGATCCTTCTGTCCAAGATGAACTCCTTCTGCACCTACAACAAGGGCTATATCGAAACGGTCATTTATTATCAATGGAATTCCGCTGTTCTTTGTGATATTATGAATCTCCTTACATCGAGCATAAAACTGATACGAGTCAGAAACCTTATCTCTGTACTGAACAACACCTGCACCTCCATTAATAAGTTGACGAACAACATCTCCAACCTTACGCCCTCGCAACCATTCTGCATCGACTATTACATATAAAGTCCAGTCGATATTTTCCAACAGCGCTGTTCTCATCTAAGAACCATTTCTTACCTTATCGACATCTCCAGACCAGAATATTCTTTCACGATTCTTCTCGTCAACCATATAAAGTCTTCCATGATCATCGATTCCTTTGTACCTTCCTTTAACCTTTTCAATTGCAGTATCAATCTGTATCACTGCTCCTTTTAGATAATCATGGTTTGACCACTCTCTAAATATATCACTCCCATCCATATATGTGAGGTTCTTAATATCTTTCTCGAGAATCTTTATCATTCTCTTCAACAAATCTTCAATATTGAATGTACGTCCAGATTCGACCTGCATTGAAGTTGCCGGTCTATCAATATTAAGCTTCATTAAATGTTCTTTATCCATGTTTACATTGATACCTATACCCAGAACGATCTTTCGTTTATTTAAGTCAACGCTTCCCAGTATTCCTGCTATCTTTTTTCCATTTATCAGCACATCGTTCGGCCACTTAAGCTCTCCATTTATTCCAAAATCATCAAGACACTCCCTCACACTCATTGCAGCAACCTGCACCATTAGGTGGTTTAACTCTAATCTTTCAAAGGTCTTGATAAGAACAGAAAAAGTCAGACATCTCTCTTCAAAAGTGATCCACCTTCTTGACATCCTTCCTATGCCTGCGATCTGATTTTTAGTCCATATTATATCACCATGTTTTAATAAGTCAATATTCTCCCTTGCCCATTCATTTGTCGATGAAAGTTTTTCGAAAACATAGAGGCTTCCATTAAATATTCCCTCTCCCTCCACTATTTTATACTCTATCTCTTTCATTTCAATCTATCTATTATCTTCTTTGCAGCCTTCTCGCCGCTTAGGAGCATTCCTCCAAAAATTGGCCCCATACGCGGCCCGCCAAATACAGCACCAACACACATACCTGCAACATATACATTCGGATATATCTCATTTGTATTTTCTACAACAAACCTTTCGCCATCTTCTGCAAACATTGCTCTCTCACCCATAACACTCTTGGTTTTTGTCTTTAATGGGCCTACCTTTTTCTCTATTATCCGTGCTATTTCTGCAGGATGACCAGTTGCGTCGATTACAAACTTTGTTCCGATGGTAACAGGATCGACATGTAGCCCAGAAATTTCGATGGGACTTCTGTTCACAACCAGGCCGCAAACTTTTCCTCCCTTTGCCACAACATCTTCGACACTAATCAAATTAAAAATCTCTGCACCACTATCTTTTGCTGCACCTATCAATTTACCCACACTCTCTATGGAATCTGCAGTATAGTAGTTTTCTTCATACTTTTCATATTTAATTCCAATCTCATCAAGGATTCTTTTTGCCTCTTCCTGAACCACGATTACATTATATCCTATTCCACCTCCCCACATTCCACCCCCTATAGAGAGTTTTCTCTCAAATAGTGCAACTTTAGCTCCATTATCTGCAAGAACCTTTGCAGCCATCAATCCTGCAGGCCCACCTCCAACTATGGCAACATCTAGTCTTATACAATTTAAGAGTCTCTCGGTGAATTTTTTTACTATTGCCTCTGTAACCGTTATCTCATTGATTGCCATATATTCCTCCTAACTTATACTAACGCTGTATCTTTCCTCTGAATTTCGCATATGTCCCGTAATCCACATATCTAACCCCTGTCTCGAGCTGGTGCCGAGTCTTTGGAGCACTATCTCTGACCTCATCAATCCTTTCTGTGACTCTCCATATGAATGAGTCGCTTCCTGCACCAGAACCATAAGATACCATAAGAATTCGATCTCCGGGTTCTGCCACATCGAGAGTTGCCGTAAGCCCCATCGGGGAAGAACCTGAATATGTATTTCCTAATGTAGGAGACAGCCAACCAGGAGCAATCTGCTCTTTAGTAAATCCAAGCATTTTGCCAACCCTCTGAGGAAACTTCCCATTTGGTTGATGAAATACTACATATTTAAAATCCTCTGGTTTCATACCACTCTTATCAAGGATTGCCTTTGCTGAGCCAATGATATGCCTAAAATATGCAGGAGTTCCTGTAAATCTTCCCGCATGTTGGGGATAAAACTGATGTTCTCTTCTCCAGAAATCAGGTGTATCTGTCATGAAGGAGTGTGTATATTCACATACTGCTATTAAATTTTCTGAACCCATTATAAACGCGGCTGCTCCTGCTGCTGCAGAATATTCCAGCGCATCTCCTGGTGCTCCCTGCGAGGTATCGCCACCTACTGCAAGAGCATACCGCATCTCTCCTGCACTTACCAGCGACAAAGCAACAAACATCGCCTCTGATCCAGCCTTGCAAGCAAATTCAAAATCTGCACAATGTACATTAGGTGTGGCGCCAATTGCTTCTGCCACAACCGTCCCAGATGGCTTTACCGCATAAGGATGTGATTCAGAACCTATGTATACAGCTCCTATGTCTTCTGGATTTACCTCACATCTCATTAGCGCATTTCGAGAAGCTTCAACAGACATTGTGATTGTATCTTCGTCCGGAGCAGGAACCGATTTCTCCTTCAATGCAAGTCCTTTTTTATAACTCTCTGCATCTGCTCCCCAAACCTTTGCGATCTCCTCCACCTTTATTCGGTGCTTTGGGACATAGGCTCCATATCCCACTATACCAACCTCTTTTATTTTCTCTGTCAACTCGCTACCTCCTCGTTGTTATTTAGATTACAATAAATTTGACTTTATAGTGATATATACAAATCACCTCTTCCCAACCGCTTGAATCCATATATCCTGTCGTAAATTTCCGGTAATCTGATTCCCTGACATCCGAAGTATTGTGGTGTCTGGCCAGTCCGCTGTTCCAAAATTCCAGATGTATATTCCAAAATAGTTACCTGTGCTGATATTATCTTCAAGCACATAACCCTTTGGATGCTGCAGATCCTCATCACTAATCTCTATACCACATCCCAGATTGCCTTCAAATCTATTCGCTCTGACCGTTACATCACCCCCTCCATCCACCCAGATTCCTCCATCCCACCATCCATCCTCAGATGCATCACAATCATTGTTCAATACAATATTTGAATCGACTAAAACATCATAGCTGTCCTCTACCAGAATTCCTCCCCCAGTATTTTGGTAAGATTTGTTATTGAGAATCCTTACTCTCATATTGCCGAATGTATTAATCCCGGTACCAAGAAGAAAATCGGGATAAACCTTTGGGTTTGGCCCATTCAATGATACGTCGCAGCCTGTGATAAGAATGTCTTCAGAATTCTCTACATGTATGCCGTAACCTTCCAGTTCCCCATCTTTTAGTTGAACAGAGTGTCCATTATTTCGAACAATCAGATCTCTTAGAATGATCTTCTGGCAGAAACTCGCTCTGATCCCTATGTCTGTGTAATTTTGAAAGACAAGAGATTCGAAAATAAGATTTACAGAGTTCTCTGCAAAAATGCCGATTGTCCTTTCTTTCTCACCGTCAAATATTGGAACTCCATCAAATCCAATTATGTGGATGGAAGCCTCAGATTTTCCTAAATTTTTTAATCCAATGCTCTCAAAATAGGTGCCTGAAAGCAGATGAATCGTGCCCCCAAGCCCTGCACTCATCAATGCTTTCTTCAATGTCCGAAAAGCGCTCTCTTTAGAGGTTCCACTACTGTCATCATTACCTGTGGTTGAAACATAATAGGTTGTCGAATCAATCTGGTTGGATTGTCCCTCTATCCAGGTCAATCCGTCATCATTTGAATCGCGGTTTGAATCGATACCACATGTGATAAAGAGAGTTAATGCTATAAAAATAGAAACTACCGACTCAAATAAAAACTCTATATTCTGAACAGATCTTATTTTAACTTGCTTTTCGACCTTAAACATCCCTGTCTATGTTTTTTATTTTAATTCTTTCCTTGCAATAACAATCTTTTGAATCTCTGAGGTTCCTTCGTATATTGGAATCACACGAGCATCTCTATAGAGCTTTTCGATATCGGAGAATTCACCAACATATCCATATCCGCCATGAATTTGTACAGCGCGATCTGCAATAAAATTAACAGCCTCTGAAGCAAACAGTTTTGCCTGAGCAGATTCTCTATTAAATTCCAGACCCCTGTCCATCATCCAGGCTGCCTTGTATGTCAATAAACGGGCAGCCTCTAACCTGCAGGACATATCTGCTATCATGCCCTGAATCGAAGAAAGTCTTGCTATTGGTGCACCATAAGCCTCACGCTTCTTAGCATATTCTGTTGCTCTATCGAAACACGCCTGTCCCAGACCCACTGCCTGTGCTGCTATTGCCACTCTTGAATAGTCCAGTGATTTCATGGCAATCCTGAAACCTTGACCAGGCTCTCCTACAAGGTTTTTCTTTGGCACATGAGACCCCTTGAAAATTATATGGGCAGTTGTGGAACCCTTAAGACCCATCTTATTTTTCAGAATCCTCCGCTCAAGTCCCTTTATCGAATCCGTTTCTACTATTAACACTCCAATTTGTTCATCTTTATCTATCACTGTCCTGCATACAAGAAGGATGACATCTGCTACGTCTCCGCTCGATATGAAGAGCTTTTCACCATTTACAACAAACTCATCTCCCTGCAGAACAGCCTGTGTCTTGATAGAATTAACATCGGATCCGGCACACGGCTCTGTTAGTGCAAATGCCCCAATCATATCTCCACTTATCAATCCTGGCAAAAATTCTCTTTTCTGATCATCTGTGCCAAATAGTTCGATAACCATTATTGCCAGATTTGAAATAGAAATAATGAATCCAACCGAAGCATCGAAATAACAGATCTCCTCGATAAGCGCTGTGTATTCGAGCCAGCTCTTTCCCAATCCGCCAAGTTCGGTAGATGTTGTATATCCAATGAATCCAGAGGATGCTATCTTTTTATAAAGCTCAAAGGGAAACTCTGGCGGTTCTTTATCTAACTCTTTTAAGATCGGAACGATCTCTCTCATGCCGAATTCCCTGGCATTCTGTCTTGCCTGTTCCTGCAGTTCTGAAAGATTAAATATTCTTCTTCTATTCATCTTCGGTCTTTATATTTTTTTGAATATAATCAATAATCTCATTAATAGATGAGCCAGGTGTGAATATCTTCCCTATACCCATCTCATTGAGCTTCTTGATGTCATCGTCTGGAATTATTCCTCCTCCGAAAAGTAGCTTATTACCGATTCCATTTTCTTCCATCAGCTCTTTTACTTTAACAAAAAGAGTCATGTGTGCCCCAGAAAGAATCGAAAGACCAACAGCATCAACATCCTCCTGAAGTGCTGCTTCGACTATCATCTCTGGTGTCTGGTGAAGCCCTGTGTAAATCACTTCCATCCCTGCATCTCTCAGTGCCCTTGCAACTACCTTTATTCCTCTGTCATGCCCATCCAGCCCCGGCTTTGCAAGCAGTATCCTTAACTTCCTTCCCATATTATACCTCGCAAAAATGTATTTAAAAATTTACTACCATATTGTCTGCTACCAGTATATAGGAGGTTCACGATATTCGCCAAATACCTCCTTCAAAACACCCGCAATCTCCCCAAGAGTTGCATAAACCCTTGCTGCCTCGAGTATAGGATACATTAAATTTTCCTCTCCTCTGCACGCATCCCTCAGATCATCCAGCCTGCTTTTAACCTTTCTGTTATCTCTCTTTTCCCTGAGTTGTGCAAGCCTTCTGCATTGATTCTTCTCAACATCCGGATCTATTCTTAGAATAGGAATCTCTATATTCTCATCCTTGATTCTATAATCATTCACACCAACAACTATACGCTTCTTTTCTTCTACCTCTTTCTGATATCTGAATGAAGCCTGTGCTATCTCTTTTTGTGGATAACCGATCTCTATGGCCTTTATTATTCCACCCAGTTTCTCTATCTTTTCAAAATATTCATATGCCTGCTCTTCCATCCTCTTTGTAAGCGATTCCACGAAATATGAACCTGCCAGTGGATCTATGGTATTCGCCACTCCAGACTCATATGCAATTAGCTGCTGAGTTCTTAGAGCTATGAGCACTGCCTTTTCAGAAGGAAGAGCAAGTGTTTCATCCATAGAGTTTGTATGGAGACTCTGAGTTCCACCAAGAACTGCAGCTAATGCCTGCCATGCAACTCTCACTATGTTGTTTTCAGGCTGTTGTGCAGTCAATGTGCATCCTGCAGTCTGAGTGTGAAATCGCATTAGCCATGATCTAGGATTCTTTGCCCCGAATCTATTCTTCATCTCTCTTGCCCAAATACGGCGTGCTGCTCGATACTTTGCAATTTCTTCAAAAAAATCGAGATGAGAATTGAAGAAGAAAGATAGCCTTGGTGCAAACATGTCTACATCAAGACCCGCCTCCTGGCCCGCCTTAACATATTCAAATCCATCTGCGAGAGTAAATGATAGTTCCTGTACTGCCGTTGATCCTGCTTCCCGTATATGGTATCCAGATATAGAAATTGTGTTCCATTTTGGTATGTGTTTTGATCCAAACTCCATTGTATTAACTGTAAGTCTCATAGACGGCTCTGGAGGAATCAGCCATGACTTCTGCGCAATATACTCTTTTAGAACATCGTTCTGAATGGTTCCCCTTAGCTGTTTGGGATCTACTCCCTGATTCTCAGCGGCCGCTATATAAAAGGCCCATAAAATGGCGGCAGGACCATTTATTGTCATTGATGTCGATACCTTGTCAAGAGGTATCCCATCAAAAAGCCTCTCCATGTCTGCAAGAGATGATATCGCTACACCGCACCTTCCAACCTCGCCACAGGACATCGGGTCGTCTGAATCTCGACCATAGAGAGTTGGAAAATCAAATGCAACGGACAGACCAGTCTGTCCGTGATCTAAAAGATATCTGTACCTCTTATTTGTATCTTCTGCAGTGCCGAATCCTGAGAACATCCTCATTGTCCACAGCCGGCCACGATACATTGTATTGTATACTCCCCGGGTAAATGGGTATTGTCCAGGATAACCAAGCTCTTCGAGATAGTCAAACCCCTTCAAATCGTTTGGAGTATATAGAGGCTTGATCTCTTCTCCTGAAACTGTTTTGAAAGAGGCCTCTCTTTGCTTGCATTTACTAAACTCTTCCTGCCAATTCTTCTCTTTATCACTGATCATTTTGTCCATAAGCTATTCCCCGAGTTTTACTCTTTTCCATTCTTCCCATATTCTATCCGCAGCAGCAGAAGGAGTCATCTCTCCTCTGCATACCTCTTCTACCAACTCTTTCATTATCTCATCCATCCTTCTATTTTTCCATAAGGATAGATTGTTTTTCGCTTCCACCAGTCTCATTATCTCTGAACGGATATTCTCTTCACGATGACTCCTTAAAAGGTCATTTTTTTGAAGAAAATCGTAGTGACACATAACTCCATCAACAAGTTCACATATCCCTTTTCCATCTCTTGCAACGGTCTGAAATATTGCAGGGCGCCATCTCTTGTTTTCAGAAACCATTTCGAGCATCATTTCTATCTCCGTGCGGAGCTGATCAGCCCCGTCTCTGTCTGACTTGTTTACTACAAAGATGTCTCCAATCTCCATCAGTCCTGCCTTCATGGCCTGAATTCCGTTACCAGATTCTGGAACGAGTACAACGATTGTTGTATGCACGGCCTTTATTATATCAAGTTCTGCCTGTCCCACGCCAACCGTCTCTATAATGATCACATCCTTTCCAAAGGCATCGAGCAGATCGCATACCTCCTGAGTCTTTGATGCGAGTCCTCCAAGACTCCCCCTTGTTGCCATGCTTCTTATAAAAACCCCCTTATCCATAAATACCTCTGACATGCGCACTCTGTCACCTAAGATTGCCCCTCCGCTAAATGGGGAAGTTGGATCAACTGCCACAATAGCAACTGTCAGCCCCTTCTTTCTCTGCTCAATGGTCATCTTCTCAACAATCGTGCTCTTACCTGCACCTGGGGGACCCGTTATTCCGATGCGATGCGCCCTGCCAACCCTGTTGTACAACCTTGCGAACAACTCTGAACTTTGGCGCGATTCATTTTCGATCATTGAGATCATCCTTGCACATGCAGCCCTGTTCCCTTTTAAGAATTTTTCAATGATATCGTTAATACTCGATTCCCTCCCTGCTCTTAAAACCCTTCTGGTAGGGATGTTTTATCTCCAGAATTTCACTAACAAGATCGGCCCTCTTAACAATCTCGGGATGTGCATATCTACCTGTCAACACTAATTCCACTCCTTCCTGTTTTGTCTCGATGAGTTTTAAAAGAGATTCCAGTGGTATTAGTCCATAATCAACTGCTACATTTATCTCGTCTAGAATGACCATATCATACTTGCCGTTTTCAATCGCCTCCTGAGCGATTTGCAATCCTCTCCTTGCAAGTTTTAGATCATCTTCAGAGGGCTTGCCCTTTTTAACAAATGTCGGCAGACCCGACTGTATTAACTCAAAACCAGGAATCTTGCTTGCGATGATCACTTCACCATAATTTGGATCCCCCTTCATGAAGCAAATCATCAAGACCTTCCATCCGTGACCACATGCCCTCATTGCAAGCCCCAGGGATGCTGTTGTCTTGCCCTTTCCTGCACCTGTATAGACCTGCACCAGCCCTCTTGCTCTTTTATCCTCCATTTCTCGATCTCCCAATCGGATTAGGACCCAAAGATCTTATCATATTCGTAAACTCCATCACAACTCTGGCAAAACGCTCTCCTTCAGAAGCAGATATCCATTCAAGATGTATCCTCTCAGGCTCAATTCCAAACTGACCGACCAATCGCCTTGTAAGAATTATCCTCCTCTGTGCCTTATGATTTCCAGACTTATAATGACAATCCCCTGGATGACAACCTCCGATCAGTATTCCATCTATTCCTTCAAAAAATGCTTTTAAAATAAACAGCGGATCTATCCTGCCTGTGCACATAAGACGAATGATTCTCACATTTGGCGGATATTTTATTCTGGAGACGCCTGCAAGATCTGCTCCTGCATATGTACACCAGTTACATGCAAATCCGATTATTCTCGGTTCCCAATCACTCCTAATCCTGTCCAACTTGTTATCATCTCCTGCGAACCTGCTCTTTTCTGACATAAATTCCAATATCTGTCTATTCCTCACACAATGATTCTGATAGTGCTGTTATCTGTGCCATTATTTGCTGATCAGTATAATGATAAATCTTTATTGCACCTGAAGCACATGCACCACTGCACGATCCACATCCCTTGCAAATTGCTGAATTGACAGTCATCACTCCTTTCTCTTCATCAAATTCTGTAGCATTATATTCACATACAGATTCACATGTCCTGCATCCACAGCATATTTGATCATTAACAACAGCTCTTATTGGTTCGATTTTTACCTTTCCCATAGACATGGGAATTATTGCAGAGGCCGCTGCTGCCTTTGCCTGTGCAACCGTATCTGGAATATCCTTTGGGGATTGGCAACATCCTGCAAGAAAAACGCCATCCACATATGTATCCACTGGCCTTAGTTTTGGATGTGCCTCCATTAAGAAGCCATCAGGCGTCCTTGCTAGTTTCAGGATTCTTGCCATATCAATGGTTCCATCTCCGGGCTCTATCCCTGCCGAAAGCACAACAAGATCGGCCTCTATTTCAACAGTCTTTCCAAGAAATGTATCCTCTGCCCTCACAACAAGCCCATCACCCTTTCTATAAATTTCCGATCCAATTGCTCGTCTGAAGACAACCCCCTCAGACCTCACCCTGTCATAAAACTCTTCGAATCCCTTACCAAAACAACGCATATCCATATAAAGTATGGTAACAGAAGCATCTGGAATTCTGTCCTTTATAAGATGAGCCTGTTTTACTGCATACATACAGCATACACGTGAGCACCACGGATTTCCTAAATTCTTATCCCGCGATCCCACACATTGAATAAATACAACTCTCTTTGGCTCTTTTCCATTAATTTCTATATTTCCTCTTGTTGGCCCCGATGCAGAAACGATTCTCTCAAACTCCAATCCAGTGATTACATTATCGTAATATGAATATGCAAGTTCTGGCTTTCTCTCTACATCGAAGACTTCAAATCCTGTTGCCACAACTATGGTTCCAACATCCAACTCGATGTAGCTATCCTTTTGAGTAAAATCAACAGCATCTGCAGGACACGACTCTTGACACGCTGGCACCTTTCCACACTTCCCACGTGTTAAGAATAGACAGTTATCCTTATCTACTGTGTACTTCATTGGAACGGCCTGTGGGAAGGGAACATAAATTGCCGATCGTTTACTTAGCTTGAGATCAAACTGGCTATCTACTCTTCCATTCATTCTGCAATTTTCAGCACATATACCGCATCCTGTACACTTATCCATATCTACATATCTTGCCTTCTTTCGTATCAGTACTCTGTAGTTTCCAATAAAACCGTTTATCTCTTCAACTTCAGAATATGTTAGGAGTTCGATCTTTGGATGCTGTGCAACATCAACCATCTTGGGAGTCAAAATACAGGCGGAACAGTCCAGTGTTGGAAAGGTCTTGTCAAGCTGAGCCATGTGCCCACCTATCGAAGGCTCTCTTTCTACCAGATATACCTGAAATCCAGCATCTGCTATGTCCAGTGCCGCCTGTATACCGGCTATTCCTCCTCCTATTACAAGTGCAGCAGGAGTTACCGACACCTCGTCAACAATCAGCGGCTCCAGGAGGGTTGCACGTGATAAAGAACTTCTTACAAGATCGATCGCCTTTGCAGTTGCTTCTTCTCTTGAATCGTGCACCCATGAACACTGCTCTCTTATATTTGTCATATCAAAACAGTATGGATTGACTCCTGCAGACTGACAAACTCTTCTGAATGTATTCTCATGCATCCTCGGAGAACATGCAGCAACAACAATCCTGTCCAGACCGAACTGCTTAATATCTTTTATTATTAATTCCTGCCCTGGATCAGAACACATATATGGATAGTTTCTGGCAATAACTACAGAATGACACTCTTTTATCTTATCAGTGACTCTCTCGACATCCACAGTAGATGCAATGTTTACCCCGCAGTGACATACATAAACACCTATCCTCGCCATATCAACTCGCCTTTAACTCTTTAATCTTATCTTTCAATACTGGAACAACCTTCATCAAGTCTCCAACGATTCCAAAATCGGCCACTCCAAATATGGGAGCATTGCTGTCTTTGTTTACAGCCACAATCGTATCCGATCCCTTCATTCCTGATACATGCTGGAACGCTCCACTAATACCCAATGCTATGTAGAGTTTTGGTTTGATAGTCTTGCCAGAGGAGCCGACCTGCCTTTCTTTTGGGAGCCATCCAGCATCTACGACTGGACGAGAACATGCGACCACTCCGCCTATTGCCTCTGCAAGTTCCTGAACAATCTGGATATTCTCCTTCTCCTTTATACCTCTTCCTATTCCTACTACTATATCTGCCTGTGTAATATCCACCTCTCCAGCCTCTACCTCTACATATCGTAAAAACTTTCTATAGGCTATCTCCTCTTTTATAGGAGAGTCTATTTTAACAATCTCACCCTTTCGACTGGTCTGTTCAGGAGTAAAAGATGCAGGCCTAATTGTAAATATATATCCTTCACAATCTACTGGACTGATTTCGACATTGACCTTGCCTCCATACATCTGACGATATCCCTTAATCTTGTCACCATCAATATCTAATGCATAACAATCTGTTATCAAAGGTCGGTTTACCTCTACTGCAAGGCTCGGAGCAAGATCCACTCCAAAACATGAGTGTGCAATAAGTGTAATATATGGATTATTCTCACCTATTAAATAGGTCAGAATCTTCTGATAATGTTCAGAATTAAAGTTCTCCAGGTTCTGCTGGTCAATTGTAATTATTCTGTCGGCAAGACTTTTCAATTTATCGGCCATTGGCTCGACTTTGTAGCCAATTAGAATCGCTTCCACTACTCCATCTATTTTAGATGCCAGTGATCCAGCTCCTGAAAGAAGCTCATATGTTACATCGAGTATCTCTCCCTTCCTGTGTTCAACGAGTACAAATATCTTCTTCATACCAGCCCCCTTTCTTTCAGAATTCCAGTGAGTTTCTCTGCAGCTTCCTCAGGTGGTCCCTGGATGAATTCTGCCATCTTCTCCTGTACAGGAATCATAAATTTATCGATAACTGTATTGGAACCCTTTCTTCCCACCTCATCATCCTTCAGAACCAAATCGCCCAGACCCTTTAACACAATCTCTCTTTTAGATGCTTTTGCAATTCCCATAATAGAGGCATATCTAGGTTCATTGATACCTGTTTGAATCGTCAGCAGTGCAGGCAGCTTGACCTCCACCACCTCAAGCAGTCCTCCTTCCAGTTCTCTTGAGGCCTCTACCATATTCTCTTTTATCTCAATCCCTGTAACCATTGCAGCATGTGGAATTCCTAATATCTCAGCAATTGAAGGGCCGACCTGTGAATATCCATCATCAGATGCTATGCATCCAGTCAGAATAAGATCATGATCTATATCTTTAATACAAGATGCCAGAACCTTGGCAGTAGCATATGCATCTGAATCCTCAAAGGCAGGATCATCGAGACGAATGGCAGTGTCTGCCCCTTTTGCCAGACCCATCCTGAGTGTATCTTCTGACTCCTTTGGCCCCATTGTGATGAGAGTTATCGTTCCACCGATCTTCTCTTTTATGAGAAGAGCCTCCTCTAAAGCATAGTTATCGGCCTCATTTATATTGAATACAAGACCATCCTTGACTATATCCTTCCCGGATTGGTCTATCTTTACTTCCGATTCTGAAGTATCCGGAACTCTTTTTATGCAAACAACAATATTCATACATCCTCCTATATTTAATCTATATCTGAATAGAAAAACTTATCTCTGTAAGACCATCTTTTTTACTTTTGTAAAACCGTTCACACTTATTTTGCAGAGATAGATCCCACTCGGAAGATCTCCTGGATTCCATACTACTCTATGCTCTCCCTTCTCATACCTGCCCTCGATAAGTTTTTCAATCTTCTTTCCAAGGAGATCATATACAGTTATAGTCACAAAACCGGCTCTGTTTAGACTAAAATAGACCGTTGTCGATGGATTAAAAGGATTTGGATAGTTTTGAAAAATAACATATTTTTCAGGATTTGTGCTGTTCAGGCAGCACCCATCATCCACAGAAGTCTCGCCGCCGGTTGTTGTATGTGCAACAAATCCATTATCACCTGCAATCCACCCTGTGTTTTTATCAATAAAAAATATATCGTTAAAATATTGATATATGCCTATATCCTTGACAACCCATGTTCCACCTCCGTCTGTTGTCTTAAGAACAGTTCCCCCGCTTCCCACTATCCAGCCGCAGTTCTCATCTGTAAACACGCATGACGTAAAATGGTGACTAAAAGGTGAAGTATGTTTTTTCCATGTAGTTCCGCCATCTGTTGTGTTGAGAATCGTGCTGTCATTTCCTACTACCCATCCAACATTTAAATTAACAAAATATAACGAATTCAATGCAACTGACCCGAATGCTCCGCTTGTCTGCTCTACCCAGCTTTCACCACCATCGGTACTCTTTAATATCGTACTGTTATCTCCAACACACCATCCTGTATCGGCATTGATAAAAAATATATCATACAACCAACAATCCGTTCCACTCGATATGACCTGCCAGTTTGCTCCTCCATCTGTAGTCTTAAGAATCTTTCCACTTGCACACGATATCCATCCTGTATCAGAATCAAAGAATTGAACGCTGTACAAATCGCTGCTTACGTTGCTGTTCTGAACAGACCAGTTGGTTCCTCCATCTGTAGTATGGAGAATAATTCCATAATCGCCAACTACCCATCCATTGTCCTGATCGACAAACCATAGAGAGTAGAAATCGTTTGATACATTTGGAGTCAGCTTTGTCCAAGAATTTCCCTGGTCAGTAGTTTTGATTATAGTGCTGTCTAAACCGGCTATCCATCCGACCGATTCATTAACAAAATAAATATCATACAAAGAATACGATACATTTGAGTTCTGCTCCACCCATCCATTCTGTCCATATGCTGCGATCGTGAGCAACAATAATGCAGCAATAGTAAGCATCGTTTTTTTCATTTTCACCTCTCTTGATTTTAGATTATTTCTTCGATGATCTCCGAAATATCACAAACCCTTATTTTTTCTTCATTTCCTGTTGTCTTAACTGCATCTTCGAGTGTCAGAAGACAAAACGGACATGCAGTGGCTAATATTTCTGCACCACTACTAACGGCGTCTTTAACTCTTATCTCTGCAAGCCTTTCTTCTTGACTCTCCGATTCTATCCACATTCGTCCGCCTCCACCTTCACAGCACAGACTTCGCTCTCGAGACCGATCCATTTCAATATATTCGACTCCAGGGATAGACTGGAGGATTTTTCGAGGTTCTTCAAAAATCTTATTCTGTTTACCCAAAAAACATGGATCGTGATATGTAATCTTACTCTTTAATTCTTTACTAAACTTTAAAATACCATCATCAATCAACATGCTGAAAAACTGTGTATAATGGAAAAGTTGATAATCGGCTTCCGGATAGTCATTTTTAAATGTATGGAAACAGTGAGGAGAAGTAGTCACCATCTTTGAAAATCTGTATTTTGAAAAGAGCTCAATATTCTTTTCCATACTTATCTCAAACAACCCCTTCTCACCCATCTTATTCATCTCGTTCGAACAGCAGTTCTCCTCATTTCCGAGTATTGCATAGTCCAGATTCAATCTATTCATAATTTTTATAATTGATCTTGCTACTTCCTGTACTCTTGTATCATAGGCTGCAGTACAGCATACATAATATAGGATATCCACAGACTCCCCTTCCTTCAGTATCTTGACCTTTTCATCACCAATCCACTCTGTTCTCTTCTCCCTTGCCCTGCCCCATGGATTACCATGCAAGAATGTACTCTCAAGAGCATCTCTAACCGCAGGCCTTATGCGGCCGCTCTCAATTATATCAGACCTCAGATGAATCACAAGATCCATTGGCCGTACCTTCTTTGGACACCGCTGGATACAGGTAGCGCAGCTCGTACATTCCCATATCTCCGTTCTCTCTGAAGGAACAAATTTTACACCTAGCAAAGCTTCATATATCAGCCTTCTCGGATTGAGGCGCGAACGCATCGAGACCGGACATCCTCCAGTACACCTTCCACACTGTATGCAATCGTATAGATTAAGTTCTCGACAAACAACATCTCCATTAATTGTCATAACAATCCCTTTATTAAAAATCGGCTATTTTTGTGAGCGTTATTTTTTACTTCAGCAGACTCCTTGCAATAACGATCTTCTGAATCTCAGAAGTGCCCTCATAGATTTCCATAACCTTTGCATCTCTATAGAAACGCTCCACAGGATAGTCTTTTGTATAGCCATATCCACCAAAAATCTGGACTGACTCACGCACGCAGTACATACATGCCTCTGCCGCCATATATTTTGCCATAGCAGCCTCTTTTGAGAAGCGCTCTGCCCCAGAGTCCTTTAATGATGCCGCTCTATAAACAAGCAGCCTTGCTGCATCGATCCTGGTAGCCATCTCGGCAAGCTTGGACTGGATCATTTCATACTCACATATGGGCCTTCCAAACGTTTTTCTCTCTTTTGAATACTGAAGCGCAGCATCCAGTGCTCCCTGAGCTATACCCACGGCCTGGGCTCCAATATCAATACGACTCGTGTCGATTGTATGCATTGCAATCTTAAATCCTTCTCCCTCTTCACCGAGCAGATTCTCTTTTGGTACTCTGCAGTTATCAAGAATCAGCTCGCAGTTTCCAGTAGCCCTTAGACCCAACAAATCCTCATGTTCACCAACACTAAAACCTTCAAATCCCTTCTCTACGATGAATGCACTTACCCCTTTATGTTTTTTTTCAACATCTGTCTTGGCAAACACTACAAAAATGGTTGCATGTTCACCATTTGTGATGAAACGCTTTGTACCATTAAGAACATAAAATTCTCCCTCCAGACGAGCAGTAGTCTCAATGCTTGCTGCATCTGAGCCGGCATTGGGCTCTGTAAGACCAAATGCTCCAATGTTTTCCCCTTTTACTAGCATTGGGAGATATTTTTTCTTTTGCTGATCTGTACCATACTTTATAATTGGATATGCGACAAGGCTCTGATTTACGGCCATGATTACTCCAGTAGAAGCACACACCTTCGAAATCTCCTCTACTGCTATAGCAAGAGATGTGAAATCCATTCCTCCGCCTCCATACTCCTCAGGAATGATTATTCCGAGAAGTCCGAGTTCCGCCATTTTTTTAACGTTGTCTACTGGAAATTCTCGACTCTTGTCTATCTCAACGGCTCTTTCTGTTAGCTCATTTGTAGCAAACTCCCTTACCATATCCTGAATCAATTTTTGATTCGAGTCCAATCGAAAATCCATATCTCCTCCTATAACTTAATAATTATATGAGTATTAAATATTCCATCCTACTTTCCAAGCAAATCTCTGGCAATTACGATTCGCTGTATCTCTGATGTACCTTCTCCAATCTCATTTAGTTTAGCATCTCTGAATAACCGTTCAACAGGATACTCCCCTGTCAATCCTGCCGGGCCAATTATGTTCATTGCCATCGACGTTACACGCATCGAAACTTCTGATGCATACAGCTTTGCCATAGCTCCCTCGCGCGTCACTCTATATTTTTTATCTTTGAGTCGTGCTGCATGATAGATCAGATGTCTTGCTGCAGAGACCTCCATGACCATATCGGCTACTGCCTTCTGAATGGTCTGAGATTTTTTAAGACCATTATCCTGAACATATTTGACTGCAACATCCAGAGCTCCCTGAGCCTCTCCCAATGCAAGAGCACCAATACTAATTCGTCCGCCATCGAGTGTTTCCATGAATACTTTGAATCCCTCATTTTCCTTGCCGAGCAGATTCTCCTTTGGTATTCTGCAGCCTTCAAAACTAAGCTCTGCAGTGTCAGAAGCCCTTAGGCCAAGTTTGTCCTCCTTCCTGACAACACTGAATCCAGGCATGCCCTTTTCTGCAATAAAGGCGCTTATACCGTGCACTCTCTTAGAACGATCGTGTGATGCCGTAAAGATTACTGTATCTGCATAAGATCCGTTGGTAATAAACCTCTTTGTACCATTAATTATATAATGGTCACCCTTTAGAACTGCCATTGTCTCAGTTGCCCCTGCATCAGACCCTGCATTCGCTTCGGTCAATCCAAATGAGCCAATGTGCTCACCACTTGCCAGCGGTATTAAATATTTCTTCTTCTGTTCACTGCTTCCGTAAACATATATCGGCCACACAACGAGCGATGTATGTGCTGCAAGTGTAATTGCAGTTGAACCGCAGATCCTTGCAATCTCTTCTATTGCTATTATATAGCTGAGATTATCAAGACCAGCACCTCCATAATCTTTGGGAATCGGAATGCCCATCCAGCCACGAGCAGACATATTTTTTATTATATCAAGCGGAAATTCCTCTCGTGCCTCCATTTCAGAAGCCTTTGGTGCAATACTGCTCAGAACAAACTCTCTTACCTCGTTTCTGAACCTCTCATGTTTATCATCCGATAATTCAGAGAGATATCGCTTCTCTTCCATATATTCTCTCCTTATACAGCCTTTTTAAATATACATGCAACAACTGTCTTATCATTCCCACCCATACTTATCATGAGTCCATATGGGCGATCAGAAGGAATCTCCACCTGACAATCTCCTGCCTGTCCTGTCAACTGATGCACGAGATCTACTGCCTGCCGTACCCCTGTTCCACCCGTATAGTGACCAAACCCTATTAATCCCCCCGTAGCATTGGTAGGAAGTTCTCCATCCGGAGCTGTTCTGCCATCAAGCACAAAATCAAATCCCTTACTATATTCAGCAAATCCTGCAGCCTCAAGCTCCAATATCCCACCAATTGTAAAGCAGTCATGAACTTCCAACACGCCTATATCCTTTGGTCCAAGACCCGTCATCCTGTATGCTTTTTCCACGGCCTTACCGACAGTTGTCATCCTTGTCTGATCGGGTGGAGATTTAGTCAAATCTGCTACAGCTATTCCATAACCAACAAGTTCAACAGCCTTTGACTTATCTACACCTATTCTCTTCAATCCATCCTCAGAGGCAACTATCAATCCAGAAGCTCCATCCGATACTTTCGAACAGTCATAGACATTTATGTGTTCACAGAACACTTTTGGATTCGGCTCAGTCATTCCGGCCTTAAAAAGATCTTCTATAGTGTTGTGATATTCCTGTGCCTTAGGATTCTTCCTTGCATTAAGAATTGCCCTCTCGTACCATCGTGCCATGGCTCTCCTGACCTTATCCCTGCCAAATTTCTTATAACATTCTCCTGCCCGGTCTGAAAATTTTGATGGGAAAAAATATGCATGTCCCTTTTTCCTCTCTCCTGCGAAATGACCCGCACCAGCCAGAATGTCTGCACCATAGATCGCCTTTACCGTATTCTGCACCTCTACTCCAATACAAAGAACAACATCTGCCGTTTCTGAAAGCACTATCCTTGTAGAAGTTGTAAGAGCTAGGCCTCCAGATCCGCAGGCCCCCTCCACTCGAACCATGGGCTTATATTCGAATGAGGGATCGATGTTTACCATCAGGCTGGCAAGATTTCCCTGCTTGTTAAATCGTGCTGCCATAAAATTACTTATTACTCCCTCATCAATATTTGTTACATCATTAATTTGTTGTATAACACCCCTTCCTGCCTCGTTTATATAGTGCTCTATCCCTGGACGCGGCTTCTTGGGATGAAACTCTTTGCGACCGGAACCAAAAGATATTGTATTATATGCTGCAGTAAAATAGACAGGTTTCCTTATTCTTTCCATCGATTCGCCTCCTATTGAAAATAAATTCTAAATGAAATCATTTATCGGGCCATATAAATGATAGAATCCATTTATAAGAACATTGTTTACATCCTCGATATTGTTTGCAACTTTTGTTCTGACGAGCTCCTCTCCAATTTCTCTTGAACGCTTGAAATAATTTTTAGCAAGCTCTGCTCCCATTGTTGTCATCTTCTTCATATTGCCGAAAATCATGCTCAATTTTGATTCCCTGTCTGGATCGATCAGAAGAGTTCTCCACGACATCCAGCCATCCGGCAGCAAGCCAAGCCTTTCATCAACCCTGCCAGTCCATCCATCTTTATCAAAGGCTATATATTCCCCTTTATCTATATCATAAATGCCGGTCGGACGATTCTTCTCATATTTCAAAAAACCATCCTTCTGAGTTCCATCTGCATATTGACCTCCAAGCAGTTTTCTGTCGACCATCATATCTATTAAATCGCTCTGCAAAACTTCATCCTTAATGTGTTTCGTCATTACTTTCATGATAAGCTGGCATACCTCAACTCCAACATAATCTATTAGCTGAAAAATTCCCATTGGGCGTATCAGAAAATCCTGACTTATTTTATTTATCGCATAAATTGCTTCAACCATAGAAAATGTATCGGAAAGTCTTTTAACTTCATTTGTTGCATGGAGTATGTCCCTCATGAAGTGCCCATTACCTATGAATCCGGCAACATCATTGGAGAGTATTATCTTTTTCCTGAGCCGTTTACCGATTTCATGAGAAATATCTACAAGATCTTTTTTAGTAGACTCTGCAGGAATCAACTCGGCAAGTTTTTGAACGGCAGGTGGATTGTAGAAGTGAAAACCTATTATTCTTCCTCCAAGACCAGCTCCCTGGTCTATTATATGAATCGGTATGGAGGATGTATTTGTAAAGAAAAATGTTTCTTGTGAACACAACTCTCTGACCTTTGTTAGAACATCCACCTTGATCTCTTCATCTTCCACTATTGCTTCAAAAACCATTCTTGCATTCTTTATTACAGAGAGATCCGTTGCAGGACGAATAACATTCAGCACATCCTGTGTGAACTGATTTATTATCTCACTATTTTCAATAAGATCCTCTCTCTGTTTATATAAATCTCTAAGCATGACACAACTCTTCTCTGCACTCTTTGTAGCCTGAGTCCTTATGTATGAGATCAGTCCATCGAGCGGTTTCTCGGCTACATCGACTGCATATAAGTAGAAACCCTTGTCTGGATTTTTGATTTTTAATTTTACCATTTCCTGGGCCAGCAGAAGTACTATTCCACTACCCATCTTTCCCCCTGCCCCAAGCACTGCTACATTCTCTAATCGTTCATCAAGAGTCATATCCGTTTCCTCCAATTGTTTTCGACAACCAATCTAAATATAAACAACAAATGCAAAAGTTCAAAATTAGATATAGTTCAGGATTCAAACTCTGGCTTCCTCTTTTCGAGAAAAGCAATCATACCTTCCCTTGTCTGACCGGACGCAAAGCAGAGACCAAATGCATCTGCTTCGAATGCTCCAGCAGTGTCGATGTCTGTCTGCATACCACGATTTACACACTCCTTGACCATCCTGATCGATACAGGCCCTTTTGAAAGAATCTTTTTGGCCAGTTCCCTTGCCTCATCCATGAGTCTATCGTGAGGCACAACTTTATTAACCAATCCCAACCTGTATGCCTCCTCTGCATCTATCATGTCACCTGTCAAAAGCATCTCTTTTGCCTTGGATATACCGATCAGCCTTGGAAGACGTTGTGTGCCTGCAAAACCAGGAGTCACTCCTAAATTAACCTCTGGCTGGCCAAATTTTGCCTTCTCAGAGGCTATTCTAATATCACATGCCATTGCAAACTCACATCCTCCTCCAAGTGCAAAACCATTGATTGCACCAATAAATACTCTATCCATTAGCTCCATGCGCCTGAACACATGCTGTCCAAGAAGAGAAAATTTCCTCGACTGCTGGCCATCCATATCCTTCATCTCTACAATATCTGCACCAGCCACAAATGCCTTACCCTCACCCGTTACGATTAAGACTCTGATCATGTCCTCTCTTTCAATCTCATTGAAGAGATGATTCAGCTCATGAAATGTACTGGAGTTTAATGCATTTAGCGCTTCAGGTCTGTTCATGCGAATGATACCAATCCTTTCTTCTTTCTCAAAAATAAGATTCTTGTAATCCATTCCGCCCTCCATATTAAAATATTATTTCAAATTTTCTTCACATAGTTCTATTAGTACTCCATGACAGCTCACTGGTGAAAGAAAGACTATCTTTCTTCCATGTGCACCGATTTGGGCTTCTTCTGTCACCAGTTCTATTCCCTTTTTCTTGAGTTCGTTAATTGCACGATCTATGTCAGCAACTCGAAAGGCTATATGGTGAAGCCCTTCTCCCCTCTTCTCTAAAAACTTTGCAACAGGTGTATCAACATCCATCGGCTCTATCAGTTCTAAAATCTCATTCCCTGCCTCAATCTCCGCTATTCTAATCTTTCTTTCAGTAATTGTTAGCTTCCTCAGAAGTTTTAATCCCAAGATATTTTGATAAAAATTTATGGCCTCCTCAAGTGATCTGACTGCAATTCCTATGTGGCTTATGTTTTCAATCATACGTTCCAAAGACTCCTCTCAATGTTTTACATATCTCTCCAAGCGTACCGCCCTTATCTACTACCTCTAATATTGGATAAATCAGGTTCTCATCTCCAGAAGCCTTG
This sequence comes from uncultured bacterium, assembly GCA_964651045.1. GTDB lineage: Bacteria > Zhuqueibacterota > QNDG01 > QNDG01 > DSAB01 > CAZYVD01. The sequence continues at coordinate 43,195 of CAZYVD010000004.1, forward strand.
TTCTCCAAATCTGACAATGCCCTTCTAAGCGCTGTGGAATCTCTACTGGATCTGTATTTTGTTAATTCTTCCTTCCTCTCTTCTTCTATATCTTCGCAAACCCTCAACGTTTCGATCAATTGTTTTTCACTGCTTATAAATGAGTTGACTCCGATTACCATCTGCCGACTCTCTTCAATATCTCTTTGCTGTTTGTAAGCACTATCCTCTATTGTCCTCTTTGAGTATCCACTCTCCAGACATCCGATCGCTCCACCTCTTGATTCTATCTCTTCCATTAACTTCATTACCCCTGATTCGATCTCCGATGTCATATATTCGACACTATAGGAGCCTCCAAATGGATCGATAGTATTCGCCACTCCCGATTCATGTGCCAGTATTTGTTGAATCCTCAGGGCAATGGTTTGAGACTTCTGTGACGGCAGAGCAAGCGCTTCATCATAGCTGTTTGTGTGAAGACTCTGAGTACCACCCATTACAGCAGCAAGGGCCTGAAGTGTAACTCGTACTATGTTGTTCTCTGGTTGCTGGGCAGTCAGTGTAGAACCGCATGTCTGAGCATGGAACCTGAGCATCCACGACTTCTTATTTTTTGCCCCGAACCGTTCCCTCATCAATCTGGCCCATATTCTTCTGGCCGCACGAAACTTTGCTATCTCCTCTAAGAAATTATTGTGCACTCCAAAAAAGAATGATATTCTCGGCGCAAACTCATCGATATCTATCCCACGCTGCAGTGCTGCTTTTATGTAACATATGCCATTCGTGAAGGTAAATGCTAGCTCCTGAAGTGCATTGGCACCCGCCTCTCTAATATGATAACCAGAAATAGATACCATGTTCCACATCGGTAGATGTTTTATACAAAACTCCCACAGATCAATTGATAATCTTATGGAAGGCATAACCGGAAAAATGTAGTTTCCTCTTGCAAGATATTCCTTTAATATGTCATTCTGCACAGTACCTCTGAGACTTTTCAGATCTATTCCCCTCCTCCTTGCGAGTGCAATATACATCGCAAAAATAACTGGCGCGGTTGCATTTATTGTCATGGATGTTGAGACTTTTTCCAGTGGTATGCCATGGAATATTCTCTCCATATCTTTCATTGTGCTAACCGGCACTCCAACACGACCAACCTCTCCTGCAGACAGGGGATGGTCTGAATCGTATCCAAGCTGAGTAGGCAAATCGAATGCTATTGAAAGACCTGTTTGTCCCTGGTCAAGAAGGTAGCGAAAGCGTCTGTTCGTCTGGCGCGAGTCCCCAAATCCAGAGTATTGACGCATTGTCCACAACCTACCCCTGTACATTGTAGAATAGATCCCTCGAGTAAATGGATACTCTCCAGGATTTCCAAGATCGTTTTCATATATAAAGCCCCTGAGCTGTTCTGGTGTATGAAATCCTTCCCCTTGCTTCATGATCTATTCTATTTTTCCTCTATTTTTCAACATCTTCTCATCTTGTTATAACAACAAGTTTCTCTCCCTTCTCCACCCTTGCCCCCCTCTGGATAAATATCTTTTCAATAGTGCCGTCAACAGGGGTTCTTAGCTCATTCTCCATCTTCATTGCTTCCAGTATTACAAGCGGTTCTCCTATCCTGACGCTCTTTCCAATCTCCACTTTAACATCGATAACCATTCCCGGCATCGGTGCAGTAATTAGCTCTCTTTCCTCATCTGCGCATGCGACACTCCTTTTATGCGTATCTGTTAATCCTCTTGCTACAGAAACATCGAAAGATGTGTTATTAAGAGAGACCAAGAATCTACTGCCATTTCCAGAACACCATACTTCAAAGGGCCTCGAATCAATAATCATCGATTTTATCGATCCAGAACTCTCTTCTCCAAAATCTAAATCAACAGCCCTGCCATCGCAAAAGACAACTCTCCTGCCTCCCTTTTTAACTATCTCCACCATAAAGGTTCTATTTTCAATGGCTACTGAATATTTCAATCTAACGATTCCCTCCTTCCAGCCAGCTTCCACGGACTTATCCTGTTAAGCGCTTTATCATCCACTCTTTCTTGATTATTTTCATGATAAAAAAGTGCCGCAACTATTGCTGCTGCTTTTTTCTCTGTGCTAGTATATTTCCTGTCCCTTCTCTCTGTCTCATCGATGAAATGTGTGTTGATATCTCCCCTGCGAAACCTTTCGTCTTTCATTACAGATCTGTGAAAATCTATTGTTGTTTTTATTCCAGTAATAATATATTCAGAAAGTGCTCTGTGCATTCTATTTATTGCGGTCATTCTATCTTCTGCCCAAACAATCAATTTTGCAATTATTGGATCGTAATATACGGCTACCTCATATCCCTGATATACTCCACTGTCCACTCTTACCCAAGGACCAGCAGGCTCTCGTAATATTTCTATCTTTCCACAGCTCGGCATAAAGTCTGATTCAGGATCTTCTGCATAGATCCTGCACTCGATAGAATGACCATTAATTCTTATCTTTTTCTGATCGAGCATCATCTTCAGGCCTTTTGCAATCCTGAACTGCTCACCGACAAGATCGATTCCTGTTATCATCTCAGTGACAGGATGCTCAACCTGAAGCCTTGTATTCATTTCCAGAAAATAGAAATTTTTATCTCCATCCAGTAAAAACTCTATTGTCCCAGCATTTGTATATCCCACAGATTTTGCAGCAGCAACTGCCGCCTCTCCCATCTCTGAACGCAGCCTCTCATCTATTGCAGTCGATGGCGACTCCTCTATCAACTTCTGATGTCTCCGCTGAATCGAACACTCCCTTTCTCCAAGGTGGATAGTATTTCCATAATCATCTGCCAATATTTGAAACTCGATGTGTCTTGGCTTATCAATATACTTTTCCAGATATAGTTTCGGACTGCCAAATGACGATTGAGCCTCCTTTTTGCATAGCTCATAACTGGCATTGAGATCATCTTCATTATTGCAAACACGCATTCCCTTTCCTCCACCTCCTAAAGCAGCCTTTATCAGTACAGGATATCCTATCTCTCTTGCACAGTTCTTCATTGATTCGACAGAATTCAGTCCCCTGTTTATTCCCGGTATTGTTGGCACTCCTGCCTTGCTTACCTTTTTCCGTGCTAATGTCTTATCACCCATTGCGCGCATAGCCTCTGGTCCTGGACCAATAAAGACAATACCCTCGTCCAGACATCTTTGTGCAAAATCTGCACTCTCTGCTAAAAACCCATATCCGGGATGAATCGCATCGCATCCTGCCTTTTTTGCTGTCTCTATGATCGTTTCTGTATCAAGATAGCTTTGCTCTGCAGGAGCAGGCCCAATGTTGTATGCTTCGTCTGCCCGATAAACATGAAGCGACTCTCTGTCGGCCTCAGAATAGACAGCCACAGCCTTCATGCCCATCTCATGACAGCCCCTTATTATGCGTAGTGCAATCTCACCCCTGTTTGCAATTAAAACCTTTTTGAAAGGCCTCTTCATAAAGGAATATTTCCATGTTTTTTTGGAGGAAGCTTATCTCTTTTATTTTCAATCAGTTCTAAACCCTTTATCAGTTTCGGCCTGGTCTCTTTCGGCTCTATTACATCATCTATATATCCCCTAGCCGCAGCAACATATGGATTGGCAAATTTTTTACGATACTCTTCAACCAGCTCCTCTCTCATTTTTTCTGGATTCTTCGAACTCGCTATCTCCCGTCTGTAGATGATGTTTATCGCACCCTCAGGACCCATTACTGCTATCTCTGCACTCGGCCAGGCAAAGTTTAAATCTCCCCTTATTTGTTTAGAAGAAAGTACACAGTATGCTCCGCCGTAAGACTTTCGAGTTATTACTGTTATTCTTGGCACTGTTGCCTCACATAAGGCATACAGAAGTTTTGCCCCGTGCTTTATAATACCTCCGTGTTCTTGTGAGATTCCTGGCAAAAATCCTGGAACATCTTCAAAAACTATGATTGGAATATTAAAGGCATCGCAGAAGCGAACAAATCTTGCACCCTTTATGGAAGCGTCTATGTCCAAACATCCTGCAAGAACAGAAGGCTGCTGTGCAACAATACCAACAACCCTTCCATCGAGGCGTGCAAATCCTACTATTATATTCTGTGCATATAACCTCTGAACCTCTAAAAAACTCTCTCTATCGAAGACTCTCTCTATGATCTCCTTCATCTCATAGGGCTGATTTGGATTTTCAGGTACTATATGATTCAACTCCTCATCCATTCTCTCCGCATCATCTGTCGATCTTATTCGAGGAGGATCTTCCATATTATTCAGTGGAAGGTAATCAAAAAACCTTCGAATCTCATCGATACACTCCTCATCGCTGTCTGCAATGAAATGAGCCACACCCGATTTCTCTGCATGTACCCTTGCACCCCCTAAACCATCGAAGCTTACATCTTCATGAGTGACTGCCCTAACAACATCGGGTCCTGTGATAAACATGTAACTGGTCTTATTCACCATGAAAACAAAGTCTGTCAGTGCAGGAGAATAGACAGCGCCTCCAGCACATGGACCCATTACTGCAGAAATCTGTGGAATGACTCCAGAAGCCTGAACGTTACGCCAGAACACCTCTGCATAGCCTGCAAGGCTGACTACACCCTCCTGTATTCTTGCGCCGCCAGAATCGTTTAGCCCAATAATGGGTATTCCCCCCTTCAGGGCCATGTCCATTATCTTGCATATCTTCTCAGCATGTGCCATTGAGAGAGTACCACCGAACGCTGTAAAATCCTGCGAAAAGACATAGGTTGGCCGTCCATTGATTTTTCCCCATCCCGTAACAACACCATCTCCCAATATCTTTCTCTTTTCCATACCAAAATCGTGTATGCGATGGGTTACATAGGCATCAAATTCCTGAAAAGTGTCAGGGTCGAGAAGAAGTTCTATGCGCTCACTAGCAGTGAGTTTTCCTGCATCATGCTGCCTCTTGATCCTTTCCTTTCCACCCCCCTCTTTGGACTTTTCCCTTAATTGGTGAAGCCTTTTAATTCCATCATTCACTTTCTCCCCCCATTAATATTTATCATTGACATCAAACTAATCATTACCTCACCCACTCTGGTAATTTAGAAATAGTTATTCCAAGAACAGGAACAGCAAGAAGATATACTATAATTGTAGTAATAATCATTCCAATAATATTCATCCCCAAACCAGTCCTGGCCATCTGCGGGAGTGTAAGGTATCCTGAACCAAATATAACTGCATTTGGCGGTGTTGCTACTGGAAGCATGAATGCAAGCGAAGCTGCTATTGTTCCGGCTACCATTAATAGATATGGATGAACTCCCATTCCTATAGAGGTAACCGCCAGAATTGGCATGAATATACTTGTCACCGCTGTATTAGATGTTACTTCTGTTAGAAAATCGATTGTCAATATTACTACAATCACAGCAACTATTAGTGGCACTGCTTTTAATGCATTAAGATTTGTTCCTATCCAATTTGCAAGGCCACTGATCTTGAACTCATGGGCCAGTGCCAATCCTCCTCCAAAAAGGATTAATATTCTCCACGGAATCCTGACGGCAACCTCCCAATCTAGAAGAAATCTGCCCCTCTTTAAATTTACGGGAATCATGAAAAGGAGAAGCGCAGAAAAAATAGCAACCGTACTGTCGTGAACCGTTTTTTCTATCCCTAAAAGATTGGACCAACCTGGAATTGTAAGAATTCCGATATCGATATTCTTTCTAAACATCCACCCAAATGCAGTTAATAGAAAGATTACCAGTATATATTTTTCTTCCCTCCTCATCGGTCCAAGTTCTTCAAGCTTTTTTTTAATGATCTCTCTCCCCCCAGGCAGGACCTTTATTTTAATCGGATGGGCAATCCTTGTGAGATAGAACCATGTGATAGGAAGAAAAAGAACTACAAGAGGAAACCCAACCAAAAACCACTGGAAAAAACTAATCTCACCTGCCTTTGGAAAAAGTTTTTCAACCTGTGCGGCAAATATTATATTGGGCGGTGTACCGATAAGCGTGCCTATGCCTCCGATACTGGCTGCATATCCTATTCCAAATAGTAGGACAGTACAGAAAGATCGCATCTCTTTGTCAGAGCTGTTTTTGGAGCCTGCGGTCAAAGATTCACAATGTTTTGCAATGGCCACTGCAATTGGAAGCATCATCATGGCAGTTGCGGTGTTGGATATCCACATCGATATAAATGCAGTTGCTATCATCATGCCGAGCACTATCCTATTTGGAGTCACACCAAGAAGCTCTATCGATTTAAGAGCAATTCTTCTGTGAAGACCCCATCTCTCAATAGAGACGGCCAGAAAAAATCCTCCCATGAAAAGAAAGATGTTTCTGTCACCGTATTGATGTGCAACCTCCTGTACAGTATCCACGCCCAATATTGGAAAAATGACCAAGGGAATCAATGCTGTTGCAGCCATTGGTACTGCCTCTGTTATCCATAAGAATGCCATTATAACAGTGACACAAAGCGTCTTATAAGAGGCAGGGTTCATGGATTGAGGATGTGGAAGAAAAATCATTATAAGAAAAATGGGTATTGATGTAAACAATCCAACTCTCTGTCTTATAGTAAATTCTCTTTCCAAAATATAATCCCTGTATCTAAAAGGTTATATCGGGTAATTTAATCTTGTGTTCATCAAATGCGAATTCATCAGGATCGATACCAATTGCCAGGCCTAAAAGCTCGAGATAATGAAACACAGGCATCCTCTCCATCTCACTACCTGCAAGAATATATTGACCCGTATCATAATTAAGAATGCATGAAGGACAGTGGGACACAATAGCATCCGCACCAACCATTTTCGCACCCTTAATTTTTCTTATTATCAGTTTCGACATGATGTCCCTATCTACAAGTCCCACACCAACACCACAGCAGAGATTCTTGTCTGGATAGTCTGGTGTTTCCAGGCCTATGGCCCGACACAACTCATCGAGCTTCTCTGGATAAAGTGGATCGTCTGTCTTTAAGATGTTTGAAGGCCTAGTAAAATGGCATCCAACATGTACTGCTACACGAAGTTTAATTGGTCTTGTGGCATAATCTTCAATTTTCTTTAATCCTATCCTTTCATAAAGCAACTGCTCAAGGTGGATCACTTCAATCTTTCCATTATACTCTCTGCCCGTTTCCTTAAGAATCGAATTAATTTCTTCTTTGATTTTTTTATCTCTCATCTCCTCCTGTGCCATTCTGAGTGTTTCAAAACAGCCAGAACAGAGAGTAAGTATGTTGAGATCCTCCTCCTCAGCAATCGTTAAATTCCTTGCTGCAAGAGCCAGCCATGTTTTGTGATCGATTGCCTTAGTAGAAACTGGATCGGGACAGCATGAAAATGGAAGATCAACAATATCTACACCAAGCTCTGGTAAGACTCTCCGCGCTGATAGTTCGATCCAAGGCAGGCGGAACTGTATTGTACACCCCCAGAATAGCGCATATCTTTTTATTTTCTCATTCATCATCTAATGTTCTAGAGACTTCCAGCAGATCGAAGAATCCACTCTTTTGAAGTATTTTTTTTATTTCATCTAAAGATGGCTGCATTATCTCAGGAAGACCGAGCTCTCTTCTAATCTTTTTTATTCTATCATTGTATCGAATTAAAAATCCAGAGGCCAGTTCTCCCCCATTCCTGATTATCAAGTTAGGTACTCGCTCACCAGACCTGAAGGCCAGATTCTTCAGTTTGAAAAATATACCTGTCAGAGCCACTCCCTGTGGACAGTGCTCCTGACATGAATAACATCCACCACACCACCACAGACTGAGCTCATTAAAAATATTGGAAAAATCGTTCCTGGAAAGCTTATATATTATTCGACGAGGATTTTTCTCAGAGTCGACCTGAAAGACAGGACACGAACTTGCACACGTTGTACATTGCAGACATGGTAAAACCTGCCTCGACAACTCCTCAAGTTCAATCATTATAAAATCCTCTTTTTCTCTAATCATCTCCGATATATCGCCCACTCTAACTATCCGCCTTTTTTTTGACATTCCTTGCATGTTCCTGAGCAACTCTCGACATCTTTATCATCATGTTCTGAAACTTTTTGCCCTCTCCTGCTGAAATCCACTCTATATGGAAACGCTTCTGATCGATATTGTTCTTCTCCATCCATCTTCTGATGCGTCTTTCTCTTTTTATAGCAAAGCGATTACCAGATATAAAATGACAGTCCTGCGGATGACATCCGGTAAGTGCTACAGCACCAGCACCGAGTTTAAATGCCTCGTAAACGAAATCTGGATCCACTCTTCCAGAACACATTGTCCTTATAACCCTTCCATTTGTAGGATACTGCATTCTCGAGACCCCAGCAAGATCTGCACCTCCATAACTACAGAATGTACAGGCAAAGCAGATAACCTTTTGCTCAGGTTTATTTCTCAGTGCAGCTCTAACCTGTTCGAGTATCTGCTCATCTGTGAAGTGGCGCATTATTATGCAGTCTTCAGGACAATCAGCAGCACATGTGCCACATCCCTCACAAAGTGCTTTGTTTACTACCGCAGGCGTCACTCCCTTCTCTTCTATTGTTATTGCCCCATAGGGACATCTGTTCAAACAGGTACCACAGGATATGCAACGCGAACCATCGACCTCTGCAAAGATCGGCTCAATCTTTACTTCACCCTGTGCCATAAGCTGGGCAGCCCTCACCGCAGCAGCACTCGCCTGTGTCACGCTCTCCTTGATATCCTTGGGCGACTCCACGCCACCGGCTATAAATATCCCTCTTGATGCAGTATCTACAGGTTTTAGCTTCGGGTGAGCCTCCAGCAAGAATCCATTTGGCCCTCGAGGCAGTGGAATCGGTACAACCTTGGGATCCGGAGGGTCTGCACCTATGGATAGAACGACCATCTCAAATTCGGGGGATATGAAGCGGTTCTCATTCTGATCCTCAACAAATATTCTAAGATTTCTTGAATCTGGATCCTCCTGGATCTCCGAAGGACGTCCCCTTATAAATCTTACTCCTTCTTCCCTAGCCCTCTTATAGAGCTGCTCAAATCCTTTTCCAAAAGCACGGATATCTATGTAAAAAACTGTAACATCTATCTCCGGCCAGTGTTCCTTTATCAGAAGAGTCGATTTAATTGTTTCAAGACAGCAGAAATTTGAACAATATGTATTAAAACGAACATCACGAGATCCCACACACTGTATGAATCCAACACTCTTTGGCTGCCTCATATCACTCGGTCTCACGAGATTGCCCTCTGTTGGGCCAGAAGCATTGAACAGTCTTTCAAATTCGAGGGTCGTCAATACATTTGGATACCTCCCCCAGCCATATTCTGGTATTAGAGAAGCATCGAAGGGTTTGAAGCCCGTTGCTATTATGATTGTGCCTATCTCTATCTCTTCTATCCGGTCGCGATCATCATAATTTATGCAATCTGCTCCTTTTTCACGACAGACCTCCCTGCACTTTCCGCATTTAATAGGATTAACTCCATGACAGTGTTCAATGTCTATGAGGTACTGGGAAGGCACGGCTTGAGGAAATGGCATATAGATTGCCTTTCTCCATGACAGATGGCCATCTACCTCCCTCGGTACAGCTATCGGACAAACACTTGTACATTCATCGCATGCTGAACACTCATCATTAACATACCGCGCCTTTCTCAATATTTTTGCCGTAAAATTACCTACATATCCTTTTATCTCTATTACCTCTGAGTAAGCCATCAGGGTTATGTTTGGATGGTTCTGTACGTCCGACATCTTTGGGCCTAGTATGCATATAGAACAATCCATTGTGGGAAATGTCTTATCCAGCACAGCCATGATTCCGCCAATAGAGGGAGACTTTTCAACAAGATATACCTTGTATCCAGAATCTGCCAGATCAAGCGAGGCCTGAATACCTGCCACACCTCCACCTATCACAAGTGCACTCGGCCTGATTTTTACCCTCGGCTCTATCTGAGGCTCAAGAAGTCTTGCCTTTGCAACGGCCATCTCAACCAGCTCAAATGCCTTCTGAGTTGCCTTTGCCGGTTCATGCTGATGCACCCATGAACACTGCTCTCTTATATTAGCCATTTCAAACAGATAGGGATTTACACCTGCCGATGCAGTGGTCTCTTTAAAGGTCTCAAGATGAAGCTTTGGTGAACAGGATGCAACGACGACCCTGTTGAGCTTATTTTCTCTTATAGCCTTTCTTATCGATGCCTGGCCCACATCGCTGCAGCTGTACTTATTTGTATCAACAAAAACAACATCATCTATTTTTTCTGCCATTTTTGCCAGTTTCTCTATATCCACAGTGGCAGCAATGTTTCTTCCACATCCGCAGATAAAAACACCTATCCTGAGATTCTTGCTTTCGTTATTCATCAACTCTGACTCTCTTTTCCCAATTTTATTCCAACCTTGAAGGCAGCGATATTCTTCTCTGCCAGTCCCGGCCACTCTTCTGCGATCGTCTTCTCTATCTCTAAAGCATCTCCGATCTTTAGAATAGAATGTAATGCACCGACCAGTACTATGTTTGAACCTATTCGATTCCCAAATATCTTTTCTGAAGCGAGTGTTGCGGATATCAAATAAATCTTGCCCCTAAACTGTTTAATAGAAAATCTTTTGAGTGATACCATCTCTGGATCTATGATGAGATGTTCTATGAATCCATTTTTAACTTCAGATACAAATTTAATAAAAGATTCGTTTGACATACATATCAAAACCTGCGGGGTCCGAATTTTAGGAAAATCTATCTCCTCATCGGAAATTATCAGGTCAGAGTATGAGAGTCCTCCTCTCGATTCTGGACCGTAATTTTGTGACTGACATACAAACTTATTAGTGCTCTTTATTAAAGACTTTCCCAATATCGTGGCTGCAGACTGCAACCCCTGTCCACCAGCTCCTGCAAATCTGATTTCGATTCTATTTTTTATTTCACCACTATTCATGATCCCTTCATTGATGCTTCAATTATTCTTCTGTATTCATGTGTAAATTCGGCTCTATTGAGTTTCACAAACTCGCCACACACGATCTTTGTTAAATCCGACTTTGCATCACCAGGAGAAACAGTAAATGGTTCCACAACTTCTGAAATATCCTCAAAAATTTTAAGCATATCTATTGAATCACCCATTTGATTGTATTTGCCAAAATATGTGGGACATGCCGATACTATCTCAATGAATGCCATGCCGAATTCCCTTGCATGAAGAATCGCATTTGCAAAGGAGTCCTCCATTCTGACCTGATGTAGTGCAGTCCATCTGGCAACATATGTTGCGCCAGAGGCTGCTGCCAGTTCAACCAGATTAAAGGTCCTCTCAATATTACCGTACGGAGTAGATTGCGTCAGATACTCACCCTTTGGTGTGGTGGGTGCCATCTGCCCGCCTGTCATTCCATAGATGAAATTGTTCACGCAGACTACCGTAATTCCAATATTCCTCCTTGCAGCGTGAATGAGATGATTACCACCAATCGCCACTATATCACCATCGCCAGAGAAAACCACAACATCGAGTTCTGGATTTGCAATCTTTACACCAGTGGCAAAAGGAATCGTTCTTCCGTGAGTTGTATGAAACGCACCGGTATTAAAATAACCGCTTGCCCTTCCTGTACATCCAATACCAGAAACTACTACAAGATTGTTCCTGTTTTCAATCACCCTATCAAATGCTCTGGCCATGCATGAGATTGTGGAACCAATCGTGCACCCGGAACAGAAAACAAATGGAAGTCTATCTCCTCTTATCCATTCTGAAAGAGGATGTCCATACTCTTTTAATTCGCCTTCAATCAATTTTGGATCTCCTCCAATATTTCCAGGGGATGTATGGGTTCTGAAGATGGCCTTGCAATAAGATCTATCTTTGTTGAACCTGTGAACCTATCCACCTCATGAATTATCTGTCCATAGTTCAACTCTACTACCACAACTCTCTTTACCCTCTTTGCCAGATCTCTTATCTGCTCCTCAGGAAATGGCCAGATTGTACGCAGTCGTAGCATGCCGATCTTCATCCCCCTGCGCCTCCCCTCCTTTACTGCACCCTTTGCACTTCTTGCACTTATTCCATAGGAAACTATTCCGATCTCTGCATCTTCCAACATGAACTGATCGACTCGAGTTATTTTATCCCTGTTGGTTCTTATCTTGTCATTCAGCCTCTTTACAAGCCTGTATTGAGCCTCGGGTGTCATATCTGGATATCCTCTCTCGTCGTGAGTCAGCCCGGATGCATAGAATCTATATTGAGAACCAAAGATAGCCATTGTCGGAACCAAATCTTTATTCGATTTAAATGGTCGATACTCTTCTGGAGATGTTCTCGGGACCTTTCTATTTTTCAATCTAATCTTCTCTCTTGGTGGAATTATCAATTTTTCCTTTAGATGTACAATTGTCTCGTCTGCAAGAACTATAACCGGTACTCGCCATCTTTCTGATAGGTTAAATGCATCGATCATCATGTCGAATGCTTCCTGTACAGAGTATGGTGCAAGTGTGATTATCTCATAATCGCCGTGAGAACCCCATTTTGGCTGCATCACATCTCCCTGACCCGTCTTTGTCGGCTGACCAGTACTGGGCGAGGCCCGCATTGCATTTACTATAACTATGGGTGCCTCTGTCATTACTGCCAGACCTATCGACTCGAGCATCAATGAGAATCCTGGACCCGATGTTGCAGTCATCGCCTTTTTACCGGCATATGAGGCTCCGATACACGCAACCGATGATGCTATCTCATCCTCCATCTGGATAAAGCTGCCGCCTACTTGCGGAAGCCTCTTTGACATGTGTTCTGCAATTTCTGAACTCGGAGTGATCGGGTATCCTGCAAAGAAACGACATCCAGCGGCAATTGCTCCCTCGGCAATCGCCTCATTGCCCATTACATAGTGTATTCCAGTCAATACTGACCTGTCACTCTTCATCTCTATTCCTGACACCGCCTTCCTCTCCTTTCGATCTCTTTGGCTTCAGGAAAATTGCAAACTCAGGACAGTGACGGTAGCAATTCATACACTCATCACAATTTTCATCTGCTACCACTTTTACAAAATAGTTTCCCCTGGTGTTAAATTCATCTGTCGTCAACTCCAGGACATCATTCTTACAAAAGGTCAAACATATCTTACAAGATGTTCCTTTGCAGAGCTCAGGTATTATTACAATCTCCATACTCCTCTGGATCTTGGGTTTATCGAACAGAGGTGTCCGCTCTCTTTTGTGCTTATGCCTTGTCATCATCAATTCTTATAAAATTTTTCTATAGCCATCTTCGATGCAAGTACTATCGAATAGAATTTAGAATCGTCACTATCCGCTCTCGATGTTAAAACAACTGGAGCAGTCGTACCTACAACTATTGATGCAGCAGTGCCCCTTGCCAGAAGCGTTGTGGACTTGTAGAATGTGTTTGCGGTCTCGATATTCGGAAATATCAATATATCTGCCTCTCCATTTATGGGACTCTCGAGTCCCTTTATCTTGCAGTGTTCTTTAGATATTGAAACGTCGAGGGCAAGAGGGCCGTCAACAATCGCTCCCTGAATCTGTTTTCTCTGTGTCATTGCAGTTATCACGGCAGCATCTACGGATGACTGCATTTTGAAACTTATTGTCTCTGTGGCAGAAACAAGCGCAGCCTTTGGCATCTTAATGCCAATTGCATGTGCAACCTCTATTGTATATTTAAGTATCTCTACCTTCTGGTCAAGATCTGGACTCGGAATTATTGCAGCATCTGCAATTATCAAAAGCTTTGGATATGCTGGAATTTCCATCAATGCTGCATGACTGAGGAGTCCATCCTTTGGAAGCAGTCCATTGTCCTTATCGAGTATTGCCTTCATATATGTCGCAGTGTTCACCAACCCCTTCATCAATATGTCTGCCCTCTTTTCTCTAACCATCCTTACTGCCTCTGCTGCTGCTTCACTCTCATCAGGAATATCTATGACCTCAAAAAGTGAGACATCTATACCCCTCTCCTCCACTACTTTTTCTATTTTCCGCATATCTCCTACTAATACTGCTTTTACTACACTCTCTTTTACTGCATGCGCTATTGCCAGTATTGTATCGAGATCCTGACCTGCTGCTACTGCCAATGTTGGAGTCGTGTCTATCTTTACACTCTCCAAAAGGTCACTCAATTTATGTATCGGTTTCACAATAGCTCCTATAATCTAGTATACTTTTGGTTTCTCCTCACCGCGTAGGACCCTCAGTGCCCCCTCTGCAAGGGCCATCATCTCCTTTTCACCATGCGAGACAAAGATGCGGGCTATCCACCTTACTCTTTCCTTTATCATTCTGACAAGCTCATCGTCATATGTAAGTCCACCGGATAAAACAATTCCATCTACTCTGCCTTTCAATACGGTAGCACATGCTCCAATCTCCTTGGCGATCTGGTATGACATTGCCTCATAAATGAGTCTTGCCTTTTGATCTCCTTTTTCGATCATCTCCTTTGTCTTACGCATATCATTTGTACCAAGATAGGCAACCATACCAGCATTTCCTACAAGTCGCCTCTTTAACTCTTCCTTTGTATATTTGCCAGAAAAACAAAGTTCAAGAAGTTGGCCAGCAGGAACTCCTCCTGCTCTCTCTGGAGCAAATGGACCATCACCATCAAATGCATTGTTTACATCTATAACCCTGCCTCTTTTATGAACTCCTACAGAAATCCCTCCTCCCATGTGTACAACCACAAGGTTCATCTCTTCATACTCTTTATCAAGCTCTGCAGCAACTCTTCTGGCTATTGCCTTCTGATTGAGAGCATGAAATATGGAACGCCTCTCAATTTCCGGTATACCCGATATCCTTGCAACAGGTTCCATCTCATCTACTACAACTGGATCTACAATAAATGCCGGAACTCCAACCATCTCCGCTATATCGTGTGCAATTATTCCTCCCAGATTCGATGCATGCTCTCCCCTCTTTCCGCTCTTGAGATCAGAAAGCATCTTTTTATTCACCCTGTATGTACCGCTCGGAATAGGCCTTAAGAGTCCACCTCTTCCAACAACACAATCTATATTTTTAATTTCAATGCTGTTTATCTTTAAAGCCTCCTCGATTATTCCCACCCGAAACTGATGCTGATCAGAAATCGATTTAAACTTTTGAAGTTCCTTTTCGCTGTGCTGGATAGATGACATGAAGATTTCCCTCTTGTCCTCATATAGAGCAACCTTGGTAGAAGTAGATCCAGGATTGATCACCAATATTCGAAAGCTCTTTGCCAATTTAATCTCCTCTAATATTTCTTCACCATCTCTTCTTTCCGCAATACCCTCAAGACTCCATGTGCAAGAGCCTCCATCTCATTTTCTCCACCATATATGTAAACAGGAGCTATAAAAGATATCCTCTCTTTTATCCACTCTACTAGCATAACAGAGTTTGCCAATCCTCCTGTAATGACTATACAATCGACACTTCCTTTTAACACACTAGACATGGCTCCAATCTCTTTGGCTATCTGGTAGGCCATGGCTTCATAGATCAGTCTTGCATCTTCATCTCCTTTCTCTATCCTCCTTTCCACCTCTCTCGAATCATTTGTGCCAAGATATGCTACAAGCCCTCCATTACCAACTATGCGCTTCTTCATCTCTTCGAAAGAGAATTTCCCTGAATAACACAACTTTACAAGCGAACTAACAGGCAGAGAACCCGACCTCTCAGGAGAGAAGGGTCCCCCCTCATTTGCATTGTTCACATCTATTATTCTTCCTTTTCTTATGGGACAGATAGAGATTCCGCCTCCAAGATGCGCAACTATTAGATTGATCTCTGTCAGCGATTTTCCAAGATCACGAGCAGCCCTGTATGCCGTTGCCCTTATGTTAAGAGTATGGAGCAGACTGATCCTTTCGAGCTCTGGTATGCCTGATATGCGAGCAATTGGTTCAAACTCGTCTACCGATACTGGATCAACAAAATAGGCCGAAACGCCTGCCTTCTCTGCCAGTTCATGAGCAAGTACTGCACCTATGTTAGAGATGTGATCGGCCTGAACATTACCCATTTTTATATCATCTAAGAGTTTTTCATCAACAAGATATGTTCCACTTCCTAAAGGCCTGAACGGGCCGCCTCTTCCAACAACAGCAGAGACCATCTTAAGATCGACTCCTCTATTTTTCAACAGATCCATTATGTCTATCCTTCGCATCTCCAACTGTTCTATCGATCTGTTAAAACCATCAAGATCTTCTTTTCTATAAGTTATGGTCTCACTCCAGGCCTCTTTTTCGTCTTCATACATCGCTATCTTGGTTGATGTTGAACCAGGATTAATTACAAGGATACGATACATCTTCACCCTCTTAAAATCATTACCAAATCTGACAAATCTTCCTATGATTCTGAGACAGATCTTCCCTCTCTAAAAGCCTTCTTATTCAAATCCTCTGTCCCCTTTGGCACCATTTCTTCGATAACAGTTGTCCATATCTGTTCAGAAATATCCATGTAAGAGGACAGTACCCCAAGAAGAATCGTATTCACCAATCTCAGATTCCCGAGCCTCTCTGCAATATTTGAACAATCTACAACTACTACATTTTTTACCCTTTTCTTAATTCTTTCTATAGGATTCTCTGGATAGCTATATCCCTTCATAGATGATATGGGCGGAATCAATTTATAATCATTTATTATTATGGTTCCCTTTTCCTTGAGATAATGAACCCATCTCAATGCCTCTGCCTTCTCAAAGGCCACTATTATATCCGCATCTCCTTTTTTAATCAACGGAGAATACACTTTTTTACCAAAACGAACATGGCTTGAAACAACCCCTCCCCTCTGAGCCATTCCATGCACTTCACTCTTCTTGGCATCATATCCAGCCTTTAGTGCAACATTACAAATAATCTCACTCGCCAGCAGCACTCCCTGGCCACCGACTCCAACTATTAGTATATTTTTATTCCTATCCATAGAAAACCCACCTATTCTTTTTGAATTATTGCATCTACAGGACATACCTGCGCACAAACTGAACAACCTGTACAGAGATTACCATCGATTATGCATTTTGTCAATCCCTTTTCACTCTTCTCCTCAGACTCGCTTATTGCCGGACAATTTACCTTAAGGCATAAATGACAACCCGTGCACTTTTCAGAATCAATATAAAACGGATTCTGTTTAATCAACTTTCTATTCTCTGGTGGAAAAAGAGCACATGGTCTATTTGTGATTACTACAGATAGCTCATCCGACTGCATCTCTTCGCTCAAGACCTTCTCCATCTCATCCAGCATATAGGGATCTACAACCCTGACTCTCTTTGCACCAAGGGCCTTACAGAGCTCGGTTAAATTAATATGTTTACCTTCTGTTCCCATTAGTGTATTGCCAGTACCAGGATGGTGCTGTCCGCCTGTCATTGCCGTAATCCTGTTATCTGCTATTACTACCGTTATACCGGCCCTATCATTTATTCCATTGAGCAGTCCTGTCATTCCAGAGTGAAGAAATGTTGAATCTCCTATGGTAGCCACTATCCCCTTTCCACTTCCCTTAGCTTTTGCCATTCCAATTCCCACTCCTATTGAAGCACCCATCTCTACACATGTATCACCCGATTCCAGCGGAGGGAGCACACCAAGTGTATAACATCCAATGTCTGTTGTAACTACTGCCTTCAGTTTTTTCAAAACATAGTAAAGACCTCTGTGAGGGCATCCAGGACAGAATATCGGTGGACGGACTATTACATCTTCCCCAGTCGGAACAGCTCTCTTTTTCTCAAGCACACCCGCCTCTATGAAACCAGACTCCACAACATCCGGGGAGAGTTCTCCTAAATTGGTCCAGTACTTCTTGCCCTCACAACCGATTCCTTGAGCCTTAATCTGTTCTTCGATGAATGGCTCAAGCTCCTCGACTACAAACAGTGTTTCTACCATCTCAGAGAATCGGCGAATTTTCTCTATTGGAAGGGGATAGCTCATACCCAGCTTAAGTATAGATGCTTCTGGCAAGACCTCCTTTACATACTGGTAGGCAACTCCATCTGTAATTACTCCTACCCCTTTTGTTCCATGCTCTATTCTGTTTAAATCGGTCTCCTCAGAAAACTGTTGAAGTTTCTTTAATCTTTCTACTGTAAGAGGATGACGGATTCTTCCATGTGCAGGAAGAACAACAAACTTCTTGGGATCACGTTTGAACCCTTTTACAGGAAATTGTTGTCTCTGACCAAATTCAACTACACCCTTTGAGTGGCATATCCTTGTTGTCATCCTCAACATTACTGGCACATCAAATTTTGAACTTATCGATAATGCTTCACCTACAAAATCTTTGGCCTCCTGACTATCTGAAGGTTCAAGACATGGATAACCTGCAAACTTTGCATAATAACGATTATCCTGTTCATTCTGTGATGAATGCATACCAGGATCGTCTGCACTAACAATGATAAATCCTCCAGGAGCTCCAATAAGACTCATTGACATGAATGGATCGGCTGCAACGTTGAGGCCCACGTGCTTCATTGCAACCAGTGATCTGGCACCTTCAAATGTGGCACCCATAGCAACTTCAAAAGCAACCTTCTCATTTGGGGACCACTCACAATAAATTTCAGGATAGTTTTTAACATTTTCTAAAATTTCTGTACTCGGAGTACCTGGATAGGCTGTCGCGACATGAAGACCATATTCATAACATCCTCTGGCTACTGCTTCATTTCCTGATAAGATAGCTTTCATGTTAGCTCCTATTTAAATTATTCTACTGCTTTTTTTCAATTCTCTCCAAAGGCTTCAATAAGTTTCATTAGATGATTCCACTTCTCATTAACAACACCCTGAATATAGTCAATCTCCTCATCACCTAAATGGCGGAACCGTCCCTGAAGTTTTAAATACTCAACAACAGGTTTGGGATTTTTAACATTTCTATTTAATTTATATACCCCATTTTCAACCTCATATATCGGAAAAACAAGAGTCTCTGTTGCAAGACGTGCTATCTTGATTGTTATGTCGGGGGGATGCTTCCATCCAGTGGGACAGGGAGCCAAGAGATGAAAAAACTTGGTTCCCTTTATCTGTTTTGCCTTTTTCAATTTTCTAATAAAATCTTCGGGATAGGCAACGCTTGCTGTGGCACAGTACGGTATATGGTGAGCTACCATGATTTGCATGATATCCTTTTTTCTTCCTTTTTTATAATGTTTAACCGGTGTCGTGGTAGTCCAGGCTCCATGGGGTGTTGCCGAAGATCTCTGAATTCCTGTGTTCATGTATGCTTCATTATCGTATACTACATATATTATGTTATCGTTTCTCTCTGCTGCTCCCGAAAGCGCCTGTATTCCAATGTCAAATGTACCTCCATCACCAGCCCAAGCCAGAGAAACAACATCGTTCATATTTAACTGACTCAATGCATGGCTGATTCCTGAAGCGGTTGCCGCAGCAGTTTCAAATGCGCACTGCTGAACAGGGATGCCAGCAGCAGAATATGGAAAGGGCCCATCTATCACTGCCCAGCAGCAAGCGGGTATTGATACTATCGTCTTCTTCCCAAGACCCTTAAGAGCATACCGCATTGCAAGTGCAGCACCACATCCCTGACAGGCCAAATGTCCTGGAGACATTACCTCTTCTTCGGGTAGTGTTAGTTTAATTTTCTTTGTTGAATCAGAACTCATCTTTTTACTCCTATCCAAACAATATTTTGGGGTTTGTTGTTCTGCATATATTCGACCATCGATTCTATCTCTCTAATAGAAACATCTCTTCCTCCGAGACCTGCAATGAATCCATATATCGGGATTGTTTTGCCATATAGAGAAGCCTTTACTTCTGAGAAAAAAGGCCCGGAGTGGCCATAAGAAATTGCCCTGTCAATCACTCCAATACTTGCGGCCTTACCTGCAATCTCCCTGACCTCCTCTTCAGGAAAGGGCCTGAAATACCGAATCTTTAGACTTCCAACCCTTATTCCTCTTTTCCTCATCCGATCCACAGCATCCTTTGCAGTACCAGCAATCGTACCGTAATCGATAAGAATAAACTCTGCATCATCACACATGTAGGATTCGGTAAGACCATATTCTCTCCCGAAAATCTTTCCAAACTCTTTTCCCACATCCCTTATTACCTGTTTGGCCTTCTGATGGGAAAGCTCTATTTTGTATGAAAATTCATAGTAATTTTCGGGTGATGTAAGACCACCAAATGCCCTCGGTTTCTCAACATCGAGCTTTATTTTAGGATTGTACGGTGGAAGAAATGAATCAACTCTCTTGCGATCATAAATATCTACAACCTGGGAAGTATGAGAGAGAAAAAATGCATCGAGGTTTACAAGTGTGGGAAGCAGGACTTCCTCATTCTCACCTATCTTGTAAGACATTAAGATTGTATCAAATACTTCCTGGTTATTTTCACAATATATCTGCATCCATCCCGTATCTCTCTGCGAAATCGAATCTGTCGCATCTGCCCAGATTGACCATCCTGGAGCCATGGCTCGATTCACATTTGCCAGTACAATTGGCAATCTTGCTCTTGCCGCCCAGTGAATCAACTCATGCATGAGGGCAAGCCCCTGAGCAGATGTTGCAGTAAATGTCCTAGCACCCGCAGCTTGAGCACCTATACAGGACGCAAGTGCAGAATGCTCTGACTCAACCTTAATGAAGTCGGCATCGAGTTCTCCATCTGCAACAATCTCGGAAAGCAGTTCAACTATTGTAGTCTGTGGAGTTATGGGATAAGCTGCTATAACATTTACTCGTGCCATTGTAGCACCGTAAGCCGCAGCAAAATTTCCTGTTAATATTTTTTTCATTCTTTGCCTCCTATCACTTACCCTCTTTTTCTGAAACAATCGCATCAAAAGGGCATTCTAAAATACAGATACCGCATCCTTTACAGTAATCATAATCGATCTCTGGCGGACTTGTCGGAAAGATTGCAGGTTCAGGACAGTATTTCCAGCATATCATACAGCTCTTGCATTTCTCTTTTAATATTACTGGACGGATTGACCTCCATGTTGAGGTCTTGTTCATCCTCATGCTGCCAATCGATGCTGGCATTGAAGGCATATCATCCGCTCCCTTAATCTTCACTATATCTTTTTCGTTGTTATTACTGGACATTAAAACCTCCTATTTTACCAATTTCTCATAAGTCTCTTTTGCAGCACTGGCATTTTCTTCCTTTCTGGAAGGAATCTTCTCTTTTATTGCCTCTACTATTGATTCTAATTTTACCAGACCCGTGGCCCTGGCCACAGCCCCGAGGATTGCAGTATTTACTATTGGTGCTGCCTTTGTTCCCAATCCATATTTAATGGCAATGGACGAACAATCGACTGTAAAGACTTCTGGATTTTCTACATCTGGAAATGAAAATGAATCGGGTTCTCTTTCACTGTTTATTATTATCTTCCCTGCTGGTTTCAAACCATCTGTTAATGGTACCGCCCCTATTAATGTAGGATCAAGAATTACCAAAACATCTGGTTCGTAAATGTAACAGTGAATTCTTATCTCCTTTTCATCTATGCGTGTATATGCAGTGACAGGGGCGCCCCTCCTTTCGACACCAAAGAATGGGAACGACTGAACCTCCTTACCCTCACTAAAGGCGGCCATGGCTAGTATATCTGAGGCCTTTACTGCACCCTGTCCGCCTCTTCCATGAAACCGTATCTCAACCATAAATATCCTCCGTCTTATTGTTAAATTTAATGAACATGTTACAATAAAAAAGGGCAAACATCGAGTCTGCCCTATACTATGACACTTTTGACCCCGATATCCGTAGAGATATGTCTAGAGCCTTTACAGAGTGGGTCAGTGCTCCTATAGATATATAATCAACTCCAGTTTCCGCTATGGAACGTACATTTTTCAGAGAGACATTTCCAGAAGCTTCGACTTCCACTCTGTGATCGATTATTCTCACGGCTTCTCTAATTGTCTCGATCTCCATGTTGTCGAGCATTATTCGATCAACCGGAAGATCTAGAGCCTCTTTAACCTCCTTGAGATTGCGAGTCTCCACCTCTATCTTGGTCTTAATTTTCTTCTTCTTTAAATTATTTATACATCTCTCCACAGCTTCTCTTACCCCTCCTGCTGCATCTATATGGTTGTCTTTTATCAAGACCATGTCGTATAATCCGAACCTGTGATTTCTACCGCCACCAATCTTGACTCCATATTTCTCCAGAATACGCATGCATGGTGTAGTCTTTCTCGTATCGAGGATGACTGCACCTGTACCCTCCACTGCATGAACAAACTTTGATGCTGTTGTTGCAATTCCAGAAATTCTCTGCAGAAAATTAAGTGCTGTCCTCTCTGCCTTTAATATGCTCCCTAATGAACCTTGAACCCTTCCGATCGTAGTATTCTCTTTTACTTTATCTCCATCTTTAATGACATACACAAACTCTATCTCACTGTCCACCATTCGAAAGACCCTCTTTGCTACTGGCAGTCCAGCCACAACCCCCTCTTCCAGTGCAACCAAGACTCCTTCTCCCTTTAAATCCGAAGGAACTATAGAATCGGTTGTTAAATCACCTGCATCTCCGAGATCTTCTCGCAGTGCATCGATTATCAGTTTATCAATCCTTTCGAACTCGATTTCCATCCTAATCTTGCCTGCTCATTCTATTCATGTTCTCTATCTCCTGGATCCTCTGAAGTGCAAACCTTCCCCATTCACTCGCAGCCCCCTCTTTTCTTACAATCTTTTCAAAGAGCCTTTTTGCATTATCGGGCTGGTTAATCTTCATATAAGCCTTACCCGCCTCATACAGAGATGTGGTAGCCCAAGGCATCTTTGTTGGTTTTGAGATGTACTGAACCTTTAGGAATTCAAATATCGCCTTCTCAAATTGACCCATGTTGTAGTATGACTTTGCTATCCAGTACTGGATTTCTGCCTCTGTCTCAAAATCTACTTCCTTTTTCAATTCACGAAAATATTCTATTGCTCTCTTATATTCCATGAGATTCATGTAGTAGTTTCCGATCTTAACTCTCATGTCTACTGCATCTTTTGTATCAGGAAAATTCTCAATGTACCTTCTGCACATTACCATCGCCCCATCCCACATCTGAAGTGTCTCGTATACTTTGACAAGATATCTCATTGCCACTGGAGCAACCTCTGAATCTTTATAATTTTCTACTATTGTCTTGAATGCTCCCATGGCATTCTCTAACTGTCTCGATCTGTAGTAGTGATCTCCAAGGTTTAGATAGACCTTGGCCAGAATTGGATGATCAGGATACTTCTTAATCATTTTAGTCAATATCTCGAGTGCATCCTTTGTCTTATTTGTTACGAGATAGATTCTCCCGAGTTCAAACTCTCCATCCTGTATCAATCCTGTATCACCATAACGGTCGATTAAGCTCTTTATGCTCTGTTCTGCAAGTTCAAACTCCTTCTTTTTTATGTAAGCACGTCCCTTTTCCAGTTCAAAACGAGCAAGATATTCCCTGTAGTGGGGATCTTTAATAAAGGATTTCTTAAATATTTTTATTCTCACCTCTGCCTGCGGAATCTTTCCCTGTCTAAGTAAAGAGACTATAACCTTAGAAGAAAATTCTGCCTTTTTCTCTGAGGAGCCTGACATGGTAAGTGCCCTGTCGAAAATAGATGCAGCCTCATGATAATTCCCCATCCTGAATTGAAAATCACCAAGTAGTGAGATGGTTGTATCTGAGGGCTGTCTCTTTATTACCATATTTAAATAATCTGATGCACATGCGATCATGCCTTCCTTTTCTGCTATTTTGGCCAGAGAGATTAAAACCGTGTTGTAACTGCTAAAATCATAATAATTTTTTATATAGTAAAAATAATACTTCTTTGCATTCTTAAGATCTCCCGACTTTTCATATGCTAATGCCAGGCCAGAAAGAACTCTTTCTCGCTCAAGTTCCGGTCTATCACAGAGCCCTGCTAAAGCCCCCAATCTAAGAACAGAGTCTTTTTTTAGAACTTCTGTGTATAATGATATGACCTTCGAATAACTATTTTCTTTTAAATAGAGCTCACCGAGTGGTACAATGCTCATCTCCCACATCTTTGAATTTGGATACTTCTCCTTGATATTTTCTAACATAGATATTGCTCGACCATAATCACCACTCTCAAGTGCAATCATAGATGAAAGAAATAGAGTGCCGGGGCGATAGCGATCATCATCAAGAACTATCCTCACAAGCGAATCGGCAACGTTAAACTTCCTCTCTCTATATTTGATTTCTGCAAGCTTGTAAATGGCATCCTTATTTTGTGGAAACTCTTTTAGCAGGGTATCAAGCATTGCTGCTGCCCTGCTCAGAGAGTCTTTCTCAACATTCTCAACTGACAATAGATAGATCATCTCTGCTCGTTTATCATCATGCAGGAAAGAATCGCTAAGAGTATAATATCTTTCAAGATCAATCTCTTTCCCCTTCTCTTTTTCCAGCCTTATAGAACTTAAAACAGAATTTTCAAAATAGATACTCTTGGGGAATTCGTTAATCACTTTATTGTACAGGGAGAGTGCACTGTCGAGATAGGTGTCATTTGTATTAATCTCTGACAGGGCTTCATAACATCTGGCTTTATAGTAGATTACCTCTTCTTTATTTTTGATATTCTTATTTGAAAGATACTTATTGAAAAATTCGACTGCCTCTCTATACTGTTTTAATTTATACATAGATATCTTGCCGAGTTTGTAGTAGAGCCTTGCTCTATCTGGACTCAGGATCGATTGTTCTATCATATCTGCCAGTCCACTCAAGCAGTGTTCTACATCGACAATAGAGTGAGAATCGATAAATCTTACTCTCTCTTTTGAAATTTCAGCCTCTCGCGATGAGGGATACCCCTCCTGTATGCTTTTATAAATAAGGAGTGCCTCTTTGTATCTTTTCAACGACTCGAGTGCCTCAGCATAGAGAAGCCTTGCTTCAGGTACTACAATGCATTGCGGATAGCTTTCCCATATCCTTCTAAGAGTTTTAAATCCTTCATCCCACTGCTTCATGTTATCAATGTAAATTCTGCCCATGCTCAGCAGTACGAATGGAATCAGTCGATCATCTTTAAAGTGAATGATATAATCTTGATACCACGATAGAGCCTTCTGATAATCACCACTATCTCTTAACAGTTTCGCGATCATTAGAACGGCTTTTTTCTTTATGGATAGATCGACTGCATCCTGTTTTAAAAGAGCCTCATATTTCTGGATCGATTGATCTGCATCTCCCATTTTCTGAAGACAGTAAGCTATCTCGAATCCTGTTTCATATTTTAAGGAAGATGATTGAGTAATCTTATCTGCCTTTATGAACGATTGAAGAGCAGATTTTAAATCATTCTGCCTGAGTCTGATCCTTCCAACATTCAGGATTGCCTCTGCCGTCAAGTCTTTGTCCATATCGATGGATGCGGCAGATTCAAAGGCCTTCACTGCATCCTCATCCATACCCTGCATAACATATAAGAGTCCCAATCTAAACCAGCTCTTCTGCGTAAGAGTATCTGATAGCTTTCTCTCTGTAATAGCTTTATAACAGGCCTCACTCCTTGGGTATAGGCCGATTGTTTCATTGACCATCCCAATCCTGAATAGGGCCTCCTCTCTATCACCATCCCCTATTGGATGATCAACAAATCGGTTCAGTATTTTTGTTGCCTTTGAATATTCCTGCCTTCTTATATAAATGTCAGCCAGAAGAAAAGATGCCCTTGTTTCAAATCCTCTACCTGATGAATGATCTAAAAGTGTACGAAGAATCGATTCAGACTTTATCAAATCACCGCTGTTGAATGTCAACTGTGCGCTCCTGTAAAGGGCTCTATCTGCCCATTTGCTCTCTGGATAATCCTGATATACTCTAAAATATGAGCTTACTGCCTGCTTCTTCTTCCCGATGTTCTCGAAACATTTGCCTATTCGAAATTGGGCTAGATCGATTCGCATTGACTGTGGAAATCGTATTATAAGAGCAGAATATTGTTCTATTGCATCCTTAAACTCTCCTTTTAAAAAATATGAATCTGCAAGCAGGAACTGGGCCTCAGATGCCCGAGGACTATCGGGATAGTCCTTAACAAACTTCTCAAACTGTATTGCAGCCAGATCATATAGCTGTTCCTCATAGAGCCTCTTGCCATAGATAAAATCTGTCTCTTCCTGTGTAACTTGTGCTGTAAGCACAGGACTATTAAAAATTATGATTAAAACTATAAATATTCTTTTTATATTTTTCGATCTCAATCCTATCAGCCTCTCTCAAATAAACAAAGCCCTACCTAATACTCCAAGCAGGGCTTTATAAAATGATTATTTATGTCATAAGCATACTATCTTTTTTATTATCATTCAGTCCTATTTTTTCTTCTTTTTCTTACCCTTCTTTTTGCTTCCTTCCTGCTCAAGCAGCTTCCTGATCCTCTCCAGTTCCTCTTCCAGTTTCTTTCTTGAGGCTCTGATCTTCTGTAATTCACTCTCAGCACTATTCGTATCCTTCTGCTCCTTTAGCATCTTCTCTAAAATCTTTCTCCTATCTTCCGCCTCCCTTCTTAAACGTGCACTCTCTGATGAATAGAGCCCGAACGGCAGTATTGCAATACGAACGCCAAGCACTCCACGCCAGGTTGGATAATTGGGGAATTTCTCTGGAGGTGGATCAAGGCTTGTATCTGGCACATATTGGGAAATGTCCTTCTCGGATATCAACTTAATATCAATACCCATCTGGAATGTTATCCATGGATACGGCATATAATAAACACCTGCCGTTAAGTACGAGACATACTCTCTGCTGTATGCAGTCTCAGGAGGAGGAGTGATAAAATATCTTGCATTAATCTCAGAGGAGAAGTCAAATGTTCCTGCTGGATACCTTATTCCAATGCCAAATAATAGTTCTGCACTCATTGCACCCGGCCTCACATCGTCAGGATTGCCTGTTAGTTTGGTGCCAACATCATTATGATTTAAGTATCCAATGTTGCAGTGGACAGACCATCCCTCGTCCAAAAATGTAGGGTTGCTGTAGTAGGATGCAATTCCCTTAAGACCGACTTCGATTGTTCCTGCAGAATATGGCTCATAGATTATGTTATGCTGTTTTGCAGCCGGGATGCGTGTATATAAGATTGCTCCAAAAATAAAAGGGCTTTCAATCTCTCTGAAAGAACCCGCTTTTAGACCAATAAATATATCATCAGGAATATTGGCCTGACCATCGAGTGCATTGCCTCCATCTGAATTTGTGTCCTGATAAAAAATGGGGGAAAAAGAAAACTCTATGTGTGGTGTTATTCCATAATTAAATGAAGAAAATCCCTGAACATTCCACAATGTATATGCGACCTTGGATGAACCAAAATTAGCAATCTTGCCAAAGAATCGTGTTCCTGCAACAAATTCCAGGTGTCCCTTTTCCAAAACCCTGGCAGAGTGAACATAAATAAGCCCCTTCCCTCCTTGGCGGGTTGTTGCTTGAGAACTTACAAAAGAAAGAAGAAAAATTAAAAATAAAAAATCTATTATTCGACGCATCATATCCCTCCAAGGTTAATGGTTACGACTCTCCCCCATGCTCTCGGCGATCAGACAGTTGGCCCTGAAGAGTGACTCAAAGGTACCTGCATCTGTCCACCACCCTTTTAATATATCAAAAGTCATCTCACCTGCCGAGATATACATGTTATTAACATCTGTGATCTCGAGTTCGCCTCTCTTAGAAGGCTCCAGACCCTTAATAAAATCAAAAACCTTTGCATCATACATGTATATCCCTGTTACTGCAAAACGAGACTTTGGTTTCTTTGGCTTTTCTGTAATCTTTACTACCTTCCCATCCTTTAGTTCTGCAACACCAAATCGATGTGGGTTGTCGACCTCTTTTAATAGTATCTTTGCACCCTTACCCTGTTTTTTATAATTCTCCACATACCTTGTAATATCTTCTTCAATAATGTTGTCTCCCAGAATCACGACTATGGGTTCCTGATCGGCAAAATGTTCGGCCAGACCAAGAGCCTCTGCAATTCCACCTTCTCCCTCCTGATATGTATAGTTAAGGTGCTTTAGACCAAACTCTCTGCCGTTGCCAAGAAGTTTTAAAAAGTCACCTGCACTATTTCCTCCTGTAACTATAAGAATCTCTCTTATTCCTGCACTTACTAGAGTC
This sequence comes from uncultured bacterium, assembly GCA_964651045.1. Lineage (GTDB taxonomy): Bacteria > Zhuqueibacterota > QNDG01 > QNDG01 > DSAB01 > CAZYVD01. The sequence goes on from CAZYVD010000004.1 coordinate 71,429, forward strand.
TGAATTGGATAATAAATCATTGGCCTGTTAAAAATAGGAAGAAGATGTTTATTGGTAACCTTGGTCAAAGGCATTAACCTCGTTCCCAGTCCCCCTGCAAGTACTACTCCTTTCATCTATTATCCTACTTTTTTGACAGATACTCCTGAGCAATGGCTATGAAGTAGAATATCTGTGCAAAAACAGCCATTCTCGAGATAAATTCAAAAAACTTTGATATCCAGTGAAAAGTCGTTCCTTTTACTATAATAGTATCACCTGCCTTGAGTATCGGGATTAGTCTCTGGTCTCCTGTCTTAAGATACTTTTTGATGTTAACGTTCCAAACTATGTTTCCCTCTTTTTCGTCGCTTCTAACCAGCCTTATCTTGCTTATGTTTGCTGCATCTGTAGGACCGCCTGCATATGAGATCAGCGACAGAAGATCTGTCCTGTTTGGAACCATATATTGACCCGGATACCGAACAAACCCCCATATATTTATTGGAACCAGTATCTCATTTACTGTTCCAATAAAATATCGAGCAGCTGGCCTTCCTGAAATATCCTGCAGCCTCTGCTGTGCAGAGACATCTGAAATTATAAATAATAGTAATAAAAATATTCCCAGATACAAAACAATTCTTTTCATCTTTGTAACCTCATTTTACTTTGAAGATTACCCATCCGCTCTCAGAACCAGAATTTTGTTCAGAACCAACTACATCAACACGCCATTTATAATCTTTTTGGACTAAAAGCGAATCATGACCGCTCATGACATTTCCAAAAGAAACCTCCTCTCTCGGAGGATTATAACTCGAAAAAATTGTCACAATCGAAATTACGCTGTCAGATTCAACATCCACTACTCTTATTACATATTTCCCTTCCTGATTTGGATCCTCCCAACTAAAATCTGGTCTCGAATTATTTATTTCTCCTTTTGGTAGCAGGTTTACAGCCTTTCGAATCAGTTTATAATCGAGTGTATCCGATGAAATGCTTCTACGACCTTCTCTGTCTACTGTTTTTATAAAATAGTAATATCTCTGAAATAGACTTACATCTTCATCTATAAACACACTGTCCAGTGCAGTGAGAACTTCGACTCCAGCAATCTTTTTGTATGTCCCGTCTCTCTCCGACCCTCTAAAAATCTCATAACCCGCAATACCATCCTCTGAACTTGAAATCCACTCCAATCTTATTCCATCACTCTCAGGAACGGCATCTATGCCCCTTTCTATGAGAGAAGTATCACCGGAGGATGGTATCAGATGCACTGCCGAGGGCAATCTGCCGCCAGTATTTATATTCTTATTACAATTAAAGATAGTAAAAATCAATACTAATAGCAAGAAAAAATAGATTGATTTATTCATGATAACCCCCAATCAGAAGTTAATAGAACAACTTATTCTGTGAAGAAAATTAAGTTCATGCGATATGAAACCGTAGTTCAAATCAATTTTCCAGAACCTTATTCCCACACCTCCAGTTAAATTTCCGTTATCCGATCCTGCCCTCAAACCAAGTACACCATATGCAACAAACTCCAAGCCAAACCTATCTTTCCCATGCCATCGTGAATCTCTGTCATAAGATACAAGTATATATGTAGTTTTATCTGAAATTGGTTGAGAATAAGAAATGCCCCATTTAAAATTTGTGGGAACAGGATCCTGGTGTTTTGTATTCCAGCCTATCTTTGTTCCTGTGATATCCTGAATATTCAGACCAAAACGGAATGTTCCGAGATAATCCTTTTCAAAAAATTCACTAACAGGAAAAACAATCACAGCTCCGACATCTATGCCAATACCTGTTGCCTCTCCCTCTCCAAGCGACTGCCTTATCCACTTCAGATTCACTCCTATTGGCATTTTAACCTCCATCTCGTGATATTCCCATCCGAGATCGAGTTTAAAGCTGTTCATCAGAGCAAAGGTAAAAAAGAATGCATCTTCTACATCATTTATATATCCCTCTGCCTCACCAGAAGGCCTTAACGAAATATCGTGTAACCTCTCCCAGTAGGAATCGCCATCCAGTGCAGAATAGATGGGTATATCATCCACAGAGAGTCTTATCCAGTTTATTCCAAGTACTCCATTCCCGGGAAGGGGATGTGTTATTCCGATAAAGTGGTAACTGCCCATCGGATTTTTAAATGAGCCGAATTGTGGCCCATACATTCCACTAAGAGTCGATTTTTCAATGAAGCCAATTCCTGCTGGATTCCAAAAAAATGCCGTCCCATCATCGGCAATACTGCAAAATGCACTACCCATACCAATTGCCCTTGCCCCTACACCAATCTCAAGAAAAGATGCCCCATATACGCTGCCCATACAACTTCTTGACTGTATCGATAAAGTAATATAAAAGACCAAAAAAGCAGCATAAAATGTTTTTTTTCTTCTTGCCATTTTTCTATCGCAGTCTCGCTATCTTTCCTGTTACCTCCCTTTCCACATCCCTACCCTTAACCTTAAGCCTGAAAAAATATACACCATTCGAAACCTCATCCCCCCACTGATCGGTTCCATCCCATACAACCTCATGATAATCTGGAGAAGACATCTCCGGATCATCAAATGTCCTGATCAATCTTCCAGAAACCGTGTAGATTTTTAGAGATACGCTGACTGCAGCATCTGTTAAGATATAGACAAAAACCGTCTGGAACTTGAATGGATTTGGATGATTCCCCAGATACTGAACCTTCAAACCAGATCCAACTCTAAAATGTATTGTCTCTGTTCTGTTGAAATTTCCATTTACATCGTAAGCCTGGGCATAGATCGAATGCTCCCCTGGTTGAAGATCAGGACGGAGAGAAACAGATACACTTCTCGAATCGTCTATGGAATCAGAAAATACAATGGCAGATGGATCCTGCATCGATTGATCAATAAATATCTGAACCCTTCCCTTCCTTAAGTCTACTCCCTGATCATCTTCTATTACAAGAGATATCATTGGAGATGTAGTTGTATAACTTCCCTCGGCAAATGGCTGCTGTTCAACCTGAATCTCAATCCTTGGTGGTTCAGTATCATCTGTATCTATCAATGTATAAAACCCTCCCCTTTCAATTGATACTACGAATCTGTCTTTCGATTCAGAATAGTTACATATCCTCCAGGTCTGAATAGACTCCTCCCAGACATAGGGCCTTAAGGCCCTGTTCGTATCATCATGAGCACGGGATAAATAAAGCCTCGCTCCACTGCCGAGAGTACTTTCCTCATTCAAACACGGAAATAGTATCCCGAATATATCACGGCCGGTTCCACTATTCATCTTGAAAACCTTCTCATCATCTCCCTTTAAAATATCAAAAAATACCACAGTATTTTCCCCTACCCCTTTCTCTGGTACATACAGAAAAACCTTCTCCTCAATTCCGACTGTGTCTGGAGATGATGCTCCATTCCATGACCCTCCATCTTTTGTTATGTTGAATCGGTCTATAAGAATTTTCTTCTCTATTGTGTTGTTCGCCTTTGTCCCCTCTTCTATAGATGAATCTGGATCTACAACTACAGCAAAATCCATCTCTCCTACTGCTGTGTTTATTGGCACAAAAGCACTGCTCGACCCGTGTCCTGAAACAGAGATTGTATCGTATGCAACAAAATTCAGCTCTTCACATTGAAAACGAACAACTACAGAATCTGCATCTTCATCTCCGAGATTTGCGATCAGAGACTTTAACAGGACAGTGCTCGTTCCATCAAGTTCAATTTTAACAGGACTCAAATCGGGCAAAGATGGGATGGTTATCAAAAACGATTCAGACTCTGTTGAATTCCCGGCGCTATCTTCCACAAATATTGAATATTCAATAATTTCAGCAGGCTTAAATGGGCCGACAGGCTCAACACTCTTATATCTATCTCTACTATTATCAAATTCCATTTTCAGAGTGTCGGAATAGGGAGAGATTATCCTGCAGAATACGTTCGCCACACCGTCTTGGTCCTCTACTTTTACAGCGATGTATATTGAATCTTCATGGGTGGGATTTAAGGGAATAGTCATTATTGAATCGATATAGGACTCTCCAAGACTGAACCTTACGAAACCATTTGCCCTGTATCCTGACTGAGCATTCCATGCAAACACTCTCACGCCACCTTCTATATCATCAAATTCCTGGGGTAGTGGAATCTTTATATCAAAATTGTTCCTCACATCAGAGAAGATAAATTTCTGTTTTGATCCTCCATCATCTCCTGCAATATCTATAGACAGATTAAAATTTTCAATCTCACCCTCTCCAACAACAGAAAGGGAATCGCCAGTTTCAAGAGCATGTTTTTCAAGATCTACGGCCATTCTCTTATCTGGAATTGCAATCCTCAATCCAGGATCTCCTAAAAGATTGTATTGGTAAACCTCAGAAAGTGGAAGATCTCCCCGATGCGTCATCAGGTAGTTGCTCTTTGCTTCTCTTATTATCTCTCCTAAAGTTAAATCCGAATTCTCATCAATCAGTTTATAAAGTTCTGTCAGAAGATAGTAGTCATTCCATATCCATCCCAAACCCGATGAGCCCCAGAATGCCACACACCCTGTTTGATCGGCTGTAAAAAGGACCTCACCAAGACCCTTCTGATTATGTGCAAAATCTCCCGTGAAACACGTCATGCTGGTTACTACAGGGAGTCTACCACTGTTTTCGATCAGTTCAACATCATCCAAATCCAAGAGTCCTCCGTCAGACCATATTGCACCTCCTCCGTGTCCCCTGAAATTAACAAGCACCGCTCCATCGCTGAGATGGTTTAGAAGCTCTTCTGTACCTCCGTAATAGGGCCCTCCACCAAAAAGATATAGCCGGGCCGGCTCAAGAGATGGAGATAAAATATCTCTAATCAGGGTTTCAGACTGTGACTTGAATACTCCTCCATGTCCTCCTGCTCCTATAAGCAGATATCGGTTATTCCATTCTCCGATTCCATTTCTCTCATATTCCACAATCTTTGAGACTACAGCCTTGAGTTCTTTTTTCGATGATACTGGGAACCTTCCAATAGCCACATCAGGAAAATCGTCACCACCCTGAAGAAGCGTGTACCAGTGGTCAGATACTGCTCCACCATACTTTACGGTCTGATAATGAACAACGGGTATAAGGTTGTCTTTTCGATCTGATGAGGGATAGTAATATCCATCACCTATAAGTAGGACATAACGAATTGGTGGAGACCAGTTTAGAAAACCATATCTTAAAAAATTTCTTATGGCAGATGGGTCGACCATTCCATTGCCAAACTCATTATATATATCATCTAAAAGTACAACCTCCACATCGTGTCCCTGATCCTGACGAAGCAGGATAAGATCCTCAAGGCACTCCTCTCCGAGCGAATCATCAGGTATGATCACAACATAATCTCCTCCTCTTTCACCAGACCTTAGACCAGAGTCTTTTACAAGTACGAGACTGTCCGGCATCATCATACTCTTTACTGTTGAGGCAACATATTCAACATCTTCGTTTGTTATTTTGTCCTCAAACACTACTGTATATGTTTTGTTGCCGAGTGTATCTGTTACCGATTTGACCTCGCTGCCCCATATTTTGCTTACCCCTTTCTTGAAAATCTCTATTTCTGGCTCAGAGAAACCTTCTATCTCAAATCTGCACGTTTTACCAGCACTGTATTGAGGCGGTTTAAATCTGATGTAATCATCTACAGCCTTATATAGTCTTGGATATGTGATCTCGAACCAATCAAGAAAAAGATAGGCCAGTTCCCCTCCCTCTGACCTGTTTATTATTGTGAGCCTGTTTTCCCCCTCCTTTAAATATGCAGGGGTGAATCCTTCGCTCTCCAATGTCACTGCCTCATTCATCTGCCACGATCCAGATACGATCCTCCTGTCGTTTATATAGATCTCTACTGGATGAATCATCATTATTTGTGAACGGCCACGAAGCCTTATTCTCAGCCTTGCTAATTGAGTGCCGTAGAGGTCTGGCATATCCAGAATAAATGAGACATCTCTCTTCTCGCCTCCTGCTATTCCTGGAGTCATAATCCAGTAGTCAGAGTTTTCAACACCCTTAGCATAGGGCAGACGATCAAAATAGATATTTTTTTCAAAATGTTTTCTATATGGAAATGATTTTGAATAGACAATCTCCTTGCCGGAACTCGAAACAGGTCCGCACTCCTCCTGTCCAAAGCGTACTCCCGGCTCGCTACCTGACTTTAGCCAGTAGACATTGTGATCCGTATAGAGAGGAGCCCTTATCTCACCACTGCCGCTCCTTATCCAATACTGTTCTGCCCAAAACTCTACTCTATCATTGAAGTCAAACAAGCCGTCACTCTCACCTACAACCCTAATCGGAACTTCACCCTCAGGACCAATTATCGTCAAATATCTGGGATCTATATTCTTAATATCCAATCCTGCTGCACGGAGAGCCAGGCCCGATATAGAATATATCCCTTCCTTTGTTATTAAAATCTTAATACGATCATTAAAACCATTCTCTCCTTTACTGCCTCCAGTGGTTCTATCGATCATCTGGCTCCTGTCCGGGTATCCGATAAGTTTCCTGAACAGTTCTGCCCTTTTTGAATCATCCTTTATCAGTAACAAATTCCTTCCTAAAATCATTAATCGTAGTCTTGCCATTATATAACAACCCGAATCTACTTTCGAAAATGGAAACACATTAAAGAGAAAGATTTTTTTCCCATCTATGGATCCAAGCATCCTCTTTTCAACGATCTTGGGTGGAAAGGAGAATCCTTTCCTGAGATTAATCATCTCACCAGTTCCAATCGGAATATCTTCTATATAGTTTACTCTCTTATCAAGATTCTCAATTATATCTCTTATTACAACAACACTATCTAATTCATCACAGTACAGCAGGATTTGCTCATATATCCCTGGAACAAGCACAGAATCTCCAGAACTATAAATCTGCATGTTACTCTTCAGATCTTGAATGTTAAAATTGATTTCTAAAACACATGTGTCAGAAGAGGAAGATATTAAATCTACTTCTGCAGCATAGGATGGAGAATAAAAAATGATTATATATAGTAAGACTAAAAAATTACGCGATATCCGATCTCGAACCTCCATGCCGAAGTCCTTTATTGAGTAATTCTGCCAAACTCTTAGAATCCAAATCTCTGGCCATCTCTCCATTGTCTACAACCGATATCGTACCAGTCTCCTCTGATACGACTATCACCAAAGCATCTGACTCTTCTGAAATTCCAATAGCCGCTCTATGCCTTGTACCCCACCTGTGTTCAAGAATGGGATCCCTGCTCAAAGGAAGAATGCATTTTGCGGCCTCGATTATATCATTATTTATTACTATTGCACCATCATGAAGTGGAGATCGAGGGTTAAAGATAGAAACAATCAATGATGAGGAAACCATAGATTGAATCTTGACACCTGTTTCAATAATTGACTTAAGGCCTGTTTCTCTTACAAGAACTATCAGGCCACCATATCCTCTCTGGGACAATTCCACACTTCCCTTTACAATCTCATTCACAACTAAATTTGTCTGCTCTTTTGTGAGAAGACGAATTATCCTGCTCTTTCCCATCATTATTAAGATTCTTCTTAATTCCGGCTGAAATAGAATCACAAATGCTATCAGCCAGACTGTACTCAGCTTCTCAAATATCCATGTCATGGCCTGCATATGAAAGGCCTGTGCAAGAAGCGACACAATAAAAATTATCACAAGCCCTATAAACATCTGTATTGCACGCGTACGGTGCATTATCAGATAAATTTTATAAAGAATGAATGCTACCAAAAAAATATCCAGTATGTCGATGATTCCAACCTTGAGAAAACCTATCCGGAATAGTGTAATATTAATGTTCATTTATTTATATCCTTCTCTTTTTCTGCTGTTCTTATCAAATCTGCAATATGCACAACATGTTTCATCTCTTCAATATCGTGAACTCTAACAATATGAACACCCTTCAGTGCACATGCAGCAACCGCTGCTGCCGTACCCATGAGTCTTTCTTCCTCTGGCAGGTTAAGGGCCCATCCAATAAAAGATTTCCTCGATACTCCAACAAGTAGAGGGTATCCGAGAGACTTAAATACATCCAGCTCTTTTAAAATCAAAAAATTATCCGGTCTCTGTTTCCCAAATCCAATGCCTGGATCGATTATAATCTTATCCTTGGCGATTCCGCTATTAATGGCCAGTTTGATGCTCTGTTTTAAATACTGAACAATATCACCGATTAAATCTTGATAAACGGGATTGTCCTGCATATTCTTTGGCGAACCTTTTATATGCATAACCACAACAGGAACACCACACCTTGCAACAAGAGAGGCCATATTAGGATCATGCCGCAGACCACTAATATCATTTACTATATTTGCACCAGCCTCTATGGCAGCCTCTGCTACTTCCGATTTTCTTGTATCAATAGAAATTGGGACATCTACTCTCTTTCTCAACTCCTCTATGACGGGTATGACCCTCTCGATCTCTTCCGATGGTGTGATGCTATCTGCTCCCGGCCGAGTGGACTCGCCTCCGACATCTATTATATCTGCTCCCTTCTCTGCCATGAACACTCCCCTCTCAACACCCTTCTTGAGATCAAAATATCTACCTCCATCATAAAATGAGTCGGGAGTCACGTTGAGGATTCCCATCAAATGGGTTCGTCTTGAAAGATCCAAAACTCTTACTCCACAGTCAAGCAGAAATCCACCATTTAAACTCTCTGAAGAAACCACTCTATGCTCCCCTGGTTCAATACCCTCTTAGTTTAAGCTTATTAATTCTGATCATTGCCTGATCTGCAAAGAGATCGTTGATTCCACTCCTCATCTCTAGTCTCTTCTTGTAGTACTGCATTGCACGATCCATTTCCCCTTTTTTTTCATAGATAACACCAAGATAGTAATAACTGTTGGTGTGGCCATCGATCTTGATCGCTCTCTTAAAAAATCGGGCGGCCTCTTCGATTTTCCCATTGTTGTAATATGCAATTCCCAGATTGTAGTATGCCTCACTGCACTCAGGATCGATTTCAAGGATCTTCTCATATATGCCTATCAACTTGACAAACTCATTTCTATAATGATACATCCTGCCGAGCCCTAAAAGTGCATCCATAGAAGCTGGATGGATCGAGAGTAGATTCAAATAACTTCTCTCCGCCTTCCTGGGTCTGTTGCTATAATAGTAATAATCTGCAAGAGAAATCCATGCCGCCTCATATGCTGGATTCAACAAGAGAGCATGCTTCAGGAGCGATTCACGACTCCTGAATCCTGTCTCCTTGAATCTTGAAGGATGGAGACGTGACAGAGCGAAATATAAATATGGATCGTTCTTTTCCAGTTCATACGCCTTCAATAAGAGTGAGCTAGCCTTTGTCCACAACTCTCTCTGGATATAAACCATTCCAAGGAGTCGATACAGTTCTGCATCACTGCTGTCCCGATTCATCTCTCTGTAAAGCAACCTCTCAATCTCGAGATACTCATCCTCAAAATATTTCCCCTCTCTTTTTTGCTCCAACCCTTCATCAAGAACAGCTGCCGCAAGGCATTTTATCACTCTCTTATTTGTAGAATCTCTCCTGATCAGAGATCTGAATATCTCTGCCGCCTTTTTCTCTTTACCATTCAAATAGTAGTAGCGACCCTTACCATATTCAGACAACAACTCTTTAGGAATAAAATCGTATTCTTCTGAGACTGGGGAAAAATCGTGTGATGTCAGATTCTCAACGTGATCGAGAAAATTACCAAAGAAACTTGACGGCCTTTTTAAATCGAACATCTCTACCATTTTTAATCGCAGACTACTGCTGTCTAAATCATAAAAATTTAATTCTACCTTGTATCCAGGCTCGTCTTTTGTGATTGTATTTACTGTTATTAGAATATTAAGATCTATTCTCCCAGCATAAGAACAGAGATAATCCATATCAGAAATAGAATCAATATCTGCCGCATCATAGCTCCAATCAAGAGGATATATTAAGCATGAATCGTTGCATGATGAAAGCAAGAGGGAATTTAATTGATCTGTTATTGATATATTAATCCAGACGCTTCTGGAGAAAATTGGAAAACATCCAATCCTTAATCTATCTATATCTTGACGACCGCATCTAGAAAGAGTGCTGAGAATCATCAAGTAAGATAATAAGACAATTTTATCTTTTATTTTCAAAATCTTGAGAGAATATTATCAAGTTAAAATTCAAGACCACGATTTAAGATGAACTCTTCTTTTCAGCTCTTACCTTCTTTTTTCTTTTTGGTAAAAGTTTTTTACCCTGTATGATAGCATCAATTTCGCTTCCATCCAGAACCTCTCTCTCCAGTAGCGCCTCTGCCATATTATGAAGCTTATCTTCATTTTCCTTTAAAATTTTCATTGCCCTGTTCGCTGCAGACTCGACAAATCTCTTGACCTCTTGATCTATCATAACCGCTGTGCTCTCACTGTAATCACGATGATGGGCAATCTCACGTCCGATGAATATCTCTTCGCTCTTCTTTCCAAAAGTTATTGGTCCGATCTTGTCGCTCATTCCCCATTCGCATACCATCTTTCTTGCAAGTTCGGTTGCCCTTTCTAGATCGTTCCCAGCACCAGTGCTCAATTCGTTCATCACAAGTAGTTCTGCAGCCCGTCCCCCCAAAAGATGCGCCAGCATCGTTTCACAATATGTCTTTGTGTAATTGTGCTTCTCATCGATAGGAAGAAAAGAGGTTGCACCAAGTGCCCTTCCCCTTGGAATTATTGTTACCTTGTGTACAGGATCTGAACCAGGAATCATCTTTGAAACAAGGACATGACCAGATTCATGATATGCCGTACTCTTTTTTTCCTCTTCTGTTATTATAAGACTCTTCCGTTCCGCACCCATCATTACCTTATCCTTGGCTTCTTCAAGATCCTCCATCTCAACCTTTTTCTTATTCTTTCGAGCCGCTAAAAGTGCTGCCTCATTGACCATGTTTGCAAGGTCTGCACCAGAGAAACCCGGTGTGCCCTTTGCCAGTATCGAAAGGTCAACATCTCTTGCAAGAGGGATGTTTCTTGTATGTACCTTTAAAATACCCTCTCTTCCCCTTACATCGGGTCGGTCCACAACAACCTGCCGGTCGAAACGTCCGGGTCTCAAGAGTGCAGAGTCGAGAACATCAGGACGATTTGTTGCAGCAAGAAGAATTACTCCCTCATTTGGCTCGAATCCATCCATCTCCACAAGAAGCTGGTTCAGTGTCTGCTCTCTCTCGTCATGGCCGCCTCCCAATCCTGCTCCCCTCTGCCTTCCAACCGCATCGATTTCATCAATAAATATAATACAGGGAGCATTCTTCTTTCCCTGTTCAAAAAGATCTCTCACTCTAGAAGCTCCCACACCAACAAACATCTCAACAAAATCTGCACCAGAAATGCTGAAGAATGGAACCCCTGCCTCTCCTGCCACTGCCCTGCCCAGCAGTGTTTTTCCTGTGCCAGGTGGACCGAGCAGCAGCACGCCTTTTGGTATCTTCCCACCAAGTGATTTATATTTATCTGGGTATTTTAAGAATTCGATTATCTCTCTTAACTCCTGCTTTGCCTCTTCTGTTCCTGCAACATCTTTGAAGGTAACCTTTGGCAGATTTTCTGAAAGAAGCCTTGCCCTGCTTTTGCCGAAACTGAAAATATTCTTTGTTCCTCCACTCTGCATCCTCCTGAAGATGAATACCCAGATAATTATTATAAAGATCAGCGGAAAAAACGCGCTTGCTAAAAGATTCAACCACTCACTCGACTTTTTTCTGAATTCATATTGCAGTCCTGCATTTTCCCAATCCTTGATCATATCCCTATCAATGAATGGCAGTGTTGTCCGAAAGTGCCTGAATTTTTTCTCCTTTCCATTCTGGATAATTTTTTCTTCACTCTTCAACACTCCATGAAATTCTGAATTAATTATCTGAGCAGCCTGAATCGACTCGCTCTTCAAATAGTGCATGTATTCTGAATACGAAAGCTCGATTTCATCGATCTTCCCAAGACTAAATATTCTTACTATATATACTGCACCGAGAAATAGCAATATCCAGAATATCAACTGTTTTATGAATCTTTTCCATTGAAAATCGTTGTCTTTTGAAGATTTATTTTTATCTGTACCATTACTCATTAAAATTACCTCCAACACTATTGGTCGATTTTTTGAACCATGATTTTTAGAGCTCTTCTCGTCTCTTCTGTTATCCGGAAACGCTCATCTATCCTGTGGCCTACTATCCATACTATATCCTCTCCTGAGGTTAATAGCGGAATCGATGAACGGTAATAAACAGGAATCTTACTGTCAATAAAAAATTCCTTGAGCTTCCTTTTTCCTCTCATACCCAATGGATAAAACCTGTCGCCCATTCTATAAGAACGCAGCACAAGAGGAAAACTCAATTTATCATAGTCAAACAGCTCTACATCAGGATTTCCCCTTTGGGGTATTCTGTTACCTTGCCATTCGATCAAAGAGGTTGTTATCCTGAGACCAAGTCCCTTTATGGTTACAGAACCATTTACTCTAACATTAACTGGCCGAAAAGGTTCTCTTCTTTTTATAAATGCAACAGTATCTCCGCTGCGTACGGCCATAAACCCTTTTTCGAGAATTACTCTAGAACCACTCTTTCCGTGACATATTAGATCATATATGCGGTCAATTTCAAAAGAACGAATCTGTCTGTGAAAAAATATGGTTTCAATAATCCTTATTAATATATATTTTTGTACTGCCTTAAGATAACCTAAAAATCTATTAATATCAAGAATTATCTCGTCAGAAGATTTAACTGAAACAGCACTCTTCCATGCCACTTCGGTTTCTTTTTCCAGCAGTTCTTCTACCTCCAGTGCCGATATAGAAGAACGGCATATTCCCTTTATAATGTGCGATCCCATTACTTTTTCCATTCTTTTAACTATATCCAGCCTTATCCTGTTTCTCATATAGTGCCGTTTTTTATTAGTTGCATCTTCTACATAAGGCAGATTATTACGATGTGCATGCTCCTCGATCATCTCCCGTGTGGCAAAGAGAAGGGGATGTATTACTCTACCAGACCTCGGTCTAATTCCCCTCAATCCTCTTATTCCTGAACCTCTGAGAAGATTCATCACTACAGTCTCTGCCTGATCGTTTGCCTGATGGCCAAGGGCAATATTATCATATCCGATACGAGATAGTATATCATTAAGAAACTCGAATCTGACTCTGCGTGCACCTTCTTCAATAGAACACCTCTCTGTCCTGGAAAATTCTCTCACATCTGCTCTTCTCGAATAAAATGCAACACCCCACTGTCTTGCTATATCTCTGACAAAAAATTCGTCTCTATCTGCATAACGGCCGCGAAGCATGTGATTTAGATGTGCAACGGAAATTGATAGATTCCATTCATTTTTTATTATCAAGAAAAGGTTTAGAAGAACAACCGAATCTACACCACCCGATACACCCAGCAACAGCTTCTCGTTTCTGGATACAAGGCAATTCTCTCTGATAAATTTTTCAAACTCCGACAAAAGGTTCATTGTATCCTTTTTCCTTCAAAATAAAAATGACCTTTCAATGAAGGAAAGGTCACATCAAAACAGATCACTCGATTGATCAGTTGGTAGCGGTGCAGGGATTCGAACCCCGGACCCGCGGATTATGATTCCGCTGCTCTAGCCAACTGAGCTACACCGCCTTTTTGTAAATTTACACACATTTTGTAATAAAGTCAAGTTTATTAATTGAAAAATTCGTAAAAGCTCATGCACATGGTGGTATAGATTGGTGATAGAGTTGAAGATAATGTCAAAAGAGATTTTAGGCTTATGAGAAGCCTATATCAAAAACAAAAATAATGTATAAAAGTATATCAAATTCTATGTTAAAAACAAGCGTTTTTTTGGATTATTTCAGGATAAATATGGTATAGTAATATTAAGAGAGTTTACTCCTGCAGGCTAACTCCAGAGGATTTATCTATGAGCGTAAAGAGAGTAATAAAATGAGTCAAAAAGTACAGATAGAGTGGCCTATAAGGATTAAAAGACAGAATCAGGGCTCCAAAAGTTGTTCATAATAAAAATCAAAGGAGGTTTGGTAAATTAGTCATTTTACTGTAAAAAAAATGAGATTTAAGGTTGATAAAAATAAGTTTAAACAATTTGAGATGATATAAATTTATATTAAATATTTTAGCAGTTTTATTTCTCATATAAGCTTTTTCCCCCTGTATCAGATAACAACAATAGAAGTGGAGTATTATATATTTTCTATATGAATAATAAAAGTTCGTTACAATACATTACCTGAACCAACTCTTAAAATCATGAGAGCCTGTTGCAGAATACATCATAATCCTGAAGAATAAAACCATGAAAAATCTCAGCAGAGCACAACAGACCAAGTTTAAACTATAAGCTGCACACGGAATTTTTTCCAATTAACTTCCGGTGCAGCTTATTCAATATATAATATATATATTTATATATTTATTCAATCACCATCATCTTTATAGTATACTTATAGTCGTTTGCCTGTATAGATAGAAAATATATTCCTGATCCAACTTTCATCCCCTTCTCGTCCCTGCTGTTCCATTTTATATAGTATCGTCCTGCTTCCTTTACCTCATTAACAAGTGTTTTTACTTTTCGGCCGTTTGTGCTATAAATAGAAACTGTCACATGTGAAATTTGAGGCACTTCGTACACAATAGTTGTTTCGGCATTAAATGGATTTGGATAATTCTGATATAAAACATATTGTTTTGGTATTTTAGTTTTTGGAGTAACATTGGTGTGAAGATTATTTCTAAATATATACAGTCCTGAATTTCCGGCTGCAACATATACATTATTGCCAGAGGCAGCAACATCAAATAACTTGTTCCCGATATCGATTAACGCTTTACGAACAGGAGTTTCTGGATCAGAAACATCAATCAGATGAAGCCCTGTATGCCAATTTGCAAGGTAAATGTAATTGTCTGCAACTGCAACACTCCATGTAGGCCATCCTGAATTAAAACTCCCGACTTCATTAGGTAAACAAGGATTAGATATATCAATTATATGAAATCCATTTCCTACAACATACGAATAAGCTCCCGATACAGCAACATCAGTTGCTTCTCCAACACTACATAGTCCTACCTCAAGCGGCTTTGCAAGATCAGAGATATCGATTGTCCGAAGCCCTTTTGAGATATCGGCCACATAAGCATAATTTCCAGAAACAGCTATACTATAAGGTGTCCAATTAGTGTTAAGAAACCCTATTTCATTTGGTAAATCGGGTTTAGATATATCAATTATATATAGCCCTCCTTCACTTACCATGTATGCATAGCTTCCCGATATATCAACTTTACTAGGTTCTTTGTCGGATTGGAAAAAACCGACTTCAACAGGAGCAGTTTTATTTGTAATATCGATTACGTGGAGTCCATATGTCTTGCAATCGACCACATACGCGTAATTACCTGAAACAGCAACGTTTATGGCTTGCATGTTCTTCGTATCATAGAATCCTACCTCGACAGGAGCATTTAAGTCCGATATATTAATCACCCTAAGTCCATCATTATATTGTGCCAAATATAGATAATTGCCAGATACACTAAGACCTATTACTTCGTCACCAGTATCAAAAAATCCTACTTCAGTTGGAACAGTGGGATTTGATATCTCAATCGCCCGTAACCCTTCCCATGAATCCGCCACATAGACATGACTGCCAAAAATAGCTACATCTCTGGTAAATCCTTCTGTATTAAAATATCCTGCTTCCACAGGGGCAGCCGGATCGGTCATATCTAACACAATAAGACCATCATAGCCAGCAGCTATGTATGCATAATTTCCTGACAAAACAACACTACATAGAGTATCGGCTTTAAAATATCCAACGCGTACTGGAGAAGTTGGGTCGGATACATCGACTACTCTCATTCCACCATCGTAATCGACCACATATGCGTAGTGATCTGACACAATAACGTCTAATATTTTCCAGAAATAAGAATAACCAACCTTGACAGGCTTAGTAGGATCTGATATATCGATCACATATAGACCATCCTCGTCAGCAGCCACATAAGCATAATTTCCCAATACATCGACACCATATGCACCATCATCCCCTGTACGAAAATTAGCAGCCCATTTAGGATCTGCTGGATTTGAAATATCAATCACTTCGAGACCGGAATTTACAATTGCAATATAGGCATAATTACCAGACACAGCTATATCCTGGGCATAACCGATGTTAGAAAGAAATGCGATATTCTTTGGATTTGCAGGGTCAGATATGTCAATAACCTGCAGTCCGTCGTACCCGTCAGCTACATATACATAACTGCCCGATATAGCAATATCTTTTGGAGGTGTTGGCAGAAATAATTTACCAAGTTCTACAGGTGATGCAGGATCTGAAAAATCAATAATCTCTAGATAGGTACCATTACTAAAAAATGCTGTGTCACCTACTACCTCTACTGTAAGACACAGACCTTTTCCCCATCGACCTATACACTCTAGATATATCTGATTTTCTTCGGCAAGAATTTCATCATCATTAAAATCTTTTACACTTTTATGTAATAGACGATCAAGGTATCTATCATAAAGCTCTCCTCTATGGTGTGTGTACTGACCAAAAATAGTACTGCAAAGCGCTATTGTGAGTAGCATAGTCAGTATTATAAACGCACCTACTTGTCTTTTATTATACATGGCTAACCCTCCCCATCATTATTGTTAAAGTTTACATGTATAAATAATTTTATTTTACATATAATTTGACGTACAATACATATATCTCGTTTACAAGTAAAAATAAAATTATGTCATTTGGCATAAGCATTGTGTTCTTGTATATTAAAAATAGATAGATATTACATATTTTCCTTTTAAATGTCAGGGGAATTTAATAACCTGGTGG
>CAZYVD010000005.1:0-84516 GCA_964651045.1 uncultured bacterium
TTTGAGAAGACTTTAAAATGGTATCTCTCTTGATTAAAAGTGCAAAAGTGCAGTTTGATAAAGCAACTCCTGAAAAAAAGCATAAGGTAAAATTTGTGAATGTAGAAAATAAATTAGCTAATAGCAATATATTTGATTACATAGAGAAACATCAAAATGATATACTGCAGGAAAATCTTGATGATAAATGCTGGACACTGGCAGATAAGAGAATTCTTATATTAAAAGAAAAAATAGAAAGGATTGGGAAACCATTAAGGGAATGGGATGTGAGAATATACAGAGGACTATTAACAGGGTACAATGAAGCATTTATTATTGACAACGAAACAAAGGAACGCCTTTGCAAAGAAGATCCTAAAAGTGCCGAAATTTTAAAGCCTATTTTACGAGGTAGAGACATTGGCAGGTATTATTACAAATGGGCTGGATTGTGGGTGATTGCAACTTTCCCTGCTTTACATCTGAATATTGATGATTATCCAGCCATTAAAAAGTATTTGTTAAGCTATGGAAAAGAAAGATTAGAACAGTCTGGTAAGACCTTACCTGATGGTACCAAAGCGAGAAAGAAAACAACAAATAAATGGTTTGAGACGCAGGATACCATTGCTTACTATCCCGAACTTGAAAAAGAAAAGATTGTGTGGCAGGAGATAGTTAGAGAACCAAGTTTTGCATATGATTCAGGAGAATTTTATTGTGAGGCAACATCATTTTTAATGACGGGTTATAATTTAAAATATTTGATAGCTGTATTAAATTCAAAGCCAGCAACTTTTTTCTTTAAACAATTTTATGCTGGTGGTGGATTAGGTAAAGAGGGATATAGATACAAAAAGGCATTTTTAGAGCAACTTCCAATCCCCAAAATCTCTGAGAGAAACCAGCAACCTTTTATAGATCTCGTCAACAAAATCCTCTCCCTCACCAAATCCAAAGACTATCTTGAAAATGCCCAGCAACAAGGGATTATTCAACAAGGGGTCACTCAACAAGGGGTCACTCAACAAGGGGTTGCAGCCCCTTGTTATGCAGCCCCTTGTTGTGGAAGTCATTACCTTGTCAAAGAATACGAACGCCAGATTGACCAGCTGGTTTACAAACTCTACGGGTTGACAGAAGAGGAGATAAGGATTGTAGAAGGAGAAACCTATGTTTAAACCGAAATTTACAATTGGTTAAACGAAAAATTAGATATTTCTCCTGTTCTTATAGAAATAAAGATAAAGAGTGAATTGGCTATTAAAAAGGAAGTCATTATTGAAAAGGCCAAAAGGTTTAATTTAAATAAACGGCAGCAAGAAATTTTATTATATTTAATTGAGGAAAAGCGAGCATCTGTAGAAAAGATACTTCGAAATTTCAAATTTGTAAGGAGAACTGTACAGTGTGATTTATCTAAAATGATTGCATTAAAACTTATAAAGGAAGTTGCAAGAAGTAAAACAGATCCAACAAAATGTTATTAGTTACTATGAAATTTACTGTGACATCGAAAGGGGGTTCTATAACAAGGGGTTGCAACCCCTTGTTATAGAGGCCATCTGACTCCTTGTTATAGAGGCCATCTGACCCCTTGTTATGGAGTCCATCTAAGTCAATCTAATAATTGCCTGATAGAATATTTGGACATGCTTAGCACAATATCCACTCGAAAAAAGATTGATTTTTTAAAAATATTATATTAACTTAAAACTCAGATTATTAATTTGTTATTAACATAAAATATAAGGAAGTCTGCTATGAAGAAATTTCAAAAAGCTACAATGGATGGTAATACTGCTGCTGCTCATGTTGCATATGCATTTAGTGATGTGGCTGCTATCTATCCCATCACACCCTCCTCTCCAATGGGCGAGCTTGCAGATGCATGGGCTGCCAACAAGAGGAAGAATATTTTTGGGCAGAGTGTTGAAGTAATCGAGATGCAGTCAGAAGGGGGTGCTTCTGGTGCTGTACATGGTTCTCTTTCTGCTGGTGCACTTACAACAACGTTTACAGCATCGCAGGGACTGATGTTAATGCTTCCAAACATGCATAAGATTGCTGGAGAGATGCTGCCTACTGTATTTCATGTTTCGGCAAGGTCGCTGGCATGTCAGTCACTATCAATATTTGGTGATCATTCAGATGTGATGTCTGCTCGCAATACAGGATTTGCCTTAATGGCGGCAAGTTCAATTCAGGAGATCATGGATCTTGCGGTTGTCTCTCATTTAAGTACATTGAAGTCTAAAGTCCCATTCGTAAACTTTTTTGATGGTTTCAGAAACTCGCATGAAATTCAAAAGATTGAAGTAATCGATTATGATACAATGGCCGAAATGATAGAGATGAAATATGTGGAGGAGTTCAGAAGCCGTGCACTGAATCCTGAACGACCGGGAGTCAAGGTTGGTGCAGAAAATCCAGATGTATATTTTCAGGGAAGAGAAACCGTGAACAGGTTCTACGATGCCACTCCAGCGATTGTTCAGGAATATATGAATCTAGTAGCAACCAAGATAGGCAGACAGTATCATCTTTTTGACTATGTTGGAGCGCCTGATGCTGACAAGATTATTGTAGCAATGGGGAGCGGATGCGAAACCATTGAGGAGGCAATCAATTATCTTAACAAAAAGGGAGAAAAATTAGGACTTATCAAGGTCAGACTCTACAGGCCCTTTTCTGTGGATGATTTTATAAGAACAGTTCCCTCTTCTGTAAAGAAAATAGCTGTTCTGGATAGAACAAAAGAACCAGGATCTATCGGCGAGCCGCTTTATATAGATGTTGTTGCTGCCTTAAAGGATCGTAAGGATATAACGATTATTGGAGGCCGTTATGGTCTTTCATCAAAAGAATTTACACCATCTATGGTCAAGGCAGTATATGATCATCTTGAAGGCAGGTGTTTTCACGGTTTTACAGTCGGAATTAATGATGATGTGACAGGCAAATCCATAGAGGTCAAGGAGCATATAAACACACTTCCAGAAGGTACAATAAGCTGTAAGTTCTGGGGGCTTGGTGCAGATGGAACAGTTGGTGCAAACAAGAATTCTATAAAGATCATTGGTGATAATACAGACATGTATGCCCAGGGCTATTTCCAGTACGATTCAAAAAAATCGGGAGGAATTACTCGTAGCCACCTCAGGTTTGGGAAATCGCCTATTCAATCTGCATATCTTGTGTACAATGCAGATTTTATTGCATGTCACAACCAGGCATTTATTGGCAGATATGATGTGCTTGAAGGAATCAGGGAAGGGGGAGTATTTCTGTTAAACTCGAATTGGTCAAGAGATAAAGCATTCGAGAATCTTACGAGAGATATGCAGAAGACGATTATAGAAAAGAAGATTAAATTTTATAATATCAATGCACTCGAGATTGCCCAGAATGTTGGGCTGGGAGGAAGGATCAACACCGTAATGCAGGCAGCATTCTTTATTATTTCCAATGTGCTTGACAGGAAGAAAGCCATTGAGATGATCAAGAAGGCAATCGATAAAACATATAGGAAAAAGGGTGAAAAGATTGTAGAGATGAACTGGGCAGCGGTTGATAAGACCAATGAGGCTCTGGAGGAGATACCAGTTCCAGACAGATTGCCTGAAAAATATAGAAAAGAGAAGAAGCTGGTTCCTGATGATGCAGATGATTATATAAAAAGCGTTGTTGAACCAATAATGCGGGAAAAGGGAGACACAATCCCTGTCTCGAAAATGCCTTTTGATGGTTTTGTGCCATCAGGAACAACAAGGCTCGAGAAGCGGGGAGTCGCTCCACTTGTTCCTCGCTGGATACCTGAAAAGTGCATTCAGTGCAATCAGTGTTCTTTTGTATGTCCTCATGCAGCAATAAGGCCCAAGTTGATCGACCGCGCGCTTTTAAAGGATGCACCAGATACTTTTAAAACACTAAAGGCGGTCGGTAAAGATGGCGAAAAATATGACTACAAAATACAAGTATTTATTGAGGATTGTGTAAGCTGTATGAATTGTGTGAATGAGTGTCCCAAAGAGGCACTTGTGGCAAGCCCGATCGAGGAGGAGAGAAAGGCAGGCGAGAGAGAAAATGTTGATTTCTTTGTTTCTCTTCCAGAAGATGTTTTGTCAGATGCAGTAAAGCTCGGTTCGGTAAAGGGGAGTCAATTTAAGCAACCTCTGCTTGAGTTCTCTGGAGCATGTGCAGGTTGTGGTGAGACACCATATGTTAAGCTGGTAACACAGCTTTTTGGCGACCGACTCCTAATTGCCAATGCGACTGGATGTTCCTCAATCTGGGGAGGAACATTTCCATCGATCCCATACTGCAGCAACAAGGATGGTCATGGACCTGCATGGGCAAACTCTCTTTTTGAGGACAATGCAGAATATGGGTTTGGATTCCGTCTTGCGGTAGATTCTAACAGAAAGCAGTTGTTATATAATATTGATAAGGCTCTTGAAATTGGAGTAAACGGCAGGCTCAAAGAGCTTCTTGTAAAGGCAAAAGATCTGTGGGACAGAACAGATTCTGAAGCAAAGGAGAATTCTAGGAAGATTCAGGATATTCTGAAAGATGCAATTAAGAAATCAGATGGTGATGCAAAGAGAGTTCTTTTACGTATTAAGGAGCTTGAAGGCTATTTTGTTGATAAGAGCGTCTGGGCAATAGGAGGTGATGGATGGGCATACGACATTGGCTATGGAGGACTGGATCATGTAATGGCATCTGGCCGAAATATAAATGTGCTGGTCCTGGATACAGAGGTCTACTCTAATACAGGTGGGCAGGCTTCAAAGGCAACGCCTCTCGGATCTGTTGCCAGATTTGCAGAGTCGGGTAAGAAGACAATAAAAAAAGACCTTGGAATGATGATGATGAGTTATGGATATGTATATGTAGCCTCTGTTGCAATGGGAGCAAACAAGAGCCAGCTTCTCAAGGCTCTTCAGGAGGCAGAAGCATACAGAGGGCCTTCGATTATAATTGCATATGCACCCTGTATCAACCACGGATTCGACATGCAGTTTTCACAGGAAGAGGAAAAGAAGGCTGTAGATTCTGGTTACTGGATACTCTACCGCTATAATCCAGAGCTCAAAAAAGAGGGTAAGAATCCATTAATACTCGATTCAAAAGAGCCAAAGATTCCGTTAAAAGAGTTTCTTGAAGGAGAGACAAGATATACATCTTTAAAGCAGACATTTCCGGATAAGGTGGATAGTTACTGGTCTGAATTTTCAGAAGTAGTAAAGAGACGGTACGAGATGTATAAGAGAATGGCTGAAATTTAAAGAGATTTCAGCCGATCAATTTTAAAAGATAATAAGGTCCGCAGAAAAAGAGAAAGTGTTTTGTTATCATAATTTCTGCGGACTCTTCTTTTTAAGACTTCTGGTGTAAACCATTTATTTTGATTTCTTCGGTCGGGTTAGATCCGAAAGATAATCCCTCATAATTTTTACCAGTTCTCTGCTGTGAGTATTTTTATTGGTCTCCATATCTATATATTTACAATTCTTTATCATTGAGGTCATCTTTCTGATATTTTCCGGCTCGTGAAGTTTGTCTTTTGATGCTCCGATAATCAATAATGGTGTTTCGATCTCTTTAAGGACATCCCAAACCGTATATTTCGATAAAGAGAGGGATGCCTTTTTTAATTTTTTTGGATCTGCCGCATCGAGTGCGCGGCAATACTTTTCATACTGTTGATAATCGCTTTTAACATCCATTCTAAACGTTTTGAGATACCATTTTACAAAGGGTTTTATTATTCTATAAAGAAATGAAGGCATTAGGGTCACCATTACTTTTCCAAATCCCGGCATTCGAAATTCTGCATTTGGAGCAACTAGAACAATGCAGAGTGGTTTTTTCTTTAGTGAATTGTAACAGTCGAGGATTACGGTGGCCCCAAGCGAGCTTCCGAAAAGGATGTATTTCTTTTCTTTCAATTTGAGGATAGATACAAGTTCTACAATATCCCTGCCGAGAGTGTAGATTGAAAACTCGCTTTTCCCCCTGACTCTGGAGGATATTTTTTCTCTTGTTTCGACATAATACACTTTAAAATCACTGGTTAATTCTTTCAGTACCTCCTTCCAGCTCTGGATGTGGGATATCCAGCCGGCTACAAATACTACCGAAGGATTTTCTGATCTTTCTGGAGGGTTAAATGTTATGACTCTAAGGGCAACAGAGGTCGAAACATCAATCATTTCTTCTTTGAAGGTTGCACCATGTGAACAGATTTTAGATAGATTCTCTATTTTCATGTTTTAAAAATCTGCCTCTTTATTCATACGTTTATACCATTTTTTATTTTGTTTGTAGATGTTTTTAAATTCCTTAAACAGTCTGTCGTATAGTTTGCGCTTATCTTTGTCAGGGTAGAAGACCCTGTCTATGTTTATATAGTTTTTTATCTCATTAAAGGATTTTATGTATCCCAGTTTCATACTTGCAAGAAGTGCAACGCCCACAGCACCTGCAAGCTGTGGATTTTCGACACGGTGAATTTCTCTATCTGTAATATCTGCAACTATCTGGCACCAGATGTTGCTCTTTGCCCCTCCACCTATAATGTTCAATTTTGAGACCCTTGAATAGAGATTTTCGACTGTCTCCATTGCCCAGCGCAGATTAAACGCAATTCCTTCAAATACTGCTCTTACAATGTGCTGCCGCTGGTGATCAAGACTAAGGTTGAAGAGGCCGCCTCTGACATAATCGTCATCGAGCGGGCATCTCTCTCCATACATCCAGGGGGTAAATATCAATCCCTTTGCACCAGGGGGCGACTGCTCGGCAAGGCGGTCGAGGACCTCATATATCTCGCTAACATGCACCTCTTTTTTTAACTGTTCCTTGTGGTATAGCACATTATTTTTTAGCCATTCGAGGCATATTCCGATTGTTTCCTGATGGGCCATTGCAAGATAGTATTTTTTGGGATATGCACTGCCTATGCATCCTGTATAGTGTGGGATATCGATTTTTCGCTTCGTAACATGGCCAGCCACCCAGCCGCTTGTACCTATACAGACATGAAACTCTTCATTGTCGAGTGCACCTGAGCCCAGAGCTGCAGAACTGAGGTCTCCAGCTCCATTTATAACAGGAGTGCCTACAACAAGGCTCGTCTCTTTTGCTGCCTTTTCGGTAACTCTACCGACAATGTCAGAGCTCTCTTTTACATCGGCAAGCTGATCAATTCTTATTCCAGCAGATTTGCATAGTCCTTCATGCCATCTGTTTCTATTTTCTCTTGAGTCGAGAAGCCACCAGATGTATGCAATGTCAACAGAGGTGACCATGTTTCCTGTGAGTCTGCATATTATAAAATCCTTTGCATCTAGGAATTTATGAGTTCTTGAAAATATTTCAGGCTGATTTTTCTCTATCCACAATATTTTGCCGATCTGGTCTTTACCAGTATGACCCGGGCATCCACCAGTGATTGTCAGAAACTTGATTAAACGAAATATGTTGTATCCCTTGAAACGGGGAGGAGTCCAGAGTCTTTCACGTATGATATCTGCACTGCGGCCGTCGAGCCATATTATTGCTCTGCGAAGTGCAGAACCATCCGCTGAGACGGGGATAAGAGATTGAGTTTGAGAGGAGAAGGTTATACCAACAATCTTTTCTGGTTTTATGGCTGTCTCCTTGATGACCCTTCGTGTAGTCTGACATACAGCATTCCACCAGTCCATTGGATCCTGTTCTGCATAATTTGGATGAGGATGGTACACAGGGTAATGGCTCTTGGTCTGACCCATGACTGTTCCATCAACACTAACGATTACAGCCTTGTCTGTACTTGTTCCCATGTCGTGTGAAAGAATGAATTTATCTTTCATTTGAAACCTTTCCTTTAATGTTGAGCGCTCTCCATATCCCAACACCAGAAACAATAGTGATGATTCCGAATATTATGCCGCCCATTAGAGCAGCACGGTCTTCTCCCTCTCCAATGCTTGTTGTAATGAATGCAATTGTAAACCCTGAAAGAAAGAGCCAGGCGGCAAAGAGTATCCACTTCCAGATTGTCATCCTGACGCCTCTATTTTTCATCCAGCGTTTGAAGCCAATGAATATCAAACAGACAAATATGCCTTCGACGAACCAGAAAAAGTTATTAAAGAAAGAGTTCATTTTTTACCTCTTAAATTTCGATAAAGTCTTCTGTTCTCAGCCACCATGGCGGCTTTCTGTACGATGCGTTTTTGCCACCTAGTGAGGGAATGTAGTAGTCCTTTGGGTCGGGACCGCTGTAGAATTTCTTCTGCAGCATTGTCAGGATTCTGTGAGAGATCCCAGTAGGATCGTTTGCAGTAATGTTTAACGCTGTTTTATGAATCCAGTTTGATTTTCTTGTATATGGACATACTGCAATGCAGATGCGGCACCCCATGTTTCCGAGGTTCGAATACCAGAAGTTATGACATTTAGAACTGTGGAGGGCATATCTGCGGTAACCCCTGACCACCACTTTATCTCCACTTGAGATTGCACCGCTCGGACAATTTTCTGCACAGATTTTACAACTCTTGCAGAATTCTTCGACACCAAACTTTATTGGTTTATCGGTCTTCATTGGAAGGTTTGTTGTTACAACAGCCGGGCGTACGTTGCAGCCAAGTTCTGGTGTAATGACTACAGAATGACGGCCCTGTTCTCCAAGACCTGCATCTATCATGATAGGCGGTACCATTAGATCATAGTCTGTACCAGGAGTATGCGGTCGGGCAGGATAGCCGAGCTTTTTAATGAATGCTGCAAGCCTGTATGCAACTATTCGAGATTTAGAGTATGCATCATGAGATGTTCCATAATTGGGATTTGCATACATCGGATCCCACGACATCGGAGTTGCAACAACTATTGCATATTCCCAGTGAGAAGGTACTTCTATCCTCTTTTCTGGATCAAAACCCCTTCCAGGCATTGGATATTTATAGACCCAGTCGGGATTCAGCCTGGTGATTCCAACGAGCGCAGCACCAAATCTGTGGGCCATCTCTTTTATCAATCTTGATGTTTTTTCAGCACTCTTCATCTTGTAAGGCTTTCTCGGTTCTCCATATCTCGGACCTCTTGGGAAGTCGGATTTCTCAGGCGCCTCATGTATACCCGGAGGCCAGACAGAACCCATTGCATCTGACCATGCCTCTGCAAGAATAAATTGTTTATAATATTTGCGCCAGTCGCTCATCCTCTTCGGAAAAATTTCCCTTCTAATTTCAAGATCTATTTCAAGGTCTTCGGGATGATCTTTATAATATTTCTTTAAAACATCATCGAGCCCCTCTATTCCCTTCTCATCATTCCACTGACGCATGAGTCTGGAGAATCTTGAGAATATTACCTCTGATCTTGCATCTGCCCTCTCTGTAGGCCCCACCCTCTCGTGTGGCGGCCCATCGATTGTGAATCGGCCTCTGTTAAAATTCTGAGCGATCCCCTGTAATCCCTCACACCCAGTGTAGGTCAGTGGGTCTTTTCCAGATTCATAGCCAAAGATTCCAATCCCTATGGTTCCAAGAACTGCACCTGCAGCGCCGGATATTTTTAGAAAGTCTCTGCGATCGAGTCCAGAGCAGGAATTTTTGTTTACCATATAGAAGCTCCTTATAATTTAATTACTAAAAATTTTTCTGACAGATTCTGGCAATCTCTCTATCTTTCTATTCCTATAGTCAAAACAGACCATACCACTCTCCACAAGTGCAATCTCCTTTCCATCTTTTGGTCTTGTGACTCTATAGAAGAGCCTGAATCCACATCGTGATGGTTCGCCAGCATCTACTTCGAATCGTAGAATATCTCCACTGAATGCTTCACCCTTGTATTGAATGACAACATCTCCCATTATGAGTGATACTCCTCCGCAATCTAATTCTGAGAAGCCGTGGTAATCGAGAAATGCCGCACGTGCTTCATGAATCAATGCAAGCAGTCTGTCGTTGGCCAGATGTCCACCATAGTTTAGGTCTGTAATCCTGACGACAATTTCTGTTTTGAATGAATAACTATCTCTTGGTACTAAATTCACTCTTGGCATTCAGGGTCCTCAGTGATTTATTGTGAAAATATCGGACCTTCTCAACAAACCATGACCAGATCGTTTTATTAAATTTAAAGCTGGGGGGATTGCTTTTTAAAAAAGAGTTGATGTTGACTTTTTCTTCTGGACAGATTCGTACCATTTTTTCTGAATCCCATAAAATTGTGAAATCGGTGTGGAATTGAATTCCAAGAACATTGGGGAAGCGGGTGTGCTCTATGGCCTCTACAATTCGGCCATCAAGGGATGTGGCTATTACTCTCATTCCCTTACCAAGCCTTTTTACTGCCTGATGGTGGGAGCTTATAATATAGGGAGTATCATCAACAGAAAAACCCATCTGCGATACGAATTTTCCGCCACCTAATAGTCTTATTCTGTGTATGTTGTAACGAAGAAGTTTTTTCCGTGGATATAGAATGCGGTATGGATTATTGTGCCACTTCTCCTTTCCAAGCTCGATTATATCCTCAACATAGCTCTTTTTGTATTTTTCAAACCAGATGTCCTGAATCAATGTACCTCCAGTCCCTACATTTAAGCTCTGTTCTCCCAGACATATTCCAAGAACAGGAAGTTCTGGAGCATTTTCCATGAGTGGTTTAAAGCCATTGTTCTGGTATCCACCCATCAGATGGAATATAAAGGATAGCTCAAAGAAGTGGCGATATGGGGTATTTATAGATGTGAGTAAATTGGTTTTGTTTTCATATACAGATGGAGGGATATCGGCACCACCAAAAAATATTATACCGTCTGAATTTTTAAAGATCAATTCAAAATCTGATGTGCAATTGTTTTTCTTGAAGATCTGTTCCTGAGTCAAAGGTCCACTTACTTTATGAAATTTAAACCAATCTACCCCTCTTTTTTTAACGAATGCTATAGACGATTTATAATCTGTTGTTTCCTGAGCATGATAAACTCCAACTACTGTTAGGTTATCATCTAAAAGAAGGTGTTCTCTTTTAAGTTCTAAAAGAGATCTGATAACTCCGATCGAAGGATGAAGAACTGTTATTATGATCTCTTTCGCATTTCTTTTATGAGTATGGAAATATCTGTCATCGGATTTTGCATTTACCAGCAGAATATTAAAAAGAAGAAAAACAGTACATATTCTAATTCTATCGATTTTTTTCATGATCCTTTCTCCTTAAATCTCATCTCTGGTTTATTCATCTGCTTTTGTTTATTGTAATCACTCTCTGAGGAAATGGTATCTCGATTCCCTCCTTCTCAAATGTCTTTTTAATATCCATTCGGAGCTCTTCTCCTACTCGCCACTGTTGTCCCCATTCCCCGACTCTGCATACCAGCATCATATCGAGTGAAGAATCTCCAAAATTTATAAAGTATGCCTTTGGCGGTGGATCATCGAGTACTTCAGGATGTTTTTTGCATATCTTGACAAGAAGCGATTTGACTCGATCCAGGTCAGTTCCATAAGCCACTCCGACTTCTATCTTTACCCTTATCTGGGGATCTGGATAGGAGAGGTTTGTAACCTTTTCGTTTATTATCTGCTGGTTTGGTACCACGATAAGGGTATTATCAAACGTAAGAATCTTTGTGCTCCTCAGGCCTATATCGTATACATCACCTATTTCGCCTGATTCTAACCTTATTCGATCGCCGATTCTGAAGGGACGGTCTGTCATGATCATGAATCCTGAAATCATGTTTGCAAGTGTGTCCTTTGCAGCCAGGGCGACTGCAAGTGAGCCTACACCAAGAGATACTATTATCGAGCTTACATCCTGATGAAAATGGTTTAATATAAATACAAGACCAATTGTATATACAACAATTACAATCAACCTTCTGAAGAGCGGTCCAAATTCATCCTTTGTTCTGCCGTTGACAGTTTTTCCCCATCTTTTACTGTACCAGTCAAGAAGGAGTTGAAAAATAGAGCTTAAGAAGTTTACAATTAGAAAGACCAGGATAATATAGAGTATCCCATTAATATATTTGACAGCAGAGCCTAATAAAACAGATTGGAGACTCTTTGCGACAAAGAATATCCCACCAAGCCATACTACTCTTTTTAATGTCTTTCCTGAATGATGAATTATTTGATCATCAAGCCTTGTCTTTGTTCTTCCAGTAATGTGTCGTAAAATGAACTTTTCCACAAGAGGAATGAGTTTGATTAATATAAATGTAATGATGACAGCAACAACGGCTCTTAATCCACAGGTGAGCCACTGGTTGTTGCTGAGAAAATCTAAAATCCTACTCATAAAACACAGCCTCCAGAGATTAAGATCAAAATGGGGATGTTTCTGTGAGCAGTATCAAAAATATTTTCACAATTGGAAAGAGTACTAATTCAAAAAACCCTAGAAAGAGCAGCAGGAAGATTATTATGAATCCAAACCGTTCTATTCTATTATATCGAATCGCAAGATCGTCTGGAAGAAGAGCACTTACGATTCTCGATCCATCGAGAGGAGGAACAGGGATCAGGTTAAAGAATGCCAGAACAAGATTAATAAACACTCCAAAAAAAAGTGCCTGAGATAGTGGATTGGAACTTCCTGTCACTGCTACGGCAGCACGAAAGAGTCCTGCCAGCAGGATGGCCAGTAAAAGGTTACTTGCAGGGCCTGCCCCACCAACAAGAGCCATATCTTTTTTTGCCTCTTTAAGCTGATAGGGATTTATCGGCACAGGCTTTGCCCATCCAAAAAGTACAGGGGAGCGCATCAGAATAAGAAAGATGGGAAAAATTATTGTACCAAAAAGGTCTATGTGAGGAATTGGATTTAATGTAAGTCTTCCCATGTCTCTTGCTGTTGTGTCGCCTCTCCATAATGCTACCCTTCCGTGTGCCACTTCATGAACAACTATCGAAAACACAAGTATTATTATTTGCGGTATTGAATTTAACATCTCTTCTCCCTCTATTAATTACTTCTTATGATGTGATATTACAACACCTGGAAGTTTCCATGTCAGCTCGCCCCCCTCAACCACGGCGGTGCCATTAACAAACACATATTCAATGCCCTGTGCATATTGATGTGGGTTAAACTGTGTAGCGGCATCTCTTATGCGTTTTAAATCAAAGATTACTATGTCTGCATAGAACCCCTCTCTTATCATACCTCTGTGTCGTAGGCCGAGTATTTGAGCAGGAAGAGAGGTCATGGAGCGTATTGCATGTTCGAGTGATATGATGTGACGATCGAGAACAAATCTTTTGATTTTTCTTGGGAAGCCCCCATAGAAGCGAGCGTGCACTGGCCCGTCTGTCATTAGTGAAATGCTGGCATCTGTACATGTCGCTGTCCAGGGCTGCTTGATAATCACATCGATATCGGTTTCAGAGAGAGAGTAGCCTCTTAATCTTGCTCCACCTGCACGATTCTTATAGCCCTCGAGTTGAAGTTTTATTGCTACATCGACACTGCTGATATTGTTTTCTCTTGCTATTTCTGCAATTGTCCTGCCTATGAGAGAGGTGTCAGGATAATCCATGACAACTATATTTTCGGCGCCGCCTCTTCTTTCGATCTCATGCTTAATATCCATTCTCATCTTTTTTACTTTATCAGGATCGTTCAGTGTATTTTTTAGTCCTTTCAATGGATTATTGATCGGAGCCCATTGTGGGCCGCCTCCTCCCAGTGCCCAGTGGGGAATCAACACCGTGTTTCCATCTGTACCGGTCGTGTTATATACGTAACAGTCTGCCCAGATATCAACACCCCTTGATCTTGCCCTGTTTACCATGTTTACGGCAGCACCGCTACATCCCCAGAAGAGGGTTCCCTTGAACTTCAGGTGTGTAAGCACTGCCCTTACTCCTGTTCTCTCTGCTATCTCTATTGTCTCTGCAATGTGATCTAAAATGGTTGGCTGAGCCGGCATATCCATGCTTGGAAGATACCACATGGGATCTTTTCCTGAAGCACGCTCATGGGGCATATAGACTCCTCCAAAAGGCACAATCTCCTTAACGAGTGCGATCAACTCTTCTGTGTCACTCCATATGGCGGGTTCATACTCAAGTCCTGTGGAAAGGCCTGCTGCTCCATCCTCCATGGCCTTTCTTACATACAGGCACATCTTTTCTATCTCTTCCTTTGTGGCCTTTCTTTTGTAATCATTACCCATGACCTGAAATCGAATCCTGTTGTGACCTATCATTAGCATTGCATTTGGTCCGATTCTGTGTTCTGCCAGTCTCTTTTTCTGTTTTGCAATCGAGAGCGGTCCGTGTCCGCATTGGTTACATACAAGTGTTGTGATTCCCTGACTGACAAAATTGGGAGCAAAGAAGCGTTTCTCGTTTTTGCCCTTCCACGAATCCGGACCGCTTACCGGATCATAGGCATGACAATGGATGTCTATAAATCCTGGCGCTACTATCAAGCCCTCTGCATTTATGATCTTCTTTGCAGCAGATTTCTGCTCAAGATTGCCTACAGCAACAATTTTACCGTCTCTTATACCTATATCTGCTTGAACCGCAGGATTGCCTGTTCCATCCATCACACTTCCATTTATGATTAGAAGATCGAACTTTTCCTTTCCTGAACCATTTACTGTGGCAGAAGATAGAATAAGTAGCGATAGAGAAAGCAGTTTGGCAATAAATGATGGTTTCTTCATGACATCGACCCTCTAACTCTATTTTACATCTGTTATTATTCTATAGACACCATTTTCTGCAAGAAGCCGGTTAAATTTCGGTATCTGATCTCCAACCAAGGAGTCGAGTTCTTCGAGTGCAACAGCAAGCTCCTTCTTTAGCACTTCATGAACCTCGATCTGCTGGTCTGTGGGAGGAAAGTCTGCTGAACCATTTGCTATATCACCTGCAAGTATGGCAAGCTGACTGTAGAGCTTATTAGGAGCCCTGAAAGACTTAAGATCGCCCTCTGCAAGTATCTTCTGAAAGAATCGGTTCTCCACCTCAGATGCCTTTTGATAAAGATTTTCTGTTTCTGAAACCAGAGATGAACCAATATTGCTGCTTTTTAATATCTCCTTCAGGTCAACCAATTGTTTTCTAATCCACTCTATCTGATTTATGGCATCTACAACCATGTTTATATTATCTCGAATTTCGAGTGCCTTCTCCACCTGTGCTCTTATGTCATCAATAGAGCCTTCTGTGTTCGGGTCCTTCTTTATTATCAAATTTTGAGTAAGCACCATTTCTCCGCTCTTGAGCCTTACTTTATATGTCCCTGGTACGGCGAGAGGTCCTATGAGCCCGCTACCGATTCCCCAGCTCTCCAGCGGCATCCAGCCGTTCTGGGTGTATTTTCTGTAGCGCTTCTCTTGCCATACCCAGGGGTTGCCTTCAGGTTTTGTTCTCAACTTTGGCCTCTTCGGTGGATCATATCTTAAATCCCACCAAACTCTGTTTATACCGGCCTTTCCAGGACCCTTTAGCTTGCGGATCACCTCGCCCTTTTCATCAGCAATGGAGATCTCGACCTCCTGCTTTTTTTCTGATTTAAGATAGTAGTTTATTGATGCGCCGTATGGAGGATTCTTGCCCCTGCAGAGATCATTCGGACAACTCTGAATCGAGGTTACTGTTCTGAATCTGTAAGCAGGTCTCGGCTTGAAGAGGTAGATGTCTGAATTTAATACATCCCTTGAGAGCTGCTGAAGGGGAGTGATGTCATCCATTATCCAGAATCCGCGGCCGTATGTGGCAACTACCAGATCATTGAACTCTTTCTGGATTGTTATCCAGTGGACAGGGGCATGAGGTAGATTGGTCTGGAGCGGATACCAATCTTTTCCGTCGTTAAAAGATATGAATATTGAATTTTCTGTTCCAAGATAGAGCATTCCTCTTCTCACAGGATCTTCGCGGACGCAGTGTGCATAGCTAAATACGCTTCTGGGGATTGTTTTTCCTATGTTTCGCCAGCTCTTGCCATAATCTGTTGTCTTGTATACATAGGGATCTCTGTTGTTCATCTGATGAAAGTCGACCGTTATATAACAGACTGCTGCGTCGTATCTTGAAGGCTCTATGTTGCTTACAGTGCCCCATGGTGGGAGACCTGGAATGTTCTTTGTGACATTGATCCAATTTTTTCCACCATCTCTTGTAACATGGAGGAGACCGTCGTTAGTTCCTGCCCATATGAGTCCTTCTTCGACAGGAGATTCTGCTATTGCGAATATGACACATCCATATTCGACTCCCAGATTGTCTCTGGTCAGTCCTCCAGAATCTCCCATCTTGCTTTTGTCGTTTGTGGACAGATCAGGACTTATTACTTCCCAGCTCTGACCGCCGTTTGTGGTCATGTGCACACACTGACTCCCTACATAGACCCTGTTGTGATCGTGTGGCGATATTGCTATTGGAAATGTCCAGTTGAACCGATATTTAAGAAGACCAGCAGGCGAGCCCATTGGAGATTTGGGCCATACTCTTACTGATCGATTATGACCGGTTATCAGATTGAATCTGTCGAGTCCTGCATTGTAGCATCCCCCCCATATTATGTTGTTCTCCACAGGGTCTGCATATGTAAAACCACATTCGCAGCCAGCCACATGTCTCCACAGGCCAGAAGGGATTCCTCCATTCATGAGACTGTTGCTTGGGCCTCTATATGAGAGGCCGTCCTGACGGTTTCCATATACAAAATAGGGAATCTGGTTGTCAACAGATACGTGATACATCTGGGCAACTGGCAGCACTACCCTGTTCCATTCTTTTCCATGGTTTGTTGTAATCATGACGCCGCCATCGTTGCCAATCATCATCCTATCTTCGTTTAGTGGATCTATCCACATGTCGTGGTTATCGCCTCCCCATCTGATAAGTGAGTAGGTCTCCCCACCATCGAGAGTAACGCTCATGCTGTTCGAAGGAAAGTAGACCTCGTCTTCATCTACAGGCGAGATAGCCATTCGTGTGTAGTAATGGGGTCTTTCATTGAGAAGGCGGCTGTGATTGACGCATCTCCAGTTTTCTCCTCCATCGTCAGATCTCCACAGTGATCCTCTGCTGCCGGTCTCTATTAGGGCATATACTCGATTTGAATTGCTTCTTGCAACACCTACTGCTATCTTTCCGAGTGGTGGGGAGGGAAGTCCATGGCCTTCTATTCTTTTCCATGTTGTGCCACCATCTGTAGACTTAAACACTCCACTACCAGGCCCTCCGCTGAATCTTCCCCATGTCTTTATTACGACCTGCCACATTCCTGCAAAGAGTATATTTGGATTGTTCGGATCCATCGCAATGTCTGAGCATCCTGTATTCTCGTCAACAAAAAGCACCCTCTTCCATGTTTTGCCCCCATCTGTGGTACGATAAACTCCACGCTCCTGCTGTGGTCCATAGCAGTGACCCATTGCTGCTGCAAACACGATGTCTGGATTGTTGGGATCTATAACTATTCTTCCTATTCTGCCGCTTTTTTCTAGGCCCATATGAAACCAGGTTTTTCCACCATCTGTTGATTTGTAAATGCCGTTGCCAATGGAAACATTACTGCGGATAAAGGTTTCACCCGTTCCCGCCCATACTATATTGTAGTCCGATGGAGCAATTGCAAGTGCACTAACCGATTGAGCAGGCTGATTGTCAAATATTGGTCTCCAGTGAATTCCGCCGTCTGTGGATTTCCACAATCCTCCAGAAGCAGCACCTGCATAGTAGACATTCATGTTGCCTGGTTCACCAATTACGGCTGCCATCCTGTTTCCCTGCGGACCTATATGGCGATACACTAACTGACTGAAGATATGTTCATTGATTTTCTGTGAAAAGGCCGGTCTGGAAAGCATAAAATTTAGTGCAAGGAAAAGAAATGGTATAAATAGGTATGAAAACCTCATGTTCTTTCGCATGATGACCTCCTAGAAAAAAATTTTTATATAATAAAAAAACAGGCAGATTTTTTATATTCTATAATCTGCCTGTTTTTTATTAGTGCTATAGGTTTAGTTTCTTTTTAATATCCGGCGGCAGGGCCTCTCTATGAATCATGATTGCAATAGTTTTCAGTCTGAAATATGAACGCGACAGGTATACATATCCCTTATACTTTGTTTCTGTGCCACCAGAGTTTTTTGTTAGATAAAATTTTCTACCCTTCTGATCGTAGGCAATACCCACTATATGCATGAGGTGATCATCGGTTGTGGTAAAGTTGTCAAATGTTTTCTGCCTGAACTCCTGAGTTATCTCCTTCTCTTCCACAGGTCCAGTGATCTCCTTTTGCCTTTCTGCTCTTGTCTTTTCTTCCCAATCTTTTGCAGGTACTATTGCATATCCACGTTTGCTTGAGAATTCTCTTTCGCTGACATCGCCATCCCATACAACCGAATATCCATTCTTCAACGCATTGTCTACTATTCTCTCTAAGTCGTTTAGTGGCACATTGTAGTATTGATCATTGAATGTCCAGTTGTCTGGAACTTCGAGTCTGCACTGTTTATAAAAAGGATGATGTGTGTAAGATGTAAGTTCGATATAATCATCTGGATTTATTTTTAGGTAATCGGTAGCAAAGCTCTTAGGAGTGAACGATTTTCCCTTATATTCAAAACGGGTCGGTACTTTACCTAGATATACATCGAGCACCGCTTCGAATGCATCCATCCAGCGAGGCGTGAGGCGCGATCCGCCCTTCAGTACACCATCGAGAATTGCCTTGAGCACTGTGGCCATCTCGCCGTGATTGTGTTTCTTTTCACCTATACGCATGCCAGTATAGATGTTTTCCGGTACTATACCATACCTTGCTATCTGTTCAATGACATCATGACTCTGGCCGCCCTGGCCAAAGGTTGCGTTGCCGTGGAGTCTGATGTAGTTTTCAGCCTTGTGGCGATAGGCATGACGCACCACATACATCTCTGATAGGTCGACCTCATCTCCTCCCTTTCTCAGCACTTCTGATTCTATGAATGATATTGTGGAAAAACACCAGCATGTGCCTGTGCGATATTGATTTTTAACGGGAGTTCTTTTTACTTCATATTTGACAGTGAATTTATATGCCGATTCATCTTTTGCTGTCTTTTTCTGTGCAAAGACTGCTCCTGTAACTAACAGCAGGATCAGCAGCCTGAATTTCCATCCATTGAATCTATTATACATTTTCCCTCCTGATGATTAGTTTATTTTAATCCGATTTTTTCCCTTATTTCCGGGGGCACTCCATTCTTGTTAACCATTATGGCCAGTCCATATAGCAATACATAGGGTCTTGACAGGTAGACATAACCCCCAAACTTTCTATCCTTGCCGTGGGAATTTTTAGTATAGTAAAAACGATTTCCCTTTTGATCTCTTGCAAGTCCGACAATATGCATTCCATGGTCATCTGTTGCAGTGAAGTTGTCAAAATATTTTTGTCTCAGCTCCTGAGAGACCTCTTTTTCCTCTACAGGTTCTGTAATCTTCTTCTCTCTTTCTGCCCTTGTCTTCTCCTCCCAATCTTTCTTGGGAACAATTCCATATCCTGTTTTTGTGGTGGAGAAATCTCTGTTGCTCACGTCCCCTCCCCAGACAACAGTATATCCATTTTTAAGGGAGTATTCAATGATCTTTTCTAAGTCCTCAATGGGAACGTTGTAGAAATTGCTGTTGAATGACCAGTTGTCTGGAACTTCCAGTCTACACTTCTGATAAAATGGATGATGTGTATAGGATGTAAACTCTACATAGTCATCGGGATTTATACCGAGATAATCTGACACGAAACTTTTTGGTGTATAACTCTTTCCCTTGTATGTAAACTTCTCAGGCGGTTTTCCCAGATATACATCGAGCAGAGCTTCGAATGCATCCATCCAGCGAGGCGTGAGGCGAGATCCTCCTCTCTTTAATACAGCATCTAAGATTGCCTTTAGCACACTTCCCATTTCACTGTGGTTGTGATTTTTTTCGCCAATGTTTTTACCCGTATACACCTCTTCTGGAACAATACCATACCTCTTAATTTGATCCATTACATCATGAAAATAGGCGCCCTGGCCAAATGTTGTATTTCCATGCAGCCTTACATAGCTCTCGGCTTTAAGGGGATATGTATGGCGTACTACAAACATCTCTGAAAGGTCGATCTCTCCCTTGCCCATTCTGATGAGTTCAGACTCAAGCATTGAGATTGTTGAAAAGCACCAGCAGGTTCCTGTGCGGCCCTGACTCTTTACCGATGTTGCAGGATTTTTCTTTTCCATTTTAAACTCATAAGGAGGAGATTTTGCTTTTTTATCTTTTGGCATTGCATTTGCTTGAAAAAAGATAAAGACCAGCACCAGGACCACAGAGCTCAATATATTCTTTTTCCTAAACATAATACCTCCATCAGTTATTATTAAATATCCATAATTTATGAAACAGATATAGTATTCGCAACACTTTTTCTGGCTAAAGATTTATTGAACCTCTTTTGTCTTATCTCCTGACAACCTCTGCACCACTTATAGTTCCTTTTACTTCCCCGCCGTTTTCGACAATAACGGTTACATTTATCCGCTCGTCCTTTACAACAATATCGCCCTTAACAATAGAGTTGTTTACTATTCTGATTTCCAGATTGCGGTTTCTTCCAGAATTTCCCTTGCTTCTTTTTATTATAATATTACCTCTCACAAGACTGGTATCTTTGATAAAAATATCACCGTTATAAGTTGTTATGTTTCTCATCACTTTTGTCTTTCTGATCTTTATGTCGCCATTAACAGTTGAGAGATTGCCTCCTATTTCTGTTCCACGAAGAGATTCTACTGAACCGTTAACACTCTTTACTTCGCCTCCTACAACAACATTACTTGAGATAAAGATTGTGCCGTTCACGACCTGCAGACCCTGAACCTCAGTATTTTCACCCACTCGTATGCTTCCATTGATGCTTCTGCAGTCGCCCATTATCTTACAGTTCTTGCCGATTGTTATGTTTCCATTTATGGTATTTCTGCTGCCGTTAATTTTTTCTCCGTCCGGGATATATATTGATTTATTTACACTTAAGTTGCATCCAGCCACCAGACAGAGAGCCGCTATAAATGGGAAAAATCTGGAGATTTTCATATATTTGCCTCCTGATTAAAAGTGTCCAAATTTAAATGTAAGTACTCCTGAAAAACCGCTGAGGTCTGAACCCGTAAGTCCTGTCATTTCCAGTCCTGCAACATAACGGTATCCAATGCCTGCACCAATCCTAAATAGCGGAGCAACATTTAATATAAGATTAAATGCTGGTTCAACAATAAAGAATCCGTCCTGCTCATATTCTTCAATGTCTGAGCCGCGTTTACTGTAATAGCAGCTGCCTGCTCCAAAGAGTGCATTTACAGTAAAATGGATCAGCTTTTCAGAATTTAAAATAGTTGTAACCTCGAAACCGCCATAACCCATCCTGATTCTCAACTCTTCTCCTGCAGATGAGGGGGCATTCACCACGTTTGTTAATCCATATCCGCCGCCTCCTATTGCCACAACATGGTTTATTATCCATCCGCCTCTTCCTCCAACAAGAAGTCCAAACTGATTGTTGACCTGGGTAAATTTGATCACAGGACCTCCAAATCCTCCGCTCTCAAAACCGCCATTAAAGAGGGTCTCACTCTGTGCCCATAATGATGTGGCCAGGAGACAGAGGATAATAAAAATCGATTTAGGTTTCATGATTTCCCTCCAATCTTTAAATATTTCATCTCACTTAGAATATTACTTTTAATGTTTTTACTTCACTCCTGTTTGTATTTATTTTAATGGTTTTTCCTTCAAACTTTACAGGCTTCAACTCCTCTTCTAAGAAGTTAGAGAGAAAGACTCTTTTTGGTTTCATGGGAAGGGTAATCGTTGCTACAACATCCCTAGCTTCTGCATCGTACCATTGAAATATCCATCCCTTTGAATCTTCCGACTTTTTGACTGCTGTGAGTATCAGATTGGAAGGAGCTATCTGTATGAATGAGTGAGAAGTGGGCAGTGTTCCATTGTGTGGTTCGGTTAAAACAGATATCAGTGGGTAGTTTAGTTCATATCCGCGATGTACTGTTTCTGCATCCCTCCATGTGCCAGAATGGGGATAAAGGGAATATAGTATTGTGTGGTTGCCTCTATCTGCGGTTGGATCCGGCCATTGTGGAGATCGCAATAGAGAGATGCGCATCACATTTCCTTTTATATCATAGCCATATTTCGAATTATTCAGGAGACTGACTCCATACTCACCATCAGAGAGGTCTGCCCACCTCAATACAGGAACTTCCCACTTTCCTCTGTCGAGAGGCCTTTTTAGTGTAGTTGAGCGATGAATAAAACCGTATGGAATCTCGTATGTGGCTACAGTATCATGGACGTTTACAGAAAACGATGTTTTTGCCATAGTCTTATTTTCCCACCATTCAACGATGGTACGGAAGTCTATTCGGTCGATTCCGCTGTACAAAATAACATCTTGTTTAAAGAAACTCGTGGGGAAATCTTCTGTTGGAAACGACTTTTTTACTCCAGGTTTTAAAAAGTCTCTGTGAATTCTCACAGCACAGCGAACTGGCCCCGATTCAAGGAGCTCTATTTTTCTGAATTTTGTCTGATACTCCTTGCCAAGTCCTATGTTCCATGCATCCCATGCACTGGGCCTGTCTTCAAAGAGTTGAAGTCGATTCCCTTCACCCTTGAGCACCTCTCTTTCACTTCTTTTATCAAAAATAGTTGTGATCCAGCCAGAATCTTTATCAATAGTAATTCTGAAAAATTCATTCTCAATCATGTTTTCAGATGCCGAGAGATTCGGATTCAAATCTGAATTCTTGTTCCTATTTTTTCTCAATACAAAGACCCGATATCCAAGCGATGGAACATTTTCTGCTATGAATATGAGTTCTCTGCTGTATTTCGATTTTTTCACGATTTGTGAGACAACCTTATTCCCCTTCTCATCATATACATTGTAGTCTCCACAATCGCCCCTCCTCAGGCTTACAGATGCCACATCTGTTCTCTCCCATGACAGTGGGTTGAAGACCACAACAGGAATTCCTTGTGGAAGAGAAGATGTGTTGATATTTTTGGCGATCTTTCTCAGAGACTTTTTTAATTCATATTCTCCTGTTTCAAAGACCTCTTTATAATCCCTTTCAGCATCTACATAAACCTCGCGAATACTCGATCCTGGAAGAATGTCGTGAAATTGATTAAAAAGAACCGTTTTCCATGCCTCTTTCAGGTCTTGGCTGGGTTTGTCAGGGGAAAATATAGAGGCAATTGTTTTAAACTTTTCTGCATTGGTAAGCAGCACTTCTGATTTTCTGTTGTTTGTCTTTGTCCTTGCCTGAGTAGTGTATGTACCTCTGTGGTATTCGAGATAGAGCTCATCCTTCCATACAGGAAGATTTGACAGATTCTGGCGCCTCAGCCAGAAGAGGTAATCTTGTGCGGTTCCAAATTCTATATTCGGGAAGATATAGAGAGAGTTTAATCTGTCTATTCTCTCGAGCATTTCAAGGGATGGACCTCCGCCATGGTCTCCTACACCGAACAGAATCATAAGTTTTGTGAAACCAGTATTGGCCTCAAACTGGCGAAGCCAGTCCACAAGGCGGTAGGGATTCTCAATAGTATCCACATAATTAAAAGGAAAGTATGTCAACACCCTTGATCCATCAGGTGCTTCCCACCAGAAGACCCTGTATGGAAAGACAGTTGTATCATTCCATCCAATCTTCTGAGTAACAAAAATATCGATACCGCTGTTTTTGAAAAATTGAGGCAGGTTCCAGTTGTAGCCAAAAGAGTCGGGATTCCATCCGATGAGCGCCTTTTTACCAAATTTTTTCTTAAAATAGCTCTGTCCATATAGAAGCTGTCTATACCATGACTCTCCAGAAGGAAGATTGCAGTCAGGTTCTACCCACATTCCTCCAACTATCTCCCATCTTCCCTTCCTGTTCCATAGCCTTATTTTTTCAAAAAGTTCGGGATAGAGATTCTCCATCCATCTGTACATTACAGCCTGGCTCTGAGTATATGTAAAATCGGGACGTTGATTCATCATGTTTATCACCGATGAAAATGTCCTGTTACATACCTCTACAGTCTCTTTCGATCTCCAGAGCCATGCAGCATCTATATGTGCATTTGCATCAAAAAATAGTGTAAACCGTTTTACGAATTTTCTGACAGGCTTTAATTTTGATAAGACTCTGTCAACAGAGCCCCAGAATTTTTTAAGATTTCCGTTATCGAGCGCTGCCGTATCTATCTTTTTAACCTCCTCCTGAAGAAGCTCATTTAGGTGTTGCTTTTCGGCTCTGTCCATTTTCGATTTATCTATGTGCGGATCAGTTTTCACTCTGGAGTTTGTCTGATATGTATCAAAGCTGAGAAGTTTTTGGCCGACCCTGAGACTCAACGCAAGCTTATCGATCCTCTGCTGCATTTCAATACTTGTTTCAGATTCTGCCTGTGCTCTAAGTATTCGCAGGGGGCCTCCAGTGTTGACAGCCCTTATGAGAATAACATACTTCGTTCCAGGTCTGCCATCCTCTGTAAGAATAAATTCACCATTCCATGGGAATCTTCCCCTGCTCTTGCCATTGACCCAGAGATATCCGTAATCATCCACTGTTAGTAAGAGCCTAATCCTACCCCTGACTGCCATTCCAGCTATATAGGATGGCAGGACTATCTTCTTTCGAAGCCAGCAAGAGTCGATATAGACTCTCTGACCTATTCTTAAAGTTTCCCAGTCAGAGTCGTCGAAATCAGGATTGCTGAACCTTTTTATATCCTCCTTTACATCACCAAACTTGGTTGACATCTTCCACTCATCAAAAGATGCCATGGATAGTTTTTCAAGCCTTTTAACAACAACATCGACGTTTGACTGTGCAAATAGAAAAAGTGGCAGAAGAATTAAAAATACTATGCGGATTATTCTTTTCATGGCAATTGCTCCTCCTTACTCTCTTTTTAATAATCTATCTACTATCTGAGCGGCACTAACACCATCGGCCTCGGCATTGAAATTTGTGACAATCCTGTGTTGAAGTACAGGTTTGGCAACATATCTAATATCGTCAATGTCCGGTGTAGGTCTGCCGTCCAGTGCACATCTGCTCTTTGCACCAATAATAAGGTATTGAGAGGCCCTGGGGCCTGCACCCCAGCTTACCCAATCTTTGATAAATTTTGGTGAATTCTCATTGTCTGGACGTGTATTTCTGACCAGATCTACTGCAGCCTTAACTACGATATCAGATACAGGTATCCTTCTCACTAGCTTTTGCAACTCTACTATTCTGTTCCCATCTATTACGGTCGAGGGTTCTGGTTCAAGACCTCCTGTTGTAAGATGAACGATTTTAATCTCCTCATCCTCTGACGGATAGTCTATCCATATGTTGAACATGAACCTGTCGAGTTGAGCCTCGGGTAGTGGATATGTTCCCTCCTGCTCTATGGGATTTTGTGTTGCCATGACAAAAAATGGTTCTCCTAATGTGTATGTTTCTCCTGATGAACTTACCTGGTGTTCCTGCATTGCCTGAAGCAGTGCTGCCTGAGTCTTGGGTGGTGTCCTGTTTATCTCATCGGCAAGAACGATATTGGCAAAAATTGGCCCCTTTATGAATCTGAATACTTTTTTACCTGTTGTCTTGTCCTCCTCAAGCACCTCTGTTCCTGTTATATCGGATGGCATTAGATCTGGTGTAAACTGGATTCGACTGAACTTTAAGTTTAAAGTTTTGGAGAGGGTTGAAATGAGAAGCGTTTTTGCAAGACCTGGGACTCCTATTATGAGACAGTGTCCTCTTGAGAATAGAGAGATTAATAGTTCTTCTATTATCCTCTTCTGACCTACTATCACCTTATCGATCTGCTCAACGATCTTGTCATGAGCAACTTTTAATTCTTCTAAAAGTTTGAGATCGTCATGATTTTGCTGCATATTTTATTTTTTCAGAATATTATTTGACATTTTACAATAATGAAAATACATACTTTTTAATTGAAAGTCAATATTGATTAGAAAGAAAAACTGTTGACCGAATGAAATATTCTGCCTATATTTGATTGTAATTTCAGTCTCTTAAATAATAGGGAGGTGTGTCATGTATGCCAAGACTTTATTAATATGTGGTCTTTTTGCACTTTTAACGACAACACTATCTGCGCAGGAATCATTTGAGAAGGATACAATCAAAACATCTGAGGGGAATCTTGTTATTACATTTATAGCTCATGCAACTCTGATGTTTGAATTCAATGGAATGGTGATTCATGTCGATCCAGTTTCAGATTATGCAGACTATTCCAGGCTTCCAGATGCCGATATAATTTTCTTGACTCATGAGCACGGAGATCATCTAGACCTGAAGGCATTAAAGGAGATAAGAACAGACAAGACTGTTGTCGTGTTGACAGAAAGGTGCACAAGAAAGGTTGATGGTGGAATAGTGATGAAAAATGGAGATCATAGAATGGTTGAAGGATTAAAGGTCGAGGCTGTTCCTGCATACAACATTGTTCACAAAAGATCGAATGGTCAGCCCTTTCATCCAAAGGGAGTAGGGAATGGATATATAATAGAATTTGGTGACAAGAGAGTATACATTGCAGGTGACACTGAAAACACACCCGAGATGAAGAAGCTGAAGGGCATAGACATTGCATTTCTTCCCATGAATCTTCCATATACTATGACTCCAGAAATGGTGGCAGATGCTGCAAAATCTTTCAAGCCAAAGATTCTCTATCCCTATCACTACGGCAGTACAGATCCGAATAGGCTGGTGGAACTGCTTAAAGAAAACAGAGAGATAGAGGTTAGAATAAGAAAGATGAGATAATTATATAATTTTAAGGAGAAAAAAATGGTTAAAACAACAACGCTTTGCATAATCTTATTATACGCTTTTGTTTTTATGTTTTCTGGTTGTGGAAAAAACAGTGCCACACTTGTCCTTGTTAATGGGAAGATTGTTACTGTAGACGACAGGAGGCCAGAAACAGAGGCACTGGCTGTGAGGGGGGATAAGATTTTAGCGGTTGGAACTGATGAGGAGATACGCTCATATATAGGGCCATCTACAAAGGTGATAGATCTTGATGGAAAGCTTGCAATACCAGGATTTATTGATTCTCATGCACATTTCATGAGCATAGGTCGTGCTAAGTTGAATCTCGACCTGACTGTTGCAAAGAGCTGGGACGATATTGTTGAAATTGTAAGAAAGGCAGCAGAGAAGGCAGAGGAGGGTGAGTGGATCGTGGGACGTGGATGGCATCAGGAGAAATGGGAAAGAGTTCCAGCACCCAATGTGGATGGGCTTCCTATCCATACAAAATTAAGCAGAGTCTCTCCAAAAAATCCTGTACTCCTTACACATGCGAGTGGCCACTCATGCATTGCAAATGCAAAGGCAATGAAGATTGCAGGGATAACAAAAAACACTCCTGATCCTCCTGGAGGAGAAATTGTCAGGGACAGTAGAGGAAATCCGATAGGGGTCTTCAGAGAGACAGC
Source organism: uncultured bacterium (assembly GCA_964651045.1). Lineage (GTDB taxonomy): Bacteria > Zhuqueibacterota > QNDG01 > QNDG01 > DSAB01 > CAZYVD01. The sequence continues at coordinate 27,538 of CAZYVD010000005.1, forward strand.
ACAATCACTCATAGGTCGAGCAATGGCAAAGGAAATGGGGGCAAGAACGCCCCAGCAGATAGAAGAAGAGAAGAGAAAGATCCTCCGTCTTGCAGTAGAGGAGTGTCTTTCAAAAGGAATAACGAGCCTTCACGATGCATCGGTTTCTTTTGAGACAATCGATTTCTATAAGAAAATGGTTGATGAAGGAGAGCTCGGAATAAGGATAAATGCCATGATAGTTGAGGGGAACAGCAGCCTAAGGAAACATCTTTCTGAGTATAAGATTCTGGGCTATGGAGATCACAGGCTCACTGTTCGTTCGATTAAACGATTCATGGATGGAGCGCTCGGTTCTCATGGTGCCTGGCTTTTAAAACCTTACAACAGTCTTCCGAGTTCTACAGGCCTGAATACAGAGCCGATAGATTCGATGAGAGAGACTGCAAAGATTGCCATAGAGAATGGATTTCAACTCTGCACACACGCAATAGGTGATCGTGCCAATAGAGAAACGCTCAATATCTATGAGGAGGCGTTCAAACCACATCCCGATAAGAAAGACCTGAGATGGCGGATAGAACATGCCCAGCACCTCAATCCTTCAGACATACCGAGGTTTGGTAGACTTGGAATAATTGCCTCAATGCAGGCTGTTCACTGCACATCTGACGGGCCCTGGGTAATAAAGAGACTCGGAAGGAAGAGGGCAGAAGAGGGTGCTTATGTGTGGCAGAAATTGATGAAGAGTGGGGCGGTTATATGCAATGGAACAGATGCACCTGTGGAAGATGTAAATCCTATTCCATGTTTTTATGCTGCAGTAACACGTATGCTGAAGGACGGAACGAGATTTTTCCCAGACCAGTGCATGACCAGAGAGGAGGCATTGCGTTCATATACGATTAATGGTGCATATGCATCTTTTGAAGAAGACATTAAGGGTTCTCTGACTCCAGGAAAGCTGGCAGATATTACAGTCTTATCCAAGGACATCATGACTGTTCCTGAGGATGAGATACCAGCCACAAGAGTTGTTTATACAATAGTTGGTGGAAAGATTATGTATTCCAGCAAAAAATAGATTTAAATGGTATCACCCAAACATTCGATCTCTGTCAGGATGATAACAGAGGAGATAAAGATGAAAAAATCAATACTTTTTGTATTGTTCTTATCTTTTGTTCTACACATCTCCTGCACTATGAAGAAGGCAGATATAATACTCACAAACTGTGAGGTCTATACGATGGAAGAGGAGAGGCCTTGGGCATCGGGAGTTGTGATCACAGGCAATAGAATCACCGCTGTTCTCGACAGAAGCTCTAGTATCGAAAGATTTGTAGGCCCTGGCACAAGGGTCATCGATCTTGGAGGCAGATTTGTGCTTCCCGGATTTATCGATGCACACGTTCATTTCAACAGGGCGGGTTCGCTGATAAACGATGCCAATCTCATGACAGTATCCGATGACAGAGGTTTGAGGAAAGAGATAGAGCGGGTTGTAAACATAATTGACGATGGAGAATGGATAACAGGTGGTCTGTGGGGTGCATATGAGCAGTGGGAACTCGGCGCATCAAAGGCAGGATCAAAGAAGAAGAGGCGGTGGGAGCCTGATCGCAGGACGATCGATGACATTACAGAGAAAAATCCCTGTCTTCTCAACAGCTACGACTATGAACTCTATCTGGCAAATACGGCGGCACTTAAGGCAGCAGGTTTGATAAATGTCAGATTGCCAGGAATGAAGATCGACAGAGACGGCAGAATTACAGGGCTCATCAAAAAGGGTTCTCCTGCACTGAAAAGGATCAGGAGCGTCATAAAACCCAAGTCCCATAAGAGATTGATGGATGAGAACAGGGCAGCATTAAAGCATCTCAGGGAGTGCGGGATCGTTGAGATTCACGATATTGCAGTACCTGAACAGACTGCAAGATTTGTCGAGCTTCAGAAAAATGGTGAATTGACCTGCCGTGTCTGGCTTCGACCCGATCTTTCCAGGGGAAGAGAATTAAAGGATAAGGGATTGAGGATGGGTCTGCATCCAGTGACAAAAAAGCCGGACCGCTGGCTCAGATATGGAGCATTAAAGGGTTACATAGATGGAATAATGGGTACTCATGGGGCACTCTTTTTCAAACCTTACAACGATCAGCCAGATAACTGCGGCCATTACAGGAGGCATACCAGTGATGATCCTGAGCTTAAAATTGGCAACATGGAGAAGATGTATAAACTGATAAAGATTGGTTATGAGGCAGGATTTGTCTCTAATGTTCATGCTATTGGGACAAAAGGGGTTGCACTTATGCTCGATACATATGAAAGGTTAAAGGATGAGCTTAAGATCGACCTGAGGGGGTTTCGGGTGATTCATGCGCAGGTAGTCAGGCCTCAGGATTTCAAGCGTTTTAAGAAGCTCAATGTAATAGCAGAGGTAAATCCCTATCACCTCTCTGACGACATGAGATGGATGGAAGAGCGGATAGGATACGGGAGGTGTAAGGGAGCATATGCATTTAAGACGCTTCTTGATAATGGTGCGATTCTCTGTTTTGGTTCCGATTGGCCAGGCACAACTGTTGCCGAATATCTAGTACATCCAAAGTATCTCATTCATGCCGCAGTAAATCGGACAACTCTTAAAAATACTCCAAAGGAAGGATGGTTTCCTGAACAGAAGATTTCTGTGCATGAGGCCCTTAAGGCCTATACCATAAATTGTGCCTATGCAGCATTTGAAGATGACATAAGAGGTTCGATTAAAGAAGGTAAGCTGGCAGATATTACGGTTTGCGATCGAAATCTACTAAAGATCGATCCTTCCGATATATTAAACATGAATGTATTAATGACTATCGTAGATGGCAAAATTGTATACGAAAACTTAAAATAGAATCGAGCAGAAGTTGGATATAAATAAATTGAAGATCGTTTTCTGCATGATTCTGTTCTGCAATTTCCCGGTGCATGCAGGAGTCTGCGAGGCGGGGGAGATTCCAGTTTTCTCATCATCGGAAGAGTTCAAAGAGAGACCAGGATTCATAAGGGGCCTTATTCAAGAGGAGAAGGCAATCTGGAGTTCGCCGCTGAGGTTAACAAAGAAGGATGCGGTTATATGGGGTTCAGTAATAGCAGGAACTGTCTACTTAATAACAGCAGATGAGGCGATATACAGAGAAGTTAAGAGATACCAGAGAAGATCCGGATGGGTAGACAGTGTGAGCCCCTGGATTACAAGGCTTGGTGATGGTAAGATAGATGCAGGTATTGCAGGGCTCTTATTTGCAGGAGGAAGTATATTTAAAAACGAAAAGATGCGGAGAACGGCTGCTCTTGTACTAAAATCAATAATCCATACAGGTATAGTTGTACAGGTTTTTAAACACCTGAGCGGAAGACAGAGGCCGTGTGTAGATGATGGAAGGGATCGCTGGTATGGTCCTTGTGGAATCTTTAAGAGATACCAGAAGGGCAGAAATGCATACTATAGTTCATTTCCATCTGGACATACAATTGTTGTCTGGGGTACGGCGTCTGTTATAGCAGGAGAGTACAGAAGACCGATCATCATACCCCTGATTTGTTATTCTCTTGCAACCTTTACAGGGCTCTCGAGAATAACAGAGGACAGACACTGGGCTTCAGATGTTTTTTTTGGAGCCTTTCTTGGGTATACAATAGGCCGTTTCCTTGTAAAAAACGACTCAAAATATTGTACAATTACTCCGATAATTGAGTCAGACAGGATTGGTGTTGCATGTACAATAAATTTTTAATCGTGCATAAAAATAGGAGTTTATATGAAGCCCTTAGTAACACACAATATTGAAAGTCTTAGACCGTATAAACCTGGAAAGCCCATAGAGGAGACTCAGCGAGAGTATGGAGTAGACAAACCAGTTAAGCTCTCATCCAATGAGAATCCTCTTGGGCCTTCTCCGCTGGCCGTGAAGGCTGCAGAGGCAGCATGTGCGGAAATAAATCGTTATCCGGATGGAGGATGCTATTTTTTAAAGGAGAAGATTTCGCTTCATCTCCAGAAATACAATGTAGAGCCGCACAACATCATAATTGGTAACGGCAGCAATGAGATCATAGAATTTGTAATAAGGACCTTTGTGGCTCCTGATGAGAACATCGTAACAGCAGATCCTTCCTTCATTATATATCGTCTGGCAAGTATTGCTCATAATCGCAAGGAGATAGCAGTACCATTGAAGAAGAATTTTACATACGATCTCGATGGAATTGCAGATGCGGTCAATGAAAAGACAAAGGTGATCTTTCTTGCCAATCCTAACAATCCTACTGGAATCGCATTTTCAGTCAATGAATTTGAAAGATTTCTAAATAGGGTAAATGAGGATATAATAATATGTCTCGATGAGGCATATGCAGAGTATATCGATGATCCGAGTATTCCGGATGGACTCAAATATGCACCACACAGACATCGCCTCATTGTTCTCAGAACATTTTCAAAGATATACGGCCTTGCAGGACTCAGGATTGGTTATGGAATAACAGACAGAGAGCTCGTGAATTATATTGATAGGGTCAGGCCACCGTTCAATGTAAACAGAGTTGCACAGGCTGCGGCAATGGCTGCGCTTGATGATGAGGAGTTTGTAAGACGATCACGGGAAATAAATTCAAAGGGCAGAAGATATCTTGAGCAGGAATTAACCCGTCTTGGGGTTAAATGGTATCCATCTCAGACAAACTTCATACTGCTCGAATTCGACAGGCCTGCAGATTCGATATATCAGGCACTTTTAGAAAGAGGTGTAATTACAAGGCCTGTGGCAAATTATGGATTGCCTAATAATCTGAGGGTTACGGTTGGAATGGAATCTGAAAATGTAAGATTCATAGAGGCCCTGGAAGAGGTGATTAAGAAGTTTTAAAATGTTTGCTGGATTCAACCTGTTCTGATTTGTGGAGGTTAAATATATGACAGAAGGCTTTAATCCTCTCTTGAATTATGAGGAGAGCAAGAGAGTTGTTGGTTATGTTCCGAGAAAAGAGGCAACAAGAGATGTATACTCAAAGATGGGATTTAAGTGCGGTCTTGAAATACATCAACAGTTGAAGACAGAGAAAAAGCTTTTCTGCAGATGTCCATCGGGTCTCTATCATAAGGGAGATGATTATGATGCAGAGATTATTCGTCACATGAGGCCGACTCTCAGTGAGTTAGGTGAGTATGATGGAACTGCTCTGATGGAGTTCAAGACAAGAAAGAAGATCATATATAGAATCAAGAATGAATCTGCGTGTACCTATGACATAGACGATACTCCGCCCTTTCCAATGAACAGGGAGGCCTTGAGGATTGCGATGGAGATGGCACTACTTCTAAAGACCAGTATAGTCGGAGAGCTTCACATAACAAGAAAACAGTATCTGGATGGGTCGATTCCAACAGGATTCCAGAGGACTGCAATTGTTGGTATTGATGGAGAGATTCAGTTAAGAAAAAAGAAAGTTCGGATCATCCAGCTCAGCATCGAGGAGGATGCGTGCAGAGAGGTGTCGGATGTTGGACACGAGCGCATCTATACAACCGATCGTCTTGGCATGCCGCTTATAGAGACCGTGACATATCCAGACCTAAAGACCCCTGATGAGGCAGAGGAGGCTGCCGACCATATAAGATTTTTATCACGCAGTACAGGCAAGGTGAATACAGGCATTGGAGCAGCAAGAGAAGATGTTAATGTGAGCATAACAGGAGGCAGGAGAGTCGAGATAAAGGGAGTTGCTCATGTTCGTTGGATACCAGAACTTACACACAACGAAGCATTCCGCCAGAGGTCGCTTTTGATAATAAGAGAGATTTTGAAGAAGAGGATTAAACAGCCATCGAGCTGGAAGATTGTCCACAAAGCGATTGATTCGAAGATAAACTCAGAAATACTAAAGAAGGCCCAGAAGATGGGATGTGCTCTTGTGGGCATTAACCTCCCGGGTTTTAAGTCTATACTTTCTTTTTTTACACAGCCAGGGAGAACCTTTGGAGATGAGATATCTGATAGATTGAAAGTGATCGCCTGTATTGAAAAACCCAATATGGTTCATACCGAAATGTTGGATAAGAGAGCACTTGATGGTAAAGATTCTGTTCTGCTCAGGCAGATGTTTGGTGCAGGGGAAAATGATGCTCAGATAATAGTATTTGGACCTGAAGATGACATGGAGACAGCAATTGAGACGGTGGAGGAGAGATGTCTGCTTGCATTTGAGGGTGTGCCAAATGAGACACGAAAGCCGATGCCAGACGGCACAACACTCTTTGAGCGGGTGCTTCCAGGACCGGACAGAATGTATCCTGACACCGACTCTGCACCAATACCAATCGATGAGGCCATGATTGAGTCTGTTAGAGAAGGACTTCCTGAAAATATAGACAGAGTTTTAAATAGACTGAGGGAATGGAAAATACCAGAGCAAACATATAGATATATAATGCGGAGAAATCTTTTTCCGATAATTAGAAGGGTTGTCGAGGAGAAGGGGGAGGATCCACGATTTATCGGCACTCTGCTTGGAGAGTATTTGAAGTATGTTGAGGGTCAGACAGACGGCTCAGAGCGGATTAATAATGAGAGGATCAACAGAATCATTGATTTTGTTTATGAAAATGGGCTGCACAGAAATATAATCAAAGATATGATAAAGAATGCATTTGTATACCCTGAGAGGAGCCCAGAGGAGATTCTCGAAATTATAGGGTATGAAGAAAGAAAAGAGAAGGAGATAATCTCCAGAATACCCGAACTGAGACAGGAGTTTAAGAGGTTAAGAAGATCAAAGAGTGAAGATGCAGAGGCAAGATGGATAATGGGCAGGTTGCGACCACTTGCCATCGGAAACATCGATTTGAGAAGATTGAGGAGTGCCATAGATGGAGATCTATCATGAACGATATGTTTAAGGGATACAAGGGCAGAGGATTGAGCGTTTTAAAGAGGTTCGGCATTCGAGTTTGGAGCGAAGTGGACATAGATACAACGAGAGGAAAGTTTAAGGGAATCATTCTTCCAAGATCGGAAAATGACGACGACTATCATCTGGTGTTGAAGCTTGACAACGGATATAATATAGGAATTGACGTAAACACAATTAGTTCTATAAAAGAGATTGGTTACAGAAAGGCCCACTACAAGATTCCAGAAAAAGAATTTCCTTTTTCACAGGAAAAACCAAACATAAAACTTTTCGGCACAGGCGGAACAATAGCCTCAAGACTTGATTATCGTACAGGTGCGGTTATACCGGCCTTTACGCCTGGTGAGCTTTATGGAGCAGTACCAGAGCTTGCAGATATATGTAACCTAACCACAGAGAAGCTATTTTCCGTGTTCAGTGAAAACATGGGTCCAAAACAGTATCTGGTTCTTGCGGAAGCGATCGGCAGGGAGATAGAGAAGGGAGTGGATGGAATAGTAATAGGCCATGGAACAGATACAATGCACCATACAGCATCTGCTCTGGCATTTATGGTACAGAATCCACCTGTTCCAATAGTCATGGTTGGATCACAGCGATCATCTGATAGGCCGTCATCCGATGCTGCACTCAATCTGATTCATGCGACCACAACAGCAGCAAAATCGGATATAGCAGAGGTTATGGTTTGTATGTTTGGACCTACCTCAGATGAGTATGCTCTTCTGCATAGAGGCACAAGGGTGAGGAAGATGCACTCATCATACAGGTCAACATTCCGTACGATAGGGGACATTCCTCTGGCCATGGTTGAGAGAGATAGAATAGTACCATTGCGGAACGATTATAATAGAAGAAGAAACGATAATAGAGTAGACATATATCCCTTTTTTGAAGAGAGGGTGGCACTTATCTATTACTATCCCAACATGAATCGTGATATAATAGATTCACTCGTAGAGAGAGGATACAGGGGAATAGTAATAGCAGGCACGGGTCTGGGACACGTCAACAAACCCGTTTATCCTGCTATCAAGAGTGCTGTTGAAAAGGGAGTTGTAATATATATGACCGTACAGACCCTGTGGGGCTATGTACACATGTTTGTGTATGATACAGGTAGAGATTTGATGGCTAAAGGAGTAATTCCTGCTGAGAACATGCTGCCAGAGGTGGCATATATTAAACTCGGCTGGGCACTTGGACAGACAGATGATCCTGAAAAGGTCAAAGAGATAATGCTGAAACCCATAAATGGAGAGATCACTGAAAGAGAACCTTATAATGGATATCTAATCTTTCAGGGTGGTGTGCCGGAGATAGAGGATTTCTTAAGAAGGGTTCATAAGTAGAGGATGATAATAAAAGATTTGCAAAAGATGTAATTAGTAACTAAATTTTTAGTCATGATGACAGAGATATCAATAACAACCCATCGCAGAACAGAATTGATCAACATAGACTCTCTAATAGAAGAGGCCGTGAAGAAAAGCGGTGTCAGTGAAGGAATATGTATTGTGTGGGTTCCTCACACTACAGCAGCAGTAACAATAAATGAGAATGCAGATCCTGATGTTGTTGAAGATATTATTAAAGAGACAGAAAAGATAGTTCCCTTTCAGGATGGGTATCTCCATGCTGAGGGAAATTCTGCTGCCCACATAAAGTCCACTCTATTTGGGCCCTCGATCACCATAGTAGTTTCAGGTGGCAGATTGGTATTAGGCACATGGCAGTCGATATTCTTCTGCGAATTTGATGGCCCCAGGAAGAGAAGAGTTGTAGTAAAGGTTGTGGGGGGATGAGTGAAGATTGCCGATTTGGGAGAGTTTGGCCTGATCGATAGACTCGGCAGGATCATTCAAAAATCTTCTGATAACATCATTCTTGGAATGGGCGATGATGCTGCTGTGCTGAATATTGGTAGTAATCGCTTCTCAGTGCTAACTACAGATGCAATGGTCGAGGGTGTTCATTTCGACTTGAAGTACACTCCGCTGGAATCGCTCGGATGGAAAACACTCGCAATAAATCTAAGTGATATAGCAGCGGTTGGCGCTATTCCGAGATTTGCTGTTGTGTCTATAGCCATTCCAGAGAAATGGAAAGTGGAGGATGTGGAGCTTTTGTATAGAGGTATCAAGAGCTGCGGTGATGAATATGGGTGTGTTGTGGTTGGAGGCGATACAACAAGATCGAAAAATGCGGCCTTTATATCTGTTACTGTTTTAGGTGAGGTTGAGAGGGAATTTTTAATCAGTCGCAGTGGTGCAAGGATTGGAGATTTTCTTTGTGTAACCGGGGAGCTGGGCGGTGCAAGACTCGGATTGGAGACACTAAAAGGTGGCAGTACAGGGGATCGTTTTAGTAGATCTATTAAAAAGTTTCTCATGCCAGAGGCAAGGATTAATCAGGCACGAAAACTCATAAGAGAGCTGAGGATCGACTCTATGATCGACATAAGTGATGGGCTCTCATCAGAGATTCATCATCTTTGTAAACAGAGCGGACTGGGATGCATCATATGGGCAGAGAAGATACCAATAGCAGAAGAGGTCATGATATGGGCAGAGAGGAAAAAGATCTCTCCCCTGATGTTTGCTCTCGAAAGCGGTGAGGAGTACGAACTTCTTTTTACTGCCGATCCTGATAGAATAAGACAGTGGCAGGAAAAAGACAGAGAGCCCTTTATATCGGTGATTGGAGAGATGATTCCAAAGCACAGAGGAATATTGATTGAAGAAGAGGGAAAGAGGAAAAAAATTCCTTTCAGTGGATGGGAACATTTTTGCAGATAAAACATTCTTTCAGAAAGATATTATCCACAAGAGGTCAAGTAGGGCGGTATTCTCATTTTGCACGAGTTTATGACAGGGTAATGAACCATGTCGATTACGATCAATGGGCAAACTTCATATCTCGTATTTTTGATCTGTTCGGTAATGGCGGACGCAGAATAGTTGATGGTGGATGCGGGACCGCAACTTTGATGTTATTCCTGAGGAAGAAGGGATTCAGTGTTGCGGGATTTGATTTATCATACGATATGGTTAGAGAGGCCAGGAAAAAGGGGGGTGTAAAACTTTGGCAGGGAGACTTAAGAGAGATTTCACTTCGTGGGGGATGGGATGGGTTTATATGTATCTATGATTCAATACAGTATCTAAATATCACGGAGATTAAAAACCTTTTTAATGAAGTAAAGAAGATATTGGCCAGAGGGGGCCTGTTTGTGTTTGATGTAGTTACACACAATCATGTTATGAAATATTGGTTCAACTATTCAGAGCAAACAGAGACAGAATCGGGCGATGTTTTTCGCAGGAGCTGGTATGAGGTGCACAAGAGGATTCTTCATACGGAGGTTGAAATATACTCAAATGAGGAGAAAAAAATCTACTGTGAACACCATATTCAGTACATTTATCCACTAGTAACATTTGAGGAGGCAGCAGAAGAGAGCGGAATGAGATTGGTTGGGATGTTTGATGGTATTAGCCTTAGATCTGGCAATGAGAACTCCGACAGAGTCCATTTTGTGTTTTGCAGGGAGGTGGAATGATCAGGCTCACTAATGTATGGTACTGGGCCGGAAACAATCAGATTCTAGCTGATATAAATCTTCATGTTGATGCCGGTGATTTCGTTTGTATAATCGGTCCGAGTGGCGCAGGTAAGACATCTCTTCTGAGTTTGATTCATATGGAGAATTTTCCAACACGGGGAAGGGTTGTTGTTGCAGATTTTGACTCTGAGACAATACGTGAAAATCAGATTCCACTTTTAAGAAGAAAGGTCAGCTTTATATTTCAAGATTTTAAACTTTTAGAAGACAGAGATGTTTTCGAAAATGTTGCATTTGCATTATGGGCGACCGGGGTTAGGAGGAGAAGAATAAAGAAGAGGGTCTTTCAGGTGCTTGCAGAGGTGAGCTTGAGTCATAAGAGGTATTCTAAGATTCAGGAACTATCTGGAGGAGAGCAGCAGAGAGTGGCAATAGCAAGGGCTCTTGCTAATGAGCCGTTTGTTCTGCTTGCGGATGAACCCACAGGAAATCTGGATTCTGAAACAACAAACGAGATACTGGATCTGTTACTAAAGATAAATAGAAAGGGTACTGCCATAGTAATGGCAACACATAAGGAGGAGTTTCAGAAGAAAATACCTGCTAGAGTAGTAATGCTAAGAGAGGGCAGGATCGTAGAATGAGCCTGAACATATTATATTCTTTTGGTGAAGGAGTCAGGGCTCTGAAGAGAGCAAGGCTTGCAACTGCAATTACAATCTCGATAATTGTTGTTACCCTGACAATTCTCGATCTTTTTCTGATCGTAGGATTAAATATCCGTGAAATCATTGATTTAAAGATGAATCTCGGAGTCTTTTTTGATACAACTATAACCCATGATGAGATTGAAAATATAAGAAAGAAAATATCAGATTTTAATGGTGTTGAAAAGGTTGTATTTATCTCAAAGGAAGAAGCACTCAGGAGGTTCATGAAGGATATTGGAGAAGATCTTGGTATAGATCCGGTTTCAATTTTGGGTAGTAATCCTCTGCCAAAACATTTCGTAGTTGTTCTTAATACAAAAGAGATCGGTTATGGAAAGACTGAAGCCCTTGTCAAGAAGATTAGATCTCTTAAAGGTGTTGAAGATGTTGTCTATCATAACAGGGTCTTTGAGGCAGTAGATAAATATGGGAAAGATTTTTTAATCGGATATGCTGCTACATTTATTGTAGTGTTGTTAATAGTGATCTTTTTAATTGCAAACACACTTCGCTTAACAATCATATCTCAGAGGAGAAATATCCAGATCATGAAGCTTGTAGGAGCAACTCGATCGTTTATAAGGAGGCCATATTTAATACAGGGAATGATTCAGGGAGTTGTTGGTGGTATGATAGCATCCATTCTTGGATTTGGGATGGTTAAATTGTTTCAAAAAGTATTTCCATATTCAATAAATATTCATATTATAGCAGTATTTTTACCCATTGCGGTAGGGTTTATTTTTGGGATGTTGGGAAGCCAGATTGGTATTAAGAGGTTCTTAAACAGGTAGTATACCGCCGTTTTTTTACCTTGACACTATATCGAAAAATGATTATCTTATATTTGGTTTTTTTTGGGTTATGACAGAATATTTGTACAGATGGAAGAGTTGACTAAAAGACAGAAGAAGATTCTTCGTTATTTAGTAATTAGTTACATTGATTCGACAATTCCTGTTGGATCTAAAAACCTTGTCGAAAAGTACTGCCTTGATTGCAGTCCTGCAACAGTGCGCAATGAATTGGCAGATCTGGAGAAAATGGGGTATATTGAGCAGCCTCATACATCTGCAGGAAGGATTCCCACAGATAAAGGATACAGATTCTATGTGAATAATCTGCTGAGGCAGCAAAGGATTCCTTCTTATGATCAACTCTTTATTAATGAGAGAATGAGAAGGGCAGGTGGTGAGGTAAAAAGGATTCTTGAGGAGGCATCAAGGCTACTGGGAAAAATTTCAAATGAGCTTGGCGTGGTTTTAACACCCTGGATGGAATGGGGAATATTTGATCATTTGGAATTGGTCGAATTATCAGAGAAGAAGATATTGGCTGTAATACACATAAGAAGCAGGCTGCCGAAGACTGTAATACTCGAGCTGGACTCAGATTTTAAAAATAAGGATTTAAGAGCCGCAGAAAGTATTTTGAATGAGAGGTTAACAGGGCTAACGCTTAGAGAGATAAGAAACTCGATAAAAGACAGGGTTAAAGATGTTGAGATCAACACAAGGACAATTCTTGGTAAGATAACAGAATCATCCGAGAAGCTGTTTAAATTTTCTGATCCAGAGGTCATAACCGCAGGAACAAAAAACATATTGAATCAGCCGGAGTTTGTTGATAGAGAATTGCTTTTAAAGATCTTTGGATTGATTGATGATAAGAAAGATCTTATGCATGTGTTTTTAAAAGACGTGGACGGTACTGAAATAAGAATCGGAAGAGAGAATAATGACTCAAGGCTTGAATCATTTACAGTGATAGCATCATCTTATAGAAGAGGGAAAGACATTGGTACTTTTGGCATAATTGGCCCGAAGAGAATGCCATATCGAAAGATTTTACCTCTTGTGGAGACAATGGCTACAACAATCAGCAGATACTTGAGTTAGACAGTAAATTTGGGAGAGTTGTATTAAGGTAATGAGTGGAAGGAAAGGATCTACAAAGGAAGGGGAAAAATCAGAAAAGAGCACAAAATCGAGGGTTTCTTATAAGGTCAAGGCAGAAGAGTGCCAGAAAAAGTTGAAAAAAGCAAATAAGGAGATAGAGGAGTTAAAGGAAAGGCTTCTGCGAAGAGTAGCAGAGCTTGATAATTATAGGAAGAGAACAGAGCGTGAGATTGCTAATATAATCCAGAATGCTAATGAAAATCTTATAAAGGATATATTACCAGTAGTAGATGATTTAGAGCGTTCTTTGAAAATTTCAAACAGTGGGGAAGACGATGTAGAGTTCCGCAAGGGAGTGGAGTTGATTTATCAGAAACTGATGTTGATACTCGGAAAATATGGCCTCGAGCCCATGGAGTCTGTTGGAACAGAATTTGATGTGGAAAAACATGACGCTCTTCTTCAAATAAGCAAGAAAGGGACCCCTGCAGGAGTCGTTGTTGAGGAACATGAAAAGGGATATCTGCTCAACGGTCGTGTGCTTCGGCATGCAAAGGTTGTGGTTAGTAAATAGGGTGGAGTCCTCAGCATGACAAAGCGTGATTATTATGAAATTCTGGGTGTTTCGAGGGAGGCAGGAGAAGAAGAGATAAAGAAGGCATATCGCAGACTTGCAATGAAGTACCACCCAGATAGAAATCCAGGAGACAAAGAGGCGGAGGAGAAGTTTAAGGAGGCTTCTGAAGCATATGAAGTATTGAGCAATCCGGATAAGCGTCAGTTATACAACAGATTTGGCCATGAAGGACTCAAGGGCGGGCCAGGAGGTTTTGGAGGCTTTGATTTTGATTTATCCGATGCCCTGAGAACATTCATGGAGGGGTTTGGCAGCTTTGGAGATTTTTTTGGGACTTCTCATAAAAGGAGGGGACCTAAGAGAGGAAGTGATCTTCAAATAAAATTGTCTCTCACTCTGAAGGAAGTGGCAACAGGTGTTGAAAAGAAGATCAAGATAAAGAAGAAGATTGTCTGTGATGCGTGTGGAGGAAGTGGTGCAAGGTCGGGTTCAGATATAAAGACGTGTCCTCTATGTTATGGAACGGGACAGGTTAAACAGGTGAGTAGATCTTTTTTTGGACAGTTTGTAAATATAACAACATGCACCAGATGTGGTGGTGAAGGAAAGATTATAGAGTCTCCATGTCCGCAGTGCAATGGAGAGGGGAGGAAGAGGGGAGAGAGCACGATTAAAGTTAAGATACCGGCAGGTGTTGCATCTGGAAATTATATTACACTGAAGGGTCAGGGTGATGTAGGCCCAAAGGGCGGTCCTCCGGGGGATGTATTCGTACTAATAGAGGAAGACAGGGATGAGACTTTTGAGAGGCATGGAGACGATATATTGTATACTCTTTATATTAGCATACCGCAGGCGGTCCTTGGGGATGAAGTAGAGATACCAACCCTGACAGGCAAGGCAAGACTTCATATTGATCCAGGAACACAATCGGGAAAGATACTACGAATGAGGGGGAGGGGAATACCTCATCTGAACAGTTATGGAAAGGGAGATCAGCTTGTAAAGGTAGTAGTCTGGACACCACAGAAGCTATCAAAAGAGGCAAAAGAACTCTTCAGAAAGTTGAGTAATTTTAATGAGATTAATCCTAGAAAATGAAATCTTGAATGGAAAAAGTTATGCTGGGATTTACTCGAAGAGAGACAGGAGTACTGATTTTTTTAATTGTTACTTTTATTATAGGATTTTGTATCTGGGTATATAGGCAGAGATGGGAACCAATACCAGAGATAGTTTATGATAATAAAGGGAGTATAAAAACAGAGAATTTTCATCAAGAGGAGAAAATAGTAGTTTCGTTAAACAGAGGATCAAAGGAGGATTTTGAGAGGCTTGAGGGCATTGGCACTGTTGTTGCGGAGAGGATAGTAAGGTACAGGAAAGATCATGGTGGTTTTAAAAGAATCGAAGAATTAATGGAGGTTAGAGGAATAGGGAAGAAGAAATTTCAAAAAATTAAACCATATATAATATTGAATTAATTTTAATTAAATCTGCAGAGGAGGAAGGCAAATGGCAGACAAATCTAGAGGTAGTATTTTTTATGAGATCTTGATTGTGATTTTAGTTGTGGCGCTGATAGCAGCAATTCTTTATCCATCGAGAGTGTGGAATAGAGAGGAGGAGTTAGAAAAGGCGTGCCATACGAGAATGGAAGCAATCAATACGCTTGAGCAGAGGTTTTTATTCATAGACCACGCATATACAGACAGCATCCCAAAGCTGATAGATAAGGTTTTTGCAGATCCAAAGCGTGTGGCAGCCCTAGACACATTTATCAATTGGGATGATATTGTTACAACTAAAGAATTGAAGAGTATGATAACAAGAAGTGGATTTGTTGATGATTTAAGAAGCCAGATTATTAATAATCTAAAAAACAGAGAGCCATTAAATTATCTCTCCAGATGGGATTCGCTCGATTACAAGCTCATAAATATGCTGGATAAGAAATTGGCGGCTGCAGACACAACAGAAGATTTTAAATTGATTGATGAAGCTGTCGAATGGGAGAAAATGATTCCAGAAGTAGTATTCTGGTCAATAATAAGCGAAGGCAGTGCTCCCAGGCGCATAGCCCGACAGACAGAGGCTCAGATAAGAAGAGGGACTTCAGTCGTAAAGACAAGAGGATGGAAGTATTATAGAGCAGATTTTTACAGGACTCTTTCTGAAATGATAAAAGAAGCAAGAAGAACAGATGTTTGGAAACCTGCAGATAAGGATAAGTGGGAGAAAGAAGGAAGAGTCGTGTGGGAAGAGAGTATGGATACTCTATCTGCTGCAGATAGGGATTCTATTTGGAATTCTATTAAGAAGCAGATATGGGAAGGTGAAAAAGAGCTGCTCTGGAGAGATGCAAAGTACAATTTATGGGAGCAGGAGAAGGATAAGTGGATTGAAGAAAACAGAGATATGTGGGAGAGGGTAGTTTCGAGGTACTGGAAGAGTTATAGACGTCAGAGATGGTTAAAAGATATGAACAAAAAATTGAGGCCTCTTCCGAGAGAAAAGAGAAGCACTCAGGAGCAGATTGAGACAGAGGATACCAGTAGCGTAATGGAAGAAGGAAGTGTAGATACTACTGTTGCAGTGGTTACTGCCGATACTGTAAAACAGCCAGAGAAAAAAGAGGCGGCAATAGATTCTGCATGGGTATTCAGGGAGATCTTCAATGTCAAGAAGGATTCACTCTGGCGCACAGTTGAGGATTCAATAAAAGAGCAGGAATATGAGAGGTGGAAGAAAAAGGAAAGAAAAGTGGTGGAAGATCTCATCAGGAATGTATGGGAGAGCGATAGGAGAGTTAGCTGGGAGGATGAAACCAGAGATAAATGGTTTGAAGAAAAAGAGTCAGATAGAGAGAGTCTGTGGAGATTGATCAAGAATGAACTGTGGAGGACTGCAAAGATCACGCTCTGGGAGGAAGAGCAGAAGAAACTCGCCTCCAAGGGCAAGACTCGGAGGAGAATAGTCAATTGTGTTGATTGGGTGGCAATGTTTGGTGAAGAAAGTATAGATAGTTTAGTGGCAGGACTGAATCTTCCTGATGGTAAGAGATTATGGAAGGAGTTTGAAAAGCTGAGCAAAGAAGGGAAAAAGAACAAACTTTACCGGCTCGGCATACTATCTATTCTGCGTGACAAGATAGCAGAGTCAATCGGAGTGTGTCCATATGCAAATGTGCCCTATTTAATCAAGGCTATACAGAACAGTTCAGGCAACTATTTTCGTGTAGATTGTCCTATCATAGACACATCGAAGGTTAAGAAGGCAGTCATGATAGATCCGGAGACAAAAGATACTGTATATGTTAAGCTAAAACTATCCACGATCGAGAAGTTGTTTGGTGGGGCAAAAATAAAGAAGCATGGTTATATCGATATGGACGGAAATAAAAGCTGGATCAAAATGGAAAGATAGAAGAATTGAATTTTCCATCACAAAAATTTGTAAGTATCTCATTTCAGCCCGAATATATAACTTTAGTAGTGATGGAAGATGGTGTTATTCAGAGCATTGCCACAAAGGAATTAATACAGCCATTCGATCTTGAGACTCTAAAGGCAGAGAGAGATGATTCTGGAAGCCTTTATGAGATCTTAGAGAGACTTGGCAAAAAGATCAATATTAATAAGGGTTGCGATACAGGGGTTGTTCTCAATTCGGGGATAGTTACAATACGGAAGATTCCGGTTGCGATAGGGCTTGAGGATGAATTTATAGAAAATCATATGAGGTGGGAGGCAGAACAATCCCTTGTTTCACCATTGGAGGAGTTTGTTGTAGAGTTTCAGCGTCTACCCTTTCAAACACCGAGTGGCAATCCGACCTATGTAGTGATTGTTGTAAGAAGAGTCGTGATAGATTTCATTCACTCTATGGTTCACAGGATGGGCTTGAAATTAAGAGAGGTCGACATAGATATTTTTTCATCTATCCGTGTAGTAGTATCAAATTATGATACAAAGCCTGATAGGATTTCTGCAATAATAGATGTACAGAATAGTTATTTAAACTTTATCTTCATCCGCGACAGGGAATACTTTCTCTCCCATTTTTTTTCCATTGACGAGGAGTCCTCATCATCGAATTTGAGTGATGAAGGCAGGGCTGTAGAGATGATATTAAAAGAGTTGCGTCGTCTGATTTTCGGACATAAATTGGGTGAAAGAGTAGATGATTTGAGCGGTATCTTCTTAACAGGTACAGGCAATGTAAGAAGATTTTATGAATCTTTTTCTTCATCAGTCAATATTCCTGTTGAGATTGTTAATCCATTTAGTAAAGTAAAGGTTGCTCAATCAGTTTATGAGCTTGAAGAATACAGCCGTTTTCCAGAGAAGATTGTTCCAGCGGTCGGTATGCTTCTGAAATCTAAATACACTCCTGTAAAGGGTGGGCAGTGAGGAGGAAGAATTTAACTCCTAACATGGAGGCATAGATCCATGGTTGACATTAATCTTTTCAAGGAAGATGAAGACAAAGAAAAGGAGAAAAAGGAGGAGGAGGAGTCTGTCCCAAAGGAGGGAGAAGATATAGAAGATGAGCTGGGAGATGATTTTCTGTTTGATGAGGAATCCTCAAAGTCGGAGTCTCTGGATGATGAACTCTTTGATGAGGAGATACCTGATCTTGAAGAGATTGAGGAGAGAGGGGAGGCAGAAGATTATGATTTTGGTGAGACGAAGAAGAAAAAGACCTCTGTTGGAGTATGGATAGCCCTTGCCATTGTTGTAATTGGTACAGGTATATATATGTTTGTTCTGCAGCCAAGGGAACAAAAGAGCGTTAAGAAGAGTGCTCCAAAAGTAATTAGGCCACCTCTACATGGAGTGGTATCTGCAGGCAAGGAAAGGCCTGATAGTGCTGTCTCTTCGAAAAAAGTTAAAGAGATAATGAGAAGCAGCAATTCAGGGATACCTGGATCGACACCGATTTTTTCAAATGCATCGATAAGAGTTTTAAAAGATCTTTCAGAAAGCAATCAGTTTGGTGCAATCGTGCTCATGAAGGACAGATTCTTTGTTGAGTATGTTTCAGAGACGCCCAATGTATCAAAGTCCATGGGCCACAGGATAAGTACGCTCCTTAATGCTACCAACAGAAAGGTCTCTCCTGAGGAACGACACAGAACAGGAGGTAAGATTTATTACTGGGGAGTCGTTTCAGGGAAGCTGCCGCAGAGTCTGGGAACATCTTCTGCAGCCACTCCTCAGAGGTTTGCCTCTGCGGATGATTTTATCAGAGCAGTAAAGACTGTTTTTGTACAGAACGGTCTTCAGGTCTACGGACTGCAGAAGTTGTATGAGAATTCAGAGAAAAGGGAGAGCTATATCCGTGTTCAGGCCAGAGGAACAAAGGAGAACACATTGAAATTTCTTGGAAGGTTGAATTCCTTTAGGGGAAATTTTGTATTATCCAAGCTGACAATAGCGCCGGTTTTGATATCAGATTTTCAGGCAAAGAGAGTAAAGGTGGTACTTGATTTTATTGTCAATTACTAAAAAGAATGTTTGAAATGTTTTATTAAATAAAAAGATCGCCGATTTTCGGCGATTTTTGGTAGTAGAGATGATTAGAGTAATAGGGGGTTCAGAAAAGGGAAGAAAGTTGTTTAGCCCGGCCGGACTGAGTGTCAGGCCTACTACTGGGAGGGTAAAGGAGTTCATATTTTCATATCTTGGAGATAGAGTGGAGGGTAGTATAATTTGCGACCTTTTTTCTGGTAGTGGATCGCTGGGAATCGAGGCATTGAGCAGAGGTGCAGTTAAGGTAGTTTTTGTTGAGAAATCCATGGATAACTTTCGTCTAATCAAAAGAAACATATCATTGTGTGGTTTTGAAGAGAGGACAAAAATAGTTGTGGGTGATGTATTCAGGGAGTTAAAGAGATTGGGAAGTTCGAGCACAAAATATGATATAGTGCTTGCCGACCCTCCTTTTGATCTATCTCTGCTGGAGAGGATAATAAGGAGCGTTGAGAGTAGTCAGATATTAAAAGGAGATGGTCTACTAGTGATTGAACACATGGTGCACGACACAGACAGTGGAAAACATTCGATGAGGTTGATTAAACAGAGAAGGTTTGGCCACTGTGTAGTATCAATTTATCATTGAGGAGCCGAAAAGATGAGAGCAGCGATTTATCCTGGAACGTTTGATCCAATCACAAATGGGCATCTTGATATTGCCGTTAGGGCATCGAAACTTTTCGATAAGGTCATAATAGCAATCTCAAACAATCCGCATAAAAATCCCCTGTTTTCCTTAGAAGAGAGAGCAAAGCTCGTTAGAGATAGCGTTAGCGGTATGGATAGGTTTGAGATAGATGTATTTGATGATCTTCTTGTAAAATATGCAGAGAGAAGAGGAATATCGGTTATTATAAGAGGGCTAAGGGCAATATCAGATTTCGAATATGAGTTTCAGATGGCACTTATGAATAGAAAATTGATGCCAAAGCTCGAAACAGTATATCTGATGCCAGGTGAAAAGTATACCTATTTAAATTCCACAATTGTAAAAGAGATAGCAAGACTTGGAGGAAACGTTGATCAGTTTCTTCCTGATGTAGTAGTTGATGCATTGATGAAGAAGATTGGTAGAAAATAGTAAAAATCAGAAAGAGGAGTCAGATGGATATTCTACGCCAGATAAGAAATAAGGCTTCTGGAATGAATAAACACATAGTGTTTCCAGAAGGAGATGAAGAGAGAACGATAAGAGCAGCAGAGAAGCTCATCGATGAAAAGATTTGCCGAGTAACATTGATTGGCAATTCGGATGAGATTTTAAAAAGAGCAGAGAGCATCGGAGTATCTTTGAAAGGAGCCCAAATAGCAAATCCCAATGAGTCTGATAAAAGGGTTATTTATTCAGAGAATTTTTATCAACTAAGAAAGCACAAGGGGATCAGCCAGAGAGAGGCGGAGGAGATAGTTACACAACCACTCTATTGGGGTGCAATGATGGTAGCAAGTGGTGAGGCCGATGGAAGTGTGGCAGGAGCGGTCAACACTACAGGAGACGTGCTGAGGGCTGCGATCCAGTGCATAGGACTGGCAGAGAACATATCAATAGTATCAAGCATTTTTTTAATGATTGTTCCTGGATGGGACAGGCCATTTACATATGCAGATGGAGCCGTGGTACCAGATCCGGATCCAGAACAGCTTGCAAGCATAGCAATTTCATCTGCAGAGACTCACAAAAGGCTGACCGGTGAGGAGCCAATAGTAGCAATGCTCTCCTTTTCAACATATGGAAGTGCAGATCATCCTATGGTAGATAAAGTAAAAGAGGCGACCCGTATTGTGAGAGAGCGTGCACCTGAACTTGTTGTGGATGGAGAACTTCAGGTAGATGCAGCAATTGTTCCATCGATTGGGGCAAAAAAGGCGCCGGGTAGTCCTGTTGCAGGAAGGGCAAACGTGCTGATTTTTCCCGATCTTGATGCTGGCAACATTGCATATAAATTGACACAGAGAATGGCTGGAGCAGAAGCGGTTGGGCCTGTGATACAGGGGTTGCGCAAACCGGCGAACGATCTTTCCAGAGGCTGCAGCGTGGATGATATTGTCAATGTAGCAGCAATTTGTTCACTAATGTCATGATTATTCGATAAAAATTCGAGAGAAAAAGGGTGGGAAGTAGTCATAGGACAAGCATACATACGAGGGACAGAAATCTCTCTCTTCATACAGATATACATGAAGAGGAGGGAAGAATAGTATCGATACTTTTTGATGGAGGGCGGAAGTTAGCAGAGGTGTGGAGAGAGTATGATGATGGTCTCTCTCCTCAAGATTTAAATGCAGAGATCGAAAGGTATCATCTGGAGAGTGTGAACTGTATTGAGTTTCTCTATTCTATTTCTGCAAGAGTAAAGACTGTGCGTCACCCTGTGAGCATGAATAAACTTGGATTGATGTTTCTTAAATGGGGACTCATTGACGAAGCAATAAGCGAGTTTGAACTTGCTATTCAATATGATAGTTCTATTGGTGAGTTGTATTTAAATTTAGGCAGTTCATATTTAAAAAGAGGAGGAGTAGAGGAGGCGATAGAGGTATTAGAAAAGGGGGTGGAGGTAAGCCCTACGTATGCAGACATAAGGTTTAAACTCGGTGTGGCATATTATTCGGGTAAACTCTATTCTGAGGCCGTCGATTCATTTGAGAAAGCACTGCTAATTAATCCGGTTTATGATGAGGCTCATTTCTTTCTTGCACTGACCCTCCTTGAGCGAATCTTAAACAACCAGGATGAAAGAGGTGATTTCAATGAAAAGGAGTGCATGGATAGAGTAAGGGAACATTTAAACAGGACGGTTTCTATTTCAGAGCGATTTAAGACAAAGAATTTTGAGGAGGCAGTACGAAAAATACACAAGGGTGATAGAAAAGGTGCACATCTGTTATTGAAGGAGATCTCATTGAATATACCAAAAGTGATAGATCTTGATTTTCATCACTACTTTTATCTTAACTACATTTATGGCGACAGTGGAAAAGATAAGAAGGTTGTAGACGATTATGTGAGCATGCTTGAGAGGCTGGTAAAAAAACATCCCGATTTTCCCGACATAAGAAACATGTTGGGAATTGCATATCTAATACAGTGTAGAAATCTTTATATGAAGTCTCTGTTCCAATTTGGAAAGGCGTGCGAAATTAATTCTAAATATAAGAGAGCTAGGCAAAATCTCAGGCTTGCCGAGAACGAGGGTAAGGGGATATTGATTCTCCTAAGGGCAATGTTAAAGTAGTAGTGGACGATTATTTACCATGTCCTGGACATAACATCTTCAATTTCAAATCTTTCAAGAGCTTATATATTATTGATTTTTATTCTATTAAAAACATTTACCAATATGTATCTAATAGTGGTATGCTGTTTGCATGCCTTAATACTTTGCTTTTTAAAAATTTAGAAAAAGGGTATGTTAGAGATATTTAAAATAAGAGAGAAAAGCTTTCTTTTAAATCTCCTGATATTCTTTTCATCGGTCATGCCATCTCTTTTGTTTTCTCAGGTGGATCATATAAAGATCCGTACTCAGCCCAACAATGGTGGTAAGGTTGTTGGGGATACAGTAATAACAACAGATCAGACTCTTGTATTATACGCAGCAGGTTATGACGGTTCAGATACCTATATATCGGATGTTTCTGTGGATTGGTCCACAACAGGAACACTCGATTCTCAGACAGGGACCGGTACGAATTTCACATTCGATCCTTCTACAGTTGGAGCAGGAAGGATTGTGGCTCATCATTCTTCTGCTACCGATGACACTACTGGTACAGTTACTGTAAACCCTGGAGCACTTCACCATTTCTCATGGAGCGGTGTACCTGCAAGTGTGGGTGCAGGAGAGCCCTTTCCTAATGAAATTGTGGTTACTGCCTATGATTCTGAGAACAATGTAAAGACAGACTATACTGGCCCAGTGGTGTGGACCTCTTCTGACGGTCCGCCGTTTCCTGCAGATCTGCCTGGTCCTGGAGATGGAACAGGCTGGAGTGGTGGACAGAATAGGTACAGCGGATCCCTGTTCACGCTCTATAACACTCCGACTCAGACGATTACTGTTTCAGATGGTGGTGTGACACTGACAAGTGGATCGATAGTCGTTACTCCTGCATCTCTTAATAGTTTTACTTTGAGCGGAGTTCCGGGTAGTGTTCAGGCGGGTCAGCAATTTGGGAGCGATGTTACAGTAACAGCCTTTGATCAATACAACAATCAAAAGAGCGACTACAGCGGAATCGTTACGTGGAGTTCCACTGATGGTGATCCATATCCAGCAGTGCTGCCGACAGATGATGGCAGTCAATGGTCAAATGGAGTTAAAACATTCAGCAGATATTCATTCATACTATTCAATACTCCTTCTCAGACAATAACAGTAAGCGATGGCAGTGTGACTCGACAAAGCGATCCAATAACAGTAACGCCGGGCAGTTTAGCATCACTCGTTATAAGAAGTGGGAGTGGAGGTGCGGGAGTGCCAGTGGATTCGCACACAATGGGTGTGGGTGAGACACTAAATCTTTATTCTGCTGGATATGATCCATATGGAAATTTCATAAATGATGTAAACTCAAACTGGTCGTCGGATGGCAATCTGACTCCACAAGTTTCGGCATCGAATAGATCAAATTACACATTTATACCTACAGCCCCTGGTAGCGGAACGGTCAGGGCAGAGGCCTCATCCGATCCTACTGTATATGATAATACAGGGATGATCTCTGTTGTAGCCGGAAGCGTTACACATTTTCAAATTAGTTCAATTGGCACTCAGGTAAGTGGTGAGCCGTTTTCCATAACGGTTACAGCACTTGATGCAGATGATATAGTTGCTACGAGTTTTACTGGAAAGGTTCAGATTTTCGATCTTACTGGAACAGTGCGACCAATTGAGAGTGGAAATTTCACCAACGGTGTTTGGTCTGGAGGAGTAACGATATATCAGGAGTACACAGACGACACAATTAGAGTTGTGGATACTAGTTCAGGATCAGAAGGCATGTCAAATGGATTTGATGTTATTGCAGCCCCAGGGATAAGAGTTATAGATATCGAGCCTCTTGGCTCTGACACTTCCACAACACTCCAGTCGGTAACGACTGGACAGACAAGAGACTGGTTTGTGAAAATGGGTATTGAGAATATAGGAAGTGCGGCCGTGTATCTCGATAGTTTTGAGCTTCGCTTTTTCATAGATGGTACACTGAGAGAGGATTACAGCTTTTTCATGTCAGACACGGTTTTTGGGGGAAGTGGTACGAATGTACTGGCTGGAGGTGAGACCGATTCAATATTAATAACGATCGATACCACTGGAGGCAATTCAGGTACAGCAACGATACAGGGATTTGCATACCTCAGTTCAGGATCGGGAGATTTTCTTGCGGTGGATACACTCACAACAGTAAGGGTCGAGACCCCGGCAGATGTGGAGATAATAGCTGTTTTACCATCGCAATCTGAAGTTACGATGGCACAGGATTCTGTATGGAGTGTTTCTGTTGTGCTCGAGAATAAAGGGCAGAGCAGTGTCAGGATCGATTCGGCCGCAGTAGACACATCACTTTCATTCAGCATAGGAACAGGATGGAATTATAATCGACCTGTTCAGCTTGCAGGAGGTGGTTGGATATTATCTGGTGGAGAAAAAGATACACTAAGATTTGATATAATAAGTACTGGGGCAACCCAGAGTGGTTCCTGCCAGATAAACTGCATAATTGGCGGAGAAGAGTTGAACACAGGAAGGACAATTAATGCAAATACATATGGGGGTGGATGGGGAAGTGTGATCTTAGAAGATCCGCCTGCCTTGAGGATTGTTCAAATTGAAAATCTGGCTGTAAATGCTCCGAATGTCAGTACGAATCAGACATTCAATATTCGTGTATTTGTTACAAATGAGGGAGGAGATGGTGTTCACGACGCAAAGCTTTATTTGAATTCTGGATTATCTGATTTTCCACCCGAAAGTTCTGTTCCTCCTATTCCGGGTCAGGATACTGTTGATGTTGTGGTCTCTGGAAGGGCAGCATCCACATCGAGTTCAGGGGCAGAGTTTATATTTCACGTTGATGGGGTGGAGGACAACAATGGAAGGCCGGTCGCATCTGAGAGAGACACATTGATTGTGAGGATTCAGAATCCAGCAAACCTATATATTGAAAGCATCGTATCTACCGAATCTCAGGTTCAGGGGGGTCAGGTAGATCCTTGGAAGGTCAAGGTTGGTATTAGGAACACAGGCCAGGCAGATCTTGTTGTTGATAAACCCTTGGTGGGAGACATTACATTCTCCATAGATGGAGAGATACAGCCCGATTATAAGGTTGAACCAGATACGGTTCTCGTAGGAGGAGATAGAATCGTAAGATGGGGAGAGAGGGATACGCTTGTTTTCAATGTCGTGAGTACGGGAAGAAGAGGAGGCAATGTAGTAATTAACATTGTTGTGAGAGGATACGATAGAAACGATCCCTCGACTACATTCCAGGTAGGAGGATATACAAATGTCATAGTTGTTGCAGAGCCTGATTTCAGAATAATTTCCACGAGTGTAGAGACATTTAATAAAACAGAGGGTGGTAACGGCTATGTAAACACAGGCCAGCATTTTCAGATAGCCACTGTTCTGGAGAATGGTCTTGGTGCCACACTTGAGAACATTAAGGTGCGTCTCCAGAGCAATGGAAATTCACTTGGAGGTCCAATAGATAAGAGCATAGTGAAAATGGCTCCCTCTTCAAGAGACACATTGAGGTTCGACATTTATGCAGCCTCGACAATAGACATTGATGAAGAAAGATTTACTGCAGGGATAATTGAGGCCTATTATGAGGTTTCTGGACAGGAGGCGCCTATAGGACCTGCTCTTGATTCTACGGCAACTATTTTTATTCAGCTGCCTGCCGATTTATCCTTTAATGTTGAATTGAGTAATCAGGATGGTCTCTTTTCCACAGATCAGAAATTCAAGGTAAGGGCGAGTTTAGAATATAAATCTTCAAATATGGCAGGAGTGGATAATTCTGGAAGGGCAAGGATAGTTCTGCCATCCTTCTATGTGCTCGATTCATCGCCAGTGGTTGCTCCAATAGCGCCAGGTGAGCCTGCCGAGTGGAGTGTCATAGCACCTGGTGATGCACAGCCTGTTAAATCTATCACAGTGTATCTTGATACGATTCCCAATGATGTGAATACAGCCCAGCCTGCTGGTGTTGATCATACATCGATGAGTGTTAATGTGGAGACCATAAAGAGTGCAATTTCTCTCTCGATTTCTATATCAGAACCAGTCGGAGCAGTCGACAGGATTCTTTCGACAGGACAGCAGTTTGTTGTAAGGACAGTTGTTCAACAAACAAATGTAAAAGACATAAGTGTTGAAATCGAGCTTCCATATCCATATTCGACTTCAGATAATCTCATAAAGTTTCTAAAGGATAACCCTGAGATAAAATGGCAGGTAAAGGCACCGGATCAGGCGGTTTCAAACAGATTTATTCAGATAACGGCTCGGGGCAAGGATGCACTCGTGGATACTATAGAGATTGTTTCTGAGCCAGAGTATCTGGAGGTGGTTACTGTTGAACGGGCAAATCTATCGCTGGATCTTTACACTCCTGATAATTCGCTCTCTCTCGGACAGGAGTTTGTTGTGACTGCAGTGCTGCAAAATCTTGGTACTGCTGGTACCATAGGTAGTGTCCAGGTTTCACTCGATCCCCTTCCCGATGGATATACGACAAAGGAGAATTATATTAAGAGTATTTTGGTTGGGGGCACAGCCACCTGGACTATTAAAGCGCCTACAGTTCCGAGCCGCGAGGCAGTTAGCATTGAGGCACGCTTGTCGACAATACCGTTTGATGAAAACACAAACAGCGAGGCATATGTTAGCCGGCCGAGTGACAAGGTAGCGGTAACCACGGTTGGTTCATGGCTTTCCATAGCTCTTCACCAGACCCCTGATTCTGTTGGTTCAAATGTTTTGAGGGGAGAGAGTGGTGTATATTTAATGGGAGTAAGGATGATCAACAGGGGAAAGCAAGGGGCCAATTCGATTATAATCAAATCAATGAGCTTTAATGCCGAGGATTTTAATGGAGTGGAGATAGGACTTGCAGATGTGCTATCAAAAATTTCTATTTACAGATTGGTCGAGTCTGCTGACACCTCATATATTGATATGGCTCAGAGTTTTGGAGAGCTGAAAGGTAATGATATCCCCTCAGAGAATCCAATGAAGATTATTTTCAACAAAGAGTTGAAGATTCCTGCAACAGATACAGTTGTGGTAGTTGTAATGGGAGACATAAGGGACAGCGGGGAAGCGGAATATTTTCAGCTCAACATACCTGATGGTTCCTTTGTAGAAGCTGTTGATGAGTATTCTCCTGAGGTGTCGATCTCTGTTTTAGATGAAGCAGAGAGAGAGTTTGAAAATTTACGATCTGATCCAAAACAGCTTATACCAACAGGTGTTGTGGAGAAGGGTTCAAAACCATATCTTTTAAACTGTCCGAATCCATTTGGAACTTCCGGTAAAGAAACGACGACAATAATCTACTACCTGAAGAATAAATCTGATGTGGAATTCAGGATCTATACACTCACCGGGAAACTGGTCTGGTCGCGTTCTTTTTCTGCAGACGATCCCCAGGGGGCTCAGGGTCTTCATGATAATTCCTATAATTCAGTTATATGGGATGGGAAAAACGACAGAGGATTGAGTGTGCTCAATGGTGTATATATTCTTGTAATGAAGACTGGATATGGTGAAATAGCAAAAATAAAGATTGCCGTGGTAAAGTAGCATATGATCAGGAAAAAGATTAAAATATTGATTATACTATATCTATCAGTGATAAGGGTGCTTTCTCTTGCTGCACAGGAGGGTGAGGCAGGAAGAGAGAGTATTTTTTCCATAGGAATAGGTGCCAGAGCCCTTGGTCTTGGAAGTGCTCAGGTTGCCTTTCCAGAGGATGCTTCGTCGTTTTACTGGAATCCAGCAGGAATGGTTGTTGTTCAGAAAAAGAGTGTTGGGTTTTCTTTAACTACACTGTTTGAGGGCACACAGTACAACTATCTGGGATATGTCCATCCGACACTAAACTTTGGAAGTTTTGGAATAGGGGTTGCAAGGATCGGAACAGATGGAATCAAACAGATCGAACAGATTAGAGGAGTTCCTGTTGAGATTGGAGAGATGTCGTACTGGTGGGGGAGATTGATGATAGCCTATGGGCTTAATGTTGTAGGTGGATTGGCAATTGGAGTAAATCTTAATGTAGAACGCCAGGTGCTCGGCACATATTCAACGAATGGATTTGGAGTAGATGTAGGCCTTCACTTCAGATTTGGGAATAGGGCCGGCATGTTAAAGGATCTCAGTCTTGGATGTAATTTTATCAATGCGCTCAGTCCACGTCTCAAGCTCGGCGTGAGAAGCGAGAGGATACCATATATGATCAGAACCGGTATTGCGAAGAGTCTATTTTTAAGAGGCGGTAAGGACAGAATCATGATACTTGCAGACATCGATTATCAGGAGGATAAAGATATCAAGTATCATGTAGGTATAGAGTATGGATGGTCTAATGCTTTTTTCGTGAGAGCGGGACTGGATAATGGAGAGCTCTGTTTTGGAGGAGGTCTGCGTTACAAAACAATTCAGATAGATTATGCATCGAGTCGTATTGCAGATCCTGAATTCTTTGCGAGAAGTCACAGATTTACATTAATATACTATATAGGAAAGAGCCTCGAGGAACAGAGAAGAATTCTGGAACAGATTAGAGGTGAAGAGATAAAAAGAATGGTCATGAAACAAGAAGAGGAGAGAAAAAAGAGGCGGATAAAAGAGGCCCTTAATGCAGGAAAGGAGTTCTTAAATAGCGGGGACTATTTCAATGCGAGGCTGGAATTTGCAAAGGTACTAAGAGAGGATGAAAACAATCAGGAGGCCTTGGCTCTGCTGAAAGAAACAAGGAAGAAAGAGGAGTTGCTGCAAAAACAAAGAGAGGCAGAGCTTCTGAATAACGAGAGGGCAAAGGAGAAGGTAAGACAGGATAATCAGTTTGTAAAAGGCAGACTCGATGAGGGTCTCGAGTTTTTAAAGAAGCAGAACTTTCAGAAGGCAATAGAGAGGTGGGAGGAAGCACTTCAGAGAGACCCGGAAAATCCAATTCTAAATAAATATATAAAACAGGCACGGAAGGAGCTGGAGGATGAGGTGAACAGGCTGATCTCCAGGGCAAGACAGATGAGAAGGCAGGACAACATTTCAGAAGCATATCAGTTGCTGAACAGGGCCGACAAACAAACATCCGATATTCCGGTTCTCAATCAAAAGGTAAAAAGAGAGATTCTGCAGCTCAACAGAATGGTCGACTTTCAGACTAACTTTCAGGAGGGTCAGAAACAGTACAATAATGGAAACTATGAAGAGGCGGTACGATATTTTAAAAAGGCACTCGATTATTTTCCTGATGATGTGAGGGCAAAAGAGTTCTATCGAAGTGCACTTGCTCGATCAAAGGGAAGAAAAAAGATGTCCAAGGAGGCACGTGTCTTTTTCAATCGGGGAATTGAATACTATAAGAGCGGACTCTATGAGAAGGCCCTCCAGGAGTGGGAAAAGGCATTAAAGATAGATCCCTATAATATATATCTATTAAAGGCTGTTGATCAGGTAAAGAAAAAGTTGAAGACAATCGGAAATAATAACACAGGAAACAACAATGTTTAAAAGAGCGATTTATGAAGAGCACAGGGTTCCTGCAGATATAGAACACCTGAAGGAGTTGAGAGATTTCATTACACGCACTGGGAGAAAATATGGAGTTTCTGAGCGCATCATAAATGCCTTCAAGCTTGCTGTGGATGAGGCAGGAACAAACATAATCAGACATGCATATCGCGACTGGAAGGGAGATATTACCATTAGAATGGTAATAAAGGAAAAGAACATTACCGTCTCTCTCATAGACAAGGGACACTCGTTCGACCCAAATAAAGTCAGTGATCCTGATCTGAAGAGGTATATTGATATTGGGAAGAAGGGCGGGCTGGGGATATTCATAATGCGGAGAATGATTGATGATATAGATTATAGAAAGACTGTGGATGGAAATGAGCTAAGGCTAATAAAGAACAGAGATGCTGCACCTGTAAGAAGGTTCTGGCTGCCGGATCTTTCTCTATCGATGAAGATGAAATTCTCACTTATAGGTTCAGCAATTCTAACCTCGTTGGCACTGGTATGGTTCGTCAGGCTCTACATTCAGCAGGAGAGCAGGATACTTAACAGTGAGTTTGAGGTAGGAGGTGCTCTTTCAAAGTTTATAGCGATTAGTTCTGTGGATCACATAGCAAATGATAACACATGGGATCTCTGTGCACTTGCTGCAAAGTCGTATAGAGATCACTCGCCACTCACTGTTGAGGCACTTATAGTGGATACAACAAGTCAGATTGTGGGGGCCAATCTTACTGATATTCTTCTTTTACAATACAGGATGCCGCCGGATGCCAGGCGGGTTGATAAAAATATATATGAATACACACTTCCCGATTCGTTGAGCGTTCTGGCAGGGAGGAAGGTCTATGATGTAGTATGTCCTATTGTGTCAAGTGTAGAAGGAGAAGAACAAAGGTTGGGCAGTGTTCATTTGCTGCTTGACAGGAGGATTATTTCAAATAAAATAAGGTCTGCCCGTTTAAGATTGATGTGGATTTCTGCACTCATACTTTTAGCTGGTTATATAGGTGTTTTTATTCTTGTATACTTTACAATGAGTCCATTTAAAAAGCTTTCGAGATGGGTTAGAGATCTTGGACAGGGCAAGGCCCAGGATGAGATGGAGTTTGATTCTTCAGATGAGATAGGAGAGATTGCACAGGCCTTCAGCGATATAACAGAGAGGTTCCGCAAGTCGCAGGAAAGCCTTGCAGAGAAAGAACGGCTGCAAAAGGAGATGCAGGTAGCTCAGGAGATTCAGCACACATTGCTTCCTGCAGCATTTCCTGAGATCGAGGGGTTTGAGATTGGATCTTATTATGAGGCCGCAAAAGAGGTTGGAGGTGACTATTTTGATTTTGTAGAGGTAGACAGGGATACAATGGGTATTGTTGTTGCTGATGTTTCAGGCAAGGGTGTGCCTGGATCTCTTGTTATGACGATGATTCGAACGGCTTTAAGAACAGAGGCAAGGGGAAATAAAGATCCTGCAGATGTTCTTGCAAGAGTGAACGATTTTGTAATAAATGACATGAAGCGCGGGATGTTTGTCACGGTGTTTTACATAATTCTCGATTCGCACAACAGGGCAATCCATTATGCGAGTGCAGGGCACAATCCCATGATTCTTTACAGGGGGGTCACAAAGAAGAGTTATTACCTCAACCCACGTGGATTTCCGATCGGTATAAATCTGCCCGATAGATCGCTTTTCAGAAAATATATTCAATCCGATTCACTGCGTCTAAGGGAAGGAGATCTGCTAATCTTATACACAGACGGAATAACAGAGGCGATAAATCAGAGGAGGGATCAGTTTGGTGTTGAGAGATTTTTAACTGCTATTCGAAAGTATGGACATTTAAAGGCAGGCCCTTTTGTGGAAAGGATAAAAGAGGAGATTAAAGATTTTACCGAAGGATACGCACAGAGTGATGACATTACACTCGTAGTAATCAAGGAGAAACTCAAGGTTGAAGATGTTCTCTTTAATTTGCGATCCAAGTTGATAAAGATGGTCAATGAAGAGGGGATGAGTGTGAAGGCAGCCTGTAATAAGGTTGGGGTTTCCACCTCTACATATTATAAATATAAAAAGATTTACGACAGTGTTGGAGTCAATGGATTAAAGGAAAAAGTCGGGCGTTCTGAAGTTGAGGAGAGGCACATAAGTATAGAAGACAAGGCAAAGATAATAGATATTATTAAAAATAATCCAGAATATGGTGCCAAGAGAATCAGCGAGGAATTAAAGACAGAAAGGTATGGAAATACAGAAATCGATCCGCGACGAATTTATGAGGAGTTGGTAAGGAGCAGATTGAACACAAAAGAGTTGAGGATGATTTTTGTTGAGCGAGGAGACAAGGGTAAACCAATGAAGCCGCCAGGGACTCCCCTCCTTACATTGGATGGAAGAGTAATTATGGAGAGCAAAGAGAAGAGAGAAGTTGATATTTACAGGCCTCCTGAGGTAATAAAAAAAGAAGAGGAGAAGAAGGTTGAGGATATAATTGAGGAGAGATCAAGGGAGATTGAGAAAGAAAAGGAATTGTTTTCTACAGAGGAGCAAGCCATTAAAGAACAGGATCTTGGATTGATAGATTTTTCAGAATTTCTTGAAGGTGATATTGGACCAGACAGTATGTCCGACACACTGTTTGTGGATGAGGGTGAATCTGAAAGTCTGGAAGAAAAAGAAGAGAAGATAGATACAAGAGAAGAGGTGATAAATGAACCTGATGAGACTCAGGATATTGAGACAATCGAAGATAATATTACCGATTCTATAGCAGATGAACTCATTGGAGAGGAGATCGGAGTTTCTGATGTAACAGAGCAGGAAGAGCTTGAACAATCCTTAGATGATGAAGGATTTATAGAGACAATGGAGGAGTTGGGTTTTGAGAGGAGGACGATGCTTTCCCATGGAGAGAGTATAGAGGGAGGGGATGAGGAGAGTTCTAGTCTGAGAAAGAAGAGGTTCATAGAAGCAGGGCTCTGGTTTTATAGAAATGGGCAGTACAGAAGAGCTATTGAACAGTTTAACAAGGCTCTTGAAGAGGATAGAAATTTCCAGCAGGCTTGTCAGTATCTCGGAGATACATTCTTTAAAATGGGAAGACTCGATGAGGCAAGAAAGGCCTATGAAAGGGCAAGAGAGCTGGATCCTAATAATGAGTATGTTCTGGAAAATTTAGGAGTGGTTTTTGCCAATAAGGGAGATTATAAAAAGGCCGTGCTTCAATGGGGTGAGGTACTTAAAAGAAATCCCGAGAGAAGAGACATTATAGAAAGAATAATAAGAATGCAGAAACTAATCAGACAGAAAGTATAGTTGAAAAAGAGTTGACAATAATCCAATTTTCTATTAAATTGTTTGAATAAATTGGTATTATCTCACAGGGAGATAAAGAAATGGAAGGAATACAGGTATCAGTTGAGAAGGTAGGACCGCATAGTGACATTTCAATAATTCAAGTTGGAGGATATATAGATACAACAACTTCATCGGAACTTGAACGTGCATTGGATTCTCTTCTGAAATCAGGGATAGTAAAAATTATAATAGATTTGGGAAACGTTGACTATATTTCGAGTGCGGGTTGGGGAATCTTCATTAGCGAAATAAAAGGAATAAGAGAGCGAGGCGGTGATTTAAAACTTGCAAGAATGATTCCAGATGTGTATGAGGTTTTTGAGCTGCTTGAGTTTAATTATATTTTAAAATCCTTTGATACGATCGAGGATGCTATCAAGAGCTTCAATGTTGATATAGATGAGGAAATAGAACCCCAGAAAAAGGTGGTGGAAGAGGAGAAGGAGATAGTTGCAGAGCAGTGCAGTGAGGAGAATGAAGTTCTTGAAGAAGATTTTCAAACAGATCCTGTTGGAGTTGAAGAGAAGATAAAGAAAATAGCTCTGCTTCATCCCGACTGGAGTGCTGCAAAGATAGCAAGAGAGCTTGATACAGAAAAGTATGGCTTCATAAGGATCGGGAAACTCTCTGTCTGGAAGACTCTGCGCAGGCTCAACTTGAGCAGTAAAAAGCAGAGGGAAAAGGCAAGAACCAAGGATGTGTAATCTGCATAAAGGAAAATGGAGAAGAGATGGCGTTGAATTTAAGTTATAAAATATTAAAAGAACATCTTGTGGAGGGAGAATTGGTATCGGGTTCTCCCATTTCTATTCGTATAGATCAGACATTGACTCAGGATGCAACTGGCACGATGGCATACCTTCAGTTCGAATCACTGGGTCTGGATAGAGTCAGGACTGAGCTGTCTGTTAGCTATGTTGACCACAATACTCTTCAATCAGGTTTTGAAAATAGTGACGATCACCTATTTTTACAGTCTATTGCAGCAAGATTTGGGATATATTTTTCGCGACCTGGCAATGGTATATGCCATCAGGTTCATCTGGAACGGTTTGGAGTGCCTGGTAAGACTCTTCTGGGTTCTGATAGCCATACTCCTACTGGAGGTGGAATAGGGATGATAGCCATAGGAGCAGGAGGCCTGGATGTTGCTCTTGCCATGGCAGGCAGGCCTTTTCATCTAATTGCTCCCAGTGTGGTTAACATCAGGTTGAGGGGAAGATTGAGACCATTTGTGTCTGCAAAGGATATCATTTTAGAAGTACTGAGGCGTTTGAGTGTAAAGGGTGGTGTGGGAAAGATAATGGAGTACAGTGGAGAAGGTGTAAAGACACTAACAGTACCCGAAAGAGCGACAATAACAAATATGGGTGCAGAGCTTGGAGCAACCACATCGATATTTCCGAGTGATGAACAGACTAAAAGATTTCTTGAGTCTCAGAACAGGGGGGAGCAGTGGGTTGCGCTTTCTGCAGATCCAGATGCAGAATATGACGAGATCGTGGAGATTGATCTTTCAGAACTCGAACCATTAATTGCAAAGCCTCACATGCCTGATAATGTAGTCCCCGTCAAAGAACTTGAGGGTAAGAGAGTAAATCAGGTAGCAATGGGCAGCTGTACAAATTCTTCATATCGCGATCTGATGATGATATCATCGATGTTAAAGGGCCGCAAGGTACACCCCGATGTAACTGCAGCTCTGGCTCCTGGATCGCGGCAGGTAGTGATGAGTCTGATAAAGAATGGGAACTGGATCCACATTGTATCCTCAGGTGTAAGAATACTGGAGAATGTATGCGGTCCATGTATCGGAATGGGATTCTCTCCACCGACAAATGCAGTGACACTGAGGACATTTAATAGAAATTTTCTTGGGCGCAGCGGAACAAAGAGCGCCGAGGTATATCTTTGCAGTCCAGAGACTGCTGTAGCTGCAATCATAAATGGCAGAATCACAGATCCGAGAGAGCTTGGGATTGAGCCAGTGGAAATAGAAATGCCGGATGAATTTCCAATAGACGATTCGATGATAATACCTCCCATTGAGGACTCAAAAGATGTGAAGATTATCAGAGGACCGAATATAAAACCCCTGCCAGAGCAGAAAGTGTTGGAAGAGATATTATCTGGAACAGTTCTTTTAAAAGTAGAAGATAACATTACAACCGACCATATCATGCCTGCTGGAGCAAAGATCCTTCCTCTTCGCTCGAACATTCCTGCAATTGCAGAACATGTGTTTGAGGTCATTGATCCAACATTTGCTGAGAGGGCCAAACAAAAAGGAGGAGGATTTATTGTCGGGGGGTCCAACTATGGTCAGGGTTCTAGTAGAGAACATGCTGCGCTTGCCCCCATGTATCTCGGCATAAAGGCTGTTATCACAAAGTCGTTCTCCAGGATTCATCTGGCCAATTTAATAAATTTTGGGATAGTGCCCTTTATGTTTAAGAATCCAGATGACTACGACAAGATTGATCAGGGCGATGAGATTGAGATCGATGTTAAGAATATCGAAGAGAGAGATCACACCTTGATAAATCGAACAAAGGGAACAGAGATTCCTATTTTTCATTCGATGAGCCTGAGGGATGTAGAACTAATAAAAGCCGGTGGAGCACTGGCCTACACCAAAAAGCAGCTTCGAAAATAGTACTTATTTAGGAGGAGGAGTTCAATGACTAAGTTTGAGAAGATCATCCCACCAGAGGGTGGAGAAAAGATAATAGTTGAAAATGGGGAGATAAAGATTCCTGACAATCCAATAATTCCATTTATAAGGGGAGATGGTATCGGTGTTGATATAATGGCAGCAACGCGGCCGGTTCTTGATGCAGCAGTAAAAAAAGCCTACTCAGGAAAGAGAAGAATCGTATGGTTTGAAATACATGCAGGGCTTTCTGCATTAAAATTGTATGGAAACGATAGAGTGCTACCAGAGGATACTGTGAATGCAATAAGGGAATATATCGTTGCTCTCAAAGGGCCGCTTACTACTCCTGTCGGAGGTTTTAAGTATGTATGTCTTGTTTGTGCAGCAGAACAGGATGATGTTGATGGTAAGAGGCCTGATAAATGCATTAAGTGTGGTTCGGAGTTTGTCACACCGCGGTTTAGGAGTTTAAATGTAGGTTTAAGGCAGAAACTGGATTTATACGCATGCGTAAGGCCAGTCAGATGGTTTAGAGGAGTACCGTGCCCGGTAAAGAATCCCGAGAAACTTAATGTAATAATTTTCAGAGAAAACACAGAGGATGTGTATGCAGGAATTGAGTTTGAACAGGGAACCCCAGATGCAGAGAAAGTTATTAAATTTTTGAATAAAGAGATGGAAAAGAACATAAGGAGCGATTCTGGAATCGGAATAAAGCCCATAAGCGTTACTGGAACAAAGAGGCTTGTTCGCAAAGCAATACAGTATGCAATATCTCATAAAAAGAGATCAGTGACCTTGGTACACAAAGGCAACATAATGAAATTTACAGAAGGAGCATTCAGGGATTGGGGATATGAATTAGCAAAGGAAGAGTTCAGAGATAAGATTGTTACAGAAAAAGAGCTGTGGGACGACTTTGACGGCAGAGTGCCAGACGGTAAGATAGTTATAAAGGACCGAATTGCGGATCAGATGTTTCAGCAGGTTCTTCTTCGTCCTGATGAGTATGATGTGATTGCAACACCAAATCTGAATGGAGACTATCTCTCGGATGCGTGTGCGGCACAGGTAGGAGGATTGGGAATGGCTCCTGGTGCAAACATGGGTGATTATATTGGACTTTTTGAAGCAACTCATGGTACTGCACCAAAATACACTGGAATGGACAAGGTTAATCCAAGTTCTGTCATACTGTCTGGAACATTGATGCTAGAACACATGGGGTGGAATGAAGCTGCCGAGTTGATTGTACACGGCATTGAGAAGACGATTCAGCAGAAGCGGGTTACATACGATTTAGAACGACAGATGGAGGGAGCAACAAAGTTAAAATGTTCAGAGTATGGTGCTGCAATTATAGAAAACATGTAAATTTTGTAGAAGAGGTTTACGTCTAAGATTTAGAGAGGCAGATAACTGTCTGCCTTTCTTGTTTTATTAGAGAGAATAAGACAATGAAAAGGATCAGTAAGAAAATTTTGAGAAGTAGTGTTGTAATTGTTTTTTTAATGTTTTTGCCAGTAGCCGTTCTCCCGCAGTATTTTGGAAGAAACAAGGTTCAGTATAAGGATTTCAACTGGAAATATATACAGTCCAGCCACTTTGATATATACTACTACGATGGTGGAAAGGGGTTGGCGGAGTTTACAGCAGAGGTTGCAGAATCGAGTTATGTTTCGATAGTCAATGACCTTCGTTATGAAATCGAAAAAAGGATTCCAATAATAGTTTACAACAGCCATAACGATTTTGGACAGACAAATGTTACTCAATACATAATGGAAGAATCTGTTGAGGGCTTTACAGAGTCTTTCAAGGATCGTATAGTTGTTCAGTTTCGGGGGAGCTTCAAGGAGTTCAGGCATTTAATACATCATGAATTGACCCATGCCGTGATGTTTCAGATGTTTTACGGCGGCAGAGTAGGATCAATGGTTGTGGCTATGGCACGTTTTCAACTTCCTCTATGGCTTGTAGAAGGATTGGCAGAATATGAGAGCAGAGGGTGGGACACAGAGAGCGATATGTTCATGAGGGATGCTACTTTTAATGAGAACCTTCCGCCTATTTCTCAACTCTACAGCTACATGGCATATAAGGGTGGTCAATCTGTACTCCACTTTATAAGTACAAGATATGGAGCTCCAAAGATTGGAGAGCTTTTTAACAGTATTCGTATGTATCGCAGCCTTGAGAGAGGGTTGAAGAGATCGATTGGTCTGGATATTGAGGGTTTGACAAAGGAGTGGCACAAATATCTCCACAGGATCTACTGGCCCGATATAAAGAACAGGGACGAACCCTCTGACATTGCCAAGAGACTGACAGATCATCAAAAGGAGAGGATTTTCCTTAACAACTCTCCAGCAATATCTCCAAAGGGTGATAAACTGGTGTATCTGACGAATCGTTCAGATTTTATAGACATCTATTTGATGGATACATTTACGGGCAGAAATCTAAAGAGACTCGTAAAGGGTGAGAGGTCTGATATATTTGAAGAGTTGCACTGGACTCGTCCAGGAATGGACTGGTCACCAGATGGCAAACAGATATGTTTTGCAGCAAAGGCTGGTGGAAGGGATGCTCTTTATACCCTGGATGTAAAGAGGGCAAGAGTGGTAGATATATTCAAGTTTGATCTGGATGGAGTTTTTTCGCCGAGCTGGTCACCAGATGGGAAAACTATTGTTTTTATGGGCCTTAAGGCTGGTCGATCGGACATATATCTGGTAAACCTGAAGAACAGAGAGTTAGTCAGACTTACGGACGATATTTTTTGTGATCTGGATCCTGTCTGGTCTCCGACAGGAGATGAGATAGCATTTGTTTCTGATAGAAGAGATCACTGTAGAAAGACAGGGGATGATTTTAAAATATTTAACCACGATTATTCCCAGTATGATCTATACACACTGAATGTTAATACTGGAGATATAGTGCGCCGCACTTTTACAGAGGCAGTAGAGAGGTCGCCTGCCTTTTCACCAGATGGGGAAAAAATAGCCTTTATATCTGATCGAAATGGCATAAATAACATCTTCATACACGATAAAAGTAGTGGAGATGAATATCCAATAACTAATCTGCTGACAGGGGTGTCACAGATATCATGGTCGAGAGATGGATCGAGACTGGTGTTTTCCTCTTACTATAATGGTGGTTATGATATCTATCTTATAAACAATCCACTCGAGATAGAGCCAGGATCAATTACACTTCAATTAACGGAGTTTGTTAAGAGCAGGAAAGAAAAAAGAGTGGTGCTTGCTCGAAGTATGGAGAAGGTTGAGAAGTACAAAAACTATATTTTTGGAGAAGAGTTCAGGAGGGGTAAGAGAAAAAAGACAAGGGCAACGACCTTTTTTGATTCATCGATGTTTAAGGATATAAAGGGAGAGTATAAGAGCAATAAATATAAATTAAGATTCACGCCCGACCTGATTACAGGAGGAACAGGATACAATCAGTTTTATGGGCTCCAGGGTTCGTCGATGCTTGTTCTATCCGATATTCTTGGAAATCACCAGATCAATATTTATACAGATCTGTTTTACAACATCAAGAATTCGAATTTCCAGTTCGCATATTTTTATCTTCCAAAGAGGACCGATTTTGGAATCTCTTTTTTCCACTACTCATATCTCTATTTTACATACTTCATGGATCAATACGGCTATTTATACTGGGGATACTATAGAGACAGGGATTATGGAGTAACACTTCAACTCTCACACCCATTCAGTAAGTATCGTCGTTTAGATTTTTCTGTTACAGGAATAGGCCTTCAACGGGATTATGGAGTTGTAAACGAATATCTTGCATACTATTACGGGCAGATAAAGATGGAGGATGTGGGGAATCTCTACAAGAGATACATTTTGATGTTGAATTTAGGATATACAACAGATGCTACAGTCTGGGGCATGACCGGTCCTGTTAATGGGGGGCGATCAAATTTTTCGGTAAGCTACTCTCCAATGATAAGCAGGGAGTATGGGCTCGACTTCTGGACTGTAAAGGGTGACTGGAGAAGATACTTTAAAATAGGCCGTGATTTTACCTTTGCGTTGCGGTTTGCAGGAGGAGTTTCAGGGGGCAAAAATCCCCAGCGTTTTCTGCTTGGAGGAATGATGGGTTGGGTCAATTATGGATACAATCAGATTCCTGAGAATTACTGGGGTTCGGGAGATTTCTTCTTTTTCTCAAGTTTTGCAACTCCACTAAGAGGTTACTACTACTATGAAATGATTGGAACAAGATATATTTTATCAAACATAGAATTCAGGTTTCCTCTGATTCGATATCTTATCCTGGGATGGCCGTTATCATTCGGTTTTCAGAACATAAGAGGTGTTATGTTTATGGATATCGGTTCTGCATGGGAGGATGACAAGTCGTGGAGACCGATTAAGGCTGGTGTTCTGAAGATGCCGGTTCTTGATGATCTGCGTGCAGGGGTTGGATTCGGGGCAAGGATGAATCTCGGCTTCTTTTTAATAAAATATGATATTGGATGGGGCACAAATTTTGATCGAACTTTAAAACCTGTTCACTATATAACTTTATCAGCGGAATGGTAGAAATATGAATCTACTAAGAAAATATCAGATTATCGGATTGTTATTCGTTGTACTCTTTACTCATCTCTATGCGCAGAAGAGTGAGGACAATATAAGGCTTTCAGCTCGTGTGGAGCCAGATACCATAGGCGCCGGGGGAAAAGGCATGCTTGTGGTTGAGTGTGAAATATCCCCAGGATTTCATATTGCAGATGCTCGGAGCGGTTTTTTTGAAGTAGTACCTGAAGAGATCGATGGAATGGAGTTTGGAAAGCCTGATTATCCCGATGGAGTTATGACGCCTTCCGGTTTTTCCTATTATGAAGGGAAGGTAGGAATAAACATACCAATTACGGTAAAAAAGGGTATAGGCACAGGTGAGAAGAATATAGTGATAAGGGTAAGAGTGCAGCAGTGTTCAATAATAGATGGGACATGTTATCGTCCTGAGGAGAAGTTTGTAAAGGCCAGAGTGTTTATTAGTGATACCGATACTTTTAGCTCAATCTCTGCTGAAACGGGAGGAATAGCAGGAAGGCTTTCGGGTGCACTCGAGCAGGGATCGGTCTTTGCATTCATAATCGTCTTTTTAGGCGGCCTTTTAACAAGCCTTACTCCATGTGTTTATCCGATGATTCCCATTACACTGGCTGTAATAGGAGCACAGGCTTCTGGAGGAAAGTTCAAGGGATTTATGCTTTCGCTTTTTTATGTTTTGGGAATCTCTACAACATTCACCACTCTTGGTGTAATTGCTGCAAAAACAGGATCACTATTTGGTTCATTAACGCATCATCCTGCAGTCACGATATTTGTTTCAATGATTTTCCTTTTTATGGGTCTTTCAATGCTTGGTCTATTTGTATTGCAGATGCCCTCTTCTATTGCTTCAAAGATAGCAGGCAAACGCGGAAGAGGGTTTGTGGGGGCATTTTTAACAGGCCTGCTTGCAGGTCTGATAGTTTCGCCATGCATAAGTCCCCTTCTTGTTGTAATATTGACCTGGGTAGCAAGAACGGGATCGGTGTTGATGGGAATAGGTCTGCTTCTTTCATTCTCGCTTGGATTGGGAGTTCTGTTTATAGTAATAGGAACTTTTTCAGGAATAATCAAAAACATGCCGAAGTCTGGCGGCTGGATGGAGTGGATTGAGAGAGGATTTGGTATTACACTCGTTGTTCTCTCCATAATCTTGATTCGTCCGGTTATGCCTCAACTGATTTATAACATATTGTGGGCGCTATTTTTTATAGTATTCGGAACATTTATTGGAGCATTTTATCCTGTTAATAGAGATTCATCGCTCTCAAGAAAGATAGGAAAGGCTGCTGGAATAGTTGCGATTATGATGGGCGCGATCTTTTTATACTTCGGGTTTGCGAGTTGCTATGGTGGAGTGGATGTTATGCACATGCAACCTTCATCTCAGATTACCAGTCAAAAAGGTATGTGGCTGGAATCGGATGAGGATG
Organism: uncultured bacterium; assembly: GCA_964651045.1. Lineage (GTDB taxonomy): Bacteria > Zhuqueibacterota > QNDG01 > QNDG01 > DSAB01 > CAZYVD01. The sequence goes on from CAZYVD010000005.1 coordinate 69,581, forward strand.
GATTCAGAGAAGCAGAAATGACAGGGGAAAACGTTATCATTGATTTTTTTGCAGAGTGGTGTGGTTCCTGTCACGAGATGGATGAGAAGACGTGGTCGAATAAATCTGTAATTTCAGAGCTTAATAGATATGTTTTAGTTAAATTGGATCTAACAGAAAACAATCAGAGAACAAAGAGTATCCAGAAAAGATATAATATCATTGGAATGCCCACCGTAATTATATTTGATCCAAAGAGAAATGAACTTCATAGGTTTACAGGGTTTAAAGGGCCTGAGGAGACATTAAAAATTTTAAAAAAGTATTGATCCGATGAATACTATTCGAATCTTTTATGAGGCCCCCTACCAGAGAACATTTGAAGCCAGGATACTGGAAAAGAGATTAATAGACGGCGGTAGGAGGATTGTCTTAGATAAAACACTATTTTACCCCACATCTGGTGGACAGCCGTGTGATAGGGGTAGATTGAACGGTGTTGATGTGGTAGATGTTATTGAAGAGAAGGGCGTTATCATCCATTTAGTAGATGGTGATATTGGACAGGACGATCTGGTAAAAGGGGAGATTGACTGGGATAGGAGGTTTGACCACATGCAGCAGCATACAGGCCAGCATATACTATCTCAGTCTTTTCTTCGTTCTGCTGGTGCAGAGACGATAGGGTTTCATCTGGGGGCAGAATATTCTACAATCGATCTGAAAAAATCTGAAATTTCATTAGAAGATATCAAAAACACAGAAGAGATTGCAAACAGTGTTGTGTTTGAAGACAGGGAAATATTAACAAGATGGATAAGACCAGAAGAGCTGGACAGGGTACATCTCAGGAGGACCCCAAAGGTCAGTGAGGAGATCAGAGTTGTTGAGATAGAGGATTTTGATACTACTGGTTGCTGCGGTACCCATCTCAGAAGAACTGGCGAGGTTGGGCTGATTAAGGTAATTAAGTCGGAGCATTATAAAGGTGGAACAAGAATATATTTTCTTACAGGCAGAAGAGCCTTGGGTGATTATCAAAAGAAAATGGAGACCTTGAGAGCTGTTTGCAGAATTTTAACAGCAGGAGAGGATGAGGTGGTCTTTGCAGTTAATAAGGGTCAGCAGGACAAGTTAGAGATGTCGAGGAGGTTGAGACGTCTTACTGAGAATCTGCTCAGGGTAAGGATGGATTATTTTATTAAGAGGGCGGAAACAATTGGCAGCAACAAGTTGATTTGTGAGGTGGTGGATGATTTTGATTTTGAAGATGTAGAGAGTCTTGTAAAGAAGTTGATCAGGGAAAAGGGAATCATAGCTCTTTTTGGTCTGGTCAGGGATGGTGGTTATCTGTTCTTTGGGAGGTCAAAAGATATAGAGTTTGATATGCGAAAGATATTGGAAGAGCCCTGCAGATTGATTGATGGAAAGGGTGGAGGTTCTCCCTTTTTTGTTCAGTGCAGGGGAATGAGAAGGGAAAGGATTGGAGAGGCAGTAGAGGCGGCAAGAAAAATTTTGCTTACACAGTATGGAGATTAGAAAACGGCTTTATAGATAATGAAATTGATAACCCTCAATTTTACTTTACAAAAACAGAGACAGAGCAATTTTGTAAAGGCTCTTAACAATCTTAAAGAGATATTTCATGGTCATGGATATACGATATCATTGTTTCGTGATGTTAGCAATAACAGCCGTTTTATTTTAGTGGTTCTTACAGATAAGAGTATGGATGATTTTACTCTCCTTATTAAAAATGATTCAAATATAAGGGAACTTTTCTCAAAGATCAAAGAATCTGATGGCAGGGTCGTTGTCTCGGTGTCAGAACAGATAGTTTAATAAATCTGAAGGGCTTGAGATTTTGGGTAGTGAATGGAAAGAGATGATGAGGCTTGGAGTATCTTCGCCAGAGTTGCTTGCACAAGAGCTGAACATAGAGAGAGATAGTCTGGAGAGGGTGTGCAGAGTATATCCTATTTTCATAAATCGCTATTTTCTGGAACGTATTAAAGAGAGTGGAGCTTCACTATTTAAGCAGGTTGTTCCTGATCCAAGAGAGCTTATTGATCAAAATGGAATTGACGATCCTCTATCTGAGTCTAATTACAGTCCTGTTCGATGCATAGTCCACAGGTATGAGGACAGGGCTCTTTTTCTCGTATCGACTACCTGTGCCGTTTTCTGCAGGTTCTGTACAAGAAAGAGAATGATTGGAAGGGCAAGACAGATAAGAGATGAGGAGTTGAAAGAGGGAATTGACTATATCAAAAGTCATAAAGAGATTAAGGATGTACTCATTTCTGGAGGCGATCCGCTGGTTCTTTCAAATGAAAGGCTGGAGTGGATCATTGCAAGGGTCAGGGAGATTCACCATGTTGACATTATCCGTATCGGTACGAGGGTAGTGTCGGTTCTTCCTCAGAGAATAGAGATCTCATTAATAGAGATGCTAAAAAAATACCATCCAATCTATATAAATGTTCACTTCAACCATCCCGACGAGATAAATCATGAAGTAGAAGAGGCATGCGGCCTACTTTGTGATGCAGGAATTCCAGTCGGCAATCAAACGGTTCTACTAAAGGGGATCAATGATGATCCTCATATAATTGCTACACTGATGCGCCGCCTGCTAAAGATGAGGGTAAGGCCCTATTATCTACATCAGGCAGATCTTACAAAGGGCACAGAGCATTTCAGGACGTCTATAGAGACAGGACTGAGAATAATTGAGTTTATGACAGGAAGGGTGTCAGGCATGGCGATTCCTTCTTATGTAGTAGACCTTCCTGGAGGTGGTGGGAAGGTTCCGGTGGTTCCTGATTATTTAGTAAAAAAGAGTGATAAAAGAGTTGTTTTTAGAAATTTTGAAGGCAGACTTTATACATATTATCAATAAGTGACGCAGCGATGAGTCTAATTTTTAAAATATCCCTTAATACAGTATTGTTTTTGATTCTGCCGCTTAGATTTTCTGTTTCTGGTATTTTAAACGATTGGGAGAATCCATCTGTTTTAGGGATAAACAGGACCAGACCACATGCCACATATATTCCGTATCAAACGGTAAAGTGTGCACTCAAGGACGAGCCTTCATCTTCTCGATTCTATCTGCTGCTCAACGGCAAATGGAAGTTTAAATATTCAAGAAATCCTTATTCACGGCCCATCGAATTTTACAGAGAGGATTATGATATAAGTGGATGGGATGATATAATGGTGCCTGGAAATTGGGAGCTGCAGGGATTTGGTATGCCAATATATCTGGACGAGGAGTATCCATTCAGGCCCGATCCGCCCAGGGTTCCTCACGACTGGAATCCTGTGGGGTCGTATAGAAGAGATTTTATCCTCCCTGAAGGCTGGGAACACAGACAGGTATTTGTCCACTTTGCCAGCGTTAGATCTGCTATGTATCTCTGGGTTAATGGTCATCAGGTCGGATATGGAGAGGGCAGCCGTACACCAATGGAATTTAATATCACAAAATATATAAGAAGAGGAGTAAATACAATTGCTGCCGAGGTTTACCGCTGGAGTGATGGCTCGTATCTGGAAGGACAGGATGCATGGAGGATCAGCGGAATTGAAAGAGATGTCTTTCTTTTTTCGACTCCATGGTTTTACATAAGAGATTTCAGAGTCATAGCTGATTTAGACACAGGTTATAATAATGGTATATTTAAAGTAGATCTGGAGCTAGAAAACAGCAGTGCAGATGATGCGGAAAATTATAGAGTAAAGATTTGGCTGCACGATCAGGAGAAAGATTCATCTGTCCTAGAAATGGTGAAGAATGTATCGGTAAAGAGTTTTTCCTATAGGAGTCTATCTTTTAGTTCAGTTGTTAAGTGTCCAGAGAAGTGGAGCTGTGAGACTCCTAAATTATACACACTTCTCATCTCTCTAATAGATCATACAGGAAGTGTTGTTGAGGTTATATCGAGCAGGGTCGGTTTCAGGCGAGTCGAGATAGTCGATGGACAACTGCTAATAAATGGTGTGGCCGTTTACATAAAGGGTGTAAACAGATGCGAGACACATCCCCTGACTGGCCGATATGTAGACCACGAGACGATGCTTAAAGATATAACCATGATGAAGCGGTTTAATATCAATGCAGTAAGAACCAGCCACTACCCAAATGATCCATACTGGCTTGATCTTTGTGATCGGTATGGTTTGTATGTTGTAGATGAGGCCAATATAGAGGCACACGGCATGAAGTTTCACCCCTGTGGATTCAGTGCCATTACAGATAATCCTCAATGGGAGGCAGCATTTCTGGATCGTACTGAGCGCATGTTTGAGAGAGACAAGAACCATCCATCCGTAATAATATGGTCACTGGGCAATGAGGCAGGTGATGGAAAAAATTTTGAGATAACATATCAGTGGCTGAAGCGGCACGATTCAACAAGGCCTGTACAGTACCAGCCGGCATGGTGGAGGAGTCATACCGATATAGTATGTCCTATGTATAAAGATATCGATTTTCTTAGAAAATATCATGACAGGGATCCGACCCGCCCGCTTATTCTGTGTGAGTATGCACATGCCATGGGCAACAGTGTGGGCAATCTTCAAGACTACTGGAATGTATTTGAAGAGTATCCAAATCTTCAGGGTGGTTTCATCTGGGATTGGGTCGATCAGACTATTCAGAAGGTCGATGGAGATGGTACTGTTTACTGGGCCTATGGTGGAGACTTTGGTGAACCGTCTTCTCTTGCCGATTCAAACTTCTGTGCAAATGGACTCGTGCAGGCCGATCGTTCTATCAATCCTCATATATGGGAAGTAAAAAAAGTTTACCAGAACATAAAGGTTAGGCCCATCGATTTGAAGAGGGGATATTTTGAGATCTTCAATAAATTTGATTTTATCGATCTTTCCGGATTCGATGTTCAGTGGCTGCTGACTGCAAATGGTGAGACTATTAAAAAGGCAAGATTATGGTTTCCTGCAGTTCCACCCCATTCAAGCAGAATTGTCAAGATAGGTTTACCAGATATAACACCAGAGCCTGGAGTGGAGTACCACCTCACGATTAGTTTTCTGTCAAAAGGCAACTTCCCCCTGATTCCAGAAGGATATGAGGTTGCATGGGATCAATTCAGGCTTCCGATTTATAGACAAAAAATAAGGATCGATCAACAGTCCCTTCCTGATGTCGAATTAAGAGAAGATGATAAAAATTTTAGAATTAAAGGAGAAGGATTCACGATTCTCTTTAATAAGTTAAAAGCTGCCCTGGAGTCGTTTATCTATCAGGGAGAGGAGATTCTGATAAAAGGCCCTGCCCCCTATTTCTGGAGAGCACCAACAGACAACGATCTTGGAAATAATATGGTCAAAAGATGCGGAATATGGAAACGGGCCTCTTTAGAGGGCAGGATAGACAGCATAAGAGTGAAGAAGGTGAATCGCAAGATGATTAGGGCCGATGTCTTCTCAACACTTGCTGCCGGAAACTCCTCTTACAGAACAACTTATAGATTTTATGGCACAGGCGAAATTGTGATTGAGAACAGATTCTGTACTGAGTGTGATACTCTTCCCGAAATGGTTAGATTTGGTATGACCATGACTCTTCCAAAAGAGTTTGATACTGTTACCTGGTATGGACGCGGACCGCATGAGAGTTACTGGGACAGGAAGAGTGGTGCCAGGGTGGGGGTCTATTCGGGATCTGTTTGGGATCAGTATCATCCCTATGTGAGGCCGCAGGAGACCGGAAACAAGACCGATGTTCGCTGGGCACTGCTTTCAAGAGAGGATGGAATATCTCTTCTGTTTGTTGGCAGACCGCTTATCAATTTTAGTGCATATCAATTTGATTATGAGATACTAGATTGTTCGGATGGTGGAAGAAAATACAGACATGGCAGAAGGATAAAGCCTGGCGATTGTGTTACTGTTCACATAGATTATAAACAGATTGGAGTCGGTGGAGACAATAGCTGGGGTGCAAGACCACATAAGAAGTATCTTCTCGATGGCAGGGAATACTACTACAGCTTTAGGATCACTCCGCTGGATGAAAAACGAAGTAAATTAAAGAAATCATTATACAGGATATTTTGAAATTAATGGAGGTTAAAATGAGAAGGAATAAAGAATGGCTATTTGGGCTTTTTGTTTTACTGCTTCCCTTGATCATGTTTGCCCAGGAGGTGGATCCCAGTTTTCTAACGCTGGATCGAATTTTCAATTCTCTGGATTTTAGACAACAGCGCTTTGGCCCTGTTAAATGGATGTCTGATGGCTCAGGATACACAACGATTGAGGAGTCTGGGAAAGATTTGGGAGGTAAGGAGATAGTAAAGTACGATCCTCAATCTGGAAAGAGGACCATACTAATTCCTGTATCAAAGTTAGTTCAGCAGAGGGGTGGTGATGTCATCGAAATAGAGGACTACACGTGGTCGAGCGATATGAAAAAGGTTCTCATCTTCACAAATACAAAAAGGGTATGGCGTCAGAACACAAGAGGAGATTACTGGGTGCTCGATATAGAGAGTTCTGAACTTCATAAACTTGGTGGAAATGCAGAGCCATCAACGCTTATGTTTGCCAAATTTTCTCCAGACGGCAGGAGTGTGGGATATGTTAGAGAAAACAACATCTATGTTGAGGATATAGAAAGCGGCAAGATAAAACAATTGACCTTTGACGGATCGGAGACATTGATAAATGGCACTTTTGATTGGGTCTATGAAGAAGAGTTTAGCTGCAGGGATGGTTTCCGGTGGAGTCCTGATGGTAAAAAGATAGCATACTGGCAGTTAGACAGTGAGGGTGTGGGAACCTTTTTCATGATAAACAATACAGACTCCATCTATCCTAGACTGATTCCCATAAGGTATCCCAAGGTCGGAACTACCAACTCCTCATGTCGTGTCGGTGTTTTAGAATCGTCTGGAGGAGAGACAATTTGGATCGGATTGAATGATGATCCAAGGAATCACTACATACCAAGAATGAAATGGAGTGTTGATTCGAAGCATATATTGATCCAGCATCTGAACCGCCTCCAGAATAGAAACGAGGTAATTCTATGTGATCCTGAAAATGGCGATACAAGGATAGTTTTTATTGACACTGACGACAGATGGGTGGATGTTTGTGATGATGTTGAATGGATAGATGATGGAAAGAGCTTTATTTTTGTTAGTGAAAAGGACAGATGGCGACACATCTATATCGTTTCAATAAATGGTAATGTTAGATGTGTAACACAGGGAGATTATGATGTTGTAAGTGTCGAGGCAGTAGACAAAAAAGAGGGATGGATATATTTTATTGCCTCTCCAGATGATCCAAAGAGCCGTTATCTTTATCGCATTAAAATGTCGGGTGGAGATCCTGAACGACTAACACCTGAAGGAATGGATGGGAATCATCAATATCAGATCTCCCCTGACTGCAGATGGGCAATACATACCTATTCTGCTATGGATACTCCTCCAGTTATTGATTTGGTCACTCTTCCAGATCACAATCGTGTGAGGATTCTTGTTGAAAACAAAAGGCTTCATGAAAATTTTGAGGCTCTTAAGAGGGTGAAGTCAGAATTTTTCCGAGTCGACATTGGAGATGGGACAGTGCTTGATGGATGGATGATAAAGCCCTGGAATTTTGACTCATCAAAAAGATATCCAGTGCTTTTCTATGTCTACGGTGAACCATGGGGCCAGACTGTTCAGGACCGATGGGGTGGGGAGAGATACCTCTGGCACCTGATGTTGGCACAGCACGGATATATTGTTATGAGCATTGACAACAGAGGCACTCCCTGTCCAAGGGGCAGAGAGTGGAGAAAGGCCATATATGGTAAGATAGGAATATTGAACATTTCAGACCAGGCCGCTGCATTAAAGGAGATAAAGAAGTGGGATTTTGTCGATGGCACTAGAATCGGAGTATGGGGATGGAGTGGAGGTGGATCTTCGATCCTTAACTTAATGTTTCAATATCCAGATCTTTATCATGTAGGAATGGCAGTGGCACCAGTTGCTGATCAACTTCTTTATGATACAATCTATCAGGAGAGGTATATGGGGTTGGTATCACATAATCCAGAAAGATTCAAAAATGGATCACCGATCTCATATGCTCAGAATCTGAAGGGTGATCTACTAATTGTACACGGAACTGGCGATGATAATGTTCACTATCAGGGAACAGAAAAGCTGATCAACGAACTGGTAAAATATAATAAACAGTTTTCTGTTATGATATATCCAAACAGGTCTCATGGTATATATGAAGGTAAAAATACAAGGGTTCATCTTTTCGGGCTTCTTACGAAATATCTGGAGGAACATCTTCCTGCTGGTGGGAGATAGGTAGAGGATAGTTTAATACGGAGTTTTCACAAGGTAAATGAAAGGGTGTATGGAAAATGAGAAAGAAGAGTTCTTTTGAGTTGATTTCACTCAGTGGCAGAGTGGCAGTGATTTCAGGAGGCGCTTCGGGTATAGGGCTTGCAACTGCAAACAGGCTGTCAGAATTTGGGGCAGCAGTTTCAATTCTCGACATTAATGATGATAAAGGAAAAAGGGAGGTAGAGAGGATAAATAGAGACGGCGGATCTGCTATATATGTTCACTGTGATGTCAGCATACCAGAGGACTGCAGGAGGGCAGCAGAGGCTACTTTTCGAAAATTTGGAAGAATAGATATTTTGTTTAACAATGCGGGCATTGCCATTCGGAAAAATGTTGTTGATCTGATGCCAGAGGAGTGGGATCTAGCTCTTAATGTTTCTTTAAAGGGACAGTATCTTCTGTCTAAATATGTAATACCATATATGAAAAAGGGTGGAGGGGGGAGCATAATCAACACAGGATCGGGCTGGTCGCTGAAGGGAGGAGAAAATGCAGTTGCATACTGTGCAATGAAGGGCGGCACGCTAAACATGACACGAGCAATGGCTATAGATCATGGTAGAGACAACATCAGGGTGAACTGTGTTTGTCCTGGAGATGTTGATACACCAATGCTGAAGAGTGAATGCGAGCAGCTCGGAGGCGTATATGATGAGTCGTATAAGGAGTCGTGTGCAAAACACAGGCCGCTGGCCAGGCTCGGAAGGCCCGAAGATGTGGCAAATGCTGTTCTCTTTTTTGCCAGCGATATGTCTTCGTGGGTAACAGGTGCACATCTAATTGTTGATGGCGGTGGAATAGCATGATTAACAATTGAACCTGATGATAAAACTGGAGGATTCCAATGAGTGAACGAGAAAAACCGACTCACCCATATATTCCAAACTCTTCTCCAAAAGTAAAAAGAGAGATGATGAGGGAGATTGGAATAAATAGAATTGATGAGCTGTATGAGGACATTCCAGAGCGTCTCAGATTCAGGGGCGAGATGAATCTGCCAAGACCCCTCCGGTCGGAACAGGAGCTGAGAAGCCATGTAGAGAAGATACTCTCAAAAAACCAGACGTGTGAGGAAAATATAAGCTTTCTTGGCGGTGGATGTTATAAACACTATGTTCCTGCAATATGTGATGAGATTATTGGACGGGCCGAATTTCTTACTGCCTATGCTGGTGAGCCCTATGAGGATCATGGTCGTTTTCAGGCGCTTTTCGAATATCAGAGCCTCATGGCCGAGCTTTTAGACATGGATGTTGTGAATGTACCCACATATGACTGGGGGCAGTCGGCGAGTACATCAATAAGAATGGCGGAAAGGATAACGGGCAGAGGAGAGGCGCTGATTTCTGACACTATCTCTCCAGATAGATTATCGATAATAAGAAATTACTGCTCCCCTGCAATGGAGATAAAGTTAATAGGACACGATAGAGATACTGGTCAGATAGATATCGACGACTTAAAATCAAAGATTTCAAGAACAACTGCATGTTTCTATTTTGAGAATCCATCTTATCTGGGATTCATTGAGGAGCATGGGGAGGAGATATCGCAGCTTTTACATGAGAATGGCTCTCTGGTTGTTGTTGGAACAGATCCTGTTTCCCTTGGAGTGATAAAACCACCTGCTCAATATGGGGCGGATATCGTGTGCGGCGACATACAGGGCCTTGGCAATCATCTCTATTTTGGAGGTGCACTTGCGGGCTTCATTGCCACACCAGACGAGGAAAGATTTGTTATGGAGTATCCATCTCGTCTTTTTGGTATTGCACAAACCAATGTTGAAGGAGAGTGGGGTTTTGGTGATGTTGCCTATGGGAGAACATCTTTTAGCAAGAGAGAAAAGGGAAAGGAGTTTGTAGGCACTGCAGCAGCGCTGTGGGCAATATCCAGTGCAGTATATCTCTCTCTGATGGGCCCAAAGGGAATGAGAGAGCTCGGTGAGACGATTCTTCAAAGAACCGGCTACTGTATAAAAAGATTAAAAGAGATAGAGGGTGTAGCGATAAGATTTGATTCATTTCATTTTAAGGAGTTTGTTGTCGACTTCTCAAAAACAGGTAAGAGAGTGAGTGAGATTAATGGTTTCCTGAGAGGAGAGAAGATATTTGGTGGAAAAGATCTGACACAAGAGTTTGCAGAGCTCAAGGATTGCGCTCTGTACTGCGTGACAGAGACCCATTCTAAGGAAGATATTGATAAGCTAGTCGATGCAGTAGAAAGAGCACTGAGCTAGAAAGAAAGAAAAAACGAGGAGTTTTGAAATGGAGATAAAAAGGGGAAGCAGATTGAGAAATTTTCATCAGGCAAAGTGGGATGAGGAGATAATATTCGAACTTTCAAATGAGGGTGAAAGAGGTATTCTGCCTCCAGAGACCGATTCAGATATTGTGGAGAGTGTTGGAGGAGTCTCATCACTCCTTCCAAAGAACATGATTCGGCAGCTGCCTCCTAATCTTCCAGAAGTTGGTCAAATGAGAGTGCTCAAGCACTTTCTCAGGCTTTCACAGCAGAACCTCGGGGCAGATCTTAACATCGACATAGGTCAGGGTACATGCACAATAAAATACAATCCAAAGATCAACGAGCAGATAGCAAGGTCTCAGAAGGCAGCAGAAATTCATCCATTTCAGGATGAAGATAGTGTGCAGGGGGCACTTCAGATATTTCACCAGATGGATCTTTTTTTCAGAGAGATTTCAGGGATGGATCGGTTTACTCTTCAGCCGAGTTCTGGTTCACATGCAATAATGGTCATGGCCTCTATTGTGCAGAAATATCATCAGGTCAGAAACCAGGAACAAAGAGACGAGGTAATAACGACCATATTCTCGCATCCATCAGATGCTGCTGCAGTTGCAGTAAAGGGATATAAGATCATAACCATCTATCCTGATGAGGACGGGTTTCCGGCCATAGAGGCGCTCAAAAAGGCAGTATCTGACAGGACGGCGGCTCTTTTTATTACAAATCCAGAAGATATTGGAATATTCAATCCAAGGATCGATGAATTTACCAGAATAGTACACGATGCTGGTGGTCTATGCTGTTATGACCAGGCAAATGCAAATGGGATTCTTGGAATAACAAGGGCAAAGGAGGCGGGTTTCGATATGTGTTTTTTCAATCTTCATAAGACCTTTGGTGCTCCTCATGGATGTGGAGGACCTGCATCCGGTGCCCTGGGTGTAGTAAAGCAACTCGAACAATTTTTACCTGTGCCGATAGTCGATTATGATGGAAAGAAATATTTTTTCAGATTTGATCTTCCAAACACCATAGGAAAGGTGCGTTCATTCTGGGGAGTATTTCCAGTGATTTTAAAGTCTTATGCCTGGATCATGAGCCTCGGAAGTGAGGGTTTAAAAGAGGTAGCAGAGATAGCAGTGCTCAATAATAATTATCTGCTGAAGAAAATAACAGAGATCGATGGTGCAGACTCTCCATTCAAGGGTGGAAAGCGTAGAATTGAACAGGTAAGGTATACATGGGAGAAGCTCTATGAAGAGACAGGGGTGGATACACACGATATTACATGCAGAATGTGTGATTTTGGATTTCATCTATGGTCGAGCCATCATCCATTCATAGTTCCTCAACCCTTTACAATTGAGCCAACAGAGTCGTATTCAAAGGCAGAACTCGATGAATATTTAGATGGACTCCGTCATGTTGTTGAGGAGGCAAGGAAGGAACCAGAACTTGTTAAGAGTGCACCTCATAAAAGCGTGGTTCACAAAATAGATGAGAGCTGGTTTGACGACCCTGAGAAATGGGCAGTCACATGGAGAGCATATCTCAAAAAACACAGATTGAAGAAAAAGAAGAGTTGTGAGGATAAATGAAGTCATGCGGTCTGATCATAAATCCTATTGCAGGAATGGGAGGGAGTGTTGGTCTTAAGGGAACCGACGGCCAGCAAATTTTAAAAAGGGCAATAGAAATGGGGGCAACGCCTAGGTCTGAGGAGAGGGCAAGGTGTTGTTTGATGGTTCTGTCAAAGATAAAGGATGAGATAGAACTCGTAACGCCTCGAGGATCTATGGGAGAAGATCTGGCCTTAGAGTGTGGATTTAAACCTACTGTAATCGGGGAAATCGCCAGAGGTATGACAAGTGCTGAGGATACGATAAGAACGGCAAGGTTGATGAAGACTTCTGGAGTGGATATCATCCTATTTGCAGGTGGAGATGGCACGGCAAGAGACATTTACACGGCTGTTGGAAGATCTATTACAGTACTCGGAATTCCTGCTGGAGTTAAGATACAATCGGCAGTGTTTGCTAGGAATCCAGTACAGGCAGGAGAGATCGCCATGCTCTACCTGAAAGGAAGAATAACAACCCATGTTGAGGCCGAGGTAATGGATTTATGCGAACAGGATTACAGGAGGGGAATCTTAAATGGTGAGTTGTTTGGATATTTGAAGATACCCCATGAGAGAAACAGGCTCCAGAGGCTCAAGGAGGGCAGCTCAAAGGAGGAGATCTACGAACAGGAGGCAATTGCCCATCATGTTATAGAGGGGATGTCTGATGATATCATTTATGTTATTGGACCCGGTTCTACAACAAGCATGATACAGAAAAAATTAAACATTGATTTTTCTCTGATTGGGGTCGACATAATAGGACAGAGAACTCTGATAGAGAGAGATGTGTGTGAGGCCGATCTAATTAAAAGAATAGAGGGAAGGAGTGCAAAATTGATAATTACTCCAATAGGTGGTCAGGGATTCATTCTGGGCAGGGGAAATCAGCAGATTAGTCCATATGTTGTTCGAAAGATTGGAAAGGAAAACATCATAATTATATCCACAATACAAAAAATAAACAGGCTTCATGCCAGACCCCTTTTAGTCGATACAGGAGACAGTGATCTTGATGAATATTTGAGTGGATATTATAGAATAGTAACTGGATACCACAGAGAGATAATCTATAGAGTCGCAAGTTAATAACTTTTCGTTCAAATTTCCTTGTTTAATATTAAAAAATCTTGTAAAATAGTGTACCTGATAAATTGCAGAAAGAGACTTTTTATGAACTCTCTCACCTCTTATAAGAAACTGGTTGAAAAGAAGGGACGGATAGAGAGTGGCCTCTTTATTGTCGAGGGGTTAAGATCTATCAATCAGATAATGGTAAAAAGCCCTGAGAAAATAGTCGAATTGATAGTAAGGGATGATCATGACTGTAATATTGAAAGATATCCAGTAAGAAGGGTAAGTGCCAAACAATACAATTCCATTTCTGCAATGAAGACCCCACAGGGTGTGATGGCTCTGGTAAGAGTTCCGATGGAGACCTATTCTTCCACACTACCAGAACCTGCCGGCAGCAATGTCCTTTTTCTTGAGGATGTTCAGGATCCTGGAAATGTAGGGACATTGATTCGTACGGCAGCAGCATTTGGTTTCTCAGGAATTTTCCTGTCAGAAGGATGCGCCGATCCTTTTTCACCCAAGTGTGTTCAGGCGAGTGCAGGTTCTATTTTATCGCTCTGGATAAGAAAGACAGGGTCGTGGCTTTCTGTTCTTCAGGGCCTACAAGGGAGAGGATTTTCTGTAGCTGCTTCCGATGTTTCAGGTAGGGAAGATCCATCGCTGATAAGAGGGAAAAAGAGTGTGGTAGTTGCACTTGGAAACGAAGGCAGAGGGTTGTCAGGGTCGGTTCTGAAGAGTGCAGATTATCGTATAAGGATTCCTGTACACACAGACAGGGCAGAGTCCATAAATGTTGCAGTATGCGGGGGAATTATTATGTATTTGGTTTCAGAGCATGAGGATTGAAAATGATTGAAGTTAAAAACAGAGAGGATCGCAAGATTGTCGAGAGAGTATACAGAGAGGGACAGGGTCATATATTTAGATGGTGGAAAGAGCTTTCCGAGGAGTCGAGGAATAGGCTGCTCGATCAGTTGAGGTCTATTGATTTTGATCTTCTTAACAGGTTGAAGAAAAAGTGCGATGAATTCAAAAGGGAAGAAAAGAGGGCATGCGAGATGGAGCCCGTTGATGTGATAAGAGTTCCAGAGACAGAGGAGGAGAGGAGAAGAGAGCATGAGGCCCGCACGATAGGAGAAAAGAAAATATGTGAGGGTGGCGTGTGTGCATTTCTTGTTGCAGGAGGTCAGGCAACAAGGCTTGGATTCAGTGGCCCTAAAGGGTGTTTCCCTATTGGGCCGGTTACTGGAAAGTCTCTTTTCCAGATATATGCAGAAAAGATAATGGCTGCTTCTAAAAGATATAACATACAGATACCTTGGTACATAATGACAAGCGAGACAAATGATAGAGAAACAAGAGAATTTTTTATTAAAAACAATTTTTTTGGATTTGACAGAGAGGATATTTTTTTTGTAAAACAGAGAATGATTGCAGCACTCGATGAAAATGGAAAACTGATTCTTGACAAAAAGGATCATATATTTGTAAGCCCTAATGGCCATGGAGGATCACTGCTTGCCCTTTATGAAAATGGTGCGCTCGAGGATATAAAGAAAAGAGGAATCGAAATAATCTCCTACTTCCAGGTCGATAATGTATTGATTAACATC